>CALAUG010000047.1 GCA_937892155.1 uncultured Bacteroidales bacterium | reverse complement strand
CAATATCCAATTCTTCGAAATGAACACCATCGAATGAACGAAGGATTGTGAAGTATTCGTTGTTCGTTTCGGAAGCAGTTTGCCAACGAATTTCAACTTCGTTGTTTTCGTTACATACCGCATGCAACATTGTTAGTTCGATTGGCAATAAAGTTCCTGTTTTCTTCTCAACGCCAACATCAAATGCTGCTTGACACGATTCCATACTTTCAAAACAAGCACGATATGTACCTGGTGTAGGACTTGTAAAGTCTCCTTGATGAATAGGGTCATCAGCACCATTATCATAGTAACTTGACGCATAACACATATAACCCTGATTTTTACCTACATTGTCTTTCCCTGCCGTTCTATTACCACAATAATATAATGTACCACCATCTTTTACATTAATATCATATTCCCAAGAATTTTGGGACATTGTTGCTCCCAAGTTTCCAATGAAAGCAAAACCTCCATCTTCAATTTCTAGATGATTACCTGATTGTATGGTTTCAGTAACAATACCCATAGTATATAAAGTTCCTGCAACACGAAGTGAAGATCCTCCCGTACCAATCAATTCTAGCAAACCATCACCAGAATTATCAGTATCTGTCACAATCATAGTTCCACATTCTTGTCGTATAGTAAACTGACCTCCTCCTTGAGCATAACGTTTTATTTCCAAATTTCCATCCTCAACAATCAAATCACCACCAATACCAATTGAACTACCAGCAGTGGTGTAATGAATAACAACATCAGAATGTTTAACACTAAACGATGATTGACATTCAAGATTCACTCTTTTTGAATTATTTTGTTCAAAATCAACATTTTCAAAGACAACTTTTTTATTCGGGGCATTTGTATTATCTATGCTCCATGAAGCACCAGCTACATTTCTTAATTGAGCATCTATACCATTTACATATAGGGCACCATTTTTCATATCAACTTTCCCTTCGTTTACAAAACTTCCTACAGGACCTTTTGAAGGTTGATCTCCATAATCATAATATATAGATAAATCTGTTCCAACCATATTAAATGTACCTGTTGATTTATTTTTTATTTTTTCATCAGGATTCAATACAAGTGATGGTGCGTATATATTTATCGTTCCCTCATTCTCAATAGAAGCATTAGGAGACAAAGATATAGAATTTAATACCGAAAACTCTGCTCCACCAGCAACTTCAAGTTTAGAAGACGAAGAAAGACTTACTTCAGAAAATAAGACGTTCTTATTTCCACCACAATACAAACTTGCACCATCCTCTAACTTAACAATTACATTAGATCCAGTTATTACTAAATCAGCATTTATAACCTCAGCATCACAAGAAATTATCCAAGTAGTATAATCTTGATTAAAGGTTGTTGCCTGCGTTCCTTGTCCCTCTTCTTCTGTCCACCAATTAGTAGGATCTGTTATATCTTTTGTAGCATTATCAGAACAATCATAATAATACGTAGTATTACTTAAGTTTTTCTTTGCTATTGTGTAATAACCATTTGCAGACACATTAGACCGTAACAAATCACTACCTATCTTTGAACCACCTATAGATTCGACCTCATCGTTTTTGTTATCTGTATACGCTATAATGTTATATGCATCATCCACATTTTGTAATGACACAGCCCCCGAAGTATAATTAGTTCCTTGTACCGACCATGTTAATTCTGAGATACTTGTAATTGACGCATCGTGAGACAAAGACGACCCAGCAGATACGCCAACTTTTACGGAAGGATTTGCTCCCGTCTTTAAATTTGTTAAAATCAATGGACTATATCCTTTACCAGAGGTACCCAAAGGGAATAAATATTGTGTTGATGCATCTGTTCCGTCAGAATTTGAAGGAATTTTCCAAATTAAATCACCTTCGATATATGATTGAGAAGTACCCCCACCGACTGCATTTGCAGCTGAATTTGTAATAGTTATATCTTTCCCATTCGTTTTCAAAACACCTTTTTCTAATATTAACTGACCTGCAACATTCACGTTACCAGACATTGTAACGGTTGCCTCTGAGCTTGCTGTATTATTAATTACCAAGTTATTGAAATTAAAAGCTGGACAGGTTTGAGCAGCTTTACCATCAAATTCTATTGTATTACCTGTAACATCAACATTATTTGAAGGTGTGAACGTTCCAGCAATACCAACAACTGTTTTTGGCATTACACGGGCTCCACCAGTTAAATCCAAATTATAATAATGTAATGCTGCCACATTAGCACTTCCAGAATTAGTATACTTTACAGTAGAATTTCCTGCATCATATTTTCCATTGTAATCTACAACATCTCCACTTCCAGTCAATGTTAATGTATTATTGTTTGTACCTCCATTTAGTGTAGCTCCAGATCCAACTATTAATTTTCCATCAATAGTGACATCACCACCCATAGTTTTAATAGTAGCATTTTCTAAATCTAAGTTATTATATTGCATAGGTTCTATCGTTTGATTCACAGACCCAGAATATAACACTGTATTACCAATTGTACTTACACTATTTGGTGTTTGGTCATATTTTAACGTTTGTTTTACCTCTACCGTACCATTCGGGAAAATTACATCTCCAGAAGTATTTATATATACATTACTATATACAACATCTTGAATTGCCTTTGCGCCATCTCCCGTATATGTCACAATAGCACCAGGTATAATCATTGGATCCGTATACTCCTTATTTTGCTGATTATAACCATTATGTTTGATTGCATCCGTATAACAAGTTCCTATAGTAGGATTACCCTTATCTGTGGCTATTTCTAATTCCGATCCATTTTTTATATCTATTGTTATACCATCATATAGATTCATTGTTCCTGCAATTTTCAATGTTTTAGCATAAGCACGATAATCACTTGACGCAACATAATCTTTCAATTCTGGAACAGCTTTTGTATTTCCTGTTTGACCAACGCCATAATACTGTACATTATCGTAATAACGATTAAAACCTTTAGTCGCACTTTGTATTGTACTATTCCATTTTCCGTCACCAATAGTAACTTTCGTACCTTCACCACCAACAGTCCAAGTTTGTGATGATTTCAATTCAACGTTATCCTTATTAATAATGTATTCACAACCATCGGCATCAAAATTTTGAGATGGATGTGTACAACTATTAGGACTTCCGTTCTCTGTAGTACACCAATTTTGATAATTTGTTAAATCTGAAGCATCACCTGCAGAACCACAATAATAATATTTAGTTAATGACTTAATTGTGATAGGCGTACTTGCTGTATAGTAACAACCTTTATTATCCTTTGCTTCAACCGAAATAGTATTGCCATTTTTTCCACATTCTAATTGTATTGCTGTTGAATTATTGGTTATTGTACTTACTCGTGCATCTCCATTAAACCAAGAATACATTGCAAGTCCTTCCGTTGCAGTAACATGTACCATATCAGCACAATAATATTCAGTTTTATTGTCATCAAGACTTATTTGTACTGGATAAGACAATGTATATGCCTGAGATTCAACATACGCATTTTCTCCAACATACACACGATACGTATAATCACCGCTGTTTGAACCATCTATAGAATTCAATACCAAATCACTATACGAAGATGATAATGAGCCTACCAACTCACCATTCAAGAACCATCCATATTTTGGATATCCATCACAAAGTTCTTCATTTTCAGGCAATGTTATATCATCTATAGAAGTTGAGAATGTTGCCTTTCCTGACAAATCGCAATTTTTTCCATCTGCATCTTTTTCTGTCCAATCTGAAGTCGTCATTGTTGGTTCATCTATTGTCCCAGAAATAGAAGACTCAACAGTAAAATTAAACGTACATGACGTCCATTCTGTACCATCTGATTGAGCAGAAATTTTTACACTTCCTGAACCTAAAGGTAATGAACCTGTTTGCGACAATGTAAATGTTTGGTTTTCTGTATTTTTCGTTATTGTCGATGGAGACACAGAGAAATATGGCGCTAATGTACCCTCTAACTCTAACACAACATCTTGTTCCAAATCCTCACTCGAAATGGTATATTGAACATCTGACATTGTGAAACAAGGACCTACATTTTGTGAATCACCCAAACAATCCATTTGAATAGGAGTATAATCTTCAACTGAAACCGTGAATGTTTTTGAATCAGATTTACTACCATTACCTTCTGTTGCAGTTAATGTTAATGTGTATGTTCCTTTTGGAGTTGTTGTTTTGGTATATACAACACCATTTGCATCAACTGTAAATTGGTCTGAACCAGTTCCTGATAAAGTATACGTTACATCACCAGCACATTTATTTGTTGTAACCGAAGGAGTTGCAACTTTTGTTATATGTTCATAACCTGCTTTTTTATTTGGTAATGATGCCAATTCAACCGAAGGTTCTACAACGACTATCTGAATTGGATTACTTGTTGATTTTACGTTACATTGGTTCACCGCAACATAACGAATATAGTTTCCATTATTTGTTGTGTAACTCAAGTTTGTAGCTGGGTTGAATGTTGTATAAGTAGAACCATTCGAAGATATTTCCCAATAAGGGCTACCACTCTTCAATGCTGCACCGTATGTAGCAACCGAAGGATTTGCTAAATCAGACAACGCATTACCGTCACAAACCGATGTTGGTTGTTTTGGTGTTGTAGGATTGAAAGTTGGAGCATCAAAAATCTTAATTTGAACAGCATTTGTATAGCTCTTTGCTTTTTCATTTATCGCATAGTAACGTATGTAATAATTTTTATACGAAGAACCAACACTCGCTTTGAATGTATTGAAATCAGTAATCTTTGTATAAGTTCCATTTTCAGTAGAACAAATTTCCCAACCTTGTTCAGTTATTGTAGAAGATGATTCTATTGTTGTTGGTGCACTAATTGTTAACGCACCATCAGCACAAATAGTTGCTGGAGCGGTAATGTCACTCAATGTTGGACCACACACATACGTATATGATTTAGATTCTTTAGATAAACCTAAATCATCAGTTACTTTTACCGTAATAACTGTTCCCGTAGGATAAACAACTGAAGGTGTAAATGTTGAACTTGTTGCTCCACTAATTGCGACTCCATTTTTATACCATTGATATGATGCAACACTATTACCAGAAATTGCAGTGGCCTGAGCTGTAAAAGTCATATTTGACAAACATTCATTAGCAACTGAAATTCTCACGTCAGGTGGACATAACTTTGTAATCTTTATATTGTCAAAATATGATAATTGAGGATTTTGTGTTTGCCCATTTTGATATTTATCAATTTTCACCTTTACATCTACTGAAGAAACATTTGACACAACAGATTTTATTTCTCGAGCACCTTCCTTTTTATCTCTTCCTTCTGGGACAGTATAGTTGCCTCCATTTTGTAATCTATAAAAAGTTTCTGACTTATCTCCAACGGTAATAGTATATACTTGATCTCCATATGGAGCGTTTGATCCTCCAACAATAGATATTGAATAACCAGAATTTGCATCTAATCCAGATATTTTAAGAACAGTATGTTCTGAGGTTGTATTATGCTTAAATTGTATAGAATTACTCGTTACCCCACTTAGACTTTCCCCATTCCCGAAATATTTAGAATCTGACACATGATACACATTTGTCGCATTATTAGCATCATTTGTTTGGGTTAAAGGCGTTGATAATGTTATACCATTTGATGTACCCAAACCTTGATTATCAAAATCGAATGTTGCAATCTCTGCAGCCGAGCACGAAGAAACACTACCATTAACCGTCAATACAGTACCTGCAGATTTTGCAGTTTTAAATGTAACTGTTCCCGTTGCGACATTATTTTCTGAATTATCAGGATCATATTCATTATTTAAATAAGTAATTACATATTCATCAGTACTACCAATTCTTTGTACTCGAAAATCAGTAGTATTTGAATTTACATACGTAATATCCTCACAAGTATTATTCTTAGTTATCGTAACGACATCCGATTTATACGTCGCCTCATTTTCGTTCATAATATCCATTGTCGTTTTCGAAAGTGTAAGACTTGGTGTTGGAACAGTTCCCGTTAAAGGAATTGAAACATCATCTGCTCCTGGAGTTGTAATCTTCAATGTGGCTTTATACGTTCCTGGTGTAGTTGTATTATTAAATGTTACTGTTACCGTATTCCCCGACAAAGAAGCTGAGAAATTACTTGCATTTGTACCCTCTATTGTGATATTGCTTGAAGTCAAACTCGAGCACAAATTTGTTGTAGTAAGATTTACTGATTTTGATGATGAAGTACAACCAACTGAATTTTCAATTGAAAGAGAACTTGAATTCGGCGTTACAGATGGTTTTTTTACTGTCATACTTAAAGGAATATCCAAAATTGCACCGTCACTTGTTAAACGTAATGTTGCTGTGTACGTACCTGCAGCAGTGATTGTTCCATTTGAAACGCCAAAGGTATATACTCCCGTACTTGGATTACTCGTTTGATTTACGGAGAATTTCCCAGCATCGCTACCTACAAGTGATGAAGTGATAGTTCCATTTGTTTTAGCACATCCACTTTTTCTAGTTACACTCACACTTTCGCTTACATTGGCACATCCAATTGTATATGTCAATCCACTGATTGATTGGGTAGTTGAGGATAACGTTACTCCTGTTGGAGCAGTAATCGCAATAGAATTTGAATGAACAGAAGCCGTACTTGCATCAGCTTTCACAACACAATAATACGTTCCCGTTTCTGTAGCAACCCATTCTGGTGTCGTTGTCGTTGCGAGACGAGTGTTAGAACTATTGTACCATTCATACTTTGGATAACCCGAGATAGCTTGTATCGTTACAGACCCATCCACTAAAGACAACGTAGGTTGAGCATCAGTAGTACAATAATAAAGTGACGTTGTTGTAATTTGTGGAGTTCCTGTAACCGAAGCACAAACTGGTTTTGTTTTTGATGCACTCAAACTATGCGTTTTTGGATTGTACAATATGTAATAATCGCCCGAACTACCTGTATAAAATTTACCATTTTGAAATTTCAATCCATCATAACTTTCGAGATCATTTGCCGAAACATTTGCTCCATTAATCTTAAACACAAACCCATGCCTATCTTGGTCACCAGCAAAATGCACTTTACTAACAAAAGATATATCATCACAATGTCTTGAAAAAGCTTCACTAGTAAAGCCTTCTCCAGGTTCAATGACTCTTGTTTCATTTGGATCTTCCACATATGGTTCTTCTCCACATGGATAAGTTGTTGATGCACTGATTGTATTTGTACTAGGATTATAGATTATAAAATAAGTACCAGCACTACTAACATATAATTTATCATTATTACCTTTTTTTATTCCTCCAGCCCTTGTAACCGCATCTGCAGAAACAACACTTCCATTTTTTACAAATTTAAAACCTTGCCAATCGTTATCCCCAGCAAATTTTACCTTGCCAATATATGTATTATCACATGGAGACTGTTCAAATTGCTTGTATATTATCAAACCATTACCGCCCTGTCCCTCTATCATTGTATACGTATCACTAGAACTTGCACAAGGATCTGTAGCAGAATAGGAGACATTAAAATTTTCATCGAAAACTATCCACGCCTTGTCCCCATTAGTAAAATTACCATCTATGTGAAAAGCTTTTGTCCCAGTATTTCTTGACATTCCAGAACCATAACCAAATTGATAAATCGCACCACTAACTCTATCTTGACCAACATATATATCAAAATCTGGATTAGACATCGTATTATTTATTGTTATCTCGCTAACCAACGAACCATTACAATCCTTAAACACGCCAGCAGAAGTTTTACCACTTCTTGCTTTTATTTCTCTTGTACCACATGGGTCGTAATTCAAGCAAAGTATGTCGGAATTTTTAATAACAACCCAAACTGTTCCATTGTTAATTTCTAAATTATCACTATTTTGAATCTTAAACGCACCATCATCTCCAACTTGTAACATTTTATATGTAATTGCACCATTATCATCAATAGATAATGTTCCACTCGAGGAACTTACCTTATTCCCATTTTTATATACATAAAACTCTCTACTCTTAGCAGCATTTGTTACTTTAGCAACATACAGTCCGCCACATTCAACAAACGTAGCACCCGAAGTTTGTCCATTTTTTGCAACAACCGTCCAAGCATCTTGCCCCACACTCATCCCCACAGAGCACAAAAAAGTCACTACAGTAAGAATAGCACATTTAAGAATCGAATTTTTAGAAATTTGTAGTTTCATAATTCTTATATTTTTATGCAAGACCAATGCACTGAATGGTTTTGCCAGATTAAACAAAAAAGTTTTTTTACGTGTAATAGTTGATATTATAAGAGGAAGAAGGATGTCGTCCTATAATCGAAATCACAGTACACGTAAAGTGCATAAAGATAATCACTTTTTGCATAAAGTCAACACAAAATATGCAAAAGTTGATTTATTCAAAACAAAGGATAGGAATGAGGTAAACAGAATAATTTTTAATATTGGAGTATGGTAGAGACTGTTAGAAAAAACATAGAATTAATACGCATCGCAAGAGGATTTAGTCAGGAAGGGATGGCGGCCGAAATGCACAAGACACAGTCGGCTTATGCAAGATTTGAATCGGGGAAAACAAAAATCGACTTACATACGTTGGAACTATTTGCCAAGGTCAACAATATGTCAATCATCGACGTAATTACCTACCCCAAAAAATATGTCGATATTGAGGAAGTAGAAAAACAAAACAGCCAATTGGAAACTATCATACAATTTCGCCTGCCAGCTGACAAAAAAACACAGATACTAAAACTATTGTTCGGAGAGAAAGCGGAGGAACTGCTGTGAGAATTAAGAATTAAGAATTAAGAATTAAGAATTAAGAATTAAGAGATAAGAATGTAGAGACGTCGATTTATCGCGTCTCCAGCTCATAGAATAATGCTACTATTGGAACCGTCATTCTGAACGGAGCTACTATTGGAATCGTCATTCTGAACGGAGCACAGCGCAGTGAAGAATCTGTTTACATAAACAAAGTGTTGCAAAGAACAATCGTCATGGTAATGTTAAGAGACCCTTCACTATCGCTCAGGGTGACGGCTTCGTTGGAGAACTGACCAACTGACGACTGACTGCTGGTAAGTGACGACTAATAACAAAAGTAACAAGAAATTATTCTGTTCATTTCTTTCTGCGACGAAAGAAACGAACCAAAGAAAGTCTATTCTCTTCATTTCTTTTGTACCGACAAAAGAAACGAAGCAAAGAAAAGCTCTGCCGCGAAACTTTCTTTAAAAGTATTGCTTATTACAAGAAAAAATTTACATTTGCATCAAACATATAACGAATTTTATGGAGCAAACAATTAAGTCAAAGGCTGAGAGAATTCAGGCATTAAAGAATGCCGTAACAATGCGTGAAAAGTGGCAAAAAGCTATAGATTCTGGTGCAACAACCGAGGATATGAAAAAAATGGGAATTATAACCTTGCCACTTGTAAAATAATGATAACGCTGTCTGAATGTTCTATAAATCAGACATCTCCTTATACCATATCGATAGAATCATCAAACGACACATTAACTTTTTTGACGGAAAAAGGAATTTTGTATCGCGTTGGATTTTGTGAAGATTTTTCGCTGGGAATTCCCCATGTGTTTCAAATGTATATAGAGAATGTTTGCAATGTAAAATCTTCTTTTGACGAAAAGATCAAACGAACCATTACCTGCATATTGGAGGCGTTTTTTCTCAGCAAAGAACTAACGCTGTTTTACGTGTGTGACACAAAAGATGGACGTCAATCCGCCAGGAATCGACTTTTCTACAGATGGTTCATATCCTACTACAACATGAAGGCATTCACATTAAAAAATGCATCAACAGAAGTTGAAGGCATTCATTTCTATGCATCCATCCTCGTACATAAACAAAATCCCCAACATGATTTCATAGTGAAATCATTTGATGATTTTGTCGTTGATTTTGAACAAAAATAGTCTATTCAGGTCATTTCTTTCTGCAACGAAACGAACCAAAGAAAGTTTATTCTCTTCATTTCTTTTGTACCGACAAAAGAAACGAAGCAAAGAACAATCGTCATGGTAGTGTTGGCAGATCCTTCGCGTTGCTCAGGATGACGGCTTCGTTGGTAAACAGACCAACTGACTACTGACTGCTGATAACTGACGACTAATAGCTAATGCGGCAGGGATTGTCGTAAGCCGATACATCTTCTTTTATAGTTCTCCAAAACCGTCATTGTAAATGCTACTATTGGAATCGTCATTCTGAACGAGCATAGCGAAGTGAAGAATCTGTCTCCATAATGCAAAGAGTTGCAAAGAATAATCATTAGGGTAGTTGTAGGCAGATCCTTCGCGTTGCTCAGGATGACGGCTTCGTAGGTGAACTGAGCAACTGACAACTCATATAATTACAAACGCAATGTATTGCCATTGTACATTATTTTTCCTTTTTGGAAATAAATGCCTTGTATTGTTTCTTTATTAAAATTCAATGCAACAACTTTTGAGTAACTGTACTCTCCATTGTAATCGGTTTGCTTCAAACGGAAATAGAACAAACCACTTTTGCTGGCATTCCAAACGTAGTTGTAGGAAGTTGCTTCACTTGTAGTTCCCGAACCTGCTACGGTGG
The DNA here is from genome assembly GCA_937892155.1 of uncultured Bacteroidales bacterium. Classification (GTDB taxonomy): domain Bacteria; phylum Bacteroidota; class Bacteroidia; order Bacteroidales; family UBA1715; genus UBA1715. Next base: position 63,865 of record CALAUG010000047.1, on the reverse strand, counting down.
TAAGTTCGTGAAAATTCATTCCGTCTATAGAATATTCTATGGTAAAGTAATCGTTGTTTGTCTCGCTTGCCGTTTCCCATTCAAACACAATGTCGTTTCCCTTTTGTTCAACTGTGAAATAGGTTAGTTCGATGGGAAGGAGAATTCTCACATATTCGGGAACATTCTCTAACGAACTTACATTTACACCATTTATGTTCGTTTCTCCATACGCTTCTACCTCATCGAAATATTCTTTTGGGAAACCACTCTCAACATTTGATTGAATAGTCCCTTCTACAACTAATATTGAACCATTTGTGCCACCAAGCTCCGACATGTGAGTTTTTTGACCAGTGACCTTTCCGTTGAAATTCGCATTTCCTTTTATATTTACAATTGAATTTTCACTTAGTGCCAATGTTGAAATTTTACTACCACTACCATTTCCAATGGCTAGTGTAAAATCACCTTTTACTATTAAAATTGAATTTTTACCAACGGTAAATGTGTAATCCTTATCTATTGTAAGACTTTTTTCATAAACCCACGTTTCACCATCAGGGATTATTTCATCTTTCGCTATCGTTACATCATTAGTAAACGTGGTAGTTGCACTATACGAGTTAGCTATTGCTACTACCAATACAACCAATATAGCAAATAACTTCTTCATTATCAGTACAATCCAGTTATGTGTACAAATGTATAAATTTTATTTATATGACAAAATTTTCAAAAAGAGTTCTAGAAATTACCACAAGACACCGCAAAAACTTTTGTTTTTACACCTCGCTGCGCATTTATTAATGTGCCTCAAGCCAATTCTTGCCCACTCCCATTTCTGCAATTAAAGGAACTTTAAGAGAGACTGCATTCTGCATTTCTTCGGAAACAATCTGTTTCATTATGTCAAGTTCGTCGGGATAGACGTCAAAATTCAATTCGTCGTGTACCTGCAAAATCATTCTACTTTTCAGTTTTTGCGACGAAATTCTTTCGTGAATACGAACCATTGCAATTTTGATAATATCTGCCGCCGAGCCTTGTACCGGTGCATTGATTGTGTTTCGTTCGGCAACGCCACGTATTGTTGCATTTTGCGAATTAATATCAGGCACATAACGACGGCGTTTAAACATTGTTTCCACATAGCCGTTCTCGCGTGCCATTTGGATATACGAATCCATCAAAGCCTTTACTTTCGGATAGTTTGCAAAATAATTGTCTATCAATTCCTGTGCTTCCTTTCGGGGTATATTGAGATTTTGAGAAAGTCCGAACGCCGTTGTACCATACGAAATTGCAAAATTCGCTGACTTTGCTTTCCTACGTTGGTCAGACGTTACTTCTGCTATTGGCACATTGAATATTTTTGCCGCCGTTGCACGATGAATATCTTCGCCGTCCTTAAAGGCCTGTATAAAATGCTCGTCGTCGCTAAAATGTGCTATCAACCGCAATTCTATCTGGGAATAATCGGCAGAAAGGAAATAGTTTTCTGGCTGCGTAGGAATAAACACTTTACGGATTTCGCGTCCCATTTCCGTTCTCACTGGAATGTTCTGCAAATTCGGATTGGTAGAACTCAAACGCCCGGTTGCAACCACGGCCTGATTAAACGATGCGTGAATGTTGCCTGTGCGGGAATTTACCAGCAGCGGAAGACTATCAATATAAGTGGAGAGCAATTTTTTCATCTCTCTATATTCCAAAATGAGCGGTACAATTGGATGTTTGTCGCGTAATTTATCGAGAATTTCTTCGCCTGTCGCATATTGCTGCGTTTTTGTTTTCTTAGCCTTGTCGACTATTGCCAATTTGTCGAACAATATTTCTCCCAACTGTTTAGGAGAGCCTATATTGAACTGTTCGCCAGCCAATTCATAGATTTGAGACTCTATTTCGGCAACCTTTGCCGTGATGTTTTTCGACGATTCCTGCAACGTAGCCGAGTCAATACGGACTCCCGTCATTTCCATGGAACTAAGCACCGATGCAAGCGGACATTCTATGGCTGTATAAAGTTCATACTGACCAAAAGCTTTCAGTTCGTTTTCGAGCAGAGGGACAAGCTGCCATACAACGTCGGCCTGTTCGCCCAAGAAATTTTTCATTTGCTCCATTGTAAGGTCGAAGAATGAAATTTGAGAGAGTTTTGTTCCCGTAACATCCTCTATACGGATAATTTCCGTCTGCAAATACTGCCGTGCAATAGTTTCAAGGCTATGGCGAGCTTCGGGTTGCAACACATAATGAGCCAGCATAATGTCGTGTAGTTCGCCACCTAAGTGTACATCGTACTTGGAAAGTAACGACACCGCATATTTCAAGTCGTAACAGAATTTCGTACTGCACGATGCAAACACAGGAGCCAATTTTGCCACTATTTCACGGGCTGATTCATCGTTCTGTACAAACGGAATGTAGTGAGATTCGCCAGCATTCCACGAAAAAGCAATGCCTACAATTTTTGCATCTATTGGTTCTATCGCGGAACCACGAAGCGCAAACGAAAACGACAATTGCTTTGACAGCAATTTGACAAAAGCATCCAGATCTGTCACCAACTTATAGCCGTACATATTTTTCACCGGTTGCTGTTGAACAGTTTGTGCTGGTGGTTCTGCAAACAAATCAAGCTGTTGCGATTGCACTGGCTTTGGAGTAGTCTTTACTACGGGTTGTTGGGGCACAACAGTTGTCTGTAGCATCTTTTTTGCCAACGAGACAAATTCCAATTCATTGAATTTTTTCTGCAACAATTCGGCATTATATGGTTCTTTTTCGAAATTATAGTCATCGAACGAAATAGGCACGTGGGTGCAGATTGTTGCCAACTGCTTTGAAAGGAGTACCTGTTCTTTTGCGGCAGCCAATTTTTCTTTCATTTTCCCTTTTACCTCATCAATACGTTCGTAAATACCTTCTATACTATCGAATTGCTCTATTAACTGTTTTGCCGTTTTTTCGCCAACGCCTGGGGCGCCAGGAATATTATCGGAACTATCGCCCCAAAGACCAAGTAAATCAATGACTTGTTCGGGACGCTGTATGTTGAATTTTTCTGCCACCTGTTTTGGTCCCATAATGTCAATGCCCGTATGAGTAAGGCGATACATATAAATGGAGTCTTCAACCAACTGGGCATAATCCTTATCGGGAGTGACCATATAGACGTGGAAACCTTTCTGTGATGCCTGTTTTGCCAGCGTACCAATCACATCGTCGGCTTCGTAACCCTCAACTTGAACGACAGGAATATTCATTGCTTGAACGATTTCAATCACTTCTGGAATTGCAGCCTTCAAATCTTCCGGCGCAGACTGTCGGTTAGCCTTGTAGGCTTCGTACATCTGGTGGCGGAACGTTTTCCCTTTTGGATCGAATACGACTCCAATGTGGGAAGGTTTTTGCTTAGTAATTAAGTCGTTCAGAGTATTTACAAAGCCAAAAACTGCAGACGTATTTACACCTTTGGCATTAATACGTGGTGCATTAATAAATGCGAAATACGAACGATACAATACAGCGTGTCCGTCAATCAAAAAAAGCTGTTTCTCTTCCATAGCAAACTATTTACAATGTTCCTGCTGAAGTTTCAGAACTTCGTCGCCGTACATTTCGGTAAAGCCTTTATCCAGCGCCGTCTGCAAATCATTGCAAGCGTTGGAATTATGCAACTTAAAATAGACCAGTGCACGGTTTCTATACGCATAGGAATTTGAGGCATCAAGTTGAAGTGAATGATTGATATCCTTCAAAGCCTTCTCGTACTTTCCGAGCTTATAATATGCGTATCCACGGTTGTTCAAAGGATAGGCATCAGTTTGAATACGCAAGGATTTATTATAGCATTGGATTGCCCCTTTGTAATCTTGTTTTTCACTTTTACATAGACCAAGATTTGTCAATCCCATACTATTTTTCTTGTCAACAGATAGGATTTTATTCAAAGCCCATTCAGCCTGATCAAGCCGTTGTGTATAGATAGCACAGGCCGAAAGATTTGTCAGCAGTTGGACATCGGTTTGATTTTGATGGCACAAATCCCACAGAAACTCAAACGCTTTATCGTTTTGATTTGTCAGAACATATAGTGCGCTCAAATTTGTTTGATAGATTTTAACTGTGGAATCCCGTACCGGTATAAGCGACAACAGTTTTTCGTAACTCGCTATGGCCAACTGGTACATACCTTTATCAAATTCAAATTGAGCTTTCATTGCCCATGCGGCTACACATTTATCATCAAGTGAAATTGCAGCATTCAAAGCTTCGAGCGTTGCCTTGTCGGCTTTGAGAGCCTGGCAACATTTTGCCCGATGAATGTAGTACGTTGAAGAGGCCGGGCATAAAGCAGAAAGACTATCCAGCATTGTGATTGATGCCAGATAGTCTTTTTTATCGTACAATTTAAGAGATTGTGTATAAAGGGATTCGCAATCCTGCGCTAAGGTTGCTATAGCGAGGATGAGCGCAACAAGTATCCCCAATATACGTCTCATTATTTTTTCTTATCGCGTTTAAACGGATTGTAGAACTCTCTTATTTTTCCCTTTTTGGTCGTTTTACGTTCACCTGGTTTATAGTCCTTATTCTCGTATCTTTCGCGAGCCTCGTCCTGTCTCTTTTCTAACTGTTTAGCTCGTTTTGCCGAAGCCTTCCTTGCTTTTGAATTTTGAGCTTTTTTATTACGCTTATCCCACGATTTTCCTTTCTGTTGATTATAACGGTACGAATTCTTTTCGTTTTGTTTCATTCGCTGAACCGTCTTCTTATTTTGCATACGGTCGCGGTTACTATCGTAGCGTTTTTCGCGGTCTTTTTGTTTTTTTGCCTGCAACTTTGCCTGTTCTTTCTTACTCAAGTGGGTAGTTTTATTCACACTTGATTTGAATGAATCTTTTTGCTTCAGCTCCTTGTTGTTTGCTTTTGAAGTTGGGGCACTTACTTTTTCGTGTTTGTGGGTACTTTTTCGAGATTGTACCGTTTCGTCATCGTCATACTGAGCAAATGCTGTTGTACTGACGATTAATAAACCCAATAAAAAGGCTAATCTACTTAGTTTCATCTTCTACATCTATTTTTTCAACTCCAAAATTAGGCAATAAAACAAAACCGCAAACAGGGTGTTCATAAGTTTTAATATCTTGCAAAGAAGAGAGAATTTGGCAATTGAAAATTATTCTTTTAGCACTATTAAACGGTGGATACTTTTATATTGTTCGTTTCCAACGACGACGAAATAGTTTCCTGCCTGCACTTGTAACAAAACATATTTTTCGTCAACACCTGTGCCCGTCTGGACTATTTGACCATCTTCCGTAGCAATTTCGTAGTTGAATTTTCCGTTTTGTCTCACGACGACGTAATTTTGGCAGGGATTTGGGAACACTGTGGAGTATGATTCAACAATTGGAACAGATTGCAAATAATCATTAGGCATTCCCGGCGTACCAGCGCTCTTACTTGCCAACCAATTCCCTGCAAACGAATTATCATCCGATGTTTCTATAAACGACAACGTTCTTCCTGTTCCCATGGCAGATTTTGTCCACGAACTGCTAAACATAGAATATGAAACGGCATCTATGCGACGTTCGTATGAATCGTACAAATTCACCTCGTCCACATAATTATTCAATGACAAATCCAATTGACAGCACTGTACTTCTGGATACACAGAATGGAATTTTTCTGGTTCATCGGCAAACACAACATAGCCTTGTGGTGGAATAACAACATCGTCGTATATTACAGAAATATTACCTGCTTTGTCGCATATCATCCAATCTTTTAGATTGATTTCACTTATTGTACTTGGATTTTTTATTTCTATCCAGTCACCAGCGTCAAGTTTTCCACTGGAGGCATAATTTATTTCCGTTATAACCGGCTGCGCTGTAGCATTAGAACCATCATCACCATTTATTTTTCCGGGAGTTCCACCGAATGAACAAGAATGCCATTTTAAATTTTCTTCCTGTTCCCAATCATACAAATATTCAAAAGAGTATCCGTATCCGTCAGATTTTCTTGCCGTTGGATACAGGTCGGTATAGGCCATTTTTGCAATAGTATTTCCATTGGAATCTTGTAACAGTAGCGTAGCGAAATCTTTTGGAAAATCAAAACGCAGATTACCAAGAAGCAGTGCATCATCAACCGAATTATTCTGTTTAAAAATCTCCACATTGTTTGCAAGCACAAGCACTTGCCCACCGTGAATGATGGTACCTTCCGGGATAGTATACGTCTGATTGTATCTATCAACTATCAGTTTCCAATGCGACATATCAACCTCATCTCCATCATTGTACAGCTCAATCCATTCAGTTTCGGCTTTGTCGCGCGTATGATAATAAACCTCGGAAAACGACAGATTTGGTTCGTTTCCGACATAATTGAAGACAGCTTTCAACTCTGTTGTTTCATCAGTGGTTACCGATATAGTGCGTTCCGTTGAATTCACACTTCCTTCCCAACGGGCAAATTCGTAGCCCGGACGTGGAATTGCAGTAAGCGAAATTTTGTTGTTATTAAAATACTTACCCGACCATGGGAAACTGCATATGTCTATTGTATTAAGATGGATATATCCTGCTTGAGCATCAGAACTATTGAGAGACAGCACGTAACTACCTTCTGTGTTAAAAAAATCCTCGGTCTGTTTTCTCATAATTGCTTCGCGTCTGCGACCAAAATCGTACATCTGACTGAGCCAGCCATCCTGCCAATTATATCCCCAGCGGTCAATATGGTTTGGCATTTCATGTTCTATTAAGCTATAAATTGAATCTATTACATACGTCACCGAATCTGGCGACAGTGTTGTATTAAGTCTGTCGGCGGTAGCATTAAGGAAATCGCACGTAAAGTCCTTATTTTTAAGCAATTGACGAAGTATTATGGTAGCCCAATCAGCAGTAGCATAATCCTCGGAGCCCTCCATTGTGCACCATTCCAACATATTTTTATTGACTTTAGGCTCCAAATCCCAAATACCGAGCCCGAAATCAGCATCAAAAAGCATATAACGCCAAGGAGTATTTGCAGAACGGGAATGCCAATAAGCTATATTATTCCCAGGCCAATCTTCGTTCACCACAAACATTTCCAGCACGTTATAATCAATAAAATTCGGAACATCTATATAGGTTTTGGCTTTTTGATAATTTTTGTCGATAGACAAATCTGTGTTTTCAAAAAAATATTTCATTCCCCAATAATCACTATCATCGCCATCGACTATTTCGCCCCAACTTTTTATGACATCTATATCATCTTTATCGTAGCCAAAATTCTCTGCAACATACTGTTTATTTTGTTTTTCACGTACGTTCTGAATGCCGTAGTATTCTCCATTAATATACACAACTGCAGGTTGATAGGCCTGTCGGTCAATATCCATTTGTTTTGCAAGGACCGATATCACTCCATCGCGCATTTGAGTGTTATTGCAGTCATTTCCGCTATTACGCAGCAGAATCATGTGAAACGACGATATTGGTTTATCCTTATAAAACTGGTATTCTATTTCATCTTTCCCGTATTCATCGCGTGCATACAATTTCAAGGTTTTCTGAGGTTGTGCACGACTCCAGTTTCCACCAATTTTGCATCCCAAATCCTGAGAAACAACACACACACCATTTTCGTCAAAATAATCAAGATGAACTGGTCGTTCCCAATCTTGCCAATAATTTGCTCCATAATGTGGTTCCTCCTCATCAGCATTTAATCCTTCGGCATATATACCAGTTTCATCACTAAAGAAATCGTCGTTATTAACTGTCAATGATGCTATTGGCAATGTTTGAGACTGCACAAACAAATACGACATTGTTACTGTTTCACTTGGCAAATATCCATCACGGAAGGCACGGACACGAAGATTTGTGTTGTCAATTATTTTTATGCTGTCGCTTACCAACATTGATTGTTCGGTAGGAACCGAGCCATCAATTGTATAACGGAGAATTGATTTTGATTCACTCGTATAAGCATTTACATAAAATGGAGATTTATACAATCCTGATGGTTTGTTTAGTTTTGGCTTATCCAAAGTTTTTGCCACATAGCGTTCCATGCTATTTGCTTTTCCTGGAGTTGTTCTGGCAAAATAATAACATTGGGTATTGTCCGCATCACGACCGATTGAGACATCAGTCGGAAGATGTTTCCATGAAATACTATCAACGGCCTTTGACTTATGGAACAAATACACAGTACCAGCAGAAGCATCCAGCGGCATCTCATTTTTCCCAGAAAACACACCATTGTTGGTGAGTAGCAAATAACATTTACCAGGGGCAAGCGAAACGCCAGGCAATTTAACAGGAGAATCGTAATTTTTTGATGTAGCAATAGAATAATCGGAAAGGTTCGCACTCGCCGACGACACATTCTTAACTTCTATCCAATCGGGAGAAGTATTATCGAAAGTAACATAGGAATATACGTTTTTTGCAACTAATTCATTAAGTATGACGCTCTGAGAGAAACAACCTATTGCACATAAACAAATAGATATAACTGCAAAAAACTTCTTCATTTGTCAACAGACAATACTAGTCTTCAACATTCAAATCGAGGCTTTCTTTTGTCATCTTGATAATTGTGCCCTTCTCTGTTCCAACGTAAAATACATTATCTATAGACACAAGGCACGAAACTTTGTTGCCCTCGTCGTATTTCTCTTCGCGCCACGTATTTCCAAAGTCAGTTGAAACCAACACTTCGCGGGATTCGCCCATAGCAACAACATCACCAAAATCATTAGCCTCGACAAACAACAAATGTTTGCCCGAATGATTTATTTTTTCCCATTCATTAGAGCCAATTTTTGAGCGATATATTTTTCCCGAATACGTTGAAGCATACAAATACTTTCCATTACCGACGGCAATACTTGTAAAATTCTCATCACCAATTTCTTCATAATTTATATCAGCGCCATTATTGGTAACACGCAATATTGATCCGTAGCCAGCAATATATACAGTATCATTAACGACCACCATATCATTTAAGCCAAGATCCACTTGAGTATTTCCATGGAAGAAATACTCATCGTTATTGTACACGTAAAAATTACCCTTTAACATATCACGTTTGCCGATAGCATACCGTGGTTTGCCATCTTTCACATACATTTCAACCATATTGGATTTTTCCGTAGGCCACTCATCCCAATATGAAAAATCGGGTATTTTATCTTCGTCAACGCTTCTGGCGGTGTCGTTACTTACACGTATGTTCATATCGTTCCCACACAACCACGTTGTACCATTGTCAAAGCATATATCGTTATATTCTATGTTCTTTGAAAGACGTTTTTCCGAAGAACGGTCTTCAATGCCAAACGAATAGACTACCGATTTATTCTTTTCGCTACCAAGTACCAGCAACATATCACTATCAACGCCGACAATATCCTTGATTGCTACATTATTTATTGTACCAACCGGATGATATGACATTTTATCTTTTTTCTTACATCCAGCAACAGCAAGGCAGATGAGAGAAAAAACAACTATACGTGTAAAAGTTCTATTCATAGAAAATCAATTTGTCAAATATATCATTTTTATGCCGATTTAATTGTGACTTTAAGGAAAGTTTTAACACCAATTAAATGTTGACAATTGAAAATGTCGCTATGAGTTTGGCAGAAGTTCGGCTTAATGGTTATTTGTTCATTTTAGGTCCAAAACATTACCGCACGTTAGAACTCGAAATTGAATCGAATAAATAAGCCACGCTTGCTGTTAAGATTCGGATGGTCGAGATAATTTAGACGCCAAATATATTCCAGACGGACAAACTTCAACAGATTTGTTACGCCTATACCTGCTTCCATATATGGATATGAAAGTTCATAGGTTTCGCCGGGCAACGGCAACACCGAATTATTATTGTTTAACAATCGGCCATAACAAGCCTTGAACGTAAGTAACTCACGAAGCTGCAATTTGCGTAATCCCCATATTTTATTGAAAAAGAAGCCATTCAAACCGTACTCTACATACAAATTTACGAAAGCATCGCTGGCAAATTCCATATAATTCATGTGGTTGAAATAATATTGTCCACTTCCACCAGTTTCGTTTCCTCGATGGATTTCAAGCAATGGGAAAGGCACCGGATTGGCGATATAGCCCGCTTCAATTACGTAATCAATTTTACCAACACCAAATAGAATATTATGATTCACAACCAAACGGAACTGATTGTACCAATCTGTTTTACCGTCCATATTGTATTTCCCACGCATAAAATTCAAATGAAAGATTGGATAACGAGTAGTGATATACATGTGACGGAAGTGATCGGTTGAAACTTCCTCTTTAAATGACAAACGGATATCAAAACTAAAATCGTAGGTTCTGAATTTCGATAACTGATTCACCGTATCAAAATTGAAATATGGAGGATTATAGTGCGTCGCCTGAGTATAACATGGTTTGATTGTAAAATTCTTATTTAATTGCTGTTCGTATGCAGCCACACCACGTTTTACCAAATACACCGCATCGTTCTCACTTTGTGTAAGTAGCGCAGAAAGCAAGTTATCGTCGGACTGTACCAAAACATTTTCACGAATAAAATCAAGTGGTTGACGGAAGTCGCCAATACGGTAGATATTCTGGTCGTAGCGTAAATGTATGGCTCCATAATTAGTAGTAGGAACGCGCAAAGAATATTGCAATCCGTACTTGAACTTATGATTTCGACACCCATAACCCAGATATCCACCTATCATCATTTTATCGTGGAACGATTTAGAAGTACGTGCACACAAGTTCAGACGGGTTCCCTCAATTTTATTACTTTGTATAAAATACAAATACGGCCCAAAATCAATTTTCCAAATAGTAAAATAGCCATACAGGAACATATTCATGAGTTTGTTTGCCGCCTTTACCGTAGGAATTGCATTCGTTTTTTCAATAGCATTCTGTGTAATTAAATCAAGGCTCGACAATGTATCGGGACGATACTGCGACAAAAAAGATGTATCACGCTTGCCATAATCGCTTTTTCGCAAATTGAAACGTCCTGGCACAGTACGATGCTCCAAATAGTCATTAATTTGCAATGAATCTATGATGAATGTCGTTGATTTGATTGCCGTAAGAGGCGTATTGATTGCCCTATACGCCGTATCTTTAGACAATTCAGGGACAAATTCCACCGACATTTTTTGCTGTCGGTTAAACCACAAGCCCTCCGGCGTCAGTTGGAATTTCTCGAACAAACGGAATTTGCGGACAAAGTTTAAATTTGACGACGGTTGCAATGTAGCATCTATTTCTGCCAAAGCACCTGTTTCCTTTTCAATAATCATGTAACCGTAGAATGCCAAATCTTGTGCATTACGAGGTCGATAGCGCAAGCGATAATACGTTCGCCCGCCATCAACAATAGAATCATCAAGGTAATAACGATAATATACCAATGCCTGGGAAGAAATTGGGCTAATGAAATCCTTAGACAAAAAACGAATGTTTGTATAGAACGACATTTTTTCGTCGAGCGACGACACATATTTGGTAACTATATCACTTTCGATAAAACTACTACCATGCTGGTTTTTGACAATTTCCTGAACCTCGGGATTTTTATTTTCATGGCGTTTTTCGTAATACATATATTCCGAAAAATACAATGGCACGTTATAGGAATTATCATAATCGTTGGTTTTGACAAGCACATCGGGATGTTTTCGGAAAAAACCTACATTAAACACAGTGCTATCAATACCACTCAAACTAAAATTCAGTTTATTGTATTCAATCAATTCTATATCCTTTACATTTTCGGGACGATTGTCGCGGCGATTGTGAATAGCTTTCTTTACAATCGGAATAGCAGGATTTTTTCCAGGTCGAATGGTGATAGCATCAATTTGTATGGCAGCAGGTATCATTTCCACCGTCATTTCGGCAGATGTAATATTACTTCCTATAATTTCAAAATCTTTATATCCGAGAGCACTAACCTGAACCGTATCGGTTTGATTCACAGGACTGATGGAAAAAGAGCCGTCAATTTGAGTAATAACAGCATTATTTGTTCCCTTCACCCAAACACTGGCAAACGATAAAGGCTCTTTTGAGTCAATATCGTATACCTTCCCCGTAAAGGTACTTTGTGCTATACAATGTACCGACAAAAAGGTCAGAAAAAACAGAAACAGACTAGCGAACGATAATATTTTTCGTTGTAACATTTGTATTATCGTTGATTTGAATCACATATTCTCCTGCAGGAAGACCATTGACAGGAATTTCCGTACTATTTCCATTAATTGACAATTCTTTCACGATACGTCCATCAATGGTACGTAGAACTATTGTTCCTTGTGTTGATTCAGTCTTAACCGTAATTTGAGTTACGACTGGATTTGGATAAACAACAACCTCTCCTTTTGCGATTTTTTCAGCAGCTTGAGGTTCCTCATCTTTTACTACCAATATTTTAATCTGTACATTCTGTACTATGGCTGCCCCTGTTGTTTGTCCATCAACAATTTCAAAATTCACATAATTAATACCGACTTTCTTTGGAGCCGTACCCGACAAAACTAAATTTTCCTTATCATAACTAATCCAACTTGGTTTTGACTGCATTTTGATTATAGGTGCATCTTCCGCATCAACAAAGAAATCAGTAGGTATAGCAAATTCCAAAGGATGTAATTGTTTTACAACTATTGTATCGAAGAAGTTTTGTTTTGGTGCTTCATTTACTACTGAACAAGCCTGACCATTCCATAACTGGAACATACACTGACCGACTTCGGAATTATTCAAATATTTGCCATGTACATAATCCCACTCATCAGCGTACATTCCAAGAACTTCCGCACCCACACCTTTTGCAAATAAAGGGACAAGCTGGTTGGAGTGATCTACAGCATAGAACGCAAGTCCCGGCATATTTCCAACGCCATTATCAATAATTTGCCAATGATTCAGCATAATAGAATCTTCCTTCAAATAAGGATCAGCAATAAAACCAGTTTCGTGATCGGCAGTGACTATTAATAATGTTTCATCCCAGCTACTATTACGTTCTATCCACGAAATAACAGTATCAACAGTACGGTTAAATTCCATTTGTTCCTCTATTTGTCGTCCTGGATAATTTTTATGTCCAGAATTGTCAACCATATCGCCTTCTATCATAAGGAAAAAACCGTTTTCATTGTCATCAAGGCAATTAATTGCTGTTTTTGCAATTTGCCAAAGCCGTGGCATTTTAGGATTCCAATCGTCAAAATGAACTTCATTCACACTGATTCCATCACGATAAAATTGCATTGAACCCTCCACTGGAATCATAGCGAACAAACGTTTAGGTGTTTCGCCTTCCATATATTTCACAAGGTTGGCACTATCTTCGACAAATGTCCACGGATCGGGTTCGCCATCGCCATCAACATCTTGCACCGTTTTCCATCCTGAATTTGAAGCAATCTGATATTCAGTTGCACCAGCACGAAGGCCGTCAAGCATTTCTTTACCACCAATTTTTGTATAATCAGGGGCTGACTTCAATTGTCCATCATTATCATATTCGGGATGGCTGCAACCAATTACCACGTCGGCATTTGATTCAATAATCACTTGACGCGACAAATCGTTATAATTTTCACGGAAAACATTGTTCGTAAAGAATGCCCCCGGAGTAGCATCGTAGTATGGCGCATTTGTAGCAACACCAGCAGATTTGCCAATTTCTTTAGCATAACGAGCAATTGATTTGAGCGCACTTTTTTCTAAATCTACACCTAATGAATAATAATATGTCTTCTTACCTGTTGCCATAGCCGTTCCCGAAGCACCGGAACAAGTCGCATTATTGCGCTTCCATAAATAATCTTTCCCAGTCCAAGCAAGACGTGACTCATAGGTATTATTCCATACCGATAAATTTTCAATTCCCGCCGATGTTGCCGACGCATGGGTGCAATTCCACAATTGAACAGGAAAGTTTTCGTACGATGCGATTGTACCGGTATAATAATCAGCAGCCTTTATTGGACTGATGCCACAGCCATCGTTCACCATGAAAATAATGTTCTTTGGTTGTTTTACCTCGTTAGGCATGCAACGGAAAATTACTTGCGCAATCTCGCTATTGCTTATGTAGCTTCCCAACAAAAAGTCGGTTTCGTCGATGTAATTATGGAACAATTCGCTGCCTTTTCCTTTTGCAAACATTGGTGTAAGCAAGTTGGTAGGATACTCGCTGTAATACTGCATATCGGTTGGCGACTGCGACAAATAGTGTGTGATTGGTTTCGTTTTGTCGAACGACTGACTGGCTAAATATCCAATTTCGTAGGAACCAACGACAATCATAAGCGTTTCATTCCATGAACTATTTTGTTCCACCCAATTGTAGATTGTCTCTATGCGTCGGGAAATATTGTCCAAAGCCGTAGCAGTTGGTTCAAAGTTCTTGCTGTCAAATTGCGAAACAACTTCGGAGAATTCGGCCACAGCCACAAATCCATTGTTGTTTTGATTAAGAAGATCAAGAGAAGAATTTATGAGTTCGTCGGTCAAAGTATAGTTTTCGGTTGAGAACAACACCTGTTTTGAAAGGTCGTCAGGGAAATTCTCAATGTTATCAACATAGTTCCACTTAGGATTTTCCAAGCCAAATACTCCGCTACCAGCCACAAGATTTACCTGCGAGTTGTTCGCCATAGAAAAGAATAGATCTTCATAATCGTAGTCATCGTCGGCCACGGGAGAATGGCACACAAACGGGAAGATTGCATTGTTGCCGAACAAGTCGCCGTCGGTAAGCAATGCGGTTGCCTTACCTTTTGCAATGGCACGTTCAATAATAGTTTCGAGTTCAGTGCCGTCCATATCGTAACTCACGGCTTCGTAGGCGGTTTTAACACCAGTGGCGAGAGCCGAACCCGCAGTTATAGGGTCGATTGGTAACGAATCGGCATAATCAAATTCATTCCACACACGACTCACGTGATAGTCGCCACGGAAATATTGTATATCCTTTTCTTTATCGAGTGTGTTCCAATAACTTGGATAATTTGCCACGGCATAATTCACGTCAAAATTATACAACGGGCAACTTTTATTGTTCTGTATGATTTGAGCATGGTTGAACCCCACGCCATCGGCCATTACCAAAATAATGTTTTTAGGTTGGGCAAAACCGACATACGTCAAACATAAACAAATGACAAGAAAAAGATATCGTTTCATTTTTGTAAATAATTAGTGGACAAAGGTATAAAATATTCACAAAGCGTAATAATTCGCTATAAGATTTCTATATACACAACACACCAGAGCCAACCCCAATCGAGGTTAGGCTTGCAAACTAAATTTATTCAGAATACAACAGGCTATTAGCGTATGCTGTCTATTAAGCCAGGCAATGCCAATTCGAACTTAACGCCATACCAGTGGCTTTTGTCGTTGATAGTCTTAGCAATAGCGTCAACCGTAAAGTCAACGGCAATTTTACCAGCTTCTTCAACAGTTTTTCCGAGTATCATTGCACCTGCGAAACT
The DNA here is from genome assembly GCA_937892155.1 of uncultured Bacteroidales bacterium. Taxonomy (GTDB): domain Bacteria; phylum Bacteroidota; class Bacteroidia; order Bacteroidales; family UBA1715; genus UBA1715. The sequence continues at coordinate 48,321 of CALAUG010000047.1, read as the reverse complement.
ACTTGCGAACACGTCACCAGTACCATGGAACATACCATTAATCAAATCACGGAAATAATATGAAATTTTACCAGTAGAACCATTTATTGATGCAATACCCAATTTGCCAGGTTCAAGACTTACACCTGTCAACAACGCATTTTTACAGCCAAGAGCCAATAATTTTTTCAAAATACGTTCTATATATTCCTTGGTGTGATTTGTTTCTATATACTCTTCATCAAGCATAAATGCAGCTTCTGTAAGGTTTGGGACAATAACATCAGCTTTTTTACACATTTTTGCCATTTCCTTTGCAAAACTTGGTTCAAAACCGGGATACAATTTTCCTTTGTCGCCCATCACAGGATCAATGACAATAATGCTGTCAGGCTTGCGAAGTTCGTCCATTATATCGGCAATATATTCCAACTGTTTTACACTGCCAACGTAACCTGTGTAGAAAGCATCAAATTTGATATTTTCTTTTTTCCAGTGTTCCTTTATTGCTGGAATATCATCGGTTAAATCACGAAACGTGTAACCCTGAAAGCCGCCAGTGTGAGTTGACAAAATTGCAGATGGCAAAATTGCAGTTTCAATTCCCATCGCCGAAATTACGGGCAAAGCAACCGTCAATGAGCATTGTCCGACACACGAAATATCCTGAATTGTAAGTATTTTCTTCTCGTTCATAATCTTAAAAAATAATAATGCAAGTTATTATTTTTATTGAATCGGTGTTTTGCAAACAGTAAAAAACGTACCTTTGTTTTTGCAAAATAGAAAAAATATGAAAAAACTTCTACTAATACTTCTTTGTGCGTGTGCAGTCATTCAAGTTGAAGCACAGTCACGCCCTACTCCAAGTTCCAAATATGCAACTTCAAAAACGACAAAGGAAAGTCAGCCACCAAGAAAGACATACGCCGAGCGTGTTGCTGACTCGATTGCTGGGAAATACGGACCAGACAACGTGTTGATTGCCAATGTTGTAACAGTTGAATCATCGGTACAAAATGTAAGCGCGACCGATATCACAATAGAACAGACCGTTATCACGAACGTACTCATTGAAAATGTTATCTGCAAATACCTTACGTTGACAAATGCCACTATTTCCGATATGATTATTCGAAATTGTAAGATAGAAGACTTTCTTATAGAAAACTCATCGTTGGGAAGTTTGGCAATAGAAGATTCACAGGTTGACGCATTTGAATCGGATGAAAGTACCATACGGAGACAAACGTTTATGGCTAAGGAACAGGAAGAAGTGAAAGCACCTGCCAAAACGACAACGACAAAGACGACAACTTCCACCTCGACCCAAAACAAACCAAGTCAGAACGTGAATAACAAGAAGAAAGGGCAAATAAGAAGATAGAGATTAGAGGAACGAACCTCTTTAATTAGCAATTTCTTATTGCAAAACATCGTTTACATTCAAAAAAACACTATTTTTGCATGGGGTAAGTCTTGTACGACCAGCTCCTGCTGAACCCCCCCAGATCCGGAAGGAAGCAAGGGTAGGCGGTTGTAGCGGTGCGATACAAGTCGCTTACTCCTTTTTTATGTAACACTATGGCGACGTACTTCAAGCTCTACAACGAAAATCCCAACGAACGTCAAATCAAGCAAATTGTAGATATTTTACGTGATGGCGGTGTTATAATCTATCCCACAGACACAGTGTACGGATTCGGATGCGACATTACCAATCAAAAAGCGGTGGAACGTGTTGCACGGATTAAAGGCATCAAATTAGAAAAAGCAAATTTTTCATTCATCTGCTACGATTTAAGTAATCTGTCGGAATTTACGAAAGTTACCAGCAATCAGGTATTCAAAGTGATGAAGCATAACCTTCCCGGCCCATTCACATTTATTTTGAATGCAAATTCAAACGTACCAAAATTATTTAAGAGCAAGAAAAAAACAGTCGGAATCCGTATTCCCGACAATAACATCTGCCGGGCCATTGTAAAGGAACTTGGCAATCCAATTTTAACCTCTTCGGTAAAAAGCAAGGATGAAATACTTGAATATTTAACAGACCCAGAAGTTATTAAAGAAGAGTTTGACAATCTTGTCGATGCTGTTATTGACGGCGGATTTGGGAAGAATGTGCCATCTACGGTTGTGGATTGCTCAAATGACAGTGTGGAAATTGTGAGACAAGGCGCTGGTGAACTGGAAATATAATTTACGAACTATGAATTCGAAATTATAAGAATCAACGACAGTTACATCTATACCCTAATCATTCTATCTTTTCCCTTTAAAGAATTCCTGCATCAATGCTTCGCATTTTTCTTTAAGGACTCCGCCAACAACTACGGTTTTGGGATGAAGAATTTTGTCGTGCAGTTCCGAAACACCACGCTTAACGTCAGATGCGCCATACACGATTTTTCCAAGTTGTTCCCAATACGAAGCACCACAACACATTGCACAAGGTTCAACGGTTACGTATAGCGTGCATTTTTGAAGATTTTTTCCGCCTAAATAATCTGTGGCAATGGTAAATGCCTGCATTTCGGCATGAGCAGTCGGATCGTTCAAAGTTTCGGACAAATTATGCGCGCGGGCAATTATTTGTCCTTCGCAAACAATCACACAGCCAATAGGAACTTCGTCTTTCTCGTAAGCAAGTTTTGCCTGTACGAGAGCCTGTTCCATATAATATTCGTCGGTTTTCTTTTCTGCCATATCGTTATGGATAATTTATGCAAAATTACGTTTTTCTTAGGATTTATTCAACTTTCATGATTTTTCATGTCGAAAATTCTCACCATCAGGAACCGACTTATAGTAGCATAGTGTCACGTATGTTAACTTCCCATTTTTTAACAATTTAAATAATTCTAATTATTGAAATTTGTTTTATATTTTAAAAAATATAACAAATCATTGCATTATGATTTACAAATACAACGATTTCAGTTCATTACATAGGTATGGGATGATATTTTTTGCTCTCTGGTTACGGAAACGATAAATTTGTCACCAACTATATCGCCTGAATCTGAATATTTTCTGATTTAGCTTTAGGTCCAAGAAACTAAGAATTCTAATAAACAAAAAAAGAGAGAAGTCTATTTCTCTCTTTTAAACTATACAATTATAGAATTTCCTTATTCTACATACACAGGTCGTATAGGTAATCCGCAAAATTTGTCAACAGCCACAACCTTCCCCCTAGGAAATTTTCTCCCTTCAAATACAATTAATTTGGCTTTTTTATTATCAATTTGTTTTGAGATCCACAAGAGCGTCAGATTTTCATCTTTTTCTACTACGTTATCTACCATTCCACCTGATTCTGGCAGAAAAATGGATTGCCCAAATTGCGAGCTTGCAAGATTATCTATATATACTATGAAACCATTTACACCATTAACCGTTGCCCATGTAATAGTACAATTAGCAAACAATTCACTAACCTCGTCTTCTGTTGGCATTCTCCAATGTTCCCCAAGATTTACTTTTGCAGCATCTTTTGAGTCGCCCGAATAAGTGCTTGAATTATAAGTATTCTTTGGCTTCGTTTCTCCCCACGCATAGTAATTCCCAGTTTTTTCTGGGCTAGTGGCCCCTAAATTACATGTAGCCCATTTTACTGATAGACCAAGATCTACGTAAGGCTTTTTCCAACTGTTATGAATGTCTTGAATATATTGGTTCATTTGTTCGGCAATTTTTTTCATATTTTCATATTTGGACATTATTGTCTCAACATCTACTACAGGTCTTATAGAAAAGGACAAGTAAGGTAATTCACTTCCAAATTTCATTTTACTTGAATTCATAAGGAAACACTTGGAGAAACTTCCATTTTTCATAGACGTCCAATAATGCCCTTTTTTCCCTTTATTATACAAATAATCCCCTAAATGGTATCCCGATGCAGGTATGAAAATAGAATTCCCATTTTTCCCAACCACTTTGTAGCCTTCAACATTATTCAATTTAGTCCATGTCCATGTACATTTTTCCATAAGTTCTTGCCAATCAGCTTCTGTCGGAATATGGAATCCCTTGCCTAATGCTTCATGTGCAGCATCGTAGTCAAGTTTTAATATTTCAAGACCTGTTTTTTCATCATTTTCACAAGCATTACTACTAACTCTATAAGACGAACCATGACTAACGTTGGCTGAAACATCTCCCCACGCATAATAATTTCCTGCATTTTCAGAAGCACTTGCCCCAAGATTGCAAGTTGCCCACCTCACAGAAAGACCTAAATCAATAGTCTGTTCGTTAATTTTTTTTATTACAACTTCCCATTCACTTTTTGCTTTTTGTGCTTCTTCATAAAGTTCTTTATATTTCATATAGTCACCTGGAACAAGAATATCGGATTGGGAATATCCAATGGTTACGAACATATTTAAGCTCAATAATAGAGCAACGGACTTGATAATTTTTTTCATATCTTATATATTATTAGTTTAAGTTACAATTAATTAAATGAGATTTCTACTATCGCAGTATCATCATACTTATTATCTCCTTTATATATCTAATATCTCAAGTTTCAACGACCTACCTTTCCCTTCTACGCCTAATACTTTATCAAATTTTATTTTTTGCCCTTAAGATTTTTAAATCTATACAGCATAGGATTTGTCATTATAATAAACTTGTGATTTTTTCACTCGAGAATTTGCTTTCCACACACTATTTGTTTTCTACAGTTTCGTTAGAATCATCTAACGAGTAGTCTGACACCATTCTTAACAATTCTACTTCAGGATACATTCCGAGATAAGATCCTTGCCAAAAATTACTGAAATATGTTTGTACACCATCGTATGGATTATATTCTATTTTAACAACTTGAGTCTCTCTAGAATAGTTATAAAAATACTGTCCATATATGTAGTCATTACCATAACGACTATAACCATTATCTGGAAGAGGAAATATAATACCATTACCATTTTTTGCAAGAAATAGAACGGCATTTTTTGTATCTTTTTTCACATGATATATTTTACAATTATCAAATAACTCTTGAAATTCTTTTTTTGTAGGTTGTCTGAAATGTGATTCTGAAATATTTTTAACTCCTGTAACGCGTTTCCCATCGTCTATAGAGGATGTTGCCTGCCAATTTTTTTCACACCACTTCACGCTCAACCCTAAATCTCCATTTTCATTAAATTTTATAGGAGATTGGAAAATATTTATAACATAGAAATTTTTAGCTGTTTTTATGGTAATTGAGCTTTCTCTATTTTTTGAAAGATCTTGATTTATCTTTGCAGATATTAACATTAACGCATTCCCTGATCCCGCAGATTGAGATATTTCAATCCAAGTCGAATCAGAAATTTCTGCTGTCCAAGGAACCTTTGAATCTATTTGAAGTGAAACAACGGTGTCCAACCCATTTACATGAATTTCATTCTCTGATAATGTTAATTCAGAACATGACGACATTGCGACTATACCTAGTGCAGCAGCAAAAACGATTTTTAGATTTGTTTTTAATGATTTCATATGTTTTATTGTATTTATGTTATTAAAAAACTATTTTTTCCAACTTAAAAGTTTCTGTATACTCATCACGAAGCATCTTATATCCTATTACCATCGCATCAAGTAATTTTGTAGGATAATGCTCTTTTTCGAATTTTTTGAATACTTTTTTATGTTCTATATAAAATGTGATATAAACTCTATGAATACTCATAAACCAAATCCATAAATTTGTCTTCGGCAAATCAACATTTTTATAATTTGTAAAATAATTTATCGTATAGGTTCTATCTATTGGGATAAACAAGTTTGGCAAATAAAAATGTAATAACTTTGAAATAGCTACAAACGAAAATTTTCCTTTCTCAACAACTTTTGCAAATATCTTTTTTATTATTTGCTCTACAGATGTCGTATTCTTCAAAAATGTATCTATAGTGTAACCTTGCAATTGATATAACTCTTCTTTAATAGAACTAATCAATTTTATGAAGTTTTTTTCATCAGGTAGTTTTGCTCCACGAGAATTCATATTCCAAACAATCAAAATTTTCCTACATTTTTGTATTTGACACGGTTGAAATTTATCATCAAACGGCAAGCTAACGAATTCCCGATAAGGAACCATATCTGTAACCCTATAGTTGTGTACGCACTTATCTATCGTTTTTCCTATTACATCATCATTTATGAAATCGTCTTCCAATTTTCGATTCCAGCAATTTTTTTTTACGTTTCTAGTATTTTTTACCACACTCATTTGATTTTATTTTACTTGTCCATTATAGATTTCGTACATCATTTACCATTATTATTCATACCGATACAAATCAGTTTCTTTTCACTCCACAAAACTCCATCATAAATCCTCTAAATCCAAAGTCCTTGTTGGTCCTTTTGGTGTATCTTTACTTTATTCGTATTTTTTACAAAAGCACAAAATAGTTCTAAATCAACATTTTACAAAAATGTAAATTATCATATATGATAACAGTTTTGCAAACATAAAGAATTTAATTTATAAAAACAAATGTGTGGTTTTGAGAGAGGAAGAAATAAATAGTCTTATTGGGCAGCGGATTCGTCAAATTCGTGAAAAACAGAAAGTTTCGCAACACGAATTGGCTATGCGTTGCGAGATTGAACCTTCAAACCTGTGTAGGATTGAATCTGGGAACACCAACCTAACAGTTCGCACAATGGCTCGTATTTCCAGCGCGCTTAATGTTCCTTTTTATAAACTTACCGAAGGAATAAAATAAAAACTATAACCTCTTCAAATAATCTACAAACGCATAAAGTTGCAAATTTACAAGCCAATCTTGCTTAATCATATTTTTCATGGAAATTCGTATTGCATCAAGTTCTGGATTTTTCTGTTTGAATGCTTTCAATGCTTTTGCATGAACATTTTCTTCAGCCTTCACCTCTATCGGGTAAACATTTAATTTGCCCTGAATTACAAAATCTAATTCACGATGAGCGTCTTCGGATGAATAATAAAAAGGATTGATATTATTCGAAATCATTTGAGTAAACACAAATAACTCTGTAAACATTCCCTTAAATTCGGAAAAAACACTATTTCCAACAATCATCGCTTCTGCAGAAACATCAACCATAGCACCCATTAATCCAACATCAAACAAAAAAGTTTAAAGGATGACATATCCTCGTAAAATTTCAATGGAGATTTTACGGCAGAAACTCTATTCACTTTGTACACCAAGCCTGCATCAATAAGCCATTGAATGGCTATTTCAAATTCGGTAGCTCTTGCTCCATGTTTGAGCGCTCCGTATAGGAATTTTTTATTTTGTTTCGCCAAATGTGAAGGAATGGAATTCCATACCATATTAATTCGAGGTATTTGCGATTGTGGGGCATGTTTCGAGAGCTGTTTATAAATATCTCTATTCATTACTGCAACATTTTTCGGTATGAGTGACAAATTTGCAGTTCCTTCACAATGGACAAGTGTTTTTTATAAAGAGTCTTCTAATTCTCTGTCCATTTTTCTTTTTTCTTCTCGATAGATTGGTAATTCCCGAAAATAATTCGCCTCTTGCTCGCTAATTTCCGTCAAATGAGGAACTAATTTTTGCCACGCATCGTATTCTTCCTGCTCAGTGGCAAAAACACCAGAGTCTTTTAAGGGCAACCATATTGTAGGTAGAAAATCTGTTTCATATCTTACTAAAGCCTTAGTTGCATCTTCCAACCACTGATATTGATGTTGCTCAAGACTATCATGAAAAGGTTTGTAAAAATCATCAATTTGCTCAAGAACTTTTTGCAAATCAAACTTCGGCTTGTCCGTTGTGGGTTTTGCAAAAGTAGATTCGGATTTTTGAGTCGCTTTTGATTGAGTTTCTACATAAATAGTATCAACGTTTTGTAGAGAAAAACTATTTGTGTCGTTTTCTCGTTTTACTTGTTCAACGCTGTCAGTAGGCTGAATTGTTATCTCTTCATTTGAATTTGTTGTACGAAACAGTAGAACTGAAATTACCAGCAAACATAAAACGACAATTGGAATAACAATTTTTGCTATTTTAGAAACTTTAATTGCCGTTTCAATTTCTACCGTATCCTTGTATCTTTTCTCTTTGTCTTTGTTCGCACATTTCTTTGCAATTCGTTTATAATAATGCGGCAAAGGCAAATCAAGAAGAATTATGCCGAAAGAATAAATATCTGCCCTATTGTCAACACTTTTTGGATTAGAAATTTGCTCTGGAGCAACGTATTTCCGCGTGCCAGATGGCAGTTTTAAATTTGAGTAATAATCGGCATCGGCAAGACCAAAATCAATGATTTTCACATTGTTGCCATTGGCAGTTACCAGTATGTTTCCTGGCTTCAAATCACGATGAACTATTTGTTTTTTGTGTATATACTGGAGCGATTGAAGTATCTCAGCAATGATTTTCTTATAATTCGATTTAAATTCTTTTGTTTTAGAATACTCGTCAAGTGTTTGTCCGTCAATATATTCCAGCACTAAACACCATCCAACAACTGCATCGTTTTCAAACGAAATAGTTCTAACAATATTGGGATGATCAAACTGAACGGTTAGGTCAAATTCCTTTCGTAGCAAATCCCTAAATTGAGCTTGATTTGCGTATTCAGGTTTTAAACCTTTCAAAAAATAACACTTTCCAAATCGTTGCGCTTTATAAAGACTATTGAAACCCGAAGAATGCAATTCCACGTAATTACAAAAAGACTGTTTGCTTTCTGACGAAAAATTTTCCTCAAAAATTCCCGAAGAATCTATGTCTGTCTCAATATTCATAGTGCGAAAATAGTAAATTTCTAGAAAATAGGTATAAGACGACAGAAACTCAAAACTTATCCGAGATAATTATCCTAAATATGTCGTAACAATGGATAAAATGTCTGTTTTGGTGAATGACAAAGGGATACAGGCAATTCATTTTTCTACATTTTTGAAAGATGGATTTTAATCCATAAAGGACCAACAAGGATTTTGTTTTATTTTTATAAATTGCGTTTGTTTGTAAATAGATATGACGTACAAAAATTCATCGGAAGTTTTCGAATTGCGAATCGCAATAGAAAAGTCAATTGGCAGAAAATTAAAAACGCCTGCCGATTTTGTATTCTGTACTGGTATAATTTGGGAACGAATGCACCAAAATATTAGTCCAACAACTCTCAAACGTATGTGGGGCTACATTGAAGGCGCCGACACTACCCGATTGTCAACGCTCAATCTATTGAGTGAATTTTTGGGATTTGGTGATTGGGACGGCTTCCAAAAACATTTAGAAGCAAATGCTGAATCACAAAGCGATGTGATTATTACTCCAACAATAGCGACTTCGTCTTTGGAAATAGGTGATTTAATTGAAATTCAATGGTTGCCAAATCGTCGTTGTGTACTCAAATATGAAGGGAATAATACATTTACCGTTATAGAATCAGAACATTCCAAACTACAAATTGGCAATACATTTGAATGCTCGTCGTTTTTAATTGGACAACCGCTTTATTTAGACAATCTTGTTCAAGGAAATAATGCACCTGTAGCCTTTGTGGTTGGCAAACGTGACGGCCTAAAAGTCGCAAAGAAATTGTAGTCAATTTTTGTAAAATTCGCAAATCAAAATATTTTATTACAATAATTTTGAAATTCAAAATTATCAAGTACATTTGTGCAAACAAAACAAATTATGAGAATCGTTTCGCACAAAAAATTAAAAGAGTTCTTTGAGACAAAAGGAAGAGAAGACGCAAAAATACCATTGGAGCGATGGTATGAAATAGCAGAGAAAGCGGAATGGAATAATTTTTCCGACATTCGAGACAACTTTCCTGCTACAGATTATGTAGGGAACCAACACTATGTATTTAATATTCATGGGAATAAGTATAGATTGGTGGTTGTCGTAAAATTTGTAATGGGATATATTTTCATTCGTTTTGTTGGAACGCATGAAGAATATGATAGAATAGATTGTGCAACAATTTAAAACTACAGACTATGGGAAGAATAACAAAAGAACAATATGAATTTGCTTGCAATCGAGTAGAAGAATTACTTCCTCTTGTTGATGAATCTATGTCAAAGACTAATCCTCTTGCAGTAGAGCTTTCAATGGTGTCAGATGTGGTTATAGAATACGAAAAGGAACATTTCCCTATAGGAAAGCCTACGGTTGCCGAATTAATAAGTGACGGGATTGAAGAAATGGGAATTTCGCAGAAAGAACTCGCCTCAAAAATTGGAATTAGTCCATCGAGAATCAGTGAATTTGTTACAGGAAAAGCAGAACCATCACTACGTGTGGCAGGAAAATTATGTGAACTTTTACATATTTCGCCTTCAGCAATGCTGATGCTATAAAACAAAACCGACTACAAGAATTTGTAGTCGGTTTGTGAAATATCAAAGACACGATTTGTCGCGTTTCTTCATTATTCTATCGGTTTTATATCCAAAAACAATTCATCCAACTGTTTTTGATCCAAATTTCCTGGAGCGTCAAGCATAACATCGCGACCAGAATTGTTTTTCGGGAATGCGATACAGTCGCGGATGCTGTCTAATCCAGCAAACAAACTTACCCAACGGTCAAGACCATAAGCCAAACCTCCGTGAGGTGGTGCTCCGTATTTGAATGCGTTCATCAAGAAGCCAAATTGTTCTTGTGCTTTTTCTGGAGTGAAACCTAAAATCTTGAAGATTTTTGCTTGTAATTGGCTATCGTGGATACGAATTGAGCCACCACCAACTTCAACGCCATTGATTACCATATCGTATGCATTTGCACGAACCGATGCAGGGTCAGTATCAAGCAATGGAACATCTTCTGGTTTCGGACTTGTAAATGGATGGTGCATTGCCATCAAACGGCCTTCTTCTTCGCTCCATTCGTACATTGGGAAATCAACAACCCACAAGCAAGCGAATTTGTCTTTGTCGCGGAGACCAAGTTGGTTCGCAACTTCAAGACGAAGTTCACACAATTGTTTGCGTGTCTTCATTGTGTCATCGCCACTTAAAATCAAAATCAAATCGCCAGGTTCTGCGTTGAAAGCTTCTTTCATTTTTTGAAGAACATCCTGCGAATAGAATTTATCTACACTTGATTTTACAGTTCCATCGGCTTCAACACGTGCATAAACCATTCCTTTCGCACCAACTTGCGGACGTTTCACGAATTCCGTGAGTGCATCCAATTGCTTGCGAGTGTATGTGGCAGCGCCTTTTGCACAAATACCGCCAATATATTCAGCATTGTCGGACACGCCAAAACCATATCCTTTCAAAATATCCATAAGTTCTACGAACTTCATATCAAAACGAAGATCTGGTTTGTCACTTCCGTAGTATTTCATTGCATCGTGCCACGTCATACGTGGAAATGCTTCCTTAATGTCGATGTTACGAATTGTTTTGAATAAATGTTTTGCCATTCCTTCAAACAAAGTGATGATGTCTTCTTGTTCAACAAAACTCATCTCGCAATCAATTTGAGTAAATTCTGGCTGACGATCGGCACGAAGGTCTTCATCACGGAAACATTTCACAATTTGGAAGTAACGGTCGAAACCGGCAACCATCAATAATTGTTTCAATGTTTGTGGACTTTGTGGCAAAGCGTAGAATTGTCCTGGATTCATACGCGAAGGAACTACGAAATCGCGGGCGCCCTCTGGTGTAGAACCAATCAACACTGGTGTTTCAACTTCCAAAAAACCTTGTTTGTCAAGGTAACTACGAACTTCAAAGGCCATTTTGTGGCGAAGTTCAAGATTTTTGCGGACAGCAGCACGGCGCAAATCCAAATAACGATATTTCATACGGAGATCGTCGCCGCCGTCGGTGTCGTCTTGAATTGTGAACGGAGGAATTTCCGATGTATTCAAAATCGTAAGTTTATTCACGATAATTTCGACATCGCCAGTATCCATTTTCGGATTCTTGCTTGAACGTTCAACAACCTTGCCTTCAATTTGAATGACAAATTCACGTCCAAGTTTCTTTGCTTCCTGACAAAGTTCAGCGTTTTGATTTTCGTCAAAAACCAACTGAGTAATACCATAACGGTCACGCAGGTCAACGAAAGTCATTCCACCCAATTCACGAGTTTTTTGTACCCAACCGCTCAAAGTAACGGTTTCGCCAATATTTGCAGCACGTAGTTCGCCGCAGGTTTTTGTTCTATACATTCTGTATTGTTTAGTTCTAATTAAGACAAATGCAAAGATATAAATTTTGAGGTTTTGTTGAGTTATTAGTTTTCAGTTTTCAGTAATCATTGTTCTCCAACTCATTCTTTTTAAAATCATCTCAACTAGTATATTGTTTTCCACAATTTTGTATATTTGCACTCAATCTAAAAACTACTGATATGGCTAAGAACGAAAATGGAGTTTTTTCTACAAACTTAATAACTTCAGGAACTATCATCACAGGCGACATTACCTGCGACACAGATATGAGAATTGACGGTGTTTTGGCCGGAAACATCAATGCAAAAGGGAAAATCGTAGTTGGAAAAACTGGAGACGTAAAAGGAGAAATAGCCTGTCAGAACTGCGATGTAGAAGGTTCTGTTGACGGTAAATTAACTATCAAAGATTTATTGTCTTTACGTGCGACAGCAAAATTTATAGGTGACATCATTACCAGCAAACTTGCAATCGAACCAGGAGCAATATTTACTGGTAGTTGTAAGATGAATGGAGAAAAAGACGTTCATGTTGAAAAAAAATAACGTCAATAATTTTATAAAATACACAAACATTGGCTTTGAAATGCTTGCCGTAATTCTGCTTGGAGTTTTCGGAGGGCAGAAATTGGACGAAGTCTTTGGAATGGACAAGCCAGTTTGTACTGTTGTGGTATCGCTGTTTGCCGTATTTGCAGCAATATATCTCGCCATTAAAGACTTCATAAAATTCAAGGATAAGGAATGAAATTGTTTCTTTCACGTGCTTGTATCCACGCTGCGTTGTTCATAGTGTTTTGCGCAATTGCGTTTGCGTTGCCTTGCAGTGAATGGAGACAAGGTGTATTGACAATTATTTCCGTATTTGCATTGATAAACGTATTTGGAGAGATTGCGTTCGCATTATTCACCAATGGGAAAGACAAATCAAGTTTGTCAAAAATACTTCTCATACGTTCCATAAAATTTTTGTGCTACCTTATTTTGACGCTTCCACTTATTGGTGTTGGAAACATATTTCAGGGCGACAACAAATTATTGTTCGGATTAGTAATTGTTGGACTTTTTTTTATCTATACTATTGTTGAATTTACCTTTTTCAAAATGAGGAAATAAGTTTGTTACTTTGTGTTATGAAAAAAATACTTCTCTTCTGCTTTTTATTTGTTTGTCTGAACGCCACTGCGCAGACACAGACGATTGATTGTAGGATAACGACCTCGTACATCAATCAAAATATGAAAGAGTGGAACACATTTGTTGACGAACTGACGACAGAAATCAATAAAAAATATTCTGCAGAACTGCAATTTAAACGTGCCGTTGTGCGACATCTTTATCTTGCCTACCTGCTATTCAACGATAAAGATTCTAAACAAATAGACATTCAGTTGGAAGGACTACAGAAAGACATAGAAGATTTGGAGAAAAATGAAGCCTACCGTAACAAAGTACTGGCACTCAAATCTCCATACTACGCATACGCAGCACTGAACAACCCTATCACCGCAGTGTATCGTTTACCAAAATGTTTTGCTGCAGCAAAAGATGCCATTTCCATAGATAAGAATTCGCCGTACAGCTGGGCCGAATACGGCAATCTGCAATATTGTTATTCGCTTTTTATTGGTGGCAATTTCAGTGATGCAATAAAATCATTTCAAAAAGCTATCACACTGATTGAAAACCAGAATCAAAACGATAAATGCAATTGGTATTATTTGAACGCACTTTTGTTTCTTGCCAAAAGTTACGAAGACAACAAACAATTTGACAAGGCAAATCAGGTATATGATAAAATTCTTTCCATTAGGCCTGACTACGAAGCGATAAAACGCTGGAAACACTGATGCAATTCATAATTAATTTCATACCTTTGTCCGCAAATAAACCATATACGATATGTTCTCAGGAATAGTTGAAGAATGTGCCAAAGTAGTTGGCATTGAAAAAGACCAGACAAACATCCATTTTACGCTTTCTTGCAGTTTTGTCAAGGAATTGGGCATAGACCAAAGCGTGTCGCACAACGGCGTGTGCCTTACCGTTGTCCGTAAATCCGACACAACCTATACTGTAACTGCAATGCAAGAAACGCTCATCAAGTCGAATTTGGGGGATTTGACTGTTGGCAGCGAAGTAAACGTTGAACGCAGCATGAATATGAACGGCCGTCTGGACGGGCACATTGTGCAAGGTCACGTAGACCAAACCGCTGTTTGCACCAATGTAGCCGAAGCCGATGGAAGTTGGTATTTCACGTTTGAATATGAACCAGCACAAAAGGATTACATTACCGTTGAAAAAGGTTCTGTAACGGTAAATGGGGTTAGTTTGACCGTGGTCAATTCACAAAGAAAATCATTTCAGGTAGCGATAATTCCATATACCTACGAACACACGAATTTCCACAACATACAGGTTGGGACACGCGTGAATTTGGAATTCGACATTATTGGCAAATACATAGCACGCTACTTGGAACTACAAGGTACCGTTAAATAGTGCTTGCAATTTTTGAACGGCTTCGCGACGTATTTCAACTATTCTTTCCTTCTACGTGCGAAGTCTGCGGAAACAGCCTACGATATGGAGAGCACTTAATCTGCACGGATTGTCTGTTGGACATTCCACAGATTTACCTACACAATTTGGAGCATAATCCTGCAGAAAAAATGTTTGCTGGACAAGTACCATTTGTCCGTGCTACCGCATTTTTCAATTATCAAAAACACACGAATTTCGCACACCTCGTACATAAACTGAAATATCAGGGACGCGACGATATTGGAATTTTATTAGGCGAAATGTTCGGCGTTGAATTGCAAAAATCAGGATTCCTCGACGATATAGACGCAATTGTACCAATCCCTCTTCACCCCAAACGTGAACGGAAACGAGGCTATAATCAAAGCCGCATTTTGGCGCAAGGAATTACAAACGTCACACACATTGAGATTTTGGACACTGCAGTCATCAGAACGGTCTATACAAATACACAGACAAAGAAAAACAAAGACGAGCGCTCACAAAATGTACAAGACATTTTCAAAGTCAACAATGCGTCAATTCTCGAAGGCAAACATATTCTCATACTCGACGACGTGATTACCACTGGAGCAACTTGTATTTCGTGTGCCGAAACTATCCTTAAAAATTCCAAAGTAAAGGCAATCAGTTTCGCAAGTATTGCGTTAGCATAAAAGGAATCAGGAGTCAGGAATCAGGAGTCATGAGCCAAGAGTGGCATAAATCGCAAATGTAATTTACAAATCATCAATTCTCTTGATTCATGACTCTTTTCATTATTATTGACTGTCAATATGTATATTGTTTCCAAAAATTTTTCATTTTTGCAAAAAATCTAAACTATGAATACCATCGTTATTTGGAATAACAGTTTACTTAACATATTAATTTCGCTGGCCATATTGGTCGCCGGATTTTTTATTGCAAAACTCATATACTGGATATTTACCAACGTATTTGGCAAAATTGCTGCTAAAACAGAATCTACATTAGACGATTTGTTGGTTGACAAATTCAAGTCACCATTTATGTTTGCCGCAGTGCTTGCATCAATATGGGGAGCATTGAAGCGTTTAAATATGCCAGAAGGTGCGACCGAATCACTGGGTAAGATTTACACCGTACTTATTGTTATAAACTTCACGTGGGCGATTTCGCGACTGTTTTCCGGAATTTTAGAGAATCTACTTACTAAATATTCCGGCAACGAAGGTTCCAAATTGAACAAAAGTATGATTGCCATACTTCAACACGTATTGAAATACACCGTTTGGGGGTTTGGTATTCTGGTTGCAATGCACAACGTCGGTATAGAAATTGGAACATTGCTGGCAGGACTTGGTATTGGTGGTGTTGCTGTTGCATTGGCTGCTCAAGATACGGTTAAGAATCTTTTCGGTGGATTTGTATTATTTTTCGACAGGCCATTCAATATAGGCGACAGAATTAAATTCAACGGACTTGACGGATTTGTTATGCACATTGGTCTACGTAGTTTACGATTACGGACATTTGACGGACGTTTAGTTACAATTCCAAACTCGCAGGTTGTCGACAACGCAATAGAAAATGTAACCTCCGAACCTTCAACAAGAATTGTGTTGAAACTTGGGCTTACATACGATACGACTCCTGAAAAAATGGATTTGGCAATGCAATTGTTACGTGATTTGCCAAAAACCGTCACAAATATAGAAGACGAAGTGACGGTGACATTTATGGAATACGGCGATTTTGCAATGATAATCACCTACATTTATTTCATAAAGAAGTCAGGGAATTACTACGGAACGCAATCGGAAGTCAACCTTGAAATATTGCGTCAATTCAATGTAAACGGACTAAATTTCGCATTCCCGACGCAAACAGTGTATACGATAAATGCATAATAGTTGTTTAAGATGGGTGAAAAATCTCCGATCATTAAACAATAATCTTTACTCAAAAACCATTTGAAGTACCGTCAACGATTTAATGTTTTCGGTTTTGCAGATATGGATGTCGTAGTACTGCATCATAATGTGAAGTAAATGCTGCCGCTCCAGCCGATTCAACGTAACAACGTCGGTGATTTCCTGTGTACATAAAATTTTTCCAAACAACCGACTATCATCAATAGTAAGCGTTTCGTACTCTTCGTTTGTTTCCACAAATTGGGCCTGACGAAGTGAAAAATAAGGTGCTTGCCGACTATAATTATTCTTTGGCGTGACACCAATAAAACGACAAACATGAAGTAGATAAAGAATATGCAAATTTGCAAAATACTGTTCCGATTCTTCAAGTAAAAGCACAAACGATTTCAGGAACTGAAAGAAAGAAAACTGCTGTTCTTCTTCCTTAAAAATTCTATCCGTTATCTCACCCACGAACAGTGCTATCGTTGATTTATACACATTTGTCGTAGTATTTGCCGGCACCATTGCAAACGAAATGCTGGTAATTCTGTGAATTTGTTTAGGATCTTTTTTCCGAATAACGCTTAAGTGGACATAAGACAGTGGCTGGAATAGGGCCATTTTGGAACGATTTGTACGCACATTATTCATAATATACGTTCCATTACCAAATTGTTCCGTATAGATATGCGCAATTACACTCGTTTCCGAGTATTTAATGGTGTGAAGGATTATGGCATCGGTTTCGGTGAGCATATTAATACAAACTTCTACCCTCTTCGTGCGTTTTCTTCTTTTTCAGTTTTTCTGGAATATAATCCGAAAACTTTTGGCGTGGACTATGTAAATCTATATCGGGAAAATAGCGAAGTTTCCCCTGCTTAAATTTATAGCCATCTATAGAAAAATCAGGACCGTAAAATTCATATATGCCCGTATAGCGGTCATCGGAAGGCGCAATATGATCGAGGACTATCATTTTCTTCTTTTTCTCATATCTGAGCATCATCGTCTGCTTTGAAGAATATTCGTATATAATACGTTTTTTATAACCTTTACCTTTAAACTCAATGATTTGGTGACCAAAAGCAGGTTTATCTTTTTTATCAAAACGGAATGTTTCTATCACTTTGATTTGAGTATATATAGTATTCGGACGCCAGCCTAATAAAATATACGTTGTCACGTTATCGTACTTTTCCTGTCTAATTTCATAATAAGTTGCACCATACCACGATTGTGGCGTACAGTTTGCCATCATAGGATCTTTTAATTTTGCAGCATTGTCTTTTAGGAAATACACTTCGACCTTATCAGTTGACTTAATCTGACGTTGCAGGAAACCCTGAGTTTCATACGTTCCATTGGTATGTACAATAAACCACGTGAATATGCGGAATGACTGGTCGGGTGCCGTCACCTTTCCAATTTTTAAATTATTAAATTCATAATGATACGATTCTGGCAACTTCAATACAGAATCAAGAAGATTCTTGAACAATTCATTATTCTTCACATTTTCTTCCTCACTTGCAAAACGAGATATTTTAGAATAGATTGCTATCAGTCTATTTTCTATGTTAGCAAACCTATTTTGGGCAAACACATTGCTTAAACAGAGACAACAAAGTATTGATACCAAAAAACGTCTCATTCTGCAGTAATTTTAAATGTGTAGGTTTTGCCTTCCCGCTGAACAACTACAATGTGCAAACCAGAATTTTGTGGCAACACATATTGTCCTATTTGATTTTCTGGGAGCAGCTCCACATAAAAGTCACGCTGTCCATTCATTGCATAGGTTTGTATGCATATAGGTTTGTTAGATTGTTCATACTGAATGAAATAGTTCCCATTTTCTTTTGACAAAGAAACCACAATATTTTCTTCAGAATTGACTGCCGAAACATCTTCTTTGGGATTGGGATTATATATCTGCTTTAACTGATAGGCAAGTTCGTACAGCTCAGTTTTGGTATCAGCAGCAAGCAAAGCATAACGGACAACTACAGAATCGTATGCTGCAATGCTGTCAAGTGTACAATAATTGAACGACGCAATTTCCCTACCAGACACAAAATTTGCTCCGGCCGACCATTGCGAATTATTCAATGCGTACCACAATTCGTTGTTATTAAATCCATCGGAATAATACAAAATATCTTCACCAACGCTAAAAGCGTACACGCCAACTTTATGATAATCAAGTGGCAACCAGCCTACATAATAACTACGAGGATCAACACTTACAGCTGCGACCATCTGCAAGCTATCGACAAACCACGTTTGATTATATGCTGAATTGAGAATATCCCAATCAATAAAAGTTCCGAATTTAACATTATGCAACGTACTATCCAGTTCGTTTTTCAAACGGAATTCATACAACTGTGCATCCATATCATTCCAAGCATAAATATATTCCTGAATAGGAAGCAATGAATCTGGAGTAAAAAAATCCGAATAAATCAGCAAATCGCAGCTGTCACTTTCCAATATTTGTGGGGACTGTCCTGGTACGAAATCATTACGCCAATTTGAGCGCGAATAAATTGTATTCTGATTTTGAGCCAAAACAAGACCAGCCTGATAGATACAATTAGCAAAATCTTTGTATTTAAAACCATTCTGGTTCGCATTAACATTATAAACGGCTATACTTCCATCGCGTGTTGCCGTAGAGCTAATGTTGCCACTCGTAAAATCATAATAATCAGGATTAAACGATGCTGGCAAATATTCGTAACTTACGTATTTGTGAGCCGCACCATAAGTAAATTTAAAATACGTTGACAAATCCGTTGGCAAAGTAGCCGATACACGGAATGTGAAAGTCGCCTGCTTTTCCTCGTTACTTTTTATTGATTCAAATACCGCATTACAATCAATAACCGATAAAATACTCGTTTCGCAAATTGCAGCAATAGTAACATTTTCTGCATCGTGCAAAAAGTTTTTGAATGTAACATTAACATCTATGGTATCGCCGGCATAAATATGTGGCTGATGAGAGCGGTTTGAAATCTCGCTTTTTACAATGCGAATACTTGGCATAACATCATCTGTCAATGCTTTGTATAGATTTAAGCGTCCGTGTCCAAGTTTATCACGGTACATTTCCTCGCTATTTATTTCATACAAATCGTCGGCAGACACACACAATTGTTCTGCAACTTGTAGAGCTGAATAGTCGGGATATTTACTTTTCACCAAAGCAGCCGCTCCTGCAACAATTGGGCATGAAAATGAAGTTCCACCACCCGACATCGCAATCACTTTATTGTTATTTGCTATTGAATAAAAGCCTTTTGCCGGCGCACAAATGTCAACGAAACGATTATAATGCGATCCTTTTGTTGCCGATTCTGCCCAGACAAAATCGCCAGCAACGGTTCCACCGACACTTAACGCATTTGGATACGAAGCAGGATAATACATTACCGAACTTGCGGAATTTCCTGCAGCAGCGACAACCAATGCATCACAATTAAATGTCGCATAATTTATAATATCGTTCCCGTATTTTGTGCCAATTTCATCGCCCCACGAGCAATTTATGACTTTGCAACCTTGGTTCGCTGCATAAATAATACCCTCATAACCACCCGTCACACTGCTAGTACCCTCGGGGCAAACCTTTATAGGCATAAATTTCGTCTTATATCCAACTCCAGCTGTACCGAATTCATTATTAACCTCAGCACTGGCAATTCCCGCGACGTATGTTCCGTGTTCTGTTGCCGATGAACTTGAAGGATTATTGTCATTATCCGCAATATCCCAACCTCTATAATTGTCAACGTATCCGTCTCCGTCGTCATCTATACCGTTTATTGGATCGTTGACGTTGTATGCAATCTGATTGATTAAATCACCATGAATAATATCTATACCACCGTCAACAATAGCGACGACAACATCAGGGTCACCTTCCTCAATATCCCACGCATCAAGAACTTTACACGTATTTAAATGCCATAAATTCCCCTTTGGATATTCCGTGTCGTTTGGTTCAAACAACAATTCGGCAATATACGATGGTTCTGCATATTCAACATTTGACATAGCATTTAGTGTCGACAACACTTTTTCCATTGGAACGTCAGCCGAATATGTAAAACTATATATAGAACTGATATCCACACAATTTTCGCAATTCGCTGGCATTTTTGACTGTGGAAACTGTTGTTTAAAATTATTCGCTTGTATGGAACGGAGATATACTTCAAAATCCTGCTGATGAACATCGGTGTGTACCGATGCACTTTTTAATGCATTTTTATGAAATTTTACTATTACCTTTCCTGTCTCAATTGCGTGACCATTGTAATAGCTCACATTTTGTGAGAGAACGAACAATGGGAACAATAGTAATACTATGGCAAGAATTTTTCTCATTATAAATTTTGTTTAATCTTTTGCGTTAAAGCAGAAGCAAAAATAAAGTCATTTAATTCCTGATTATCTGTATGCCAGATATCGTTTTTATTACCTTCCCACCAATTTTCTCCTTTATAGATGAATACAATTTTATCGGCAATTTCCATCACAGAATTCATATCATGAGTGTTGACAATGGCAGTAATATTGTATTCTTGTACGATACCTTGTATAAGATTGTCTATGACTATTGACGTCATTGGGTCAAGGCCAGAATTCGGTTCGTCGCACAGCAGATATTTTGGATTGAGTGCAATAGCGCGGGCGATTGCCACACGTTTCTGCATACCGCCACTGATTTCAGCTGGATACAAATTATTTTTATTTATCACCTCAACACGTTTCAGACAGAAATTTGCGCGTTCGCGGCACTCCTCCTCGCTCATACCAGAAAACATACGCAACGGGAACATCACATTGTCTTCCAAGGTTTCTGAGTCAAACAATGCGCTACTTTGGAATACCATACCGATTTCCTTTCGGATTTCTTTGCGTTGTTTGTCGTTCATTGCGGTGTAATTTCTTCCGTGGAATAGTATTTTTCCTTCGTCAATTTCGTGCAAACCAACAATTGATTTCATCAGCACGGTTTTTCCAGAACCACTTCTGCCTATAATGCAGTTTACTTTACCCTCTTCAAAAATTGTAGAGACATTTTTAAGGACCTGTACGTCTTTAAACGATTTTGAAACATTCTGAACTTCTATCATAACTACAACAATGTGGTAAGTAAAAGGTTAAAGAGCAACACTACGACACTACTTTTGACAACTGCCTGAGTACTTGCCTGTCCAACTTCCAACGAGCCACCATTCGCGAAATACCCATAATAACACGATATGGAAGTAATTAAAATGCCGAAAAGAAACATTTTAATGTTTGTATACACAATGTAGAACGGCTGATACAAATACTGTAAGCCAATGACAAACTGATTTGTCGGAACCATGCCCGAAACGTCCCCAACTATCCAACCACCTCCAATACCGAGAATAACGCTTATACAGCATAGAAGTGGAAACGTGATAGCACCAGCTGTAACTTTTGGCAATATCAAATAATTCGCAGAATTAATACCCATAATATCAAGTGCATCAATTTGTTGGGTGATTCTCATTGTCCCTATTTCAGAAGCAATGCTTGAACCAACTTTTCCAGCAAGAATCAATGCAATGACCGAAGAAGAAAATTCCAAAATAATTGCATCACGGGTACCCAAACCAACCAAATATTGCGGCAAAATAGGATTTTCCATATTTATGGCAAGCTGCAATGTCATTACGCCCCCCATAAAAAAAGAGATGATAGACACTATGGCAATTGAATTATAACCAATATTTACAATCTCCTTAGCTACATTCCGCCAAAACATTCTTGCCTGATCTGGTCGACCAATGGCCTTTTTCATTAACAGAATATAGCGTCCTATATGATAAAATACCTTCATTACGTTTTGTTTGGACGCATAAAAATAGTAAAAAATATCTATTGCGCCATCGTATACTTTTCACAATTACTCAGTAGGCACCTATAAATTATTTACTACACTCCAAAATACTGAATCTCAGGATGTGCGAAATACAATCCGCATACCGACGAAACTGGATTCATCATATATGATTCTGTGAGTGTTACGCCTATTTGTTTAGTCGCATCCAGTATTTTGAAAATCGTTTCTTTTTGGCTATGTTCGGGACAAGCGGCATAACCAATTGCCATACGGCGACCACGATACGATGTTTTCAAAATCTTTTCGATGTTTTCTTCCTCATCTGGTGAATATGCCCAATAACGCTTACGAACTTCAAAGTGAAGTTTTTCGGCAAATGCTTCGGCAAGACGATCTGCTAATGTACGTACCATAAGCGCAGAATAATCGTCACCTAATTTCTGATATGACTGAACCAACGCATCAACTTCCAAGCCGGCAGTTACGGCAAACATTCCAATATAATCAATTGTGTTAAAGCCTTTTGGCGCAATAAAATCAGATAAGCAAAGATTTGGATTACCATTCGGCTGCAACGTCCGCTGACGAGAATTGTGGAACGTGGCAAGAACTGATTGTTTTGTCTCGTCACTATACACTTCTATATCATCGCCAACTGAATTTGCAGGATAAAATCCACCAACAGCTTTTGGAGTCAATAATTTTTCTCTTTCGAATTTGTTCAACATAGCCTGTGCATCGGCAAACAATTTACGTGCTTCTTCACCTTTCTCCTTATCTTCTAAAATTGCTGGATACGATGCACCTTTCAAGCCCCAAGCAGAGAAAAAGAAAGACCAATCAATATACTTAATTAGTTTCTTTAAGTGAATATTATTTATCCATTTATTTCCAATAAATTGAGGTTTTATAATATGTGCTGCAGAAACATCAAATTTAAATTTATTCTGCTGAGCTTCCTCAAGAGTAATTGCGTCATTAACATTACGGTTTAAGTAAAGCTTTCTAATTAATTCATATTCAGTATTTAATTTATCTATAAATTCTTGCTTTTTCGATGAAAGCAACGCAGAACAAATACCAGCATTTTTCGAAGCATCACTCACGTAAATTACTGGAGCAGAATACAAAGGAGCGAGTTTTATTGCCGTATGTACTTTCGATGTCGTTGCACCACCAATCATTACCGGAATATGAGAATGACGATGTTCCAATTCTTTAATTACGTTTGCCATCTCTTCAAGTGATGGTGTAATTAAACCACTTAAACCTATGAAATCCACATCGTTTTTGATTGCTTCGTCAACTATTTGTTCCGTTGGACACATAACGCCCAAATCAATTATTTCGAAATTGTTGCAGGCAAGTACAACACCTACTATATTTTTCCCAATATCGTGTACGTCACCTTTTACCGTAGCAAGTAACACCTTTCCTGCCGCAGTTGACTGTGACTGCTGTTTTTCTTGTTCTATGTATGGCTCGAGAATTGAAACCGCTTTCTTCATTGTACGGGCTGTTTTTACAACCTGCGGCAAGAACATTTTTCCTTGTCCGAACAACGTTCCAACCTCTCCCATTCCGCCCATCAACGGGCCTTCAATAATTGACAAAGATGAAGGATACGCAGCACGGGCATCTTGTAAATCTTCTTCCAAAAAATCTGGCAATCCCTTCATCAGCGCATACGCCAAACGACGTTCGACTGTGGCATTTCGCCAATCATCGTGTTTGACCGTTGTTGTTTCGGCCTGTTTGATTGTACTTGCATATTCAACAAGTTCTTCTGCCGCTGTTGAAGAAGTATTAAGAACAACTGCTTCAATTTTTTGTCTCAGTTCCGTTGGAATTTCATCATAAACCTGCAACATTCCAGGATTCACAATTCCCATATCCAAACCTGCTTTGATAGCGTGATAGAGGAAGATGGAATGCATTGCTTCACGGACGGCGTTATTCCCTCTAAATGAGAACGATACGTTACTAATTCCGCCACTTGTCTTTGCGTATGGAAGATGTTGTTTTATCCAACGAACCGATTCAATAAAATCTTTCGCATAATTATCGTGTTCGGCAATACCAGTAGCGATTGTCAGCACGTTGGTGTCGAAAACAATGTCTTGTGGAGGAAAGTCGATAGAAAGCAACAAATTGTATGCACGTTCGCACACAGCAATTTTTCGTGCGTATGTGTCAGCTTGACCTTGTTCGTCAAAAGCCATAACGACAACTGCTGCGCCATATTTTTTCACCAGACGAGCTTTTTTCAAAAACAAGTCCTCGCCTTCCTTCAAGCTTAAGGAATTAACCAAACATTTACCCTGAATGCATTTCAAGCCAGCCTCGAGGACTTCCCATTTTGACGAGTCAATCATTATTGGTACGCGTGAAATTTCAGGCTCTGAGGCAAGTAAATTCAAAAAATGAATCATTTCTGCTTTTGAGTCCAACATAGCGTCGTCAAGATTCACATCGATGATTTGAGCGCCATTTTCCACTTGAGCACGTGCAATAGACAAAGCTTCATCGTAATTCTTTTCACGGATAAGACGAGCAAATTTCGCCGAGCCAGCAACATTAGTACGTTCTCCGATATTAATGAAATTCTTATCTTTTTCAACTGTAAGTGGTTCAAGTCCACTCAAATACATTGTGTTACTTTTTTGAGGCAATGGACGTGGCGAATAATTACCAGCTATTTCCGCAATCTTACGAATATGTTCGTTGTTTGTACCGCAACAACCACCAATAATATTCACATACGAATTTTCCAAATACGTACGGATATATCCCTGCATGATTTCCGGAGTTTGCTCGTATTTTCCGAATTGGTTTGGCAAACCTGCATTAGGATGGGCAGTCACGCAAAACGGACATTTTTCGGAAAGTTCTTTCACAAAACGAGTCATTTCCTTAGCTCCAAGCGAGCAATTCAAACCGATACTCACAATATTTGCGTGGGAAATTGAACGTATGCAAGCTTCAAGAGTCTGTCCCGATAAAATTCGTCCGCTTGCATCGGCAATCGTGAACGAAACCATAACAGGAAGATCTGTTCCCAACTCAGTTTGAACTTGGTCTATGGCAAACAAACACGACTTTACATTCAGCGTATCGAAACAAGTCTCAACCAAAAGAATATCGGCACCTGCTTTAATCATTGCCGTTACTTGTTCTTTGTAGGTTTCCACCAAATCGTCAAAAGTAACGGCACGGAAAGCAGGATTATTCACATCAGGCGACATTGATGCAGTTTTGTTTGTAGGCCCAATTGACGCACACACAAAACGTGGTTTAGCAGGATTCTTTTGGGTAAATTCGTCAGCAATCTGGCGGGCAATTGACACCGACGCTGTATTTATTTCGGTCACAAGTTCCTGCAAATTATAGTCGGACTGCGATATTCTATTGGCGTTGAACGTGTTAGTTTCAATAATATCGGCTCCTGCTTCAAGATATTTTTGGTGAATCTCACGAATCACTTCAGGTTTCGTCAAACTCAACATATCGTTATTACCTTTAAGAAGAATAGGCGAAGCGGCAAAGCGTGTTCCACGGTAATCTTCTTCAGTAAGGTTGTATCGCTGAATCATAGTGCCAGTAGCACCATCAAGCACAAGAATTCGTTTGGATAGAATTTCAAGAAAGTCCTTTTTTGTCATATTTGCCAAATTGTTTTTACAAAAGTACGAAATAAAGGGAAAATCAATTTTTAGATTCGCAAAAACAAAAGACATCATGAAAATATAAAACATTATGGCCTCGTTTCAAAAGTTTTACAACTATCTTTTGCCGTCAATCAAAAATAAATCTGTACTTTCGTGAATCAAAAAATAAGAATTATGAGAAACAGTAATCTAATCATCAACATCATTTTTGCAATAGCAATAATCGTATTGTTCGCTTTGTACGTAAAAAAACCTTCGTGCGAAACGCCAAAAGAAGAACCCGTAACAGAAATTGATTCATCACTTGATGCAATTTTTGAAGGAGAAGAAATGGTAGAAGCATCATTTCCAATTGCATACGTAATTGTTGATTCCGTAATGCACAATTATCTGTATTACCAAAAATTGGAAAAACAATACCAAAGTATGGTAAGCAGCGAGGAATCGAAATTGCAAAAGAAAGCCGAGCAATTCCAGAAAGAGGTAGAAGAATTTCAGTATCAAATTGAAAAGCACATCATTACATCTGCCGATGCTCAAGCAAAAGAAGCAGAATTGACGAACAGACAGCAGCAATTATATGCAGAACAGCAACAAAAACAACAAGATTTAGCCGTTAAAGAACAAAAATTGCTCAATCAGTTAATTGACAGTGTGAATGCCTGCATTAAATTCTATAATGCCGATGGCAAATACAAAATCATTTTGAACAACGCTTACCAAAGCAGCGTTTTATATGCCGAAGAGGAATTGAACATCACGAATGATATTCTTAAAGTGATGAACGCGCGCTACAACGCAGCTGCACAAGCTAAAAAGAAATAATCAACTGCTCCCAGAATGAAAATCATTATCGCCGTCACGGGAGCATCGGGAGCTATTTACGCTCAGCAATTATTTGACAAACTGCATAGTTTTCGTAATCAAATTGACGAAGTGTGTGTGGTTTTTTCCGACACAGCAAAAAAGGTTTGGCAGCACGAGTTACAATCACAGCCTAATATCTACGATTTTAAAGAATTTCAAGACGATGATTTTTTCTCTCCAATAGCTTCAGGTTCATCAAAATACGACACAATGATTGTATGTCCGTGCAGCGTTGGGACAATGGGAAGAATTGCACATGGAACCGCAGAAAATCTTATCTGTCGCGCCGCCGACGTAATGCTGAAAGAACGACGGCAACTTATTCTCGCCGTACGAGAAACTCCGTATAGTCTTGTCCACATTAAAAATATGGAACTGATTACTCTTGCTGGTGGAATTATTTGCCCCGCAAGTCCATCGTTCTATTCCAATCCACAGACAATCGACGAAGTATGCGCAACAGTTATCGACAGAATTATTGACCTCATCGGATTGAAAAACGATTGTTTCCGATGGAAAACTAACTAACTATGTTCGAAGAAGTTTTAAATGGTGTTTATCAAACAAACGAATATCCCGTTCTTGGATATTTGGCAAAACAATGGGCAACGAAAAAACCATTTGTTGGCAAACGAATTTTAGTTGCAACGCCAGTTTTCAGAAACACCCTTCTTGAATACGCAGCACTTATTGCCGGAGGAGCTGACTTAAGCATTGGCTGCGACACAGTTGCCTGCGACATCACAATTGTAAAAAAAGTAAAGCAATGGGGATTTTCAGTATTAACACAAGCCGATGTGTTGAATCAAGAACAAAACGGACAATTTTTCGATCTCATTTTGGATTGTGCCGGACAATTTTCAGCCTGTCATCCCGCATACGGTTTTGTGGAACTAACACGCTCTGGAGTATATCTATATGAAAAGTCGTCAAAACCAGTATTTGTTGCCGACAGCGGAATAATCAAACGTATTGAGACATCACTTGGCACTGGCGACGGCTATTTTAGAGCATTGAAGCAACTGGGTTTCTCACCGTTTGAAGGTAAGAAATTGGTTGTTTTCGGGAGTGGAAAAGTTGGGAGTGGTATTGCGCTACAAGGATTAACAAAGGGCTGTTCCGTGAAAGTTGTAACACAAAAACGTCCACAAACGGTCGACGGCCTACAGGTAGACTTTTCCGAAGACATGAGCAAGCAAGGCATTCAAATTGTTGATGCACAAAACATTACCGAAACAACAAATGCAATTAATCATGCCGATTTTATAGTTACTGCTACTGGTAAAAAAGATGCTCTCAATAAGCCTGACATTGTATCCGCAATTATGGAATCCCGTGCAATTGCAGCAAATATGGGCGTTGAAGACGAATATGGAGAACATATTCCTCAAAATCGCGTTCTGAACAATAAGAACACTTTCAACTTCCTTTTAGAAGAACCGACACATCTTAAATATATTGATGCGTCACTGGGATTACACGCAGCATTAGGAGAGAAACTAATTCAAGAAAAATGCAATTTCAATGGAGTGAAAAATCCTCCTGCAAAATTGGAACAACAAATATTAGATATAACTATTCAAAATGGATGTATCGGAGAGGAGTTACAAAAATTTTTAATGTAAATTCTAGTATTCCTTTCTCATTTTCTTCAATAATTCGAACACATCTGCTTTTTCGCCAAGAAAATGCGAAACAGCTTCTACAACAGGGACTTTCGGGAACTTACTTTGACTGGACGTATTCAAATAACGAAATACCAGAAAACCGTTAAACCAGGCATAGAACCGTTTTCTAAACTGATTTATCGTTGACGTATTGTTTTGTATTTCGATTATTTTAGATTTGAACTCATCAACATTCACGCATTCCTGCATAGTGGAATCGAGTCCTGCATATAACTGTTCCAACTGTAATTCGTCGGCAATCCTAAACTGGTCAATTCTGGAGAACAAAGCTCCAAGAACAGCAAATCCCTCGGGAGCAAATGTTACAAACATTGTATTTCCATCATCTAACATTTTATGAAGCACTGGTCCCGTACCAAATGGGACTCTGTCGGAAATTCTTGAAGATGGGTGTACGCATGTTGTACGTATTTCGTAAACTGGTTCGCTTTGCGCTACTTTCTGTAAAAAATAGAAATCTTCGCCAGCCTGCCGTTTATTCATTCCACCTTGCAGGCAATAGCGTTTTGCCTTTACCGTAAAACAAGAACCCACAGTTTGAAACGCATAAGGAAACGATATACGTTTCAATTGGGCAACATAGTAACGGAGATGAAGTTCGTATTGTGCAATAGCATTGTATTGTTCATCGGGGAAATTTCCAGAAATATCGTGTTCAAAATAGAGATTCGCAACAGCAGCAGCCTGATGTTCAGCATAAAATTGTTCTATGGCACAGAAATAATTTTTTTCAACCAATGTATCAGCATCGCACGAAATCACTATGCCATCGGGATTATTTATTGCCGCGAAACGACGCATTGCCTCGTCCATCGCAATTTTTCGACCTAAGCCAACGCCTGCCTGTTTTTGGGGCAAATCGGAAGCTAATATCGGTAAAATCTTTATCGTCTGGGTGTTTTGTTCCTCAGCAAATTTTTTCAAACCCGCATAAGTTTGCTTATTGAACTGCTTAATCATTTCATCGGCTGTTTCGCTATAATTCACCACAACAATAATCTCTACGGCACACTGTGGAGCGTCGCATTCCAACAGCGAACAAATTGTTTTCATAATGTCTGGTTCGTTGTAACATGGAATGGCGACTATCATCCCAAGATTTGGATTGACAGGTTCATCCAATCGCTGTGGGAACACTTCATAACGAGCGAAATATGTATCAAAACCATTCTGCATGCAACTATCAGATGTCAAATTATAAACAACCAATTTTTATTAATGTTCCAGAGTCTTTATATTATTGAAGAGCTCCAGTGCGTTGGCAGTGGTACAATCCATCACTTCCTCAACCGAACAGTTCCATATTGAGGCTAATTTTTCAGCAACCAGCATTACATATCCAGGTTCATTGCGTTCGCCGCGATGTGGTGTTGGAGTTAAATACGGATCGTCAGTTTCAAGCACCACGGCACTACGTGGTATGGCAGAAACAATTTCATCGAGATGAGATGTCTTAAACGTAAGCACCCCACCTATACCTATATGAAAGCCCATTTCTATCACCTTGAAAGCCTCTTCTTTTGAACCAGAAAAGCAATGGAATACACCTTTGTATTGCAGATGCGACATATTTTTCAAGGCACGGTAGGTTTCGTTAAACGCCTTGCGTACGTGTATCACCAATGGCAAATTGCGCTCCTGCGCGACAGCAACCTGACGGACAAACACTTCTATTTGCTCATTCAAAAATGTTTTATCCCAGTATAAATCAATACCAATTTCGCCAATGCCATAAATGGTCCGTTTGTCCAACTCCGAAAAAAAGGCAGCAAGTTCCGTCTGGTAGTGTTCGTTCACCGACGTTGGATGTACGCCAAGCAACGGAAAACAATTTTGTGGATATTGTTCAGCCATGGCAAACATTCGTTCTCTGGATGAAGAATCAATGTCAGGTAATATCAATTTTTTCACTCCCAGAGTCATTGCCCGTGCCATAACTTCATCACGGTCGGCATCGAAAGCCTCGTCATATACGTGGGAATGGGTATTTACAATATAGTTGTACATAACGATTTACATCCAATCTCTTTGTGCCGCAAACTACGGCAAATATTTTTCAACAAGGATATACAAGAACGGACTAATGTGAAATATTGCAACACATGCGCACCTTGTTTTCCTCTATTGCAGTTACGATACAAATGTAACGGAATTTTAATAATTATACATTGTGATTTTATTACACTTTTCGCATTAATTTTTACCTTTGCAGTAACAGAAACAAATAAAATATGCTTAGGGTTATTATCATTACTATCTGTGCTGTCCTGGACATTTGGTTGCTGCATCAGATTTGGGTTGCCGAGAAACAACTCCGTACGACAAGTGAAAAACTCTTGTGGACATTATTGATACTGCTATTCCACGTAATAACCGTGGCAGTATATATTTTTCTGGACACAACTGGTAATAACAACGATAAGAACAATGATGATGAAGGCACCACGATTTATATGTAGCATTGTAATTTTTAGTCTAATGGCACTGATGGTTGAAGCACAAAATATTAAACTTCCAGCACCTCAAAAGGAAGGTGGAAAATCAATACAATATTGTTTACAAAACCGTAAATCGACTAAGGAGTATGCAACAAAAGCATTAACAAACCAACAGATTTCCAACATTTTGTGGGCTGCATACGGAATGAACCGCGCAGATAAAAGAACCGTTCCTTCTGCAATGAACTGCCAAGAATATATTTTATTCGTTTTTCTACCATCGGGAACGTATCGTTGGGATGATAAGACAAACGAATTGGTTCAATTATCGGCTGGAGACAATAGGAAACTTGCCGGTGGACAAGACTACGTTGCCACTGCAGGGATGAACATTGTCTATGTCGCTGACTATACAAAAATGGGTTCCATTGCAGAATCAGGACGAGATAATATGGCATACGCCGACTGTGGATTCATTGCACAAAATGTTTACCTTCTTTGCGCATCCGAAAATTTGGGATGCGTTATTAGAGGATATGTTGACAGAGAAATGCTCACCAAAACGCTCAAACTTGCTCCTTCACAGCACGTTATTCTGTCGCAGTCAATCGGAAACAAGAAATAGTTCTTTTCTGAATTTTTTAAATTTTTAAATACTTTTGTTTTTACATATTCAAAAGCGTGAAGAACTATTTAACATATTGTCTATTTTCTTTAAGTCTATTTGTATCACAAATAACTGTTGCCCAAGAATTTAAGCAATATTTTTACCCAAACGGGAATATTTCTTCCGAAGGAACTTTAATAAATGGCAATCCTGATGGTTATTGGAAATCGTATTATCCCAACGGCACTTTGAAATCTGTTGG
Organism: uncultured Bacteroidales bacterium; assembly: GCA_937892155.1. GTDB lineage: Bacteria > Bacteroidota > Bacteroidia > Bacteroidales > UBA1715 > UBA1715. The sequence goes on along the minus strand of CALAUG010000047.1, from coordinate 16,298 downwards.
CAAACGAACCAACTTTCTACTCGACAGTGTTTGGTGTTTCTACAATGAAAACGGAACATTGGAAAAAGAAATTTCCTATTTTGAGAATCACAAAAACGGATATTACAAAGAATACGCAACAAGCGATTCTACATCATATCTCTGTTTAAGCGTACTTTACGTGAACGACCAAAAACAAGGTGTGGAACAACATTTCAATGTTGATGGAAAACTTTTACAAGAAATCAATTATTTGAACAACAAAAAAGAAGGTAAAAGTTTTGAATATCAAGATGATACAATCATTACTATTTCCATTTACGAGAATAATAACCTCATCTCGTCGCAAGCAATTAACCGCACCGACAAGCAAGGATTAAAAACAGGTATGCACATCAGTTTTTACCCGAATGGTGCTATGAAAACCGAAGCAAATTATACCAACGGCAAATTGAATGGTTTATACAAAATGTACAACCAGCACGAGAATTTGATACAGGTCGGGAATTACGAAAACGACACACTACTATATTCCAGCTCCACTATGGCTGAATTTGAAGATCCATTTGAAAAAAAAGAATATTATTCCGATTCTACGCTGAAATACAAGGGTTCTTTCCGCGACAAAACGCCAATCGGTGTTCATAGACAATATGACAGGCACGGTTCCGTTGTTGACGGCAGTTTGTATGACATACAAGGTACACTTATTGGGAAAGGCGCTACGCTTGAAAACGGCGACAAAATTGGAGAATGGATATTCTTTTATCCATCAGGAAAAAAAGAATCGGAAGGTTTGTACGAAAATGGAGAAAAAACTGGTCAATGGAAATTCTACTATCCCGATGAAACTACTAAACAAATAGGAAATTTTGTAAACGGGAAATACAATGGAGCCTGGCGGTTTTACAGCGAAGTTGGTGATTTGCAAAAAGAAGAAGAATATGAATTTGGACGACGCCAAGGATTAAGTATTGAATATGACGACGAAGGCGAAAAAATCCTTGAAGGAATGTACCGCGATGACCAACGACAAGGTGTTTGGACAAGTCGCATAGGTGATTTACAAAGCGAAGGGAAATACGAATTTGGAGAAAAAACCGGACTATGGAAAAGTTCATACCTCAACGGCAACAAAGCATTTCGTGGAGAATATATGAGCGGCTCCGAACAAGGTCATCATGTGTACTATTACAAAAACGGACAAATAGAACACGACGAACAGTGGCGACACGGAAAAGCAATCAAAAGTTGGAACTACTACAACGAAAACGGCACCTTAAAATACACCATATACTACAAAGACGGCAAGGAAAGCCGAATTGTTGCTCCTTCAAAATAATAGATGGTAGTATATTTAACTAAAAAGTTGTATCGCACTATTAACTTGTACACTCTACTAATAGAATTAACTTTGAATTAATTGCAATGCTCTTGAACATATATTCCTATAAATTTATAATTCAAAGAATACAAACCTTGCCCCAGAACATATTTCAAATAAAGACGCTGAGTTCCAAAATAGCAAATATATTTTCAGTTAAACCGATTATTTGCATATAACAGAAAATATATTTACCTTTGTTGAAATTGTAGAAATGGATTTATACGGCAAAGCAAATAGTGAAATTATTGCATCGATGGGCTTGAATTTCAAGCAGTATCGTTTGCAGTGTAAACTCACACAACAAGAAATTGCAACGCAAACGGGATTGAGCATTCCAACAATTCGAAATTTTGAAAACGGAAAGCTTTACAACATTTCTTTGCAATCGCTGTTGCAACTGCTACGAGCGATAAGGCAATTAGAACAAATTACTGAAATTTTGCCTGAGTTGCCTCCAAATCCTGAAATTCTCTACAAATTACAAATGAAACAAGCCAAACGAGTTAAACATGGGAAGTAATTAATTGCAATGCTCTTGACTTAAATCCCAAGAAAATCTTTTACATTTGTAAAAATCATTGCAATGAATACAAACCTTGATCCGGAACATATTTCAAATAAAGATGCTGAGTTCGAAAAACAACTCCGTCCGTTGGAATTTGACGATTTTACGGGTCAACAAAAGGTTGTGGAAAATCTGAAAATCTTTGTGGCGGCTGCAAAAATGCGTGGAGAATCTCTTGACCACGTTTTGCTTCATGGTCCTCCTGGATTGGGAAAAACCACATTGTCGAACATCATAGCAAACGAACTTGGAGTGAATTTCAAAGTAACTTCTGGCCCCGTACTTGATAAACCAGGTGATTTAGCAGGTTTACTTACCAGTCTGGAAGAAAACGATGTGCTTTTTATAGACGAAATTCACCGACTTTCGCCCGTTGTCGAAGAATATTTGTATTCAGCAATGGAAGATTTCCGCATCGATATTATGATAGACAAAGGTCCAAGCGCACGTTCAGTACAACTGTCGCTTGCTCCATTTACGCTTATTGGTGCCACTACCCGATCTGGGTTATTGACAAGTCCGTTACGTGCACGTTTCGGAATCAATTGTCTATTCGAATACTACGATGTAGATTTATTGACAAAAATCATTGAACGCTCGGCAAAAATTCTTCACGTTGAAATAGTTACGCAAGCAGCAAAAGAAATTGCATCGCGTAGTCGTGGTACTCCACGTATTGCCAACGCCCTACTCCGTCGTGTGCGCGATTTTGCACAAGTAAAAGGTTCTGGTAAAATTACCGTTGAAATTGCTCAATTTGCTCTCGAAGCATTAAATATCGACAAATATGGCCTTGACGAAATGGACAACAAAATTTTGTGTACCATTATCGACAAATTCAATGGTGGCCCTGTCGGCGTAAATACTATTGCTACTGCTGTGGGCGAAGATTCAGGAACGATAGAAGAAGTGTACGAACCATTCTTAATTAAAGAAGGATTCCTGCAACGTACTCCTCGCGGGCGCGAAGTCACTCCTTTGGCATACAGACATTTAGGTCGTATTCCACAGGCAAAACAAGGAAATTTATTTTAGATCAGATGTTCTCAATTTTTAATAGAATGAATAAGATTGAACCAAACGACCCTTGCTGGTGCGGAAGTGGCAAAAAATATAAAAAATGCCATTGGTTGCAAGACTGTGAATTAGACAAATACCGCCGTGAAGGTTTTAGAATCCTTCCGCGCACTATTTTGTATTCCGCCGAAGAAATTGAAAAAATTCGTAAAGCCGGTGCATTGAACCACGCAGTGCTTGATATGATTCAATCTGAAGTAAAAGAAGGCGTTTCTACGGAACATCTTGACGACTTGATTCGTGAATTTACATACGACAATCATGGTATTCCTGCCTGCTTGAATTACGAAGGTTTCCCGAAAAGCAGTTGTATCTCCATTAACGAAGTTGTTTGCCATGGTATTCCAAACGCAAATACCATCATTAAAAACGGTGATATTGTCAATGTTGACTGCACAACAATTCTTGATGGTTACTACGGTGACAGTAGCCGAATGTTCTGCGTTGGCGAAGTTGCTCCTAATGCGCAAAAATTGGTTGATGTTGCAAAAGAATGTCTCGAAATTGGATTGAAACAAGTAAAACCATACGGACGTTTGAACGATATTGGTGATGCAATTGAACCTTATGCAAATGAAAATGGTTGTAGCATTGTCCGTGACTTATGCGGTCATGGAATTGGTAAAAAATTCCACGACGAACCTGAGGTTGTTCACTATGCACAACCCCGTCAGAAAGGCGTACTTATGATGCCTGGAATGGTTTTCACCATTGAGCCAATGGTGAACGAAGGTACATGGAAATGTAAATTTTTGAAAGACGGTTGGACAGTTATCACTGCAGATAAAAAACTATCAGCCCAATGGGAACATACCCTTGTCGTAACAGAAACAGGGTACGACATTCTTACTTAAGAGATTGTTTTTTCCCGCTTGTCAATTTCAAAGAAATAACACCAAACACGGCTTCTTTAATAATGCCGCCATTCATTTTTGATGCACCTTCTTCTCTATCGGTAAAAATAATTGGAACCTCAACAATATTGTAGCCACTATGCCAAATTTTGAATTTCATCTCAATTTGAAAAGCATAGCCTTTGAATTTAATTGTATCCAAATCCAGTGACTTCAGCACCTTTGACGTATAGCAGACGAAACCAGCTGTTGCATCACGCAATGGCATTCTCGTAATGAAACGTACATATTTTGAAGCAAAATATGACAAAAGTACACGCTTCATAGGCCAATTCACAACATTTACTCCCGTAACATACCGTGAGCCAACTGCAGCATCAGCGCCATCAACAGAACAGGCTCTATACAAGCGGATTAAATCGTCGGGATTATGAGAAAAATCAGCATCCATCTCAAAAATGTAGTCATAGCCATTGGAAAGAGACCACTTGAAACCAGCTATGTATGCTACCCCAAGGCCCTGCTTGCCTGGACGTTCCAGCAAATAAATCCTATCGGATATTTCTTGTTGTAGTGTTTTTACAATCGAAGCTGTTCCATCAGGAGAATTGTCATCAACGACAAGAATATCAAAACCTTTTTCGTACGACAAAACACGACGAATAATCTTCTCGATATTCTCCTTTTCGTTGTACGTAGGTATTATGACAATGCTATCTGATTTCATCACTCCTAATTTTCTGCTCAAAGATAATTCTTTTGTGCAATTATATTTTGTAGCTAAGCAAAATTAACCATCTCTCTTTGAGAATTATACATCTACAAAACCGATACAACAGCTTTTTATTTTTCCAATGATTTCAAAAAGTCTATAAACTTTGCTGTGGCACGACCGCGATGACTCATAGTATTCTTCGTTTCGAGAGGCATCTGAGCGAAAGAAATATCATAGCCCTCGGGAATAAATATAGGATCATACCCAAAGCCACCATCTCCCATTTCTTCGGTAGCAATTTGTCCTTTTACTTCGCCATTGAACAAAAATTCTTTGCCATCGATTATGCAGGCGATAACAGTTTTGAAATAAGCAGTACGGTTTGTCTCACCTTTGAGAAGGGTCAATGTCTTTATAATATTGTCTTTGGGAGTACAATTCTCACCTGCAAAACGTGCAGTATATACGCCTGGAGCACCATTTAAAGCATCTATTTCAAGACCTGTATCATCAGCGAAACAATTTTTACCCGTTTTGGCATATACCCAACGAGCCTTTTGCAATGCATTCTCTGCAAGCGTATTACCAGTTTCTGGTATTTCGCCCTCGCAATGTGCCTGTTTTAAATTCAAAATTGTGCACATTTTTCCCGCCAACTTTTTAATTTCCTCCAACTTATGGGGATTATTCGATGCAAAAATCAGTTCCATATTCAATAGTTTTCGCAAAGATACGTATTCCCGAAAAACTTAACTTAAGATTAACATAAATTAACATTGTGATAACATTACGATTTTATTTTTGTTTCAGAAATAAAAGAAGAAACTATGAACATTTGGGAGATATTCAAGATATTATTGGTAGCTATTGGTGCGTTGGGCATTTTTCTATATGGAATGAAACTGATGAGCGACAGCCTTCAAAAAATGGCTGGAAGTAAAATGCGTACCATTTTGGCAAAAATGACAGACAAACCAATCCGTGGAATTTTAACGGGAACCGTGGTTACAGCTGCAATCCAATCATCATCGGCTACAACAGTTATGGTGGTCAGTTTTGTTAATGCAGGATTATTATCGTTGGCAGGCGCAATTGCCGTCATTATGGGTGCGAACATTGGTACAACAGTGACTGCATGGATTATTTCGTTATTAGGTTTAGGGGACTCGGCAGCAACGCTTAATTTTCCACTTATGGCTGTTGCCATAGCATTGCCAATGATGTTGATGAAAAAAGAGAAACTAAATTCCATCAGTGAATTTATTATTGGTCTTGCACTGTTGCTTATCGGTCTTGATTTTCTACAAGGTGCAATGCCTAACTTGGAAGAATATCCAAATTTCCTTGAAGCCATTGCAAAACTGTCAAACTTTGGGTATTTATCCATCATTTTATTTATCATTATTGGTGCATTGTTGACGTGCTTAGTACAAGCCAGTGCCGCAATGATGGCAATTACGTTAGTTATGTGCTACAAAGGGTGGATTGGTTTTGACGTAGCTGTAGCACTGGTTATGGGACAAAATATTGGAACAACTATCACTGCAAACCTTGCAGCCATGGTTGCCAACACAATGGCAAAAAAAGCCGCACGAGCCCACTTGGTATTCAACGTAATCGGCGTACTTATTTCGCTAGCAGTATTCTATCCTTTGATGAATTTAATTTCTAACATGACCGTTGGAATTGTAGGCTCAGACCCATACACAATGCCTGGCGATGCAAATTATAATCCTTCCTCAATTCCAATGGCACTGTCAATTTTCCATACATTCTTTAACGTCGTAAACACATTGATTCTTGCTTGGTTCATTCCGCAAATCATTAGAATTGTGGATTGGATGGTTAAGACAAACGAAGAAGACGAGGAAACGTTCAAGTTGAAATACATACCTGTTCACTTTATGAATACCTCGGAACTTGATATTGAAAGTGCCCAACAGGAAATTCAATTATTCTCGAACCGCGTATTGAAAATGTACGGTTTTATTACAGATCTGAATGAAGCCAAAACAGAAGACACATTTTCCGAATATCTTGAAAGAATTTCAAAATACGAAGGAATTACCGACAGAATGGAGATAGAAATTGCCAAATTCCTTACACACATTTCCGAAACCATTTCCAGTAAGGAAGGTTCCAAGAAAATTAGCTCAATGCTACGTATTATAGACAATTTGGAAAGTATTGGTGACAGCATCTATCATATTTCCATTATGAAGAAAAACCAACGCGAACAAAACATCAAGTTCGGGCAGATTAATGACGGTCACCTGCAAAAGATGTACGACTGTGTTGGCAAGGCTCTTAACATAATGAACGAAAACCTCGGCAAAAATTATGATGATGTAGATATTTCATCAGCATATCAAGCAGAAGAAACAATTAACGAATATCGAAACCTGCTCCGCGATGCGCACGTTGAAGCAATTAAATCGGGAGAATACACTTACGAAGTTGGAACGATATACAGCAGCGTGTATGCCCTATATGAAAAAATCGGTGACTTTGTTATAAATGTTTCTCAAGCAATTGAAAAATCACAAGATTCAACGCCAGCTCCAGTACCAGAAATATAATTGAGGAATCGGGGAATTAGGGGATTTATCTTTATTTCATTATCGGTAATTTCACAAAGAACGTAGTTCCAACACCAACTTCGGTTTCGAACCAAATTTCTCCCTTGCAGCCTTCGACAATATTTTTGCAGATAGCAAGTCCGAAACCGCTTCCCGTTGATTTCGTAGTGAAATGTAATTCAAAAATGTGTTGTTTCACTTCGTCGTCAATTCCACGCCCGTTATCTTGTACAGCAATCAACGCATACTCACCAGCATTCTGTAACGAAACAGATACAACACCCTTCTGATTGACAGGAATTGCCTGTATTGCATTTTTCACCAAATTGTTGAACAAACGCATGGTTTTTTCCTTGTCGGCAAGTACAGTTATCACCTCTTCAGGTAAATCAGCTATAACTGATATATGTTCTTCTTGACCGAACAAGGTAACGCAATTTTGAATCAGTTCATTTATGTTGATTGGCTCGAGATTTACTTTTGACAACTTTGCAAAATCAGAGAACGATGTAGCCGTTTCCGCAAGAGTATCAATTTGCTCTATCATTGTTTTGGAGATTGACTTCAAGCGTTTTTCAAACTTTTCGTCCTTTTCGTCCCATGAGCGATTTAACAACTGGATGCTTAACTTCATCGGCGTAAGCGGATTCTTTATCTCGTGGGCAATCTGCCGTGCCATTTCGCGCCAGGCCATTTCGCGTTCTGCCTTCGCCAACTTGTCTGCACTACTATCCAATTGGTCTATCATAGTGTTGTAGTTGTCGAGTAGACCATTCAGTTCATCAGGAGCATTAAGTTCTATTTTTTCATTTTCTGTACCGACAGTGACATTTTTCATTTTTTCTTGTAAAATAGCCAACGGTGCTGTAATTTTTTTTGCAACAAATACAGAAAGTATCGTTGATACAATCAGCAATATCACGAACAAGTTCAAAAGTCCAACTATTAAACCACCAAATTGTTGTGTGAATTCCTCCTGATTTGAGAAATTAGGCAAGTTCAAATAGCCCAAAATCTGATTTTGACTATTTGTCACTGCGGTATACGAAGACATAAACTGAAGATTTCCAATAGATTCCTCCTGTGAAAAATTTGGTCTATCTTTTACAATCAATTGGAAATAAGCATTAGTAGCCATTTTTTCATTCAACAAGCGGAACTGAAAGATTTCCGGACGCGACGATGCTATCAAAATTCCTGTTGGATTATAGAAATTAATATCGGTAGAGTGAATATCAGCCAAATGCAGCAAAGCATCCTGAATTTCGATTCTATTATTTGTCGAAATTATATCGTAATCCTTGTAATACAAGGAAAATTCATTTGCAATCGACTGCATTTTTTCTTCCAAGAAATTTTGTTGCTGACGGTCATTACGAGCATTTATAAAAAGTACACCTATAACACCAACAATCAAAAATGAGCCAACCAACAATCCAACAAGGGAATGACGTATTTGAGTCGAAAGTGAATGATTTCTTGTTGTTTTCTCCTTTGTGCCGAACAATTTTTCAGATGCAAACAGCAATATGAAGAAAATCATAAAAATGTACGGGAACCATATTAAGTAATTACTCAATCTAAGAGTACGATTACTTACAACCACCGTAAATTGGTCATTGATGCGATATGCCAAATGAACCACATGATGCTGCTCGTCGTAAATCGTTGTATATTCTTCTTCTCCATTGATTTTTAACGTATGCGAATATGGACAACGGCCACGTTTTGAAATAAGAACGCCATTTTTATATTTTGCAGAAGAAAATTCGCCCTGACTTTTTGCTTGTACCGATTTATCAAGCAAAATAGTTGGATAACCATAATCCTGCGAAGTTTGTTTCGAATGCAGTTCAATGTATAATTTGGAGATTGTACCATTTGCCAAATTATATTGAATTGAATCAAAATACGTTATGTTTCCATCTTGGTTGTTGACGTAGTAATAAGTAGTGTCGGAAATGCTTTTCCCACTGGTTTTCAGCATTTGCGTGAAATAGTTTTCGCAATTTGGCAACTGATTGGTTGCAACAAAAGCCGTATCCGTACCACAAACCGTACATTCCAGTTCATATTGTTCCAACAGACCTGTAAAATACGTTTTTTGCAGATAATTCTTTATTTCCACATCATTATCTGTACGCGTCATCAAGGCTTTTAACGTATTGTCGTTTCTGGTTGACTTATATACTTTTGACAAAAATGATTCGGCAAGCGGGTCTTGTTCCTCCGCTAAATCGTTAGCCAACTGGTATCGTTCAAAAGCTTTCTTTTGTGACAACTGTTCGCTCACCGCCCACTCCACAAAAAATACGGAAATGACAAGCAATAGTATTTTAAAGAATAAGGTTGGCTCTGCCGTAGGTTTTTTGTATTTGAAAAGAAGAATTGGAACAATTGTGACGATATAGAAAATCACATACACGTAGTTGTGAGACAACATCACGTATGAAACGATTCCCAATAAGACGCAAACCAATATTTGAACGTGATTTTTAAATTCAAAGCCACGCAAACAGCGAAAACTAAAAGCAAAATACACAAACAGCGAAAGGCCAAGTAAAATATAATACACAAAACTTAAACTATTGACAGCTAGTAGATTATACAACTCCACGTTGATATTGCCATGATATGTATCTACTATAGTATCGCCCACCCAAACACACAACAGAGCCGAAACAAATGAAAAAGCAACAATGAAAAGATATCCAACTCTATGACGTTCTTTTATTGTAAAAACAAAATACACAAAACAAATGGTCACAATCAGACGCAAGAACAACCGTTCAACATCTTTATGCAATGCGTAAAAGTCATTATAGACAAATAGCGCTCCAAAAGCAATAGTTACTAGTAGCGCTATCAAACGAAGCATACGATACACTTTCACATTCGCAGTTGGAAATTTTGCAAAAAATACCAACAATAATATATACGCAAGGAACAGGCAAACAATACTAATCGGATTAAACTCCCGTGACACGTCTATTTTTTCGTTTTCGGTAGTTTTTGGAGAAAGAGACAACAAATATTCGCCGTTACTATCGTTGATTGCTATTGTAGAATCACATTGAAAGTCATTGTAGATTTCCACATTATTATCAATCTTGAAATCGTGCTGAAATCCATTCTTAATATACTCATTTTCAAACGGATACTGATGTTTTATGAGAGTCAATACAAACACCTCGCGATTGCCATTTTTTCCATACGTCAACAAATACCACGCATTTCCGCTGAAAAACAACTTTGAATCCTGCTTCAACAATTGATAATTCGGCGACACTGTATTGTCAGACCAGTACACATTTTTCTGGTTTTCAAATACAAAGAAAGAAATATTCTGTCGTTCGAGTGTACGAAGATTTGATAGACGCACACTTTCGTACCAATTTATATCCGACTCAACAGGGAAATCATTCAATTTTCCACATAAGTCTTGCGACACTAACTCCTTTTCTATGATTGTATTTTGAAAGTTCTTAATCTGACTTTTCGAAAGATTTGCATCGACACCTTTAAGCATGATGAGCAAGCCGATAAGAGCCACTATACACGCAAAAACCAAAAATTTATATTTTCGTATAAAATCTGTCACTTATAAAAAAATTGTTTTTCAAAAGTACAAAACTTTCGTGTTAACATTTTTAATTTTTTAAATCTTGTACATTTGCTTAAAACTTTCAATATGGAACAAAAAGTGAACACCGCGAAAACGTTGGTAAAAGAGGTAGAATCGTATATTAATCAATATGATTCAGTAGTTGACATTCCTGCTATTGAAAAGGATATTGTTTTGCAAAAAATCCGGAATCTGTACGATTATATAAAGAATTCAACCGAAACAATCAGCCACGAAGAAATTATTTCTTCTATTAAGCCGTCTATTGTTGAAACGATTAATGAGGAGACTTTTATTGACGAGCAACCAGTTGAGGAACAGCCGACAGAGGATGTTTTGTTTGACTTGGATGAACAAGAGCAACAAGGAACTATGGATAGTGTTGAAGAACAACCCATAGTAGAAAGCGCACCAGAAGAACCCAAAGAAGTAATTGAAGTACAAGAAGTTACTTCAAAATTAAGCAACTCACATACAGAGACATTCATTTCAAAACAATCTAATGATTTAGGTTCCAAATTAGGTATGAAACCAGTTTCTGATATATTCAGTGCATTGAGTATTAATGAACGCTATATATATCGTTCACAATTATTTCAAAACAATCAGGAATTGTTCCTTACATCTATCAACAAACTTAATGATAGCAAGAGTTTTGACGCAGCAATGAAGTATATTCAAGACAACTTCAACTGGGATTTTGAAGATTCTATAGTACAAGGTTTCTTACAAGTTGTTGAACGCAGATTTTTAAAATAATGGGAAAACTTGTCGTCGTTCCTACCCCCGTGGGCAATTTACAAGATATGACTTTCCGTGCCGTGGAAGTACTAAAAAGCGCAGATTTAATTCTTGCGGAGGATACACGTACATCGGGAAATTTGCTGAAACATTTTGAAATAGAGAACAAATTAATGGCGCATCATAAATTTAATGAACACGCCACTCTTGACAAGACGCTTGATATCATTCGTGAAAACACTGTAACAGCATTGATTTCGGATGCTGGAACACCTTCAATTTCTGACCCTGGCTATCTCATCACCAAGAACTGCATAGAAAACGGCATAGAGGTAGAATGTCTTCCTGGTGCAACTGCGTTTGTTCCTGCATTAGTAATGAGCGGTTTTACAACCGACAGATTTTGTTTTGAAGGATTTCTTCCCCACAAAAAGGGACGTCAGACACGTTTACTAAATCTTAAAGACGAGACACGCACCATCATTTTCTATGAATCACCGCACCGAGTAGTAAAAACTCTTGGACAAATAAAAGAATTCATCGGCGATAGAAATGTAGCGGTCGTACGCGAAATTTCCAAAGTGTATCAGGAAGTAGTACGAGGTTCCATAGACATAGTGATAGGACATTTCCAAAAGAAACAACCCAAAGGAGAATTTGTACTACTTGTTGCTGGTAAAGAAGATCCTATCGCGATTGATGATGAAAGCAACGACGATGACGAATAACGTGAGCAACTCTGCCGCTGGAATGGCAAGCCATAATCCTATAGTTCTTCCCATAACATTGGGTAAAAATATGAAACAAGGGATAACGAATATAAATCCCCTGAGCATAGTATATATTGTTGCCTGAACCGATTGTTCTATACTCTGCAAATAACCAATAAGCACAATATTTATCGTAGCAAAGAAGATTCCAATGCCATAATACGGCAAACCGTCAACACAAATAGCAAAAGCAGGCTCGTTTGCAGACATAAATAATTGCGTAACAAATGAAGCACCAAAATACATTAAAACACTCATAACGATTCCGGCACCCAAAGCCCATACAATCATCTGACGATACGAGTCACTCAAACGTTGACGATTTCCAACACCATAGGCATAACTTATAATAGGCTGTGCCGACTGAACTATAGCGTTTGCCATCATAAAAATAAAAGGAAAACAATAGCACGCCACACTATATGCCGCCACGCCATCTTCGCCAAGACAATCCACAAACATATAGTTTCCGACTATAATTGTTCCACTTACGGAAACCTCACCTAACATAGCAGAAAGTCCCATTCGGATTTGATATCCCACATTTCGCAAACTAAGCCACAACGATTTTAAAGTGACTTTCAAATGATATAAATGTAAAGTCTTGCTAAACCATATCATATATGCGAATTGAACCAATCCCGACAGCGAAAATGAAATACTGGTGGCTATCGCTGCACCTTCGAGTCCCCAATCCATAGGGAAAATAAATAGCCAGTCCAGAAATATGTTGAGAGCAGATGCATATATTGAACACAACATTGCCAACTTCGGATTTCCATCCAGACGGACAAGAAAACGGCACACCATATCCAGCATAATTAATGGCTCGGTCAACGCTATCCATTTTAAATAACTGCTGGCCAATGGTATCAATTCCTCGTCACTGCCAAATAAACGACAAGTTCTTGGCAAATCCGACAAAATGAATATACTCAGAGCAATAGTAAGACCTACACTACCAATAAGTGCCTGCGTAACATTTATATTTGCAGCCTTATTTTTACCACGAGAAAGATGTATGCTTGCAACCACAGAGCAGCCAATTCCAAACATAAGCCCAATGCCAGTAAGAATGTTGAATATCGGCGCAGCAATATTTATAGCAGCAAGCGCATTACTCCCGACACCATGTCCGACAAATGCGCCGTCAGTAAAATTAAGGACGACTATAGATACCATGCCTATAAGCGTTGGCACAAGCATACGACGAAACAATTGACCAACAGGCTCGTTGGCGAAATCTATTTCATCGCGAGTATCATCCGTTATCCGTAATTTCATTGCCGTATCAATGCCGCAAAAATAGTATTTTAATCATAGAGAATCAACAACCACCATTTATTGACTTGTTGAAAACGATTGAACACACAATGTTGTCAATTATCAATTTATGAATACCTTTACGCAAAATAATAAAACATGCTACTAAATATTGCAATTTTCTTATCGATTGTATTTCAATTAGTTGCATCAATACTTGCAATTAGTTTGATAAAACGTACCCGCTACAACATAGCGTGGATTGTACTTTCTATTGGATTTTGCTGCATGGCATTTCAGAGAATTTACGACTTTATATTCATTATGCAACTTCCTGTTAATGAACAAATTTCCGATGTTTCATTGTTAAGTAACTGGATGTCTGTTCTTGTTTCGTTTTTAATATTCATAGGGACCATTTATATAAAAAAGCTCTTCAATTATACGCGACGTATGGAAAACCTCGCGAAAGAGAACGAAAACCGCGTGTTTTCCGCCATTGTTAAAACAGAAGAGCACGAACGTCAGATGTTTGCTAAAGAGTTACATGACGGATTAGGTCCTATACTTTCTTCTATTAAAATGGCTTTTTCCGCAGTAAATAAGGACGTGACCTCCGAAGCTGACAAACAAATTCTTTTGAAAACAAATTTTGCTATTGACGAAGCGATTATAACTATCAAGGAAATCTCTAACAAATTGAGTCCACACATTTTAACAAATTTCGGTTTGGAACGTGCAATACATTCTTTCCTTGACACGGTGATGATTAAGAAAGATGTACAGGTAAAATTCGACTCCAACATTAAGAATATACGGTACGATTTTAATATTGAAACAGTTCTATATCGCGTTGTTTGTGAGTTGATTACGAATACTCTCCGTCATGCGCAGGCACAAAACATTACTATCACTCTTAAACAAGATAAAGGTATTCTTTCATTGCATTATTCCGACGATGGAATTGGTTTTGATAAGGCTTCGTTACCACATAAAGGTATGGGGCTTTCAAATATGGAATCAAGAATCAAATCGATTAATGGTACCATAACAATCGTCAGTACGCCGAACAACGGTATGAAAGTTTCTATAAACGTTACAATCTAATGGAAAAAATAAAAATACACTTAGTAGATGACCATTCACTCTTTCGTGAAGGCTTGAAATTTCTGCTTTCAACGTGTAGTTTTATTTCCGAAATACACGACTCGGAAAATGGAAAAGTTTTTCTCGAAAAGATTGAAACGGAACGGCCTGATATTGTCTTAATGGACATTGAAATGCCTGAAATCGACGGTATAACAGCTTCAAAACGCGCCTTAGAAAAATATCCCGATTTAAAAATTATTGCTCTATCGCTTTATTCCGATGAAGAATACTACACGCAAATGATAGACATAGGAGTACGCGGATTTGTTTTGAAGAATTCTCAATTTGAAGATGTTCAAAAAGCGATTCTAGAAGTACAGGATGGTAACAACTATTTCTCACAAGAAATTCTTGACAGAATCATCCAAAACCTGTATAAGAAAAAAGATGAGAAGCAAGTTGCAGATTTAACAGACCGTGAAGTGGAAGTTCTCTATAATATTTGCAAAGGACTTTCCAATCAGGAAATTGCCGACCAACTTTGTATCAGCAAGCGAACGGTAGACAAGCACAGGGAAAACCTACTGCTAAAAACGGATGCAAAAAACACCGCAGGATTGGTTGTCTATGCCATAAAGAACGGTATTTTTGAGATTTAAATACTTGCCTACTACGCACATTACCAAATAAAAAAGTCTTCCACATTACTGTAGAAGACTTTTTTTATGAATTAGTTAAAACTATTTCGACATTGCAGTAGCACAGTCAACTGCGCAAGCAACTGTACAACCAACCATAGGGTTGTTACCAATTCCAAGGAATCCCATCATTTCAACGTGAGCTGGAACTGATGAAGAACCTGCGAATTGAGCATCAGAGTGCATACGACCCATAGTATCAGTCATACCGTATGATGCAGGTCCAGCAGCCATGTTATCTGGGTGCAATGTACGACCTGTTCCACCACCTGAAGCAACTGAGAAATATGGTTTTCCAGCTAATACTCTTTCTTTCTTGTAAGTACCAGCAACTGGGTGTTGGAAACGAGTTGGATTAGTTGAGTTACCAGTGATTGATACATCAACACCTTCTTTCCACATAATAGCAACACCTTCGCGAACATCGTCAGCACCATAGCAGTTAACTTTTGCACGAGGTCCGTCGCTATAAGCGATTCTCTTAACTTCTTTTACTTCGCCAGTATAGTAATCGAATTGAGTTTGTACGTATGTAAAACCATTGATACGGCTGATAATTTGAGCAGCATCTTTACCAAGACCATTCAAAATAACACGTAGAGGTTCTTTACGAACTTTGTCGGCTTTAGCAGCGATTTTGATAGCACCTTCAGCAGCTGCGAATGATTCGTGACCAGCCAAGAAAGCGAAACATTGAGTTTCTTCGCTCAACAAACGAGCAGCCAAATTACCATGACCCAAACCAACTTTACGATCATCAGCAACTGAACCAGGGATACAGAATGCCTGCAAACCTATACCAATGTTTTCGGCAGCTTTCACAGCACTTTTATCACCAGTTTTTTCAGCAGCTTTAATAGCGATAGCACAACCAGCTACGTATGCCCATTTTGCGTTTTCGAAACAAATTGGTTGAGTTTCTTCGCATGTTTTATAAGGATCCAAGCCATATTGTT
>CALAUG010000046.1 GCA_937892155.1 uncultured Bacteroidales bacterium | reverse complement strand
GATCCGTGAGGAATTCAAGTGATGATAAAGACGGAGAGAAGAGACTTCTTTGTGTTAATGAATCTTAAATCCTTGTGTGGCTGAATATTTTTTTGTTACTTTGCACCGAAATTTGGTGTATTGTGTACCTATACGCTGGATTTGACGTTTATTTTAATAAAAATAATGAAGAAAAGAAAGAAATCAGGAGAAAGCAGAATCGGTCTTCAGATGGTGACACTTTGCATAAGTACGGCTCTTGTGCTGATACTGCTTGGTATGGTTGTGTTCACTGGTCTTACTGCTCGTAATCTCTCCAACTATGTAAAGGAAAATCTTACTGTAACCGTGATGTTTGCGGATAATGTATCTGATCAGCAGGCAAAGATTGCGTGTAGCAAGATAAAGAAAAAGCATTACGTTGCTAAATTGGATTATATCAGCAAGGAACAGGCTCTGAAGGAGCAGACAAAGGCGCTTGGAGCAAGTCCGGCAGAGTTTCTTGGTGAGAATCCATTCACACCTTCTGCTGAAATCTATCTTAAGGCAGAATGTGCTAATGCAGACTCAATGAAGTGGATTGCAAAGCAGTTGAAGGCTGACAAGCAGGTTTCTGAGGTTACATACCAGCAGGATTTGATGAACAAAGTGAATAGCAACCTTCATAAGCTGTTACTTGTGATGATGGCTCTTGCTGTGTTGCTGTCTTTTGTTTCGTTCACTCTTATCAGCAATACCGTCCGACTTGGCATCTATGCTCGCCGTTTCACTATCAATACTATGAAACTGGTAGGTGCTTCCTGGTCGTTCATTCGTGCTCCATTCCTTAAGATGGGTGCTCTTCAAGGACTGCTTGCAGCTTTTATCGCTGATGCTGCTCTCGCAGGTTGTATTGCCGGACTTTACAACTTTGAGCCGGATATTACTGAAGTCGTGACCGTTGAGACACTTGTAATTACTGGTGTCTCCGTTGTGCTCTTCGGACTCATTATCACCACTTTCTGCGTCTATGTCTCTGTGAATCACTTCCTGAAGATGAAGGCAAAGGATCTTTATAAGTTCTAAGGTGGAAAGCGTGAAAAGAGTAAAGATTAAAGTGTAAAGAGTAAAGAGTAAAGATTGATAGTAAGGGGGAGTTGTTCTCTCGAAAAAAAATATTCATTTAGGAAAATGAAAGAAAAGAAAGATTTAGCCTTAGGCAAAATTAACTTCATCATGCTTGCTATAAGCATGGTTATCGTTGTTATTGGTTTCGTAATGATGAGTGGTGCAAGTTCTGACACTACCCAGTACAATCCAGAGATTTTTAATGCGATGCGCATCAAGGTTGCTCCTGTGGTTTGCTTCGTAGGTTTTGTTTCAATCATCGCGGGCATCATGTACCGCCCAAAGCAGAAGTAAATGAACGAGTTGCAGGCATTAATCCTTGGTCTTGTACAGGGATTGACAGAATATTTGCCAGTGAGCAGTAGCGGTCACCTGACTATTGGTGCTACGTTGTTCGGATTGGACGATGGAGAATCAAATCTTGCATTCACCATTATTGTACACATTGCCACAGTTTGCAGTACATTCGTAATTTTATGGAAAGAAATCGTATGGATTTTCAAAGGCTTGTTCAAGAATAACCGCAACGAGCAAGGAAATTTCATTATGAGCGACGAACAGAAATATGCACTGAATATCATCATATCGATGATACCTGTAGGAATTGTTGGTGTGTTTTTCAAAGACTATGTTGAGGAAGTGTTTGGCTCGGGTTTGTTGATAGTTGGCTGCATGTTGCTATTGACTGCAGCATTGCTGGCATTCTCGTATTTCGCAAAACCACGTCAGAAAGAAAACATTGGTACGAAGGATGCGTTTATTATCGGTCTTGCACAGGCTTGTGCAGTAATGCCGGGTTTGTCGCGTTCTGGTTCAACAATAGCAACAGGATTATTGCTGGGCAACAAAAAAGAATCATTGGCACAGTTTTCATTCCTTATGGTAATTCCCCCAATATTGGGCGAGGCTCTTCTCGACGTGTTGAAGGTAATGAAGGAAGGGTATGAATCAGTAGCTGCAGGCATTTCTCCGATTGCGTTAGTGGTTGGTTTTATAGCCGCTTTCGTGTCGGGTTGCATTGCATGCCGCTGGATGATTAACATTGTTAAAAAAGGAAAACTGATTTATTTCGCTATATATTGCGCAGTGGTTGCAGCTGCAATTATAGTATACACTGTTTGTTAGAATGGATTTTATAGAGGGAGAAGTATTATATTTTAATAAGCCACAACAATGGACCTCGTTCGACTTAGTCAATAAGACGAGGTATATGTTGCGTCGTTCCCTCGGAGTAAAGAAAATTAAGGTCGGACACGCTGGTACGCTTGATCCGTTAGCAACAGGCGTGATGATTTTGTGTACGGGCAAAGCAACCAAAAAAATCGACACCTTCTTGCATCAGGATAAGGAATATGTGGCTACAATTAAATTGGGAGCAACAACACCATCGTACGATGCGGAGACAGAGGAAAATCAATCTTTCCCCACAGCGCACATTACCAAAGAATTGGTAGAACAGACCATAGAACAGTTCGTTGGCGACATTGAACAAATACCGCCATCGTATTCGGCAATACGCGTAAATGGCAAACATGCATACGAATTGGCGCGAAAATCCGTTGAGGTTGAAATGGAACCACGAAAGGTGCGTATTGAAAAAATAGAATTATTGGAGTACAGTTTGCCAGTAATCAAGCTACGGATTGCGTGCAGCAAGGGAACATACATCCGTTCGTTGGCCCGCGATTTAGGAAACGCGTTGCAGAGCGGCGCCTATTTAATCGGCCTGCAAAGGACAAAAATCGGCAGCGTTTCGTTAGATGATTGCATTACGATAGAACAATTTGAAGATTTAATAGAACAAAGAAAAATTATATAATTATGAAGTTATCAGAATTTAAGTTGAAGATTCCTGCAGAATCAATTGCACTACATCCTATGGAGAATCGCGATGAGGCTCGTTTACTTGTGTTGGATACAAAAACAGGTAATATTGAGCATAAACTTTTTAAAAATATAATTGAGTATTTCGACGACAAGGATGTGTTGCTTTTGAATAATACGAAAGTATTTCCAGCACGTCTGTATGGCAACAAGGAGCGCACTGGTGCAAGAATAGAAGTGTTTTTGCTCCGCGAATTGAACCGTGAACAATATTTGTGGGATGTGTTGGTTGATCCAGCACGTAAAATCCGTATTGGTAATAAATTGTATTTTGGCGATAACGACGAATTGGTTGCCGAGGTAATTGACAACACTACGTCGCGTGGAAGAACAATCCGTTTCTTGTGCGAAGATAATTACGATACATTCAAGAAGGTTTTGTTTTCGTTGGGCGAAACTCCACTGCCTGATCATATCCGTAATAGCAGAAGTGTTGAGCCAAGCGACGAAGCACAGTTTCAAAATATATTCGCTACAGAGGAAGGGTCTGTTGCATTGCCTGCTGCAGGTGCGCACTTCAGCCGCGAATTGATGAAACGTCTTGAAATAGTCGGCGTAGATTTCGCATATCTTACATTGCACATGGGGTTGGGTAACTTTACCGATGTTGAGGTTGAAGACCTTACGAAACATAAAATGGATTCCGAACGTATGATTATCAAACCCGAAGTTGCAGATTTGGTTAATACCGCACGCTCAGAAAATCATAAAATCTTTGCCTGCGGAACAACCGTGCTTCGTGCCATAGAATCGTCAGTTTCTATGAATGGTTTCTTAAAACCATACGACGGCTGGACCAACAAGTTTATCTTTCCGCCATACGATTTCTCTATTGCAGACCGATTGATTTCAAATTTCCATTTGTCTCAGTCAACTATGTATATGATGGTATGTGCATTCGGAGGCTTTGATTTGGTAAAGAAAACATACGAAGTGGCAATTAAGGAAGGATATCGTTTCGGTACCTACGGCGACGCAATGCTCATTTTAAAATAGTATGATATCGCTTATTGTCTGTACGTACAACCGCGATGCGTATATCTACAATACGTTGGAATGTATTGCGGAAAATGATTTTCCAGCGGACGAATACGAAATAGTCGTCGTCAACAATAATTGTACGGACAATACCCAGTCGGAATGTAATCGCTTCCGCGCAAAATTCCCGAATGTAAACTACATTAATGTCGTAGAAGAAGCACAGGGACTTTCGTTTGCGAGAAACCGCGGCATACGCGAATCGCATGGCGACTGTATTGTTTTTATAGACGATGATGCCTATATAGAACCAGATTATTTGAGGAATCTTAATTTGGTTCTTTCCGAATATCCCCAGATGATGGCGTTTGGTGGAAAAATTATTCCGTTGTACGAAACAGGCTACGAACCGGAATGGATGTCTCCACGTCTGGTGCCAATAGTTTCAGCCATAGATTTGGGACGTGCAATCATTCCGTTCAAGGGTAATTCGTATCCAATAGGTGCAAATATGGGCTTCCGCAAGTCGTGTTTGGAATCTGTTGGCGAGTTTAATACAACGTTGGGACGTTCCAAGAAGAATATGATAGGCGGTGAGGAAAAGGATATGTTTGAACGTGTCCGCCAGCTGGATATGGTAATATTGTATATCCCGCAGCTGGTTGCCCAACACGTGATTCCTGCTACCCGTACAACTTTGGATAATTTGAAGCGCATGGCCTACGGAGTGGGAGCGAGCGAAAAAATACGCTGCAATGGTGCTGTTGGCAAATATATCTGTTCACTTGGTAAAGAACTATGGAAATGGGCAGGTTCTTTCGTATTGTGGGCGCAATATCTTATTCTGGGGAAAGGGAAAAAAGCCCAGGCCATTATGTTGTTCCGCTGGAATGTGTCGAAAGGATTGCTTACCTATAAAATTCAAGACAAATGATAGATCCCAAAATAGAAGAATCGTGGAAGCGCGTGCTTATGGATGAATTCAACAAACCGTATTTCGTGGCGCTGAAGGAGTTCTTGGTGGAAGAGAAGAAAAAATATATGGTTTATCCGGAAGGAAAGAATATCTTCAATGCTTTTGCGTACACACCGTTTGATGCGGTGAAAGTTGTGATTATTGGTCAGGATCCGTATCACGGACCAGGGCAGGCTCACGGATTATCGTTTTCAGTGCCGGAAGGAATAC
Source organism: uncultured Bacteroidales bacterium (assembly GCA_937892155.1). GTDB lineage: Bacteria > Bacteroidota > Bacteroidia > Bacteroidales > UBA1715 > UBA1715. Next base: position 66,484 of record CALAUG010000046.1, on the reverse strand, counting down.
AAAAACCACCTTCGTTGGTAAATATTTTTAAGGAAATAAAAAACGATGTCGGCAAGGAAATACCAGACAGTGGTAATTTGGAATCGTGGGCAAGGCAAGGAGTGATGCTGCTCAATGCAACATTGACAGTACGTGCAAATCAAGCAGGTTCGCATCAGAAACACGGTTGGGAACAGTTTACCGACAGTGTGATAAAAACATTATCGGAACAAAAGACAGGATTGGTGTTCTTATTATGGGGACGCTTTGCCCAAGATAAGGCTGCACTCATAGATCAGTCAAAACATCATGTTCTGAAGGCAGCACATCCTTCGCCGTTGTCGGCATATAATGGATTCTTCGGCTGCAAACACTTCTCGAAAACTAACGAAATACTCCGTGCACAAGGAAAAGAACCAATACAATGGTAAACCAATGCACAATAAAAAAGGACGAAATTCATTTCGCCCTTTTTCTTATCTCCAATCTCTTAACTCTTAATTCTTAATTCTTAACTCTTAACTCTACCTCTATCCTCTATCAAAAAACGGACTTTTCCCGCTTACCGAGAGTGGCAGGCCAAGGATAACATTGCAATTAGGGAGAATATTCATTTGTTTAGCAGTGTAACCTACGGTGTACATTACGCGGTTGTCTATGCGGTTTTCCGAGGCGATAGACACTGCGGAACCGATGGCAATGCCTAAATCGTTGGCATTGAAGAAACACGGAATTTCTGGATGTTCGTCCTTTGCTGCACAGGTAGGGAATCCACAAAATGAGCAGTTAATACCGAGCGATTCCATACGGGTGCCAAACAGCATAACAGCCTGGCTTTTCCTACAGTTGTCTGCATCGCGTATAAATGACTTGCGTCCTTCTTTTTCTGCAATGGAACACATTGCAACAGCAAGTTTCTCAATATCGTTGCCAGTGAGTATTGCAATTTCAATATTGTCGACACCTTTTGCCTTTGGAGCAGTACGTGCGGCAATGGCTATTTTTTTTGCAATGTCGATAACGGCATCCTCGCGGATGGAATCTTCTGTGTAAATCATTATTTTACGTAGATTTTTGCAGTCTTTTTCCCAGCAACAATAAAGTATATTCCAGAATGGGGAACGGTAACTTTTGAACCTTTCCCAATTATGTTGCCAGTTACATCAAGAACTGCAAATTCATCAACGTTTGCAACACTGACGGTTTTGCCTGCAATGGCGATGTTTAATGCATTTGTTACCGAGTTGATTGCGGTTGGCGTTGGCTCGTTCCCGCCACCATTATCGTCGTCGTTTTCCTTTTCTTCTTCGTTTTCATTTTTTAACTCAACGATTTCTTTGAAAGACTTCCACGTCTCATTCTTTTCGTATTCAGACTTGCAACCGGCAGGAACTGTTAGCGTAACGTTTGATGTAGTGAAATTTTTGAAAGTTTTTTCTCCTATTTGGGGTGCTGTTTTTGACATAATTGTCAAACTTGTAATGCCACTACCGTTAAAAATGAAGTTTCCTAATGTTTTAATGTTTTCCGGTAATGTTATTGTTGTTAAGGCCTTGCAGTCATAAAATGCGTTGGATTCTATTGCCGTAATTGTGGCTGGCAATGTAACGGATGTCACTTCTTTGCAATAATATCCAAAAGCATTTTCACCGATTGATGTAACGGTGTAGGTTTTATTATTGAATTCAACTGTTTCAGGGATTTCAACTATGCCTTTGTACATATTGCTTGCCTTGTATGTCAATGTGGCTGTGTTATCGTCGTCGTTTAGGTTGAAATACAAATTGTCTATTTGCGTTTGTGCCGCAAGAACAATAGAAACTAATGTTGCAAGAGCAAGAGTGATAATTTTTTTCATTGTCGTAAAATTTAGATTCCAAATGTAAGAAAAAAGGAAATGATATGCGCTGTGGAGGAGAAATTTTTAAGAGTTAAGAAATAAGAATGAAGAATTAAGAGATAAGAATTAAGAGATAAGAATTAGAAACTCCGTTAGGGGTTTCATATTAATAGAAAAGCATTCCAATATAAAACAACAACCCCAGCGGGGTTGCATTTTCCCATTAATTTTGTGCAACTCTTACAGGGTTGAATTATCGAGAACTGTACATTTTCTATTGATATGAAATGCCGCTGGGTTTTTAATTACAATTGGTAAATGATTCTGGTTTCATTGTTCATAACTCGTAAATTATTCACATTGTAAACTTTCGTTGTGTTTCGTAATAAAAAGTACATTTGCCCATAAATTCCATTGATAGGTTATGGCAGAAACGACAAATTACACAGACGATAGTATCCGACATCTTGAAGATATGGAGCATATTCGGCTTCGTCCGGGTATGTATATCGGCAAACTTGGCGATGGCTCCCATTCCGACGATGGTATTTATGTCCTCATAAAGGAATCCATCGATAATTCTATTGACGAATTCCGTATGGGCGAGGGCAAGGTGATAGAAGTCACCGTAAAGGATGGTAAGGTGACTGTCCGTGACTATGGCCGTGGTATTCCTTTGGGGAAAATGGTTGATGCTGTGTCAAAGTTGAATACCGGCGCAAAATACGATTCGGAGACATTCAAGAAATCTGTTGGTATGAATGGTGTCGGTACCAAGGCTGTGAATGCTTTGTCGTGGAAATTCGCCGTTCAGTCGTTCCGTGACGGAAAAACCCGTCGTGCCGAATTTAAGCAGGGAAAATTGGTGAACGATACCGATGTCATTGATAATACGGACAATGCTCCACGTGGTACTCTCTTCGAATTCGAGCCAGATTCAAGCAAAGGAATGTTCGAAAACTATGCGTTCCGCGATGAATTCATAGAGACGATGATGCGCAACTATGCGTATCTAAATACTGGTCTGACGATTATATATAATGGCACCAAATACAATTCAAAAAATGGATTGCTAGACCTTCTTACGGAAAATTTCGAGAAGGACGGGGTAGAACCATTGTATCCAATCATTCACCTAAAAGGCAACGATATAGAAATTGCGTTGACGCACACGGAACAAAACGGAGAAGATTATTTTTCGTTCGTGAACGGTCAGCATACTATTCAAGGAGGTACGCATCAGGCGGCTTTCCGCGAGGCAATTGGAAAGACTATCAAGGAGTTTTTCAATAAAAATCAGGAGCTTTCCGATATCCGTAATGGTGTTGTAGGTGCTATTGCAATCAACATAGAAGAACCGGTATTTGAAAGCCAGACAAAAGTAAAGCTTGGCTCGCGCGATATGACTCCGCGTGAGGGAAGTATTTCGGTTAATAAATTCGTCAACGATTTCGTTAAACAGGAACTTGACGATTATCTTCACAAACATCCTGAAGTTACCGAGGTGATGTCGAAAAAAATTCAGGATTCCGAAAAAGAACGTAAGGCAATAGATGTTGTCAGGAACAAGGCAATGACTAAACGTGCAAGTCTACACAACCGTAAGCTGCGCGATTGCCGAGTTCATTATAATACAAACCACGAACTGAGAGACGAAACGTCCATATTTATTACCGAGGGTGATTCTGCAAGTGGTTCTATTACAAAATCAAGAAATGCTGCTACGCAGGCTGTGTTCAGCCTTCGTGGTAAACCATTGAATGCTGTAAAGTCAAAACAAAAGGATATTTATGAAAACGAGGAATTGAATCTGCTTCAGTCCGCATTGGATATAGAAGGTTCGTTGGAAAATCTGCGTTACAATAAAGTAATTATTGCAACCGATGCCGATGTCGATGGTATGCACATCCGTATGCTTCTCGTTTCGTTCTTCCTGATGTACTGTCCAAACTTAATTCGCGAAGGACACGTTTATATTTTGCAGACTCCGTTGTTCCGCGTGAGAAATAAAAAAGAAACACGCTACTGCTATACCGAAGAAGAACGTGTTGCTGCGATTAAGGCTCTTTCCGATCCTGAAATCACACGATTCAAAGGTCTTGGCGAAATATCACCTGATGAGTTCACATTATTCATCGGCAAAGACATTCATCTTGAACCGGTTGTCATCAGTCACGATACGCAGATAAGCGAGTTGTTGAATTTCTATATGGGTGACAATACTCCTCAGCGCCAGGATTTCATCATAGAAAATCTTCGTATTGAAGATGACGAGGATTTACGATAACTGAAATTTTTTATCTGTATAATTCCAGGATTTTTTGTTCCTGTTGTTCCCAGCATAATTCTTGTGCTGCGTTTATACATTGCGTATGAAAGTTGTTGAGTCTGTCGTTGTCCGCAAGTAAATTAGAAATTTGTTTCGCTAAGTTGTGTGGTTCACGGTCTTTAACAATTTCACCACATTGGTAAGTGCTGACAATCTGTGCCATTTCGGGTAGATTGGATACTAGTACTGGTTTGCCTGCCTGAATGTAGTCAAACAGTTTGTTAGGAAGGGCATAGTGATAATTTCCACCCAAATCTTCTTCCAATGAAATGCCGATGGTAGCTAATTGTGTATAGGCAGGAAGTTCATGAAATGGAATTTTTCCAGTGAAAATGATTCTTCGTGAAAGTCCTGATTCGTTGCTGATTTTTTGCAGCTCCGCACGGATGTCGCCATCGCCAATGATGAGCAGACAGGCATTGTCAATGTATTGCATTGCCTGAATCATAGTTTCAAGACCGCGTCCCATGTTGAGAGCTCCTTGGTACAGAATGACATTGGAAGACGGCAGTTGCAGCTGTGCTTTGGGAGGAACAACCTCCAGCCGGTAGGGTAAATTTCTAATGACAGAAACCCTTACGCCGTACGTTTTATGATAAATTTCGGCGATTGAATCGCAGACGGTAATGCATCGTTTTAGTTTGGGAAAGATGTGCTGTTCAATGTTGCGCCATTTCTTTTGCGTCTTGGGACGTCTCACTAATTCGGGAACTTCGGTAAAGTATTCGTGGCTGTCGTAAATTAGTTTTTTATGACGGATTTTTGTCGCCTTATATAGACCGAGTAAGGTGTCTAAATCGTTTGCGGTTGCAAAATCGTACGAATGTAACAAGAAGTACAGAAAATAGCGGAGATTCATTTCCGCATAAAACAGTGGACCCTTGTTGAAGAGGAATCTCATACGTTTTGTTTCGTATGGAACTTCCGGAAGTGGAATGCTTGCCGGTAATTTTCTTCCAATTACACGAACATAAAACCCATTTTCGAAGAGTGTCATTGCCATTTTGTGGACACGGCTGTCGCCGGTCAAGTCGTTGCTCACGGCAAGTATTACCCGTTTTTGAGATTCTGCCATACGGAAAAATTCTTACATTTGTAAAAATAGCGAAACAATGCAATACAACAATTTTTCTCTCAAAAATTTCAACACGTTTGGCATAGATGCTAAAGCGAAGGTGTTCTTCTCATATCAGAACACGTATGAATTAGAACAATTTTTGAAAACAGATTTCCGTAGCGATATGCCGTTTTATGTGTTGGGCGGTGGAAGCAATATATTGTTTACCGGCGATTATGCGGGAACAATAATTCATCCAGAGACGAAAGGCATTGACATTGTGGGCGAGGAAGGGAATACGGTCTTTGTGAAAGTTGCCGCTGGCGAAGTATGGGACGATTTTGTATGTTGGGCTGTGGAACATAAATTACATGGAGTAGAAAATCTGTCGTTTATTCCAGGCTGCGTTGGCGCAAGTCCAGTGCAGAATATCGGCGCATACGGTTCCGAAGCAGGTGACAGTATTCACGAAGTACATTGTATTGCGATTGCCGATCAGGCTCAAAAGGTATTTACTAAGAAGGAATGTTGTTTTGGTTACCGCGATAGTATTTTTAAGCACGAAGCAGCTGGCAAATATATCGTTACGGAAGTCGTGTACGCCTTACAGAAAGAGGCACCGTTTAATTTGAATTATGGTAGTTTGAAAAATGTCATAGACGAGCAGACTGCAACATTGCAGACTGTACGTGATGGAATTATTCAAACTCGTAAGGCGAAATTGCCTGATCCGAAGGAGATAGGCAGTGCGGGAAGCTTTTTCAAAAATCCAGTTGTTGAAGCCACTGTTGCAGAAAAATTGCACATTCAGTTTCCCGCAATGGTGACATATCCAGCTCCAGAAGGTAAAATAAAAATTGCGGCTGGCTGGCTGATAGATTCGCTTGGCTTGAAAGGCTATCAAATTGGTGGTGCAAAAGTTCACGACCACCAGGCGTTGGTGCTGACAAATGCGGGTGGTGCAACCAGTTCCGATGTCGTTGCACTTGCCGAATATATTCAAAAGCAAGTGCTTGAAACATACGGAATTACAATAGAACCAGAAGTGATATATCTACATTAAAATCTTGTTAGTAACAAATTACGAATTGCGAAAAAAGAATCGTAGTAAACTGTATATTTGTTATATAAAATTGTTCACGTTATGCAGCAATATTTAGATTTAGTAAAGAAGATTTTAGAGGAAGGTGTTTCCAAAGATGATAGAACAGGTACTGGAACATTGAGTATTTTTGGCTATCAAATGCGTTTTGACTTGCAAAAAGGATTTCCTCTTTTGACGACGAAAAAACTGTACACCCGTGCTATTTTTCATGAATTGCTTTGGTTTTTGAAAGGTGATACTAATATTAAATATCTGCACGACAATAATGTGACAATATGGGATGAATGGGCTGACGAAAATGGTGACTTGGGTCCTGTATATGGTTATCAGTGGAGACACTGGCCGACATACGATGGTGGTGAAGTTGATCAAATTTCTCAATTGGTTGAACAGATAAAAACTAATCCTGATTCACGTCGTTTAATTTTGAGTTCGTGGAATGCAGCAATGGTAAATGATATGGCGTTGCCTCCTTGTCATACTTTGTTCCAATTCTATGTTGCGAATGGAAAATTGTCGTGCCAGTTGTATCAACGAAGTGCCGATTTGTTTCTTGGCGTTCCTTTTAATATTGCTTCGTATGCACTGTTGACGCATATGATTGCACAAGTGTGTGGCTTGCAGGTGGGAGAGTTCGTACATACATTCGGCGATGTGCATATATACAAAAATCATATAGAACAATGTAAGTTGCAGTTGACGAGAGAACCTCGTGAGTTGCCTACATTACGCTTGAATCCAGGAGTAAAGGATTTGTTTGATTTCAAATATGAGGATATAGAAATTTTGAACTACAATCCACATCCACATATTAAGGGAGATGTGAGCGTTTAGTTATTCCGTCCTATATTTCTTTAGTATTTTTTTTGCTTTGCTAAGGCCTCCTGCAGAGAGGTAGGGAACTTGTTCCTCTATAATCAATAGTGCTTCCTCGCGGATGTCGGGTTCTGTTTCGGCAATCCGGTCGATAATTGACATTGCGTTGGCTTTTACGCCAACTGGAATGGACATATTCGTCAGTGTATTCAAGCAAAAATCCAATAAAAGACCAAGTTTTTCAATCTTCCAATTGGGAGCAAGAATAACCAAACGAAGCAGCAAACGGAGCAAGCCTGTCCGTGAAACCTGCGGCAAAAGCAGAACGATTTCGTCCAGATACGGTTCTGCTGCTGATGGATGATTGTCTGCATAATGATTGAGAATCCAACATGCAAACCACGATTGTGGGTCGATATTCTCGGTTACAATATGAAAAACTGTTTCTATGGAAATGTCACCGTTTTCAATCAACGCAACCATTTCCGACATATTCATATTGATGCCTTCGGTGGTAATTTTGTGTATGAAGTCTTGTTTCGTCATCAACCCACACTTCCTTCCATTGAAAGGGCAATCAATTTGTGTGCTTCAACAGCGAATTCCATAGGAAGATGGGTAAGCACTTCTTTTGCAAATCCGTTGACAATCAAGCTCATTGCACTTTCGGTGGAAATGCCTCGTTGATTGCAATAAAAGATTTGGTCGTCGGCAATTTTTGATGTCGTTGCTTCGTGCTCTACCGTTGCCGTATTGTTTTGAATATCGATAACAGGGAAGGTGTGGGCACCACATTTTGAACCAATCAGCAGTGAATCGCACTGAGAAAAATTGTGTGCGTTTTCGGCAGATTTGCTCATACGAACCAAACCTCTGTATGAATTATTGCTTTCGCCAAGAGAAATACCTTTCGAAATGATGGTGCTTTTTGTATTCTTGCCAATGTGAATCATCTTGGTTCCTGTGTCGGCCTGCTGATGATTGCGGGTAACTGCAACAGAATAAAATTCAGAAACAGAATTATCGCCTTTCAATATTGTGCTCGGATATTTCCACGTAATTGCCGAACCGGTTTCAACCTGCGTCCACGAAATTTTTGAATTGTTTCCTTTGCACAGGCCACGTTTTGTGACGAAGTTGTAAATGCCACCGTTCCCATCTTTGTCGCCTGCGTACCAGTTTTGTACAGTTGAATATTTTATTTCGGCATTTTCGTGTGCAACCAATTCTACCACAGCGGCGTGCAATTGGTTTTCATCACGCATAGGAGCGGTACAACCTTCCAAATAACTTACATACGCATCATCGTCGGCCACAATCAGCGTTCGCTCAAACTGACCAGTTTTTGATGCGTTAATACGGAAATATGTCGACAATTCCACTGGACAACGGACGCCCTTCGGAATATAAACAAATGAACCGTCGCTGAATACTGCTGCGTTCAATGCTGCATAGTAATTGTCGGTATAAGGAACAACCGAACCCAAATATTTTTGTACTAAATCAGGATAGTTTTTGGCCGCCTCGCTGAACGAACAGAAAATGATTCCTTTTGCGTTCAATTGGTCGCGGAACTGTGTGTGAACCGAAACACTATCAAACACTGCATCGACAGCAACTCCCGACAGCATTTTTTGTTCCTCCAAAGGAATTCCCAATTTGTTGAACGTGTCTATAATTTCAGGATCAACCTCGTCAAGCGACTCGTATTTCGCTTTGTCCTTTGGCTGCGCATAATAGCTGATGCTCTGAAAATCAGGAATGTCAAATTTCAAATGTCCCCATGTTGGATGTTTTAATGTAATCCAGTGGCGATATGCTTTCAACCGGAAATCCAGCAACCATTCCGGTTCATTTTTTATGGCGGAAATTTGTCGGATTATATCCTCGTTTAGCCCCGGAGGGAAAACGTCTGTCGCAACGTTAGAGGTAAATCCGTATTTGTATTCTTCGGATTCTAAATTGTCAAGAACGTCTTTGTCTGCCATTATTCCTGCATTATAGAGTCAAAGTCAATAGGTGCATCGTTCTGCAATAATTCTTTTACAGCGCCATCTTCGCATTGTAGTGTGCGTGCGGGATAACGATTTACCATTTGTGTGTTGTGAGTGACGATGAAAACGGTGCAACCTGTTTTCGCAATGGCATGGAATAGTTGGAATATTTCGTTTGACGTTTCTGGGTCCAAATTTCCTGTCGGTTCATCGGCAAGGATAATCTCAGGATCGTTAAGCAATGCACGTGCAATGGCAATACGTTGCTGCTCACCACCTGAAAGTTGATGAGGCATGTCGTTCTCCTTGTCGGTTAAACCAACTTGTGCAAGCACTTCCGAAATACGGGCCTGTATTTGTATAGCTTTCGACCATCCAGTTGCTTTCAATACAAATGCTAAATTGTCGTGTACGTTACGATCGGAAAGCAGTTGGAAATCTTGGAAGACAACCGAAACTTTTCGGCGGAGATATGGAATCTTTTTCCTTTTGATTTTTGCCATATCAAAATCAGCAATGACAGATTCTCCGTCCAATAGAGGAATTTCGGCGTACATAGTTTTTAGCAAACTTGATTTTCCCGCAGCAGTTTTTCCAATAAGATAGACAATTTCTCCCTCGCCAACCGAGAAAGACACATTGGATAAAATTGGATTGTCGTAATTGTATCCAATGTTCGCGTTGTTAAAGTAAATCTTGTTTGCCATTGCTATTGATTTTCTACAAAGATACGAATATCTGCTTTTCTTGTAATACGTTTTTGTGTTTTCTTATGAAGAAAGCACATTGTATTATTTGAAATTGTAAGGCGTTTCTTGGTACACGTAGTAGTTCAGCCAATTGCTGTACAATAGGTTTCCATGTGCTTTCCACGTGTTTAGTGGCGGTAATGATGGATTGTTTAGAGGAAAATAATTTTCGGGAAGGTTGATGTCCATACCTTTCCCTTTATCTCTGAAATATTCATCGCTCAACGTAAGTGTGTCGTATTCGGAATGACCAAATACATAAATGTTTTTCTTGTCTTTTGATGCCATCAGGTAAGGACCAATATTTTGTCCTTCGCAGATAACATCAACCACATCTTTGCACGCAGCGACTTCCTCTGGTTTTAGGTAAGCATTACGTGAATGAGGTACCAAAAATTCATCGTCAAAACCTCTTACAATCGGTTCTTTTGGCATAAGAACGTTATGTTTAAAGACACCGAAAATTTTATCGTCGCGCCAATGCTTGTTGATTCCATAGTAATAGTATATGGCAGCAAAGGCACCCCAGCAGATATGGAACGTTGAGGTTACATTTGTTTTAGTCCATTCGTAAATTTCGGTCAGTTCTGGCCAAAAATCCACGTCTTTAAACCAAAGATGGTCGATAGGGGAACCGGTGATGATTAATCCATCGAGTTTGCCCGATTCGTCTATCGGTTTGTAAAACGTATGGAGATATTCCGTCGAAGTATGTGAAGGAATATGGGTACGTGTGTATAACAAACTGATTTCGACCTGTAAAGGAGAATTTGAGAGCATTCTAATTATTTGTGTCTCAGTTTTTTCCTTGTTTGGCATAAGGTTTAATATTCCAATGCGTACAGGACGGATATCTTGCGATTCAGCTCTTGTATTGTTCATTACGAACACGTTCTCGTTACGGAGAATGTCCACTGCGGGAAGTTTATCTGGAATATTAACAGGCATATTTTTTTGTTTGTGCGCAAATGTACGCTTTTTTCTTGATTATCCACTTTTTCTGAAAAAGTCTTCAAACGCTTTTTCGTGGGGCGTTGTGGGATTTTTTGAAAAAAGTTATTAACAATGTGGGAAAAAGTGGAAGAAAATGTAAAAAAGTGGGAAAAATGTGTTTACTTTTACCAACGAATTCGAAAAAGAATTATATGGTAACATTTGTAGGTGAACATACTGGAAAAATAGACGCAAAAGGGCGTGTTCCACTGCCTTCTCAGTTGTTTCGACAATTGGGAGGAACAGCAGAATCACCTTGTTTTGTGCTGAAAAAAGGTATCTACAAGAAGTGCTTGGAGCTTCATCCTATGGAAAATTGGCAATCTACCATGCAGCAGTTTTCGAAAAAATTGAATCCGTTCAATCCGAAGCACAATGAGTTCCTTCGTGAATTTAGTAAGGGAACGACGGAGTTGACTTTGGATTCAGCCAATCGTTTGTTGGTTCCAAAAGGATTGATGGATTTTGCTGGTTTGTCAAAGGATGTTGTATTTCTTGGAGTAGAAGGCATTATAGAAATCTGGGATAAATCGAAATACGAAGCGAGCGAAATGTCGCAGGATGATTTCGAGAAATTGGCCGGGGAAATTTTTACTGACGATTTTAATTTGAATGAGTAGAGCTATATGAAATACCATGTTCCCGTCCTTTTGCACGAATCTGTAGAGGGATTGAATATAAATCCGGAAGGAATATATATCGACGCCACATTTGGTGGCGGGGGACATTCGGCAGCGATACTCGGTAAACTCACCCAAGGCCATTTGTTCGGTTTTGACCAAGATGCCGATGCCAAAGCAAATGCGTTCGACGATGAGCGTTTTACGTTTGTGTACCACAACTTCGCATACGTGAAGAATTTTATGCGGTTTTTCGAAGTTGGACAGGTTGACGGAATATTGGCCGATTTAGGAGTTTCGTCACATCATTTCGATGATGCACAACGTGGCTTTTCTTTCCGTTTCGATGCTCCGTTGGATATGCGGATGGATCGCTCGGTGAAAAAGTCTGCGGCAAATGTCGTGAACGAATATGACGAAGATGAACTGACGAGGGTGCTGAAAAACTATGGCGAAATAGCAAACGCCCGCCGGTTGGCTCAAGAAATAATCAGTCGCCGTTCTGGAGCACCGATTCAGACGACCGATGATTTAAAGAAAATAGGACAGAAATTTTGTAATCCACAAACAGAAAGCAAATATCTGTCTCAAATATTTCAGGCACTGCGCATCGAGGTTAATAATGAAATGCAGGCTTTGAAAGATTTTTTGCAGGGAGGATTGGAGATTTTGAAACCAGGAGGCCGATTCGTTGTGATAACATATCATTCGTTGGAGGACCGCTTGGTGAAAAATTTTTTTAAGACTGGAAATATAGAAGGAAATGTGGAACAAGACTTTTTTGGAAATGTGACTACACCGTTTACGGCGGTTTCAAAAAAAGTGATTGTTCCTTCGGATGCGGAGATACAGGAAAATAACAGGGCACGGAGTGCAAAATTAAGAATAGTAGAAAAGAATGAGTAAACAAGACGAACAAATGAGCATCCATCTGCCAGGATTCGTAAAAAGAATACGTGATTATGTCGTATTCCTTTTCTCTGGTGAGTTGATTGCCCAAAAAATATCATCAAAGCACTTGCCAGTTGCGTTGTGCTTGTTGATTGTTTGCTTGTTGTATATAGCCAATGGGTATCACGCCTACTATAAGGAACAGGAAAATAAACAATTGGAGAAGGAGATAAAGGAATTGCGTGCATCGTACGTGGCAACGCAGAAATTGCTGGTAAAAGAAAAAAATTATGTCAGTATAAGTGAACAAATAAAGGAAAATGGAATGGATTTGAAGGAACCAAAAACTCCTGCATTTTCAATCCCAGAAGTGAGTGATGGCAGATAAGAAATTGGGACATATTACAATCATTATGAAAATCTTCCTTGGCGTTTTTGTCGTGGTAAGTGGTTGTATTATGTACAATGTATACCAGATACAAAAAGCCTATGAACCACCACTGGATAATCAATTTGTCGAAGAGGAACGCTTTCATACGGATGTACGTGGAGATATATTGGATAGAAATGGCCGTGTACTTGCTTGTTCCGTGCCAGAATACGAAGTATATTTCGATCCAAGAGTAGAGTTCTTTAAGAAAAATCCTGATTTAATAGAAGAAAAAATTGACTCGATATCGGAAGGTCTTGCCCGCATTTTTAACGAAGAAGGGCATGATAAAAAATATTATGCAAAGAAAATACGTGATGCAAAATCACAGGGCAAAATGCTCAAACTGCATAATAAAAATGTTGATTACAATACTTTGCAGGCTTTGAAAAAACTGCCGTTGTTCCGTAATGGTGCATTCAAAGGAGGTTTTTCATATATAACCATTAACAACCGCGTGTATCCGTTTGGCGGTATTGCCCGTAGAACTTTGGGCAGTACTCGTGAGGAAAAAGGAAGAGAAAAAGGTATCAATGGCCTTGAAAATTATTATGATGAGGTGTTGAATGGCAATGTTCAGTCTCAAAATCCCGATCATCATTACGATGAAAACTCAGCAGACCAAATTAATGTGGTTTCTACTATTGATGCGGACATTCAAACAATAGCCCACGAGGAATTGTCTTCTACGTTAAATCGCTATAAAGCAGAATGGGGTTGCGTTGTCGTTATGGAAGTTGAAACAGGAGAAATTTTGGCAATGTCCAATCTCTCTCATAATGATAACCCAGAAGACACCAATTTTTACGAAAATATGAACTATGCGGCAACCTATCGTTGCGACCCAGGTTCAACAATTAAACTTCCTTCGTTGATGATTGCATTGGAAGATAAATGCATTAAGTTGGACGATGTTGTTAATACGGGCGATGGTGTTACTACGTATATAAATGGTGCGCTTACAGTAACAGACTGGAATCACAAAAACGGTGGCTTCCACGAATTGTCTGTATTGGATGTCTTTGCTAATTCGTCAAATGTTGGCGTCAGCAAATTGATAGATAAAAACTATGTGTCAACTCATAGGGAGTGGGATTATATAGAACGTCTGCGACAAATGAAACTGGATCAGGAAAGTGGTGTTGACCTTCAAAATGAGCCAAAACCAGTGGTGAAAGATCCAAGCATGACGAAAGGTTCTATCCGTTGGGAAAAGACTACTTTGCTTCAAATGTCGTATGGATATGATTTATCTATCACTCCATTGCAAATATTGACATTCTATAATGCAGTTGCGAATGGTGGGAAACGTGTGAAACCACGTCTTGTGAAGGAATTACATCAAGGAGCAACGTGCATAAAACAATACGAGAAGCAAGAAAACGGTACTATTTGCTCAAAAGAGACTTTGAAAAAAGCATACGAATTGTTGGAATCTGTTGTTGAACGTGGCACGGCAAAGAATCAAAAAAGCAAATATTATAGGATTGCAGGGAAAACAGGAACGGCTCAAACGTACCAAGGTGGATACAATAAGGGAAAATTGCGTGGCTCATTTTGTGGTTTCTTCCCAGCTGACAAGCCTAAGTATTCTTGTATTGTTGTTATTCAGTCAAACGATACTTACAATTACAACGCCGTCCCGGTATTTAGAAAAATTGCTGATAGAATTTACTTTATGGATCCGGAATTACGAAATTCTATGGTAAACGATACATCTTCGGTTGTATTTATTCCACGTGTATCTAATGGTTATTCAGACGACTTTAATAAAATTTTTGACGAACTCAATATAAAAGAGGATTATGGTTCACAACGTTGGGTTTTGAACGAAGTTGTCAATAATGAGGTAAAGACTAAATCTGCTACGTATGTTCAGGGCATTATGCCGAATTTTAATGGCATGGGAATGCGCGATGTCCTTTACTTAACCGATAGTTTGAAATTGAAAGTGCATTGTACAGGATTTGGAAGATTGAGACGTCAGTCTGTAAAACCTGGAACGCCATATAAATCTGGTGATGTTGTAGTATTAGAATTTGGAAATGAAAGATAGTAAGTTACAGAGTATTCTTGCACACGTTGCTGTTGTTGAAATCGTTGGTGATACAAATAAAACGATTTCGGCAATCAATACCGATTCCCGTAAAATTTCGGAGAACATGGTGTTCGTTGCTGTTCGTGGTGTCGCCGTTGATGGCCACAATTTTATTGCAACGGCTGAAAAACAGGGTGCAACTGCAGTTGTATGTGAACAATTGCCAGAAGTTGTAAATCCTGCTGTAACATATATCGTCGTTGAAAATTCAGTAATCGCCTGTGGTTGTATGCTTCGCGCTTTCTATGGAATTGACTTTGATTCTATGAAGGTTGTCGGAGTAACGGGAACCAATGGCAAAACAACAACAGCAACCTTGCTTTACCGTTTGTTTACGCTGCTTGGCTATAAGTCGGGCTTACTCTCGACGGTTGTCAATTATGTTGGTAATGAAGAATTTGCATCCACACATACGACGCCCGATATGGTTCAATTGTATGAATTGTTCGCAAAAATGCAGAATGCAGGTTGCTCATATTGCTTTATGGAAGTGAGTTCGCACGCAATTCATCAAAATAGAACGGCAGGAGTGAAATTCTCTGGTGGAATTTTCACAAATATCACGCAAGATCATTTGGATTACCATAAAACATTCGCCGAATATCTTCGCGTAAAAAAATCATTCTTCGACAATTTGCCATCGTCGGCGTTTGCATTGACAAACGATGATGACCGCAACGGTCAAATTATGTTGCAAAATACAAAAGCACGTAAAAGTTCGTATTCGTTGAAGAGTATGAGCGAATTTAAATGCCGCGTTTTGGAGCAGCAGTTTGACGGCATGTTGTTGAAAATTGATGGCGTTGAGGTTGTTGCACGTTTCATAGGATATTTCAACGCATATAATTTGCTGGCCGTGTACTCTACGGCAATGTTGCTTGGTCAGGATAAACAACGTGTGTTGGAAATCATTTCGACATTAACTCCCGTTGCTGGACGAATAGAGTTCTTCAAAAGCGAAAAAGGAGTGACTGCAGTTGTTGACTACGCTCATACGCCGGATGCTTTGGAAAATATATTGACTACGTTAAAGGCTTTGTGTCCGAAGACAAACAAAATCATTACGGTTGTGGGCGCTGGTGGTAACCGCGATAAAACAAAACGTCCGATTATGGGCAAAATCTGTGCTCGTTTGAGCAATCAGGTTATTCTTACGTCCGATAATCCTCGTAATGAAGAAGCTGCGGATATCGCCGCTCAAATGAGCGAGGGTATAGAATCGGAATTTGCAGGTAACGTATTGACAATTCTTGATAGAAAACAGGCTATTCGTACAGCTGTTATGTTGGCTCAAAAAGGCGATGTGATACTTGTCGCAGGAAAGGGTCACGAAACGTATCAGGAAATTCAAGGTGTGAAACACCATTTCGATGATAGAGAAGTAATTAAGGAAATTTTTAATCAGATATAGTATGTTTTACCATTTATTCACGTTTTTAGACAAGTTTGATTTCCCAGGAGCGGGCGTATTTCAATACCTATCGTTCCGTGCAGGTTTTGCGTTTATCACTGCATTGCTTATTTCAATTTTCTTTGGAAAGAAATTGATAGAATTTCTTCAGAAAAAGCAAATCGGTGAAATAATCCGTAACCTTGGTTTGGAAGGTCAGATGCAGAAAAAAGGAACACCTACAATGGGTGGTGTGCTGATTTTCTTGTCTATCATGGTAGCAACGTTATTGTTCGCCAATCTAACCAATGTGTACATTCTTCTTATGCTGTTTACTACAGTTTGGTTTTGTATGCTTGGTTTTATAGACGACTACATCAAGGTATTTAAGAAGAATAAAGAGGGAATGCCTGGACGGTATAAAATCGTAGGGCAGGTTATTTGTGGTTTCGCTGTAGCCCTGACCCTGTATTTCAATGATGATGTTGTGATTGTTCAAAAAGCAGACGTAATGCAAAATACCCAACAACAATACAGTCAGGAACAAATAGAACATACTCGTGTTGAATTATATGGTGAAAAATCAACGAAAACTACTATACCATTCGTAAAAAATAACGAGTTTGATTACAAATCAATTGTTGGTTTTCTTGGTCAAAATGCGATATGGGTTGGCTGGGTAATATTTGTCATCGTTGTTATTTTCATAACGACGGCGGTTTCGAATGGTGTCAATCTTACCGATGGACTTGATGGACTCGCCACGGGAACCACGGCAATTGTGGGAGCGGTACTCGGCGTATTGGCATATTTGTCGGGTAACGTTATTTATTCAAACTATTTGAATATTATGTACATACCATATTCTGGCGAATTGGTCGTATATGCCAGTGCATTTCTTGGTGCAACAATTGGTTTCTTGTGGTACAATTCATTCCCGGCACAAGTATTTATGGGTGATACTGGAAGTTTGATGCTCGGTGGTATAATAGGTGTATTTGCAATACTTATTCGTAAGGAATTGTTGCTTCCAATTTTGTGTGGAATCTTTTTGGCAGAAAGTGTTTCTGTCATCATTCAGGTTTCGTATTTCAAACAGACAAAAAAGAAATTTGGCGAAGGACAGCGCTTTTTCTTGATGGCGCCGTTGCATCACCATTTTCAGAAAAAAGGTGTTCCAGAATCTAAAATAGTTGCCCGCTTCTGGATTATAGCATTGCTTTTGGGCGCATTAACATTGGTTACATTAAAACTACGATAGAAAACAATGAAAAAAGATAACTTTATCGTTATTCTTGGTGCTGCCGAAAGTGGCGTTGGCGCTGCGATTTTGGCAAAAGAAAAGGGTTTTGAGGTTTTTGTTTCCGACAATGGGAAAATCAAAGATCAATATAAATCCATGCTTGAGGAAAATGCTATTGATTACGAAGAATGTCATCATAGTGAGGATAAAATTTTGCAAGCGTCCGAAGTAATAAAAAGTCCGGGTATCCGTTCCGATGCTCCACTTATTGTGAAGTTGATGAGTTTGAATACTCCAGTTATTTCCGATTTGGAATTTGCTGCCCGCTATACAAATGCAAAATTGATTTGTATTACAGGTAGTAATGGAAAAACTACAACCACATTGTTGACATACCATATTCTTAAGCAGGCTGGTCTGAATGTTGGCTTGGCGGGTAATGTGGGAAAGAGTTTCGCCCTGCAGGTTGCGCACAATAATTTTGATTATTATGTCTTGGAAATCAGTAATTTCCAACTTGATCACATGTACGATTTTAAAGCCGATATTGCTATCTTGTTGAATATTACGCCAGATCACTTGGACAGATACGAATACAAATTCCAGAATTATATTAATTCTAAGTTCCGTATCTTACAAAATATGCAGTCTGAAGACATTTTTATCTATTGTAGCGATGATCAAGTGTTGATTGACGAAATCGGTAAACGCGATATAGCCGCTGAAAAATGGTCATTCACGGTAACAGACAATGCCGACAATCAGGCATATTTGAAGGACGATACCATTTTTGTGAATTTACAGGATAAAGAGATTTTCTCTTTGAGCATTGACGATATGCAATTACAAGGGAAACACAATTATGGTAACTCTATGGCAGCAATGCTTGCCGCAAGGGCTGTAGATATTAAGAATGAAAAGATTCGTGAGAGTCTTAAATCATTTGAAAATGTTGAACATCGTCTCGAAAAAATACCATTCCTCGTTAATGGAGTTCAGTTTATTAACGATTCAAAAGCAACCAATGTAAACTCTGTCTGGTATGCGCTTGACAGTATGAAATCAAACAACGTAATCTGGATTGCTGGTGGAACAGACAAGGGTAATGATTATTCGGAATTGTTTGATTTGGTAAAGGCAAAGGTTAAGGCTTTGGTTTGTCTGGGAGTGGATAACGAAAAATTGAAAAAATCGTTTGGCGACAAACTCGATATTATTGTCGAAACACGTAGTATGAAAGAATGTGTTGAGACTTGCTACAAGTTGGCAAATCCTGGCGATGTGGTTTTGCTTTCTCCTGCGTGTGCAAGTTTCGACTTGTTCAAAAGTTATGTGGATAGAGGATTACAATTTAAACAGGAAGTGAGAAATCTGTAATGGCAGAAAAGACAGAAAATAGAAAGTTTATAGGTAAGTTGGAGATAAGGAATTTCTCTGATTTGCTGGTAGGAGATAAGGCACTTTGGATAGTCCTTGTCATCCTTGGAGCTATTTCTATTGTCTCTGTTTTTAGTTCTTCCAGTATGGTGATGTCCGATAATTTCGGATCGTCTATTGGTGTTCTTGTGAAACAATTTGCTTTTTTGCTTGTTGGTTTTGCAGCAACAATTATTACTGCCATATTGATAACGTGTTTTACTCCGAATCTGTTAAAGAATGTTGCTCTTCCATTTTATATTATTTCTCTTGGTTTGTTGGTTTTAACATTTGTCCCAGGTTTCCGTCAGGAAATAAATGGTGCAACACGTTGGATAAATCTGTTTGGAATTTCAGTACAACCGAGTGAAATAATAAAAATGACATTGATAGTGTACATATCGTTGTTTGTTACCAAACACGAAGAAGTGTTGGATGAAGATAGCGCAGAGGGAAAATTGACATTTTATAAATTGATTGTTTTGATTGCCTTGGCAATTGGATTGATTTTGATTTCGAATTTCTCTACAGCTCTCTTTATTACGATTATCACGTTCATAATGTTCTTGTTCGCTGGAATTCGTCTGAAAAGAATGTTGCCGCTTGTGGGTATTATGTCTGGTTTGGGTGTAATTATGTTCATATTAATAATGACGTGTCCTGCACCTGCAGTGTCAATGTTGCCTCGTCTACCAACCTGGCAGACGCGTGTTATCAGTTTTATGCCGTCATTGGGTAAATATGCAAGTGGTTACAACGAGCAGACCGATTATGTTCCAGCTGATAATCATCAGGTAACACAAGCAAAAAAAGCAATTGCCGAGGGCGGTTTTTGGGGGAAAGGTCCAGGAAATAGTACGCAGAGATATAAATTGTCTCAGGCGTATTGCGATTTTATTTATGCAATTATTGTTGAGGAGTATGGTTGGATTGGTGCAATTGTCGTGTTGCTTTTGTATGTGATATTTTTCACGCGTGTGTTGCAGTATTTAAAGATGGTGACGTTCAAGTTTGATACAATGGTGTTGGCAGGAATGACATTTATGATGGTGGCGCAGGCATTCATACATATTTGCGTGGTTGTGAATGTGCTTCCTGCAACGGGACAAACATTACCATTCATTAGTTCGGGTGGTTCGTCATTAATCATCTCATGTATCGAATTTGGAATAATTCAGGGTATTGTTGAATACACAAAAAGAAGAGTGGCATCGGCAAAAAACAAGGATGACAAAGACATAAATAGTAATAATGTAAAAGAATTATAATATGAAGGTATTAATTAGTGGCGGTGGAACCGGCGGACACATTTTTCCAGCTGTAAGTATTGCAAATGCACTACGTGAAAAATATCCTGACTGCGAAATTCTTTTCGTTGGTGCAGAATCTCGTATGGAAATGGAACGCGTTCCTGCTGCAGGATATAAAATCGTTGGTTTGCCAATTCGTGGCTTTGACCGCGCTCATTTGTTGAAAAACATTTCGGTGTTGATTGACTTGGCGAAAAGTATGCGCAAGGCAAAGAAAATTGTTAAGGATTTCAAACCGGATGTGGCAGTTGGTGTTGGTGGTTATGCTTCGGGTGCTGCTATGAAAGTTGCCGCAAAACAAGGTGTTCCTGTTTTGTTGCAAGAACAAAATGGTTTTGCTGGCGTTACCAATAAACTTTTGAAGAACGACGCAAGCAAGATTTGTGTTGCTTACGAAGGCATGGAAAAATTCTTCCCTGCTGAAAAAATAATTCTTACGGGTAATCCTGTTCGTCAAAATCTTGCGGGCGGAAATAAAGAGGAAGCATTGAAAGAATTTGGTTTTTCAGCCGACAAAAAAGTCCTTTTGATTATTGGTGGAAGCCTTGGTGCTCGCACAGTAAATAATAGTGTGATTGCTCATTTGAAAGAAATTTCTGAAAGTGGTATTCAAGTTTTGTGGCAGACTGGTAAAGGCTATATTGAGGCTGCCCGCAAGGCTGCGGAGCCATTTAAATCGGACCGATTGATTGTAACTGATTTTGTGAGCCGTATGGATTTGGCGTATGCAATGTCCGATTTGGTTATTTCCCGCGCTGGCGCAAGTTCAATTTCTGAATTGTGCTTGTTGGGTAAACCTTCTATTTTGGTTCCTTCTCCAAATGTTGCCGAAGATCACCAAACGCATAATGCAATGGCGTTGGTCAACAAAAATGCCGCTGTGTTGGTGAAAGATGTCGATGCAGAAAACGAGTTGATTGCAACTGCGCTGAACTTAATTAACGACGAGGTAAAACTTGCTGATTTGTCTAAAAATATATTGACGCTGGCTCAACGTGATTCAGCAAATAGAATTGCCGACGAGGTTGTCAAATTGATAAAAACAAAATAATGAAACGGAATTATTATTTTCTTGGTATTGGTGGAATTGGAATGAGTGCTCTTGCTCGTTATTTTAACTTGCAAGGTGCTTCGGTCTATGGCTACGACCGTACTTGCTCCGATTTGACTCGTGCATTGCAGTCGGAGGGAATGGCGGTGCACTATACTGATTCGATTGACGAAATTCCTGCGGAGGTGAAATCTGCAAAAGACGAAACTATCGTTGTGATTACGCCAGCTATACCAAAAGATAATACTGAATATATTTATTTCAAGAATAATGGTTTTACTATTCTTAAGCGCGCTCAAGTTCTCGGGCTTATCTGCAAAGATAAAACGACGGTTGCCATCGCAGGTACGCATGGTAAAACATCTACGACGACATTCACATCGTTCTTACTGAATAAATCAAGTAAGGGTTGTAATGCTTTTCTTGGTGGAATTTCTAAGAACTTCAATTCAAATTTTGTGTACGATGGTAATTCGGAACTTATTGCTGTTGAAGCTGATGAATTCGACCGTTCGTTCCACAATTTGTATCCTTCTACAGCGGTAATTACTGCTATGGATGCCGACCATCTTGATATTTACGGAACGCACGAGGCTGTGATAGAATCATTCTATCAGTTTGCCCGTCAAATCCAACAAAATGGTACGCTTATCCATAAACTTGGGTTGAATTTCGAGCCAATCAAACAGGATTTGAAAAATCATAATGTAACGGTTTATACATACGCACTGCAAGACGCTTCTGCCGATTTCTATATGAAATCAATAGAGATTAAAAACAATGCGTTTGAATTGACGTTGCACACGCCGTTTGGCGAAATTTCGGGCATTTCGTTCGGTTTGCCGGGAAAAACCAATGTTGAAAATTTTGTTGCCGCTTCTGCTGCATCGTTGGTAAATGGTTTGACTACAGATGAATTGAAAAATCTATCAAAACAAGTACAAGGCGTTGTTCGTCGTTTTGACGTTCATGTTGCCAGCGAAAAAGTAATTTACATTGACGACTATGCACATCATCCGGCAGAACTTGCTGCTTGCATCACGTCGATTCGCGAAATGTATGCAGGCAAAAAATTGACGGGAATTTTCCAACCACACTTATACACCCGTACGCGCGATTTCGCTGCAGAATTTGCAAAGAGTTTGTCGTTGCTCGACGAATTGATTTTGCTAGACATTTATCCAGCTCGCGAGTTACCGATAGAAGGCGTTACATCGAAAATCATTTTTGATAAGGTTACTTGTGGCAAAAAAGAAATGTGTTCAAAGGAAAATCTTTTGAATGTGTTGAAAAATAAAGATTTAGAAGTTTTAATAACGGTTGGCGCCGGCGATATTGACCGCTTCGTACAACCAATAACTGATTTGTTGAAAAAATAGATATGGGAAAGGTAAGAAACATTTGGTATAACACAAAGCACGTTCTTAAACCGTTCGGTTTAATTGTGTTGGCCATTGTGTGCATTTCTTTCTCTGAATCAAAATTGAAAAAGCAATGTTGTACCGATGTGGTTGTTACTTTGCAGGAAAATACCACACACGGAGATTTTTTGACGGTAGATGATGTTTATGATTTTTTGGACATAAACCGCAATATGTTGATTGGCAAGTTGGTTGAGGATATTAATGTGAACAAATATGAAAAAGCATTGAAAGACAATCCGTTTGTAAAGTCCTGCGATGTGTATTTTTCAAATACGGGCGAGTTGCACATTACCATTCAACAACGTAATCCAATAGTACGGATTTATACACTCAAAAATCAGTTCTACATTGACGAGGACGGAATTGAATTCCCATTGTCAAAAAGAAATAGTTCGCGTGTATTGGTCGCATCAGGTGATTTTGACGTTGCCTGCAAATCTGGTTCGTACGTTCTGTCCGATGCAGAGCAATCACGTCAGTTGAAGGAAATTTATGCTTTGGCTTGCAAAATCAGCGAAGACAAAATGTTTGCACCTATGATAGAACAAATATACTTGGATAGTTTGCATCAGGTAATGATGGTTCCTAAAATAGGTCCTTCAAAAATCGAGGTGGGCAAGTTCGACAGAGACTTAGATGCAAAGTTCAATAAGTTACGGGCGTTTTACAAAGCCGACAAAGTTCGCGAGAATTGGCATTTATATAAATCAATTTCTTTAAGGTTTGAAAATCAAATAGTATGCACTAAAAAATAAATAAAAAAAGTATGGAAAAGGAACTAGAAAAACAAAAAATGTTCGCTGCAATCGACATCGGGACGACAAAGATTGTGGCATTGGTTGGTTACAAAAACGAATCAGGATCTATCGTAGTGATAGGTAAGGGTGAAACACCGTCAGAGGGAATGAATGCAGGTACAGTTGTTGCTGCGCATCAGACAACAACGGCTATCAAACGTGCTGTTGCCATAGCCGAGAAAGAAGCTGGATTTTTCCCTAAAAAAGTAGTTGTCGGTGTCGCTGGTCGTCACATTGTATCGGAACGTACAACGGTTCAACGTAATCGTACAGATGCATCAGCACCTATTACTCAAAAGGAACTTGATGAATTGTTTGTTGCTGCCCAAAAACAAGTAATGATTTTACCAGAAGAGGAAATTATTCATGTTATTCCTCAGGATTACCAAATTGACGGCTGTTACGTAAAATCACCTCTTGATTTACCTGGTGGTTACGTTGAAGCAAATTTTCATATCGTAAAAGGAAAAACGAAATCCTTGGATATGATTAAAAGTAGTGTAAGAGGTGCTGGTTTGGAAACATCTGAAGATATGTTTTATTTGGAACCACTGGCATCGTCAGACGCTGTGCTAACCGATGCCGAGAGAAAACGCGGCGTCGCATTGATTGATATGGGTGGTGGAACAACCGATATCGCAATCTATTATGATGGTATTTTACAGACTACAGAAGTTGTTCCTTTTGGTGGTGAACTCATTACCAAGGATATTATGTGTGGTTGTGAAATAATGAAAGAAGATGCGGAAGCTCTAAAATTAGAATGGGGTTCAGCTCTTCAAGAAGGCATAGAAAATGTAAATGTGATTATTGGTAATGGTTGTACTCAGAAAACAATCACAAGTGTGTCGTTGGCAGGTATTATCCAGTCACGTATCATAGAAATAATCAACTCAGTGCAATACACAATATACACTTCGGGTTATGCCGACAAGATAACTTCATTGGTGTTAACTGGAGGTGGAGCAAATTTGAAAAACTTGTCTCAGTTATTGAATTATCTGCTAAAAAAACCATCGGAAATCAAAACTCCAATCAGCAGTATTCAATATCGTGAAAACACCTTGTTTAACAATCCAAAATATTCAACCGTAGTTGGATTGTTGCAAAAATCTTCAAAGCACTGGGAAATTGATTATCAACAGTATCTTGCAGAGCTTGAAGCACAAAAAGCAGCAACTGTTGTGGTAGAAGAGCCACAGTTAACGGAAGAAAGTGTTAAATTGGAACCTACTACAAGGAAAAGATTTTGGGGCAGTATTGGAGGTTATGTAAAAGGGTTTATGAAAGAAATAACCAACGTTGATGACGAGTACAAATTATCAGATGCACAATCAGAAAAACAACACATTTAATTATGAAAGATAATATGGATATTATAGATGCAATGGCTCCTGAATATGGCGAGTCGCGTAATGCAGCTTCAATAAAAATTATTGGAGTTGGCGGTGGCGGTGGTAATGCCGCAAATAGAATGTATGCAGAAGGTATTCCTGATGTGGATTTTATAATCTGCAACTCCGACGAACAGGATTTGAGAAAAAGTCCTATACCAACAAAAATCCGTTTGGGACAAGGACTTGGTTGTGGAAGTAATGCAGAAAAAGGCGAGGAATATGCTAAAGAGGTTACAGCCGAAATAGAAGAACTGCTCGAAGGTACACAAATGGTATTTATAACAGCAGGAATGGGCGGCGGTACTGGCACGGGCGCAGCTCCTGTTATTGCTGAAATATCAAAGGGTAAAGGAATTCTAACGGTTGCAATCGTAACAATCCCATACAAATTCGAAGGTACAACGCGCTACAAAAATGCTCTTCATGGCGTAGAGGCTTTGAGTCAGCACGTTGATTCAATACTGATTATCAATAATCAGACTCTTCGTGAACAATATGGTGCTTTACCAATGCGTCAGTCTTTTGCAAAGGCCGACGGTATATTGTCGGTTGCGACGAAGTCTATAGCCGAGATTATGCAAAAAACTGGTTTCGTAAATGTTGACTTCGAAGATGTACGCGCAGTAATGCACGATAGTGGCGTTGCAGTTATGGCACGTGGCTCTGCTTCTGGTGAAGAACGTGCTTATAAGGCAATAGAGGCTACACTCGATAGTCCGTTGCTTAATAAGGCCGACATCCGTGGTGCAAAGAAAATACTCCTTAACATCACCTCGTCAGCAGAAAATGAACTTACTGGCGATGAGTTGGAAGTTATAATGGATTTTATCCGCGAAAAAGCCGAAACAGATGTTGATATCACCTGGGGTTATTTAATGGACGAACCCGAAGACGGAGAAGAGGTTCAGATAACTATGATTGCAACTGGTTTCGAAATTGATGATATTCCTGATTTGCGTCAGGCTGCACCTGTTAAAACCGTTAGATTGCATGGTGATGAAGAAGTTGTGCCACCAGTAGCACCATCCACTTCAAATCCACAAAAGTTCAACGAACCTCTTAATGTGAGCGTGCAAAATTTTAATTATGCCGAAGTAAAAAAGATGGAAGATATTTCGCAGTTTGAAGATCAGCCTGCTTTTAAACGTCAGATTAAATCTCCATTATCTACAATGCAGTCTCAGGCTCGCCCTGTTGTTACAACAACAACGACGACTGCTACAATTCAGGGAACTGCTCCTTCGCAATTCTCTATCAGTCCAGATACAAAAGGTATTAAGTTAAGCGACGACAATAAGTATTTAAACCATAACGTGGATTAGTTCCTCCCGTTATTAAAAAAAACATACTTTTTTAGCCTGGAGGTGTGCATCCTCTGGGCTTTTTTATTTTTCGTTTTTCTTGTAATTTTGTATGTTCAATTATGAGAAAATTATTATCCATATTGTTTTGCGTATTTTGTAGTCTATCGTTGACAGCACAGTTCTATAACGGTTTGCAACAAGACTTTGGTAAAAATCGAGTTCAGTATGATGAGAAATTTTGGTTCTATTTCCGCCACGATAAATTCGATATCTATTTTGATAAAAATGGGCGGAATCTTGCCGAATTTGTTGCACGAAATGTGGATTCTTCTTACGTGGAAATTAAAAAGTTTATGGAATTTGATTATTCCCGAAGAATCGTATTCGTCGTGTATAATACTCTCGGTGATTTTCAGCAAAGCAATATAGGTTTTTCTACTTCGGATGATGAGTCAAATGTAGGCGGAACTACTCAAATTATTGATAACAAGGTTGCCTTGTATTTTTCTGGCGACCATAACGATTTTTTGCGTCAAATTCGAAAAGGCGTTGCCGAAGTTATGCTGAGCGAATTTCTCTTTGGTATTGGTTCGTATAGAAGAATACTTTCAAATTCCGCATTGGCAACATATCCCGAATGGTTCTTTGACGGAATGACAGAATATCTTTCAAAATCCTGGAACGACGAATTGGAACAGTTAGTGTGTCAGCAGGTTGAGTTGGGAAATTATCGCAAGGTAGCTCAACTATACGGAGAAGACGCTCCTGTTGTTGGTCATGCATTATGGCACTACATTGCAGAACAGTATGATGATAAAATCATTGCAAATGTGTTGTATCTAAGTAAGTTAACCGACGATATTGATGCAAGTTTCCAATACGTTATGGGTAAATCGTTGCAGATGCTGTTGACTGAAATGAATGAGTTTTATGCTAAGAAACAACGTACTGGTTTTGATGAGTACGAGCAATATCTTTCTCTTCCAAAACGTCTGACAAAACATAAAATTACCGATTTCGCACTTTCTCCTGATGCATCAAATCTTGGCGTTGTTACAAACAAAAACGGCAAAACTCGTGTCATGACGTATAATTTTGAATCGGGCAAAGCGAAAAAAGTATTTGGAATTGGTTCGCCAGTTATACAGATTACCGATTATTCATATCCTGTTGTACAATGGAATCCTGCGGGAACTGCGTTGGTGTTTTTTTACGAAAAAAAGGGTTCGCTCTGGATGAGAATATATAATTGCCAAGCGAAGGAATTTGTAACACGTCCGTTCCATCACTTTGAAAAAGTTTTGGATTTCTCATATTCGTCCGACGGCTCAAATATTGTCTTCTCTGGCGTAAAGGGTGGACAAACGGATGTGTTCACATACAATCTGCAAACGTTTGAAAATGTTCAAATTACCGATGATGATGCCGACGACCGTTATCCGTCGTATGCGCAGAATGACACAAAGATTTTGTTCGTATCAAATCGTGGAACAAATGAGCTTAATAACCGTCACGTGGCAATACAAGATAATTATGATTTGTTCTTGCTTGCATCCGATTCGTTGCAACGTCTAACGTCAACTGAATATGATGAAAAGCGTCCGTCTGAATTTGGCAATGGGACCTATTTATATGTGAACAATGCACCAGAAGGCAATAGGGTAAAGGCGATATCGCTTGACAGTGCCGTAAGCTATGTTGACACAGCTTTCCATTATTCTTATTCAATGTCTGACTTTGAAGTCCCCAATACGACAGCGGAAGTCCAAAATTATGCGACCTCAGAGCATTCAATGATTCAGTTGATTTTTCATAAAGGTCGCAGTCATTTTAAAAGAATGCCATTGGAATCTCACGATTTGCGCGCTGTAAAACGGCAGGAAAATCAATCTACTATACAGGATTCATTTTTTGATACTACGTTGTTTGAACGCGAAACGGCCAATTTGTATAAGACAAACTTTTACATCAATTCTTTGGTAAATCAAATTGATTTTTCGTTTGTCAATACAGGCTATCAAAGTTTTACGGGTGGGGAATACGATTACACACAGAATATGAATGTTCTACTCAAACTTGGTATTATTGATTTGTTTGAGGACTATCGTATGACTGGTGCTTATCGTTTTACGGGAACATTAGGGACAAATGAATATTTGCTTTCTCTGGAAAATTTGCGGCAACGTGTCGACCGCCAATATATATTCCACCGTCAGTCGGGATTGACATTTGGGACAAATTCATCACGTTACATCGACCGTGTGCAGGACAATAATGTTATCTGTCGTTTTAAATATCCGTTTAATCAGCTGCAGTCTGTGTCGGTCAATCCGAATCTGCGCTACGTACGTAATGTTACGCTGTCAACCGATATGAATTCCTTGAATGAACCGACAACAGATGAATTTTGGATAGGCGTGTCGTGCAATTACGTGTTTGATAATGTCCGTAAACGTGACTTGAATATTTTCTATGGAACGCGTGCAAAAGTATTTGCTGAAGGTTTTACCCAGCTGAATGCTCATAACTCTTCATTGTGCGTTTTTGGATTGGATGTTCGTCATTATCAGAAACTACATAGAAATATGATACTTGCGGGCAGAATCGCATATAGCACGTCGTTTGGCTCATCGCCGTTGTTGTACTATTTAGGTGCAGTGGATAATTGGCTCAACTGGTTTGCAAAATATGATACGTATAATTCTGCCATACAATACGACCATACCGTCGATTGGGCTTATCAGGCAATTGGTACAAATATGCGTGGTTTTTCTCAAAATATCCGTAATGGAAATTCTTTTGCCATCGCAAATTTGGAACTTCGTTGGCCAATTATTCAGTATTTTTTTCAAAAACCGATAAAGTCTGATATCTTGAAAAATTTTCAAATTGTTGGCTTTACTGATATAGGCGGAGCATGGTCAGGATTGATACCTGGCAGGGATGAAAATGCGTATAATTATACCATAATTGATAAACAGCCAATTTATGTGGAAATTGACGAAATGCGTCAACCGTTTGTTTATGGTTACGGCTTTGGATTCAGAACCCGTTTGTTTGGCTATTTTGCCCGTTTTGACGTAGCCTGGGGTAACGACGAGGGGGCAATTCAGCAGATGAATCACTTTTCAATAGGAATGGACTTCTAAATTTAAGTGCATAAAGTAGTCAAGATTCAGACACTGATTTTTGACTACTGAAATCTCTCAATCTACCCTCTCATTGCTACATACTTTTGTAATTCAAAGAAAAGATTCTTTGCTTGTTTGTAGCTGAAACTGGAAGTTTTACCATTTTCGTCGGTGGTTCTGCAAATCCATTGTAATCCAATAAATTGTCCGACAAGGAACAGCTCTTTACAGTTAAATAAATGCTCTTTTTGTATGGTTGTATGTTCCTCAATCTTCCATCCGTTTCGTTTGATGTGTTCAAAAAATCCAAGTGAAAATGGTTCTGTGAATTCATTTATTGTCACGTGCAACGTATCGTCTTCAATATATACAACATTGCCTTTCGATGTTGTTAGAATTTCTTTTTTCTCATCAAGATAGCACATTGCATCTGTTGATTCAATCGAATGTATTCTTAGCAAATCCTCGTGAAGACTGTGTTTCGAATAGCTGCACGGAAAATATGGCTCGTCGATGCGTATGTTGCCGCATATACCAATTTTTAATCCGACATTGTTGAATTGATATTCCCGTGGTTCAATAGGTTGTATAAGTATTGCAAATTGCGTTGTGTTTGTTCCTGCGTCCCAAAAGATTATCAGTTCGCAGCAACCAGCAAGATACACTTTGTTGACGTTCAGTAATCGGTATATGTAGCGGCGGACGTGTTCCGTGTCGAAATTTTCTGGTAGTTGTATGTTAAGATAGTCGGCTACAGTTTGCATACGCTGTAAATGTTGCGCAAGACATAAGGCAACGGTGTCGTATAGACGTATGGTCTGACGTATTGATTCTGTGTGGACAAATGGAGGACAAATGTGTAATTTGTCAATGTTCTCCAATTCTCCGTTCAGAATGCAAAAATTCTTCATCAACTATTCGTAGTTTTTGCTTGTCATTGGAAATACCGGAGGGTATGTCGTTTTACGCGCACTGTTTTTTTTCGAGCTCATATCCTGAATGAATTTGAATAGTGCATCCTTGTCTTTGCAGAAGTATGAGAAGTCGTTGCCTTTCAAAAGAACATTGAATGAAAAATCTTTGTTGATTTGAATGAGTGCGTGTGCCGAAATAATGTTAGCAACCGTTTCGCTCAATTTGTAGTTGCTTTCTAGTTCAATATCGGCTGTTGAAATGGTGTCATTTTCGTTAATAACGGGAATCACGCCCAAAGAAAATAATTTTTTAAATGTGTTTTTTGCGTTGAACTGTTGTTTGGGATTGTTGAAAATATCGCGTGCCAGCAGTACCTGCGCAATCATTTGCGTGTATTCGTCAAAAATGCTTTGATAGTTTTTTATTAATTCCACCTGTCCAATGGCGGCCAGGGCTTGTTTACTACTCAAAGAACTTGGATATTTTTTCAGCTTTTGTCGTTCTATGCCCGAAACAATTGCTCCTGCAGTAATCAAAATTACATCGTTGTCGCTGTTGCGGATATTTGACAGAACCATTGCAATGTGGTTCATCATATCTGTTTGAATGAAAAAATTATTGTCAATTAACGTTTCTTCCTCAACATTAAAAACTAATCGTAATTTTGCCATACTATTTATGCTTAAAAATTCAAGGTAAATATATATTTTTACTTGCGAATTAAAAAATCAATTTTTGATGAAGAACATTTTTTCATTTTTAAAGAATAACAGAGTGATGATTGTGTCGCTGCTATTATTCTCTTTTGGTATCGCGCTCATAATGCTTCTGATGCCCCGCGAAAAGAAGTTTGAGTTTGAATATCAGCAGAATAAAGTCTGGTTTCACGATGATTTGTTTGCTCCGTTTGCATTCTCAATCGACAAAACCGAGGAAGAAATTCAAGTACAGCGCGATAGCGTGATGATGAAATATTCTCCATATTACACATACGATACAACAATGTACCAGCGCGTAGTGGATTCAATTTACAGCCATTATATGCATTCAATGTATCATTGGGTGCCCGATACCATTAAAGATTATCATTCGTTAATGAAAAATCAGGGATTGCTTGAATTTGAAAAAACATTGAAGGCAATTTACGATGCAGGTGTTATTGATGTTCAAAAACCATATAAGACTCTGGTCGTAGAACGTGTTCCCCAACGCCAACGTGTGTCGATTATATCGGTTCGCACAATCCCAGAAGCTCACGGCGATTTAATGTTGACTATTCCTGCATATTTTGACTCTACGCAACGCGTTAAATTTCAGGAAATTATTTATGCCTCGTTGGAACCGAATACGATTTACGATGAAGAAATGTCGTCGGAACAAAAAACGGAATTGTTGTCAACTGTTTCCGAAAAATATGGCTATGTGAGCGAGGGCGCACGAATTATTAGTAAAGGTTCTGTTGTGACAGAAGCCGATAAAAAAGTCCTTGATTCATTGAAAAAAGAGTACGAAGCAGGGAATGTCAGTTTTGAAGGTAAAATTGCAATTTTATTAGGGCAATTCCTGCTGATCTTCGTTTCGTTTGTTGTTTTGATTTTGCTGATACGTTCTTCGTGTCCCGAAGCAATGGAAAAAATTAAAAATTCCTTGTTCATTGTCACTGTCGTTGTATTGTTCATTGCCATGGCAACGCTCACACTGAAGTTTAATCACGTAAGCATTTATTTGATACCGTACATTGCGTTGCCGATTCTCATAAAGAATTTTATGAATGAACGTGTGGCTCTGTTTGTACATGTTGTAACTATGTTGATTATTGGATTTATTGCTCCGAATCCGTTTGATTTTATTTTCTTGCAGATTTCTGTCGGTGTGATAGCAATGTTCAGTCTTGGTAATCATTATCAGCGCAGTTTCTTGTTCTGGACAGCGATTGTTTCTTTTCTGTCGTATTCAGCCATTTGGATTGGTTTGTCGTTGATTAAATATGGTAGCATTGGTGATGTTGATTGGAAACAGTTGCTATGGTTCCTTGCAAGTTGCACGCTGTTGCTGACTACGTATTTGATGATTTTCATCTTCGAGAAAATTTTCCGTTTTCCGTCAGATATTACGCTGTTCGAATTATCTGATACCAGTAGGGGAGTTCTTCGTGAACTTTCAGAAAAGGCACCAGGTACGTTCCAGCATTCTTTGCAGGTCGCAAATTTTGTGGAAGTTGCGTTACGCGAAATTGGTGGAAATGCGTTGTTAGGACGAATTGGTGGTTTGTATCACGATATAGGAAAATTAAAAGATCCTGCATTTTTTGTTGAAAATCAGACGTTTAAAGAAAATCCACACGATAACCTGCCACCCGAAAAAAGTGCGGAGATTATTATCAATCACGTTATTTATGGTCGTGAATTGTCACGCAAAAATGGTTTGCCATATTCGTTGGAGCAAATTATTTACGGACATCATGGAAATTCAAAGACGGCATTCTTCCTCGATAAATACAAAAAACTGCATCCTGATGAACCTGTTGACGAAACATTGTTCCAATATCCAACCAACAAGGTTGTGAAGAAGGAGTTGGCTGTTATTATGATTGCCGATGGTGTTGAAGCTGCTTCGCGTTCTGCACATTTGGAAACACCTGAACAATATGAGGCTTTAGTCCAAAAGATTGTCGACAATTTGATTCAAAGTAAACAGCTGGAATTTGCCGATATCACATTGAAAGACTTGGATATAGTAAAACGTGTATTTGTTGAAAAACTAATCAATTTGTACCACGCACGGGTTCCGTATCCTGAGGATACTAAAAAAGATGGACAGGCATAATATTCACGGTATATTTTTGGGAACAGGAACATCGCAGGGCGTTCCTGTCATTGGCTGTGGTTGCCCTGTTTGCCATTCCAACGATCCACGTGACAGCCGTCTGCGTACAGCATTCTATCTTGATGTTGATGGTGTTCATTTTGTTATTGATGCAGGCTGCGATTTCCGTCAGCAAATGTTGACGAACAACATTACATCGTTGGATGCAATCTTCATAACTCACGAACATAAAGACCATCTCGCTGGTTTAGACGATATCAGGCCGTTTAATTTTATGAAGCACGAAGCTTTACCTATATTTGCCGAACATCGCGTAGTAGAAGCTATTAAACGGGAATTCTCGTATGTTTTTGTGGATAATCCTTATCCAGGCGCACCAATGATGAATGTTCAGGAAATTTCGGAATCGGCTTTTGACTATATGGGAATTACCATTCAGCCGCTTCGTGTGAAACATTTGGAACTTCCAATCTTAGGCTATAGAATAGGACAGTTTGCCTATATAACCGATGCGTCTTTCATCTCCGATGAGACAATGAATCTATTGCAGGGTGTAGAGATTTTGGTCATAAATTCATTGCGTTTTGAAAAGCATTATTCGCATTTTTGTGTCTCAGAGGCTTTGGAAATAATAAAAAAAATTAATCCAAAACAAGCCTATTTGACGCATTGCAGCCATGGTATGGGATTGTATGCCGAAACAAGTAAAATATTGCCAGAAAATGTTTTTGTGGCGTACGATGGATTACATATAACATCTAAGGAATAATGGTAAAGGCTGTTTTTTTAGATCGCGATGGTGTTATAAATGATGGTACGAAGTACTATACTTATCGTATAGAGGACTTTATATTCAATCCGGGAATATTTGAGGGACTGCAGATGTTACGCGATGCTGGCTTTATTTTCGTTGTGATAACGAATCAGGCTGGTGTTGCAAAAGGAGAATATACGGAGCACGATGTTGAGGTGCTTCACGAGTATATGTGTGCGGAATTAAAAAAGAACGGAATTGATATAGCCGGAGTGTTCTATTGTCCTCATTATCCAGAAATTTCTGGTCCGTGTGAATGTAGAAAACCAGGAACTAAAATGATTGACGATGCTGTCGCAAAATTTGATATTGATAGAACGCAGTCATTCTTGATAGGCGATGGCGTACGTGATATTGAAGCAGCGGAGAAGGCGGGCATTCGTGGCATCAAAATACAAAAGAATGAATCCATTGTCCCGTATTGTAAGAAAATTATAGAAGAGTTGTAGCCGATGAGTTTCCTTTCCAATTTGTTTCATTCAACATCCTTGTCTTCATTGGCACGGAAGGCTGGCTATGTGAAGGATCAGAAGGGAATTCAAAATCGTTATGTGCGGGAAAATGCTCAATGGAAATCTCACTTAGAACAAACAAAAGCCTATATCGTTGCTTCTGCAAAGAATATTTCTTCAAATAATTCTGTTGCGGTTCTGGGAAGCGGTTGGTTGCTTGACGTTCCGTTGGAAGAATTATCCAAAGCATTTCGGAACGTTTATTTGTTCGATATAGTTCACCCCGAAACTGTTCGCGTAAAAGCGCAAAAAATGGCAAATGTATATTTGCAAACTATTGATTTAACGGGTGGAGCAGTACAACTTGCAGAACAATCACATTCATTTGAAGCATTTCTTTTACAATTACGCGGAAATACTCTGGATGTAGATTTCAATCAATATGATTTTGTGGTTTCCGTAAACTTATTAAATCAGTTGGATATCATTCTCTGCGATTACTTGAAGAACAAGTTTTCGTTGCATGATGAAGATTTAAAAGAGGTAAGAAAAATAGTTCAGCAGCGTCATATAAATTGCCTTCCCAAAGGGAAAACATGCCTTGTCACCGACTATTGCGAGGAAAATACTTCAGTTACTACAGGTGAAGTTTCAACAAAACAGTTGCTATATTGTTCCTTGCCCAATGTTGAGTGTACAGAATGGATATGGACGTTCGATACCAATCAAATGTATCATAAAGGATATCGTACATGCCTCAAAGTTAAGGCGATGAAAATATAGGTAACGGAGAGGGTAAATTCTTGTTGTTATGATACTCAGACAAAATATTGTACAGATAGTGAGTTTGGGGAGATTTTGTTTTGGATACTATTAAATAAAAAAGCCTCAAACAAATCTGAGGCTTTTTCGTTTCTATTTATATTCCTTCCTATTCTGCTTTTTTGCAGCAGCAGTCGCATGAAAGGCATTTCCAAACTAATGCACTCAATGCAGCGCCTGCGAATGGAGCAACAATGAAAATCCATAATTGTTCTAATGCAGCACCACCTTCGAAGATTGCTGGAGCAATACTTCTTGCTGGGTTTACACTCGTACCTGTAAGTGGAATAATAACAATGTGGATAAGAATTAATGTCAAGCCAATTGCAAGTCCTGCAAGACTTCCGTTACCTTTTTTCTCATCGGTAACACCAAGAACAACCAATACGAAGATGAATGTTCCTATCAATTCAGCCAAGAAACCAGCATAAATTGAAACTCCATTTTGGCAAGCGTTTGCACCTGTTGTCGTTGCGTAAGGCATCTCAATGCTGCTCGTTAGGCAATACAAAATGCCCGATGCAATAAAAGCACCAATAATTTGGAATACGATGTACATAATTGCATCTTTTCCGCTCATTCTACCACTTGCAAACACACCTAATGTGATAGCTGGATTAATATGGCATCCTGATACACCACCGATTGCGTATGCCATCGCAACAACCGACAAACCAAATGCGCTTGCCACTGTTAATACTTGGGCAGTTGTTCCACAACCTCCATTGAAGATCGCACTACCGCATCCCAACAATACGAGAACCATAGTCCCGATCATTTCTGCAAAATACTTTTTCATATTAATAAAATTTAATTAAACATTCCCATTACTTCTTTACAACTTTCTTCGCCGTTGCAATATTGGCGGATTTTAATCGGTATTCTTGGACTTTTGTGTCAAGTTTACCTGTCCTTTTGTCGTGCAACAACAATCGACTGATTTCTGCCGGCGTGTATGCATTTAAGTTTCCTGCGCAAACTGGTGTCTGTGTCTCTGTGTTGCTGAATTGTGCCGGTGCTTTTAATGCTTTCAACGATGACGAAATCATTTGGTTGGTAATTATTCCGTTGCTGAATTCCAAAGGTTTGCCGTTGGCCGATGTTATGAAGTAGAAATTATTGTCTTCGTTACCTTCGGCAATAGCATCGTAGGCGTCGGCAATTACAACTAAATAATATTTACCTGTAATTTCAGGCATTATGTACTGTATTTCGTATTCATCGCCTACTTGGCTTCCCGAGGCAACGTCAAAATTGTTCCAATATCCGCCACATAGAGCATCGGTTGCCTCCGATGGTAAGGCAGCCATGTGATCGTCGTTGTCACCGTATGATGTTGTGTAATAATCTTCGTAAATTATCTGATAATCGTCTGCGTCGTTTGCATTGTAGTACATATACAAAACAGACCAGTTTTGTTCAGCTTTGATTGTTTTTGTTCCCGAATTGAAAACTGAATACGAGAATACTCTGGCTAATTTGTTTTCGTTCGTTGTGCTCGTTTCATCAGTAGCTGAATATGCCAATAAATCGTATCCTGAAGTTAAATCGGTTGAGGCAATTGACGAACCAGCAAACGAAACGCTCGATGCATTTTGTGCAACAAAGGCTGCAAATACGAAATTTCTAATAAAGAAATTGTAGTCAACCCAAATACTACCGCCGTCGCCCCACGATGTTCCCCATGAATTTCGTACACGGAACGCATTCTTACTGTCGTCGTAGCCGGAAAGTACCATGGCGTGATAAGCATGTTGCATACCTTCTTGCAGGTAGGTGTCTGATTTAATTACTGCGGAACTATTCCATGACATGAAATTATCTCCTAATCGTGCACCAATAACGATTGGACGGCCTTGATTCAAATAATATTTGAAATTATTTACCGTCATGCCTTCTGTTCCGTCGCAAATTTTTCTATAGTTTGCCAATTTTCTCGAGGCATTACCTTTTGCTGAAGTAGAAGAACAGTTTAATCCTTTAGATGGATAAGGAACGTCTGCCAGTGAGGCTGCACCTTTAGAAATAAGTTCCGTCAATGCAGGCTCAAAATTGGTTCCATTACAACCCGCGCCACGTGAATTTGTAGGAATTCCAGCCCAAAGGTCTGCTGGACTTGTTTGATATGCAGGCTGCGATAATTGTGAACTCGTCCAA
The DNA here is from genome assembly GCA_937892155.1 of uncultured Bacteroidales bacterium. Classification (GTDB taxonomy): domain Bacteria; phylum Bacteroidota; class Bacteroidia; order Bacteroidales; family UBA1715; genus UBA1715. The sequence continues at coordinate 29,134 of CALAUG010000046.1, read as the reverse complement.
CCGTTGTCTATTGCATCCAAAGCCGTTTTTAGGTTATAACCAGATGCCCAGGCAACGCAGGTGCCATAGTTCCCTTGATTACCAATTGGAGGAAATTTGCTCGACAAATCAATCTTTGAGGCAAATGTCGATGCGTCTGGATCCACCACAACTATATCTTCAGGAATGTCGTCCATTTGCTCATCCTCTTGCAGCCAGCCTGAGGCAGCAGCAAGTATGATCTCACCTAGTATCTCATTTAAAATTTCATTTTGGCAACTTTGCAAAAATAAACCGCTACAAAGTAGCAATGGAATGAATTTAGATCGTAACGTGCGCATAGTATGTCAATTTTAATATTTCATTAAATCTTTCATTTCTCTATTGCAGGGATAAACTTTATCGCCCATATTAAGTTTTCCAAAGAAATACGTCCCCTCAAGATTAGCAGATTCCGAGAAGTTTGTCTCTACAAAATCAGCATCATCAAAAAAACGTGCTTGAATAAACGATGCTTGTTTTTCAAAGGTAGAATAGTTGAATATTGCCCGACCTCTAATAGAACTCATGTCAAATTCGGCTGCTTTGGAACATTGCAGTCCGTTTGCTAATAATTTTCCGTTTACCAATGCGTTTTGTAATGAAAAATCTCCATTGAACTTTCCGTCCATTATGTAAAGATTTCCATAAAAAGAACTATAAATGAACGAAACGTTGTCTTCTGCTTCAATTTCGGAAAAATAGGAGTCTTTGGCCCAAATTGTCATGTTGTTGAACGATGCAGGTTTTAGAAATTTTGCCTTATTGAAGTTTGTAGTTCCCATCACAACTGCATTGTCAAATGTAACGGTCCCACGGAAATCGCAATTGACGAATTGTAGATTGTTGTTGAATTTTGTGGAAACCGAAGCATTGTCTTTTTTCCCGAGTGCCGTAACATCACTCATAAATACACAATTTACAAAAGAGATATTGCCTTCTATGACGTTTTGTAATTGCGTTCCCAAAATCTGATAATTCTCTGTTGAGGTAAAATCAACGTTGTCTAAGATAATCTTGTTTACAACTGTGATTGATTTACCGCTTTTGAGATCTTTCATAAAATCGGATGATTTAATCTCTCTTTGTTCTGCGTGAGAACACGATGAAATCAGCATACACAGCAGTAACGGCAAATATTTAAATAGTTTCATAAAAATTTTTTTTTCGTTGTAAAGATAAAAATAAATCAAGAATGAAGTGGTAATTAATTTCGGTTTTCAGTCTTCAGATAAATTTCTTGGTTTTTGATTCCATTCGCTTAGGAATTGTTCCAAAAACTGCTCTAAAAATTGATGTCTCGGCTCAGCTAATTCCTTCGCTGTTGGAGTATTCATCAAATATTTAAGTTTCAGAAGCTTTTCGTAAAAATGATTCAGCGTTGGTCCGTTTGATTTACGATATTCTTCAGCTGTCGCAAATTCCTGTGGCTCAATATCGGGATTGTATAGCTCCCTGTTTTTGTAGCCTCCGTAATGAAAAGCCCTTGCAATCCCTATTGCTCCAATGGCGTCTAAACGGTCTGCGTCCTGCACAATGGCACATTCAATAGACGGAACTCCCGATGTGTTAAACCCTCCTTTGTATGAAATATTTTTAATGATTTCAAGGATTTTTGCAATCTCTGCAGATTTGAATTTTGCTTTTTTCAGGATGTTTTCTGTCAGTTTTAATCCAATGACGGTGTTGCCGTTTGAGAATTTTTCATCCGAAACATCGTGAAGTAGTGCGGCTGCTTGAATCATAACTACGTTGCCACCTTCACTTTCTGCAATTTTCTCTGCATTGTGCATTACGCGCAGTGCGTGGGAATAATCGTGCCCACATTCTGCATATTGCAATGTCCGTTGCACTTCTGATTGTATATATTCAATACGTTTGTCCATAATGTTTATAAATCTCTTCGCCTAAATTCAGAACACAAAATGGCTGTCGCTACTGCAACATTGAGCGATTCAGATGTCCTCTCTGTTTTGTTGAATGTCGGGATATGGAGTGTTCGGTTGGCAATCTTTGCAATTGCATCGCTGATGCCGTTGCCTTCATTCCCCATAACCAAAATTGTATTTTTTTGTAATTGAGCAGAATACACATTCTCTCCTGACATATCGGCTGTTACAATTTCAAAATTTGATAGAAGGGAGAGTATGCGTGGTAAGTCAACATAGTGCACGTTGATTCGAAATACAGAACCCATAGTTGCTTGTACAACTTTGGGATTGTACACATCAACACAGTCTTTGGAACACAGAATTGTTTGAATGCCGAACCAATCTGCAAGACGAATAATTGTGCCAAGGTTACCAGGGTCTTGAATCCCATCTAAGGCTAAAATAAGTCCGCTTAAATTCTCAATTTCGTTATTCTCCCTGCAACAGGCTAAAGCCCAAACATCTTGTGGATGCTGAAGCAGTGAAATTTTTGCAATGTCGTCGCAAGTAGCTTCGTAGCATTCACAATTGGGGTGATTTGCTTCCAACCATTCTTTGGTTGCAACAATGCTCTCTATTTTGAAGTCGGAATGAAGTAATTCTTCTACAAGTTTATTGCCCTCAACAATAAATTTGCCTTCTTCTTCACGTGTTTTTTTCTTTGCGAACGACGTAAAGTATTTGATTTTATTTTTGCTTAGTTCCATACACTGCAAATATAAAATTTCGTATAGAAAATCATAGCCTTGGCGTGTATTTTTATGTTTTCATCTTGCCGAATTTTATAGCTGGTCTATTAATGAAAAAGGGATGAATATTCTTCCTGCTAAAAACTTCGTCATTGATTGTAGATTCACGAAAAATTTTCTAACTTTGAACTCCATTTGTGGCTGTACAAAATGGAGGATTTGAGAACATTTTAAATGTTCTATATTTTTAAATTTTGAGTAAGATGAAACGTTGTCTAATAGCAATAATAAGTGTACTTTTTTGCGTGTTGTGTGTGAACGCGCAGGAAGTTACCGTGCATGTTAATTCAGGAAATCCACGATTCCCATTCCCTCAGTTTTTAGATTATTCGTGGGGCGATTCGCATCGCCTTGACAACCTTGGAACCCGTAATCCCGAAGGTGTTGTTCATGCGGAAATGGAGCAGGATATTCGTGATGCCTATCAGATTTTTGCAAATGAATGGACTTATACTGGCGATGCCGTCGGAGGCGTGAAATATATCCGCGGTAATATTGGTTGTCCGTACGATTGTCGTGAAGGTGATGGATATTCTCTTTTGGCTGCGGCACTCATGGGTGATAAAACTTCATTTGATGGCTTGTGGATGTGTGTGCATGATAAGGCCCGCGTAAAACAGCCACGTTACATTGATGGTGTTGTGTTTGAGCCTAATTATGCTTATGGTGACTATGCTTTGAAAGATAACGACAATTCGGCTACCGATGGTGATGTTGATATTGCTCTTGCATTGTATATTGCATGGATGCAATGGGGAGATGATATGGGTGTTCGTGATGTTTCTGGAAACATGATTTCATACCGCAAGGAAATGATAGATGTGATTCGTGGTCTTGTTGCTATGAGCACCCGTTTCCCAACCGAAAATCCTCAACGTAATAATACTGGTGAGATTGGTTTTGATGGGTATATGAAAAATGGTGATACTTGGAATGAAATTACGGGTTGGGCAAGTCAGGCTGCCAATTACTACGTAGAAGATGGTATACAAAAGTATCCTGAATATGGTGGTCCCCAGCAAATGCATACTGACTATTTGGCAACAGGTTATTTCCGCGAGTTTCATGATTTGTTGGAAAAATTGGATTTGGACTATTCTCCTGCTTGGGAACGTGAACAATATCGTAGAGCCGAGGCTTCGGGAGATTGGATGGTAGGGAACTGGACAGGGCAAAACCCTAAATATATTTTTATGGGAGAAACTGCATCTATCAGCGCAGCAAATGTTGTTTCCTTAGATGCTGGAAATCAAGGTGGTCGATTCCGTTCAGCATGGCGTACAGCATTAAATTATACGTGGCATGGTGCTCCTACTTATACTTGGAATCCTGTAACACATAAAGTAGAAAGTGGTACTAATGAATATGAGTTGAAGGCAAGTAAACAGTTGTCTGGTTATATGAATAGTCCTCAAGATTGGGGTAACATTGGATGTACGGAATATGGAGGTGGTCCAGATGTTTCGTATAAGGGACCTTCTACATTGAACTGGGAAGTTATGCCAAATGGTATTTCCCCTGTTTCTACATTTACATTGAACTGGGTCCCTGGAACAGGTATGGCATCTGCCATAAATGCTCAAGATTTAGATCTTGCTGGTTTGTTATACCGCCAATGTAATATTGAGTGGGACGTAAAAACTGGAGGTGATGGATATTTGACCAGTGTACCAGTATATTTCCACGGATTTTTCCGTTTGCTGGGAATGTTGATTGCAACAGGTAATCATCAAGCTCCGAGCAAAATGGTTCCTCAACCAAATATGAAAATATATCGTGTCGTTGAAGATAGTGTGTCGTGTGCCTACACAGGCGATGTTATAACGTATCATTTGGATTATCGAAATTATGGTTCTGTTGATGCAAAGGATGTGAAAATCGTTGAAAATGTACCCGATGATTTCATCTTTGTGAGTGCAACTAATGGTGGAGTTTATAATGCGGCAACACACACTGTAACATGGAATATTGGAACAGTTCCTGGATTTCAAACTGGCGGATTAGACGTTACTAAAGGACGTGTGTCGTATGATGTAAAAATAGGTCCAAAAGCATCTGGAAGATATTGTACGACGGCTAGCATATCATGTTCAAATGGATTGGGTTGGACATCAAACGAATATCCAAATGCCGTTACTCCAACAATGCAACGTAACTGTGTTGACGTAATCAAGCGTTCTCTTTTAATAGAGAAAATAGCGAATCGAGAACAAGTAAATCCAGAAAATAATGTGGTTTATACGATAAATTTTGAAAACTCGTCAGAAGTAGGTTGGCTTGATGGCGGTCGTCCACGCGTAGGTATTGCGGTTTCAAATCAAATATCATCGAACCAATTAAAATTACGATTTAGATTGTATAATGATGCAATAGAACCATATATAAACTATGGAAATTATCGTATTTCATATTATTTGTTTGATGCGTCATATAAATGTTTAAATGGTGATGCTGGTTGTGCAAATGGTTGGACTTGGGCTTCAGATTGTTATGAAGGACGTAGAACTAGTTCAGATAATATCACTCTTTCACGTGAAGACGTGGTAGAAGGTAGTGATGAATATGGTCGTTGGAATCAAAGGTTGATGTTGAAGTTTGCTCCACTTCTTGTTACGAGTACAGGACATATCAGTAATTACTATGGAATGGGGTCTCGTGTTCATCGTGGTGGTGCTGAACCTTTGCGTGTATTTGGACGTTTGACACCAAATTATAAAGAATTTGATGCCACCGATGATTGGTCATATAATGCAAATATTACTGATGCTGATGATGGTCTATATTTTCCTGTGTCGCCAAGTTGGCAAGAAATAGACCCTGCAACAGGTGCTTCCGTAAGGAAAGATTTGAATGAATATATTCCATCAATCTGTGAAACGCCTCGATATACAGTTCCTAATATTTTAGTCGAAGAATTTGATGGTTATACGTGGCGACGTATTTTGGGAACTGGTCCTATGGCAGGTCGTGATGCAGAAAATGTGGTTATTGTCGATACTTTACCCAAAGGGTTAACTTTTGTTGCTTTTCAAGGTAATTGTCCATTGGCAAGTAGTGGCGCAACGTGGCGAACATATAAACTTACTGATGGAAGAGATGTTGTGGAATGGAGAATCCCAATGTTGAAAATTAAACAAAAGGGGAGTATTGTATATTCTGCAACGGCAAAATTCCCATCTGGTGCAAGCTGTCAGTCTGACGATGAAGATATTGATAATCTTGCGTGGATATATGCAGATTTAAACTCTCCTATAGCAGATACCGCTACAGTCACAGTAACGTGTGCAAAAGTTCCAGAACCTATTGTGCCAACTACTCTTAGTAAAACAGCTTCGGTTGAGACTGCTGCTGTTGATGATGAGGTGACATTTACCTTGAAATATGAACAAACACACGGAGCGATATTTAATGAAACGGAAAAAAATGCTTCTTATTGGACTCAGACAGCAAAAGGGACTATTTCTGGGGGAAAAGCAACTTTGGCTCAACCAAATAATGGTGAAGAGGCAAAACTTACGTGTAAAGCGTCAAAGTCAAAAAATATGTTTGCTCAATTTGACGCCACTCTTACACAGTATGCAGAAGTCTTCTTTTTTGTACGTGATAAAATCACGTTGAAACTCAAGCCAGAGTGGGATGGTATAAATGTGGAATGTAATGATAATGGAACATCTTTGGGTACATTTTCAATTGCATACGACAATTCTAAACCATTTCATTTTGCTCTTGATATAACAGACAATATTCTTCGATTGTGGTTTAGTAATGTTAGTGTAGATACTTCCGTTTCTGCTCAAGTTACAGCAGAAGTAAGAACTCTAACGTCAGGTTGCTTCGGCTTTTATCAAACGGGTTCTGGTAACAACTCGTTTTCAAATATTCATGTTCATACTGACTACGCCTACAATTTGAAGATTGTTGATGATTTTCCTTCGGAACTTGAATTTGTGAGTGCAACCGATGGGGGAACATATACAAATGGCAAAGTCGTTTGGACAAAAGAACAAGGTATGGATAATCCAATCCCGTTTGGAACAGAATATACTGTTAGTGTTACAGCAAGGGTTAAGGAATGCAGTGAAAAAGTAATTAATGAGGCTCACGTTGAATTATTGGGACACGCCGATGACGAAATTCGTGCACAGGCTGTACTTGAATGTGGCGCAAGTTGTCCAGGAAAGCCTACGGTTTCTTCGCCTGTTGAATATTGTCAGGGTGAGACTGCTTCTGCATTGACGGCAACAGGAACTTCGTTAAAATGGTACACGTCAGCTACAGGGGGCACTGCTCAAAGTTCTATTACGCCATCTACAACAACGGTGGGAACAACGACATACTATGTCTCGCAAACTGCAAATGATTGCGAAGGTCCTCGTGAAGCTGTAGATGTTATTGTGTATGCAAAACCTGACGCTCCAACTGTTACAGCCTCAACTCCAGTGTGTGTCGGTGATGAGATAACTCTTTCTGTACCAGAAGTAGAAGATGCTACGTATGCGTGGTCTGGTCCAGATGGTTTTACTTCAACAGATAGAGAAGTATCGGTTACGTCTTCGGCAACAGAGGATAATGGCGGTGAATATACTGCCATAGTTACAAGTGCAAAAGGTTGTGCCAGCGATGGAGGTTCAGCAACGGTTGTTGTGAATGCAATTCCTGACGCTCCAGTAGTAACGACACCTATTCAATATTGTAAAGATGAAGTCGTTTCCGATGAGGTTTCGGCTACGGGTACTGAATTACATTGGTATACTTCGGAAACTGGTGCAACGGAATATACAAGTTTGGTACCAGTAACGACTACTGTCGGAAGTGCACATTATTATGTGTCTCAAACGGTTAACGGATGTGAAAGTGAACGTGCTGATTTGGAAGTTAAAACGTTGGAACCTCCAACAGCTCCTACAATCACGACAAATTCACCTATTTGTGCTGGTGGAACAATTGAATTGTCTACCGATGCCGAAGGTACGTATGAATGGACAGGACCTAATAGCTTTACGTCAACTGAACAAAAACCTGAAATAAACGGCGCAGTTGCTGCATCTGCTGGTGAATATTCATTAGTTGTGAAGGTAGGAAATTGTTATAGCGAAGCAGGTACTGCAACAGTTGTTGTTAATTCAATACCTTCAACGCCATCGCCGACAAATAATGGACCTCAATGTGACGGTGAAGAAATAACATTGTCTGTTGCAACTGTTACTGATGCAACGTATTCATGGACAGGACCAAATAGCTTTACATCTTCGGAACAAAAACCGAAAATTACGGCTTCTTCAGCTACAATAGGTGAATATAGCTTGATAGTTACTGTTGCAGACTGCCCAAGTGAGGCGGGAACAACCGTGGTTGAATACTACGAAATACCAGAAGCCCCAACGGTAACGACTCCTCTTGTATATTGTAAAGATGAGGAAGTTTCCGATGAGGTTACAGCTACCGGCTCTAATCTTATTTGGTACACTTCAGAAACAGGAACAACAAAATGTTCTTCTCTTGTCCCTGTAACATCTACAGTGGGCAGTGTACATTATTTTGTGTCACAAACCGTAAATGGATGCGAAAGTGCACGTGCCAATTTGGAAGTACAAACACTTGAACCTCCAACAACTCCAACTGTAATAACAAATTCCCCACTTTGCGAAGGTGCAGATTTGGCATTGGAAATTACATCCGATGGAACATATCAATGGACAGGTCCAAATGGGTTTACGTCAACGGATAAAAATCCCGTAATATCTTCTGTATCTCTTGCTGCTGCTGGCGAATATTCCGTTATTGTGAAAGCTGGCAACTGTTTAAGTGAGCCGGGTAAGGCTACAGTTGTTGTCAATCCAATTCCATCTATTTCTTTTGATGCAATTTCAAATCAATGTATTGATGGTGCTGATGTTACCTTGAATGCTACTGCATCACCAACAGGTGGTACAGGAATATATACTGGTGATGGAGTGTCAGGAAATACATTCTCACCATCTTCAGTGACTGTTGGCGGGCACGAAGTCCTATATACGTACGAAGTAAATGGTTGCTCAAAATCAGAATCAAGAATAGTGGTTGTTCAGGATAAGCCAGAAGTTTCATTCACGTTGCCGACAACTGCTTGTAAAGGTGGCACTGTTATTTCGCTGATAGGCAATCAAACTGGTGGAACGTTCACTGCGTCTCCAAGTGTTGATCTAACATCGGGATTTAATCCTGCAGCGGTTACAGTCGGTCAGGAATATACAATCACGTATGAATATTCAGATGGTGTTTGTTCTAATTCAACGTCAAATGGCATTACAGTTTATGATCCAGCGAAACCTGTAGGAACAAATGCGTCATCGGTATATACAAAAGTACCTCCAATACCTGCATTGACTGCAACAGGCGTAAATCAAATTTGGTATAGCGACGAAAGTTTGACAACTCAAGTAGGTACTGGCGATTCTTATACACCAAATGCATCAGTGGTTGTTGATGGTAGTCAGGGCAAGGTTGGAACATATACATATTATGTGGTTAGTACCGAAGAAACTTGCGTATCTGAAAAAACGCCTGTCACTTTGGAAATTTCAAGTTGTGAGATAGAGGCACCAGTGCCTGTAAACAATTTGGTTGATGTTTGTTTCGGTGAAACAGACAATGCAAAGAAAACATTGGAAGTAACGGCAGGATCTGGTAATATTCGTTGGTATTATGAAGGAACAAAAGTTCAAGATGATGAAGCAACAACATTCATCCCAACAGAAACTGCTGTTGGAAGTTATACCTACGAAGTTTCATTGTATGATGCTGCTGCAAATTGCGAGAGCCCGAAATCAACAATTACGTTCAAGATTAACGATTTACCAACGGTAAGTTTCACGCCGACAGCTGAAGTTTGTGCTGGCTCGGCTGAAATTGATTTCTCTACATCTAAATCTCAGTCTACTGGTGTTGTAACCGATGCTTCTCATGCAGTTGTCTCTAGTTTTGACCCAACTACGGCAGGTACGTATGAATTTACTTATTCGTATACTGATGCAAATGCTTGTACCAATACTACTACTGCATCAATAGAAGTTAATGCTTTGCCAGAATTGGTATTTACTACGGTTCCTGATAAATGTGAGTACGATGCGGAATTTGCATTAACGAGTTTTGTTTCGCCTGCAGGTGGAACATTCTCAGGAAATGGAGTTTCACAAAGTAAGAACTTTAATCCTGCAGCTGTAACTCCAGGCTCAACTACAGAGATTATGTATGTGTATACTGATGCCAATGGTTGTTCGAATTCTAACACGTTCAACGTAACTGTTAATGCCCGTCCAACTATTACATTCAACGATGTTCCTTCTGCTTGTATTGGTGGCGATGAATTCGATATTGTACAATACGTTTCTCCAAAAACAGGTTCGTTTGCTGGTGAACATATTTTAGGAACGAACTTTAACCCAGAAGCTGCTGGTAGTTTTTCTGTTGATTATACGGTGGAAGAAAATGGTTGTACAGCAACAGTGTCAAAAATGGTAGTTGTCAATAAATTACCAGAATTAACATTGAATGCCAACGATGTTGAATGTGTCAATACAGGTGACATTAATCCTCTTGTGAGCCCGGCTGGCGGAATATTAAAACTAGATGGTTCTGTAATAACAGCAATACAAACGAATTCATTGTCGGCAGGTAATTATACTTTATCTTATGAATATACAAATGCTACAACTCGTTGCTACAATGAAATATCTCAGGCATTGGAAATACGTGAAATACCAACACCTACGGTAGAAGATAAAACGGTAGTAATTTCAACAGGCGATATGAGTCTGTCTGTTATTGGTAATGGTGGCGCATATACATGGACCGACGAAGATGGCATGTTGGTGGGAGTAGGTCCTACAATCAATCACGTGTATGATACGGAAATCGGTTCTTGGAATTATTGTGTTGTTGAGACTGATGGAGTTTGTAAGAGCGAACCTGCATGTATGACTTTCTCAATCATCAATTGTCCTGTCCCAGCACCCACGGTTTGGGTTGATGAAGTGTTCGCTTGTACAAACGAAGAACTACCAGCGTTGTCTGCAGATGGCGATTATGAAATTCATTGGTATAAAGAAAGTGACTTGTCCTCATATATTGCAATTGGCAACTCGTATAAACCAAATGACGTGACAACAACAGGTGAGTATCATTATTATGTATCTCAAAACGATGGTACGTGCGAGGGTGAAAAAGTAAAGCTTACTTTATTTATGAATTCAACTCCGTTACCGAAAATTACTGGCAACCGTGAAATATGCGAAAATGAAAATCTTCTATTGAATGCAGACTGCGATGCTTTGTGGTATTCCGAAGAATCTTCTATTTATGCCGACCACATTGGCTCTACGTATAATGTTTCATATCCTACTGCTGGAACGTACTCGTTATATGTAACTCGTCAGTCTGAATATTGTACAAGTAATCCAATAACGGTCACTATTACAGTAAATGCCATCCCTGATGCACCAGCTATTTTGGTTGAAGATGTTTGTAAAGGCGCAGATGTAGTATTTACTGCCGAAGGTGAAGATATACAATGGATTAAATATGGAATGTTAGTCGGCGATGGAAATCAATATGTCGAAAGTGATTTGTTGCCTGGTAGTATGACAGTTAATGCAACGCAAACAGTTAACGGATGCGTGAGTCCTGAAGGTGAAGCAACTGTCAATATTTTCGATATTCCGTCTGCTCCGATTGCACTCAATCAGGCTATTTGTAATTATGAAGATATAGTCGAAGTCGGCGTTCAGGTTCAAAGTGATGCCGAGGCAACGTGGTACTCCGATGAAGATTTGAATTTCCAAATTTCGACAGGTTCAACATATACTCCAACGAAAAAGGAAACTCAGCAGTTTTATGTTACGCAAACTGAAAACAATTGCGAAAGTGAACCAGCTGTTGTAACGTTCACGGTTAACCAGAGACCAGGATTGGTTACATTTAAGCAAACTAACGATGTTGAAGTCTGCGAAGGAAATAATGCTGTTATCGTTGCAGAATCAGCCAATACAATTTATTGGTATGAAAATCCAGCAGGGAAACCAATTTTCACAGGGCGTTATTTCACAACACCAACGAGCGAGGTCGGAGAGTATGTTTACTACGCTTCACAAACTGATGCGGCTGGCTGTGTAAGTGAAAAATCGTCTAAAAAGGTTGTTATAGTTGCTGGACCAACAATGCCGACATTGATAAAACAAGATACCATTTGCGAGTATGACGAACCGGGGCGTTTGATTGTTGCTCGTCAATCTGATAATGAAACTTTGTCGTGGATTTCACCTACTGGCGCAACACTTAGTTTGGGTGATACTTTAGATATTCCAAAAGGATTGATAACAAAATCTGGAGTGTACAATTTTAAAGCACGTACCACTGTGGCAACTTGTTCATACGAAACACGTAAGGAACTAACTGTTAAATATGTTGTTCATGCAAAACCAGCAAAACCTACGTTGATACAAACTGCATTTTGCTTTGATGGCTCTCCTGTAACTCTTGAGACTAAGGCGAAAAATGTAGTGTGGTACAATGAAAGTGGAATTGTTGCAGGTGTTAACTCTCAAACATACGCAACACCATACAGTGCTGTCGGTAATTATAATGTGTTGATGACGCAGACAATTAACAATTGTACGAGTGACAAGGCAAAACTACCATTCTTAATTAGTGCAATCCCAACTCCATCAATTACTGGTGCTGATGGAGTTTGCGCTGGCGCAAATGAAGTATACGTTGTTACAAAATCAGATGATGCTAATACAATCAAGTGGAAGGTTACAGGTAATCGTGTTGTTTACGATATGTCCATTTATTCATCGGGATTTGTTCGTTCAATTGACTGGACAAATGTTGGATTCGATACCATTTTTGTTGAAGAAACGAATAAATATGGCTGTATTGGTAAAAAAGAATTGCCTGTCGAAGTAATTGACAAACCTGATGCAAATTTCGTAGCTGAAACTTTAGGGCAGGAAGGAGTTGTAACGTTTACTAACTTGTCTGAATGTCAAATAGTAAATAACGATGATTACGAAAAAGAATATCACGTTGATTATTTCTGGGATTTTGGAAGAAATACAGATACTGCATTGGTGCTTGAAAATAAAAAAGTCTTTGAACAGCGTTATAAATATGGAAATTATACCGCCGAATTGACGGCTATCAATGAATTTGGCTGTAAAACATCGGTAACTCAACCATTCTTCGTCGATGTTGAACATGGATTGTTTGTGCCAACAGCATTTGCACCTTTCAATCCTGCCGAAGATGTACGCATATTTAAACCAAAAGGATTTAACTGCCGTACGTTTGAAATATGGATTTATGATGCGTGGAACAATTTGGTTTATTATTCAGAAGGCGTAAATGAAAGTGGTTGTCCACTTGCAGAGTGGGATGGTACTGTTAATGGAAAGGTAATGCAGTCTGGTGTATATCGCTGGAAAATTAATGTGACGTTTGAAGATTCAGAAGATGACAATCTCCGTAAAGTTCAAACAGTCGAACCACGGTATGGTAATGTAATGCTTGTAAGATAACTTTAATGAAAGTGACAAAAATACTTAAATACAGCGCCTTAATGTTTATATTGTTCGCTTGTGTGGATTGTTCATCACAATCGGACAAAGGAAGTGGCTATATGGCTGAAGTTTACAAAATCTGTCCAAAAGCAGATATTGTGAATGTAGAACAGAAGGTCGAATCCATCGAAGTTGAGTTCCTTTGTGGCAATGAACCAATGTCTGTCTTGTTTGACAAACAAGGTAATTTCTTGTACAAAGAACGAAAATACACTCCTGATGATATGTTCTTATCCAAAGTTGAAAAGAAAATTCAAAAGAACTACGCAGGATGGACGATTGACGAATATGCACTGATAGAAACTAAGGATACTTCATTTGTAAAATTGGAAGTTGTGAAAAATGGAGTAGAAGAAACTTTGTTTTTTACGCAGACTGGAAAGTTTTATAAATTCAAAAACTTTGCAACAACAGAATCGTGGAATAAGGAAATGCTCAAAAATTGTGATTACTACGCATCGTTGTCGTATGATTTACTAAAACCGAAAAAAGTTTTTGATCTACCGGAATTGTTGAAAGAAATTTCGGGTATCTCGTTGGTAGATGACAGTATTGCCTTTTGTGTACAAGATGAATTAGGTGCTGTGTTTCAAATTAATTTGGATGATGAATCAGTCTCACAGGTCGCTCGTTTTACTGATGTTGGTGATTTTGAGGATTTGCAGGTTGTTGGAAGTAAAGTTTATGTGTTGAGAAGCGATGGTGCAATTTTCTCTGTGGATTACGAAAATTATAACGGAACCTTTGAGCAGAAAATGGTGGACATTCCCTGTATGAATATGGAGGGTTTGTTTTATAACGCAGATACGAAGCAGTTCCTTATTTCGTGTAAGGAACCCTCTTTGGGGAAACGTGCAACGACGAAGAAACAACATACTCAGGATGTTGCCGTCAATGCAGATTCAGATAGAGAAATCTACACGTTTGATCTACAAAATAAACCAGCTCATTTATTGTCTATGAAGATTGATGAAATACGTGCTTTTGTGAAAGAACACTATGGAGAAACTTTTTCTCTGGAAACAGCACGTTGCAATCCTTCAGCTCTTGCCATTAATCCAATAACTAAAGAATTGTATATTCTTTCTGCTATGGATAAAATGATTGTTGTTTACGCTGGGACTACGTTAAAGAACGTGATGTTGTTGCCTCCTGAAGATTTCTATAAGCCTGAAGGAATAGATTTCTTGTCAAATGGCGATATGGTTATTTCAAGCGAAGGACAAAAGAAGGGCTATTTACAGGGACAAATAATTATAGTACCGTTAAAGAAATAAGATTCAGATTTTATGGTAAAAAGGATGAAACTCGCTTTGTCCTTTTGTGTCTCTAGCTTCGATTCATCCTCTCCATATATGATTGCAGTATAATCGTTGCACTAATGCTGTCAACTACTTCTTTATTCTGCCTGTCTTTCTTTTTCATACCACCGGCAATCATCGTTTGATGAGCTATTGTGGAGGTAAATCGTTCGTCTATTTCGCTAATAGGCATTGTCGGAAATTCCTTTTTGAATTGCTTTTCAAATATTTTTACGTATTGTGCGTTTTCCGATGGTTCGTTGCGGAGTGTCGTTGGCATTCCTATCACAACGTGGTCAACAGTTTCTTTTGCAAAATAGTCTTTCAAAAATGCTATCAAATCGCAACTACGAACAGTGGTTAATGAGTTCGCAATTATTTGCAACGGATCGGTTACTGCTATGCCAGTGCGTTTTGTTCCGTAGTCTATTGCTAAAATTCGTCCCATGGAAATAAAAATTAAGAGTAATAAATAAAAGCTAATGGGTGTTTGATTCCTGACTCCCCAGATAATTGCAAATGTGTCCTGCCACTCGTCTTGCAGCACCTTCGTTTCCTAATTTATTACGTAGCAGCTCATAGTTCTTTAAAATTTCGTTACGGAATGTGTCGTCGTACAAAATGTCATTTAAAGCTTCTGATAATTTCTTCGGCGTCATATCGCTCTGCAGAAGTTCTGGCACAATTTGATGTTCCATAATCAAATTAGGCAAACCTAAATTATTGAGTTTTACAAACAGTTTACCTAGATAGAATGTTATAGGACTTGTCTGATATACAATAATTTCGGGAATGTTGAGAATTGCAGTTTCTAAAGTCGCTGAACCAGAGACAACAATGGCTGCATCTGCTTTTTTCAATAATTCGTATGTCTGGTCAAAGACTACCGAAAGATTGTTCGCTGTAATATATTTCTGATAAAAATCCAATGGAAATCTAGACATGCCAGCAACAACAAATTGATAGTCAGAATATTTTTCCGAAATCGACTGCATAGTCTTTAGGTTCTCTCTAATTTCGTATTCTCTGCTGCCTGGCAATACAGCAATCAATTTTTTGTCGGGAATGTTGTTCGCAGCTTTAAATGATTCCAATGTGTGTTTCTCTTTAAATTCTGCAATAGAATCAAGAAGTGGGTGGCCAACAAAATCCACGTGGTAGTTGTGTCGTGTCTCGTAAAATGTCTTTACAAACGGCAGTTCCACAAACATGTGATCTATGTTTTTCTTTATTGTCTTTACTCTATTTTCTTTCCAAGCCCATACGGTGGGGGAAATGTAAAAAAATGTCGGTATGCCTATTCCTTTTGCAAATGGAGCAATTTTTAGATTAAATCCTGGGAAGTCAATGAAAATTATGGCATCAGGTTTTTGTTCTGCAATATCCTGCTTGCAGAATTTGATGTTGTTGAGAATGAGACGTGCATGTTTTACTACTTCTACAATTCCCATGTAATCGTATGTGCGATAATGTTTTACTAGTTTAGTTCCCGCAGCTTCAGCCATTAAATCGCCTCCCCAAATGCGGAATGTAGCCTGAATATCAGCTTTTTTGAGCTCTTTAATAAGATGCGAACCGTGTAAATCTCCCGATGCTTCTCCTGCTATTAAATAGTAAAACATTATAAATCAAGTATTAATAAAATTATTGTGTAAATCATCGTGGGGAATACAACTCCTTTAGCAGCATTATCGTAATGCAAAAAATAAAAGAGGGCAAAAACGAACGCAATTGGCAAAATACACCAGATAAATACGTCAATCTGAACACCCCACACTGCAAGTTTGTGTATAAATTCAAAGAATGAGTTAGTTCTGTTTACCCATTTGTACACACCAAATAGTGCAAGAATAGGGATTATAGTGCCTAATAGCAATCCTAACCAGAATTTGTCAATCTTTTCTTTCATAGTGTATTGAGTTTTGAAAGCGTTAGCAATGAATGTTCGTCGTAATTTTCAACTTTTATGGGTACAATAGCAACATAATCGTGGGCAAGACACCATTCGTCTGTGTCATCGCTGTCCGGCTCTTCGTTGTGGTATTCTCCTGTCAACCAGTAGCATGTATTATTGCGTGGGTCTTTTTCTGCCACAAAGCGCTCAATCCATAATCCTTTGGTTAATCTGCAGACCTTCATGCCTTGTATGTGCCTGTCGGGCTTTGGAAAATTGACATTAAGGTAGATGTGTTCCTCTAAACCGTTTTTTAAAACAAATTGTACAATCTCTTGAATGTATTGCGTGTACGGTTCAAAAGAACTTTTCATTGAAAATTCTAAACTGGAAAAAGCAATTGAAGGCGTTTTGTTTATGGCTCCTTCGCGTGCGCACGACGCGGTTCCTGAGTAGATAATGCTGTTTGCACTGTTGGGACCGTGGTTTACACCAGAAACTACTAAATCTGCTTTGTGGTTTGGCAGCAGTTGGTCGAATCCAAACTTGATGCAATCTACAGGTGTACCGTTTAATGCGTAAATGTGAACGTGCTTGGATTCTTCTATGCAACGTGCCCGCAATGGGACTTGGAATGTCAGCGCATGTGACATTCCCGATTGGTGCTGCTCAGGAGCTATCATATATATGTCGCCAAATTCTGACAGAACTTTCGTTAAATAATGTATGCCTGGCGCGGAAATACCATCATCGTTTGAAAGTAGTATAATAGGTCGTTTTTCTTCCATGTAGCCAAAATTTTTGCTAATGTACGTGTTTTTGAAAAATAATTCTTAATTCTTAATTCTTAATTCTTAGGAATCCGTACTTTTGTTTGACTAATTATTTTTAAGAGATAAAATGAATATTTCGTGGAATTGGCTGAAGGAGTATATTCAGTTAGATGAAGATGTTGATTCGGTAGCTAAAATATTGACGGATATCGGATTAGAGGTTGAAGGTTTAGAAAAATATCAAACAATAAAGGGTGGATTGAAAGGTGTGGTTGTAGGTAAAGTGTTAACTTGTATCGACCATCCAAATTCAGACCATTTACATATTACAACTGTTGATGTTGGTGGCCCTGAAATATTGCCAATAGTATGTGGCGCTCCAAACGTTGCTGCTGGTCAAACGGTTGTTGTCGCAACAGAGGGTACAAAATTATATGATGGCGATCAGGAATTCACTATTAAACGATCAAAAATACGTGGCGAGGAATCACGTGGTATGATTTGTGCCGAAGACGAAATAGGTGTTGGTACGAGCCACGATGGTATTATGGTGCTTCCTGATTCTATTCCTGCTGGAACACCTGCTGCAGAATATTTCAATATCAAAGACGATTATGTAATTGGCATTGGCTTGACTCCTAACCGTGTTGATGCCGCTTCTCATTTTGGTGTAGCGCGTGATATCGCCGCTTATCTTAACGTGAATGGGAAGGCAGAGTTAAAGAAACCGTCTGTTGAAAAGTTTTCGTTGTCTGCCAAGCAATCTCCAATAAAAGTGTTTGTTGAACGTCCAGAATTGGCTCCACGATACTCAGGTGTTGTCGTCTCTGGTGTTACTGTAAAGGAATCTCCAGAATGGCTTCAAACACGTTTGAAATCTATTGGCTTGCGTCCAATAAATAATGTGGTGGATGTCACAAACTTTATCTTACACGAATTGTGTCAGCCTCTTCATGCCTTCGATGCTGCTAAAATTGAAGGGGGTGAAATCCATGTAAAAACCGTAGCCGACAAAACGAAGTTTGTTACTCTTGATGGAGTAGAACGCGAACTTTCTTCTGACGATTTGATGATTTGTAACGTGAATAAACCAATGTGTATCGCTGGGGTATTTGGCGGTCAGGAATCTGGAGTTACGGAATCAACAACGTCCGTATTCATTGAAAGTGCATATTTCAATCCTGTTTCTATACGTAAAACAGCTCGCCGTCACGGCTTGAATACTGATGCGTCGTTCCGTTATGAACGTGGTATAGATCCAAATATAACAAACTATGCGCTGAAACGTGCAGCCTTGTTGATACAAGAAGTTGCAGGCGGCGAAATTTGTGGCCCAATATTCGATTCTCATCCTGAATCATTTGCACCATTCAAAGTCTCTTTAAATCTCGATAAAGCATATTCGCTGATGGGTAAAAATATTGGCGATGATACTTTCAAAAAGATTTTGAATGGTCTGGAAATCGAGATTGAATCTCAGTCGGGTCGTGATTTATCATTATTGGTTCCGCAATATCGTGTCGATGTGCAACGTGCCGAAGATGTCGTTGAAGATGTTTTGAGAATATACGGATATAATAATGTGGAGTTCTCTACTAATTTGCATGCTGCCATTACTCATGAAGATGGCGTCAATCAAACAAAAATCCGCAATATGATTGCTGACATGTTGGTTGATAGTGGCTGGTATGAAATTATGAATAACTCATTGACTAATTCGTCATATTACGCTGATATTAAAAATGACTGCGCTAACCATTTGGTGAAAATTATGAATCCATTGAGTGCGGAATTGGATTGTATGCGTAATACAATGTTGTTCAGTACTCTTGAAGTCGTTGCCCATAATTTGAATCGTCAGCAAAACGACTTGTCGTTATTTGAATTTGGAAGCATTTATTTCACGAAGGGAACAGAAGGCAGTGTGACAGATAGATTTGGCGAGTCACGTCAGCTCTCTTTGTGTGTTACTGGCAAACAAAATGCGCAGTTCTGGGCAGAAAAACAACAGGATACAAATATGTTTGTTTTGAAATCTGCTGTACAAAAGGTACTGACAAAATTGGGCATGAATAATATCCAATTCGTTGCCAAAAGTGACGATATGTTGTCGGGCTTGGAATGTACAATCCTGAATAATAAATCTGTCGCTCGTCTTGGCATGGTCTCAAAATCAATTCTGAAAAAATTTGATATTGATAAACCTGTCTATTTCGCAGAAATATATTGGGATGTTGTCCTTGCAAACTACCGTAAAAAGGTCGCTTACAAAGAATTACCACAATTTCCTGCTGTTCGTCGTGACTTGGCTTTGTTGATAGATTCCCATGTTACATTTGAAAAAATCCAAAGTGTAGCTTATTCAACGGAGAAAAAATTGTTGAAACAGGTAAATGTGTTTGATGTGTACGAAGGTAAAGGTATTCCAGAAGGTAAAAAATCGTATGCCGTTTCGTTCATGTTGCAGGATGAACAAAAGACGTTGAACGATGCACAAATAGACAACGTAATGAATCGTTTGATTTCCAATTATCAAAAGGAACTTGGTGCGGAATTGCGATAGATTGTTTTTCGCTTTTGAAATGAATTTGTAAAATTTTAAAAATAAATTACATATCTTAGCGTTTCAATTCTTTAAATGAAAAGGTGTTTTGCATATATAGTTGCTTTGTTGCTGTCTCTTTCAGGACTTGCTCAGAAGTATAATCCAATGTACTTTGAACAGGTCTCTATGGAGGATGGTCTGTCTCAAGTTGGCATTAATTCTATATTGCAAGATTCTACTGGTTTCTTGTGGTTCGCCACCTTGGATGGGTTGAACCGTTACGACGGCTATGATTTCAAAATTTTTAAACCTTCATCTACCGATACCACTACTATTTCAAGTAATCGTATTTTGTGTCTTTACTTGGATTCTCAGGGTAAAATATGGATAGGTACACTTGGCGGCGGTTTGAATGTGTATAATCCTATTACTGAAACATTTACCCGCTATATGTATGATCCAAACAATCGTAATTCATTAAGCAACAACGATGTGTATAGTATTGTTGAAGATGATGATGGTTTGTTGTGGATTGCAACCTATGGTGGTGGTTTGAACTGTTTTGATAGAAAAACGGACAAATTCACCGTGTATAAACATAGTGCTTCAAATCCTAATTCAATAGGAGGAAACCAGGTACGTGTAGTTAATAAAGACTGCTACGGAAATCTTTGGATTGGTTTGAACGAGGGTGGTGGCTTGGACAAATATGATAAAAGTTCTGGAAAATTTACTCATGTCAATTTTATTGCTCATGATATTATGAGCATTGAAAATGATAGAAATGGTGACCTTTGGATTGGTACCTATTATGGTGGTTTTGGTGTATTGAATCCGCAAAACTATAAATATACAGTCTTTGAAAACAATCCGACTGATTCATCCACATTGTCTAATGATATTGTATGGACATTTTATGAAGATACGGTATCCAATATAATGTATGTTGGTACCCGTGGTGGTGGGTTAAATATGTACGATGTCAGTTCAAAGAAATTCTTGGGTTGCGAAAAAATGCATCAACACGATTATGCTATTTCGTCCAACAATATTTTGTCTATACTTCGTGACAAATCGGGAATTTTGTGGGTCGGTTCGGAAACTGCAGGATTGAATAAATATAATACCCATCGAAAGAAATTTTCAATATTGCACCCCAATCAGGATTTTCATAGTGCCTTAACTTCCGATAATGTTATTTCTGTGCTGGAAATCTCTGATTTTTCTCCAGAATGTGACGGCAATTTTTTGGTAGGAACTCGTAATGCTGGTTTGCTGTATTACGATAAAAATTTTAAAGTGTTGAAATCATTCCAAAGTTCTAAGGACGATAAGAATAGTTTCAATATGATTACGTCTATTGTACAGGATCCACGTGGATTCTTTTGGCTCGGCACAGATGGTAATGGCCTGTTCCGTTTCTCATTGAGTAAAGGTGTACTGGATCATTATTTATATATAGAAGATGCAGAGAATGTATTGTCAAATAGCGCAGTAACGGCAATGTGTTTGGACAACAAACAACGTCTCTGGATTGGAACCTACGGCGGCGGTCTTTGTAAATTCGAATATGATAAAAATAAATTTACAGCGTACCATGTGAATGCGACCAATTTTATGCGTAATGCTATTTGGTGTGTAATGCAGGATTCTCAGGATATTATCTGGGCAGGCACGAATGGGCGCGGTATTATGAGAGTAGATCCGGAGACTGACGAGGTAAGGTTCTATACTCAGGATAGAAATAATCCAAATTCTTTGAATAGCGAAATCGTATATTCTTTGTTGGAAACTGGCAATGGAACGTTTTGGGTTGGGACCGGTGGTGCTGGTATTTGTAAATTCAATCGCCGTGAAGAAACATTTACTTCCTATACACAACGCTCACATGGCTTGACCAATGATATGGTGTTGGCAATGCAGGAAGATAAACGTGGCAATGTGTGGATTAGCACGTGTTATGGTATCTCAAAATTTGCTCCGTTTGCTGAGAAATTCACAAATTATAATTTGTCTGATGGCTTGCAGGGTAATTCATTTAATGAACGTGCGGCATTTAAATCTTCTAATGGATTTTTGTTCTTTGGCGGCTCACAAGGCTTGACGTATTTTTATCCGGATAGTATTATCAATGATACCTACACTGGCAAAGTTGTCATTACCGATCTCAAAATATATAATAAGATCGTTGAAATTGGTGAAGAAATTCAAGGTGAGGTAGTACTAAAACAGTCAATAACAACAACAGAAGAGTTGGAGTTGTCATATAAACATAATTTCTCTATTGACTTTTCTATATTGAATAATGTCGCTCCTTCAAAAGTTCAATATAAATATCGTTTGGTTGGTTTTGACGAAGATTGGAACTATACTGATGCAAGTAAACGTACAGCTACTTATACCAATCTTGCCGGAGGCGACTATGTTTTTGAAGTTACCGCAACTAATAATGATGGCGTATGGAGTGATGAAATCACCCAATTGAAGATTACCATTGTTCCGCCATTTTGGAAAACGACATGGTTCTATTCCTTGCTAATATTGATTATTGGACTCGGTATCTATGTTTATATAAAATATCGGGAACATTTTTATAAAGAGGAAAATGCCAAATTGGAACGTATGGTTACGGAGCGTACGGCCGAAATAGAACAGCAAAAAGAAAAATTGAAACTGCAAAGTGATTTGCTTGCATTGAATAATGAGGAATTGTCAAAATCAAACCGATTGATTAAGGATAGTATCAGTTATGCAAAACGTATTCAAGATGCTATATTACCTCCAATTGTTCATTTGCAAGAACATTTCCCAAATGCATTCATACTCTTTAAACCTCGTGATGTCGTAAGTGGTGACTTCTATTGGTTTATGGAAAAAGAAGGGAAAATGTATGTGGCAGCTGTTGATTGTACTGGCCATGGCGTTCCAGGTGCGTTTATGTCTATGATTGGCGCAACATTGTTACAACAAATCACATACAAAAAATTACGTACTCCGGGCGAAATCCTCGATAAATTGAATCTTGGGGTTCGTTCTGCATTGAACCAGCGCGAAAATACATCTCCTGATTCACAGGAAGACGGTATGGATATTACGTTGTGCTTGATAGATAAAGAAACTCATACTCTTCAGATTGCTGCTGCAAATCACGTGGCATATTTGGTTTACGATGGTATTATTGACACAATTGAAGGTGATATGTCTGCAATTGGTGGCTCGTCGGCAATAGAAAATCCTGTTGAGTTCACAAATCATACAATAACATATAAACCAGGAACTCGTTTATATATGTTTTCTGATGGTTATCAAGATCAGTTCGGTGGTGAACATAATAAAAAATTCCTGGGTACCCATTTCAAAAAATTATTGTTTGAATCATGTGATTTACCAATGGATAAACAAGCAGAATTGCTTGATTCTACGTTCGAGAACTGGAAGGGTTCATTGAAACAAATAGATGATGTATTGGTTGTCGGAATTGAACTTAGCTAAATCTCTTAAATTTTTTTTTGTAACAGTTTGCATTGGTTTACTTCCTATGCTTGCATGGACGCAATCCGCTGCACACAGTTCTTTGCCTCAGCCAGTATTACCAAATTCTCATATTGAGCTTCCTCCGTTGCCTGATAATCTCCCTGATTCAGAAGATAAATACGGTGGATATGTTTTTGCATATCCTTTCTCTGTTTCTATCTCTAAAAACGATGTGCAACCACTATTAAAAGGAGATTCTTTATACTACCAATTGTTGATTCATTCTGAAGGTGCCTTTTCGTTGAATGCTATTTTTGAAAATGTTGTCATTCCACCGGGGGCTACTTTGCGCGTGTTTGGTAAAAATGACAATTTCTCATATACCTCGCAAGACATATATTATAACATATTGGCCACGCCTCTTGTAGAAGGAGATAGTATTTGTGTTGAATATGTTGAGCCATGTGATGCTGATATAAAAGGAACCTGGGTTATAAAACAAGTCTCCCACGATTATAAGAATATCACTCAAAAAAGTGGCTATTTAAAGTCAACATCTGCTGAATGTAATGTTGATGTGAATTGTGAGGTCGGTAACAATTGGAAAGTTGAAAAACGTGCTGTCTGTAAAATGATTATACAAGGTACAACCGTTTGTACTGGTACATTAATGAACAATACAAGTAAAGATAATACCCCTTATGTGTTGACGGCTAACCATTGCGTTGCGAGCGAAACCAAGGCAATACGTTCTGTGTTTTATTTTGACTATGAGAATGAAGTCTGTGGTGATATGTCATCAGAGAAAAAAGCAAAAACACTTTCTGGCGCTACGTTAGTCGCAACTTCGCCAAATGCAAAAATTGACTTTTCGTTGCTGAAATTAAATACAACACCTCCCAAAAGTTATAATCCTTATTATGCAGGTTGGTCTATTTCTGAGGATATAGAAAAAGGAGTAGTGTGTATTCATCACCCTAAGGGCGACGTGAAAAAAATTTCTATAGATGAGTCAAAACCTGTTTCTGCAAGTTTTAAAGCGACAGGAACAAATTATTTAAACGATGCTCATTGGAATGTTCAGAGTTGGGAAGTTGGTACTACCGAGGGCGGCTCTTCTGGTTCACCATTGTTTAATTCGAGTCATGCGGTTATTGGGACTCTTTCGGGTGGACAGGCTTCGTGTGCGTCTCCTGTCAATGACTTTTTTTCTAAATTCTCCAAAGCGTGGAATTATCACGAAGTTTCCAACGCGCGTTTAAACGATTGGTTAGATCCTCTTAATCTAGGTGTGAAAAGTTGTCCAGGATATGATCCGTATTTGTTCGCTTCTAATGAATTGACAAATGTTTGGATTGAAGATACCTTGAATTTGTTCTCGTTTGGCGATAAGGCTGATGGTTTGTGGTCTGGTTTAAATGAAATTGGTTGGCGACAATTCGCGGAAAAATTTATCACGAAAAAGTATGTGTACGATATTACTATTGCCGGATTAGTAGATACGTCGTCATCGTTGTCTGATGCGAGGATTATTGTTTGGGATGGAACAGATAAACCCGAAAATGAACTGTACTCAATAATACTCAATAAAAGTATGTTGAAAGGTTCTAATTGTGTCTATGTGCATTTGGATACTCCCATCAAATCGGATAAGATAATCTGGGTGGGCTATGAAATACAAAATAATTCTTCTGCAATCGCTGTATATCAGACAAAAAATGAAAGTGATGGTAGTTTTTATGTTAAACATCCTAAGGGCTGGGTGAATACGCAAATGTTAGGATTACCTTCTCACTTGGCTGTGAAATTACATGTGACCGATAATCCTGATACATTGTCTTCGTATCATTTCGAAGCACCGTTCCCTAGTAATTACATAAATATACCTATTTCTAATCTTCCGACCAAGGAATTGTTTACGGTAGATTCCATTGGTAACATAACAAATAATACTGAATTTATGAACGTATCTACCAGTACAATCCCTAATTGGGCCGCTTCTGGTGATGTCCAATCAAATTGTTTCTCAAATAGATATGTAATAACCGAGCCTGTCGTGCTACGAAGTATAAAAGTAGCCGTCGCTGGTGTTCCAGATGAAAATTTGTGTACCAATTTCGTCGTGTGGTCAGATAAAATGGAAACAGAACTAACAAGAAAAACTGTTGCAAATAATTTGTTACAAAAAAAACATTGGAATCAAATATATTTGGATTCGTTACTTGAACTTTCCGAACCTTTCAATATTGGTCTTTGCTTTGATACCATATCAAACAAAAATCTTGTGCCGTATATGTATTATGATGTTGAATCTAATGTAGACTCTTATTTTACCTATGACGATAATGTGTGTGCGTATGCAGATTTGCACATACCATATAATATTGCTTTCCAACCAATTCTTGCACGGACGAAATATCATTTTAATCGTGACTCTGCAAGGATTTTGTCTTATCCGTTGAAGCGAATCAATGCTATTCGTTTGCAAGACGATAAGTGTTTTGTGCTATATCCAAGTTTGTGTACCACGTATGTATGTATTCGTTTCTTCCAAAATTTATGTACAGAGGTTCAATATTGTTTTGCCGATGTTGATGGTAATCTAACAAACTGGAAATCAGTACAAATGCATGATGGCGTTTTTGTGGTACCAGTTGATTATTTATCATCTGGAATATATACTATGAAAATTAAGACGAATGATGCAACATTCTCAGGAAAATTCATTCATTTGGGAAGAAAATAGAATCAGCATGTAACTTTTTTTTGTTTCTTTGCGTCTTATATAAAGAAAAGTGTCAAAAAACTAAAACTATATAAAGTATGAGAAAGATAGCTTTATTCTTGGTCGGTTCGTTGTGTATTGCAACGTCGTTGTTCGCACAAAAGGAATTGACTATTTCAGGTGGTAATAGCGTTTCGGCGATGGTGTGCCAGAACAGTGTGTTGTACGTGTGGGGAAATAATAAGTTGGGGACAAGCACAGGTGTTTTGGGTGTGGGAAGTTCTGACGCATACGAAGAATATCCAACGGAAGTGACATATTTTACATCTAAAGATATTTATATTCAACAGGTTAGTTGTGGTTCTGGTTCCCACTTCGTTGCTTTGGATTGCTCTGGCAAGGTATGGTCTTGGGGAAATAATAGCTTGGGGCAATGTGGTACAGGAAGTGTCGCAAATACAGAGGGTACAGTACAGTCAACTCCTAATGGGGTTAAAGTCGGAACAAGTCCATTGAAGGGTACGGAATATGATTGTGGTGGACAGTTGTGTAATGTTGATGTTGTGTATGCCGGTAACAACAATAGTTTCGCAATATTAGGAGACGGACAGTATAAAGGTTGTTTAGTTGGTTGGGGTGGTAATAGCAAAGGTTTTGATGGCCAAGGATATGATAACGCTTATGGGCAGTTAGGCTGCGGAAACACTAATAATCAACCTTATCCTGTATTTGTTGTGGAGCCAAATGGTAAGAAATTACAGGGTGTTGTTCAAATCTATGCAGGTGATAACTGCGCATACGCTTTGGTTGATCCTGATGGTGATGGTCTCGGTACTGTATATTCTTGGGGATATCAGAAAGGTGGCGGTCAGATGGGACGCGGTAAATCTGGTGGTAAGGGAGATACAGGAGATTGGAATGACCCGTATGCGCGTCCTGTTATTATGGCTGACGGTTCTGAATTAAGTGGCATAAAAATGTTAGGTTGTGGTGATGGTGAAGGATATGGTCTTGATACCGATGGATATATTTGGGCATGGGGAAATGGTGCATGGAATAATGCTGCTGGTGTCTTGGACGCTGGCTATAGTTGGTATAGTGGCTCTGATACGTATGCCACTCCTTTACGTGTGAGAAAAGGTTTGACTACAGGAGCTAGTAATGATGGCGAATTTTTGTTGGCAAAGTGGGTTGCTGGAGGTCAAGGTTTTGGTATGGCAATCACGGTTGACAACAAACCTGTCGCATGGGGTGGCGGTGGCTGCTCCGATGGTGGTGGTGGTGCTCCTAACGGTACTAAAATCGGTCAGTCTGCCGATAAAGCTGGTGCTGAATATATTGTACATAGTACAGCAAAAGATGTTCATGATAATGTTGTCTTGATAAACCGTGCTGATACATGGGGCTTTTATGGAACCTCTGAAGGTAATATGTATGCGTGGGGATGTAACTCTTATGGACAATTAGGGTTAGGTGATGTCGTTGATAGAAAGTATGCACAAAAAATCAATCCTCCTACAAACTGTAACCCTCGTCACCCAAATCCGACGGTTGCTTTAACTCCAGGTGATATGATGGTTTGTGCGTCTGCTTTTACAGGAGTGGAATTGGATGCGGGGTTCGTTATAGATATTAAACTGGCTGATTTCTATAACATTACATGGTATAAAGATGATGTTAAAATTACTTCTGCTTCAGGTTCTGTAAAGGAGTTTGGTACTACTTACATGGCAACAGAGCCAGGAACATATAGAGTTGAAATAGAACACGTCGCAAATGGTACAGGAGATGGTTGTGTTTCGTATGATCCTGCTGTCGCAGAAATGACTATTTCCGCTTATGAACAAAATTTTACAATACCAACGTTGACATATTGTGGCGATTCTGTAGAGGTTTATGTCAATGCAAAATCTGGAAGTGCTGCAATATATTCTTGGTATGCTTCAAAAGGTGCTAATGCAAAACCGCTGGGAACCACTAAGGGTAGTGGAAAAACAATGCTGTAT
This sequence comes from uncultured Bacteroidales bacterium, assembly GCA_937892155.1. Classification (GTDB taxonomy): domain Bacteria; phylum Bacteroidota; class Bacteroidia; order Bacteroidales; family UBA1715; genus UBA1715. Next base: position 1,120 of record CALAUG010000046.1, on the reverse strand, counting down.
GTAGGCGATGATGTTGTCGCTCCAAATAGTGGAAAGAAAACAATTTATGTAGAGGAAACTTCTGCAGGAAGTGGAGCTTTCATTCCAAGCTCATTCACATCGTTTACTTCAAGTCAATCTGCAAGTCAACAAAATAATTTCTCAAATCCTGGTTTTACTGTAAATGCGCCTGTGACTTTTACAGATTTCAAAATGAAGGCTCAGGGGGCAATGCAATCTTATTATGTAGCCTCTGGCAGCACAGTATTATTGGAAGGGGCAATGACATTTACGGTGAACTTGTGTAAATCAAAGACGGATAATGGTCATGTTGTTGCAGATAAGTCATCTATCATAAAGTCTTTTACTGGTTCTATGGAGATGTCTAAGGAAATTACATCAACAGGAACGTATACTTTCACAGAAACAATAACTATTAACACTGGTGACTATGTACTTCAACCTGGTACTTATTTCTTGGTTTATGCAAGTGCAAAGGCAACTGGTAGTGCAGATGCAAATAATGCAAAACTTTATTATGGTGCAAAAGGTCTTGTCGGTGTTGGTGATACGTACGATGGAAAAACAATTGTGGGCATAGGTGCAGCTCAAGATAATAACTTCAAGACTGATCAAACGGGTCCTTTCTTCGATTTGAATTTCAAAACAACTCAAGGATTCTGTGATCGTATTCCTGTTGTCATGGAAGAAAAATGTCCTTGTACTGCTCCAGAGGATGAAATTGTAATCAATTGTACAGATGCTTCATTTTACGATGAAGAAAATGGTGTTGTGACAATTTGTGAAAATGCTCCATCATGTACACTAACAACGGATATCTGGTCAACTTCAACGACAAAATATGGTTATATATGGTATAAAGATGGTAGCCAAACAACTTATACAGGAACTTCAAATAAAGGTGGTAGTTTTCCTGTTACTGCTGCGGGTACTTATTCTATCATGGTTTATGATAAAGCTATGCCAACATCGGTAGCTTGTCAAAAAACAGCGGAAGTAACAGTGCAATTAAATCAAACACCAGAGGTAACAGTTTCTGGCGGTGGCGAGATCTGCTTTGGCGAGACGCTGGCAACTCCGGTGACATTCAAGATGACCGGCGAACCGGGCTTCCAGGTTG
>CALAUG010000045.1 GCA_937892155.1 uncultured Bacteroidales bacterium | reverse complement strand
CTATTTTCAAAAGTTAGAAATGGTACTGTTAGAGTATTAATTGGTAGTACATCTAAAATGGGAGCAGGTACAAATTGCCAAACAAAACTTATAGCATTACATGATTTAGATTGTCCTTGGCGACCAGCTGATTTGACTCAAAGACTTGGAAGAATTGTTAGGCAGGGTAATACCAATAAAAAGGTGCATATTTATAGATATGTTACAGAAGAAACATTCGATGCCTATTTGTACCAAATTGTTGAGAAAAAGCAAAAATTTATTTCACAAATTATGACTTCAAAGACTCCAGTTCGTTCAGCAGAGGATATTGATGAAACAGCGTTATCGTATGGAGAAATAAAAGCATTAGCAAGTGGTAATCCATTAATAAAAGAAAAAACGGAATTAGATGCTGAAGTTGCTAGACTAAAATTACTAAGGCAAAACTTTTTAAATCAACGATATGCACTTGAAGATTCAGTTAATATTAAAATACCTACTGAAATAAAAAATAAAGAAAAGAATGTTGCAAATATATCTGAAGATATGAAAATATATTCTGAAAGCAAAGAAAGATATGGTGATGAATTCCCAACTATCACACTTAAAGGCAATGTGTATTACGATAAAGAAGAAGCAGGGAAAGCTTTACTTGATGAAATTGTTAATAGATTAGGATTAGATAATATTAAGATTAAACCTTCGTTCTCTAACACAAGACAATTAGGAATCCTTAAAAATATGGTTAATTATTTAAATAGCGCGATTAAAGATGCTAAAGAAAACATATTTCTGATATATGCTTTCAATGGAACTGGCAAGACAAGATTATCAACAGAATACAAAGAAATTGCCCGAGCACCAGTGACAGAAGAAGAGATCGCTGAAGGAAAGAAAGGCAAGCAAACAGGAGTATATTACAATGCCTATAGTGAAGATTTATTTGTATGGGATAATGATATAGATCATTCTGAAGAAAATATTAAACTTAGAATTGTGCATAGTAGCCTTAATGATCTTCATTCATTTATCGATGAAACAAAGGTTAGAGAAAAGTTACGACCATACAACATCAAATATGATTTTGATTTTTATACAAATGAAGAAAATCCAGAAGCAGGCATTGAATATATCACATTTCATTTAAAAGATGACAATGAAACTCCAATAAAGATATCACGAGGAGAAGAACGAATTTTTGTATGGTGTTTCTTTTTAGCTCTTTTTGATACCGAAGGTTGGGCTGATAATCAAAATAAGTATATCTTTATTGACGACCCTGTTTCAAGTCTTGACGATCATAATATTTTTGTCACAGCTTTTACTATGTACGATTTAATATTAAAACACTATGAATCAAGAAAAATAATAATAACAACGCATCATATTGGTTTTGCGACAATATTAGGCAATTGGTTGACCGATAGTGCCAATCCTTTTAAGGGGAGCAAAGGAAATAATAAATATTCATTAAGGGGATTAAATTTGAATAACGGCAACTATTCTTTTGATAGTTTTGAAAGAAATACTGTTTGGCTGTATCATTTACGAATGCTCCAAGTACTTGATAGGGCAATTAAAAATGATGAAGATGAGGATAATGATGAAGGCCTTGAAATATATCATATGGCTATATTAAGACAAATCTTAGAAAACATATCTTCATTTTTAGGTGTTGGTCGCATTAGTTATGTATTAGAAGAAATTGGTTATTCAAAAGAAGAAGCCAATAAAATTGCATCTGAAGATAATGCATTAACACATAGGAATGTGTATTTCCCTCTATCAGATATTATGGTACCTGACAACAAAAACTTACTTAAAAATATTTTTCGAAAGATAAAAGAAAAATACAATTTCCATTATAATGAAATAAAAGATAAAGATGACCTCAAATAATCAACAAGAATTAGGCAAGACCCTTTGGAACATCGCCAATAATCTGCGTGGTGCGATGATGGCAGACGATTTCCGCGACTATATGCTGTCGTTCCTTTTTTGGAAATATTTGTCAGACAATTACATTATAGCGGCAAAAAAAGAACTTGGTTCCGACTATGAGGATATTCCAAAAGATGTAATGCAAAAACTGCATATTTCAACTCCGCTACAATGCTGGTATAAAGAGAACACCGACGATGTTGCAATGTTTGAACGGCAGATGCGGCGCAAGATTCATTATGTTATAGAGCCAGAATACCTCTGGGATAATATTGCAGAACTGGCAAGGACGCAAAGTCGTGACTTGCTTAACTCGTTGGAAAAAGGTTTTAAATATATAGAAGAACAGTCGTTTGGCAGTTCCTTTAAAGGGTTATTTTCCGAAATCAATCTTAATTCCGAAAAATTAGGAAAAACCTATACAGAAAGGAACACTCTCTTGGCAAAAGTTATCAGTACTATTGCTGAAGGACTTGCATCACTCTCTACCGATTCTGATTCCTTGGGCGATGCTTACGAATATCTGATTGGCCAGTTTGCTGCAGGTTCTGGACAAAAAGCTGGTGAATTTTACACGCCACAGAAAATTTCAACCATTCTTTCAAAAATAGTCACACTTGATTGCCAGGATCCGAAAAACGGAAAGAAGCAGATTAACCGTGTGCTTGACTTTGCCTGTGGCTCAGGATCGTTGTTGCTTAATGTCAAGAAAGAGACTGGAATCAATGGAATAGGAAAGATTTATGGTCAGGAGAAGAACATTACCACATATAACTTGGCCCGCATGAACATGCTTCTCCACGATGTAAAAGATTCGGAATTTGAAATACACCACGGAGATTCTCTTGTCAACGATTGGGAATTGCTCAATAACCCTAATCCGTCAAGTAAAATAACCTTCGACGCCATTGTTGCCAATCCTCCTTTCTCATTGCGTTGGGATCCTACGGAAGAAACTGCTAATGATTTCCGTTTCAGCCGTTATGGTGTGGCACCAAAATCCGCAGCGGATTTTGCTTTTCTGCTCCATGGTTTTCATTATTTGGACGAAAATGGTACTATGGCCATTATTTTGCCTCATGGTGTATTATTTAGAGGTGGTAAAGAATATGAAATACGTAAGAAACTTCTAACTGAGGACAATATAGATGCTGTTATTGGTTTGCCTGCCAATCTTTTTTATTCAACGGGTATTCCTGTTTGCATCATCGTTTTAAAAAAATGTCGTAAAAGCGACAAGGTGCTTTTCATTAATGCTAGCGGAGAAGAACATTACGAAAAAGGCAAACGCCAAAATAACCTTCGTGACGAAGATGTCAAAAAAATAATAGATGTTTATCAATACAAAAAAGAAGAAGTTCGCTTTTCTCGTACGGTTTCCCTTTCGGAGATCAAGGAGAACGACTACAACCTCAACATCACGCGCTATGTGAATCTGTCAAAAGAAGAAGAACAAATCGACTTGAAAGAAGTTCACAAGCAATTGGTTGAGATAGACAAGAAAATTGCCGAAGCGCAAGTCAAGCACAATGCATTCTTAAGGGAACTGGGATTGGAAGAAATTTAATTATGCGAACACTCGAATTACTTTCTCCTGCGAAAAATCTACAAGTTGGTATTGCTGCCATTGACCATGGTGCCGATGCTGTGTATATAGGCGCTCCGGCGTTTGGCGCACGGGCTTCCGCAGCAAATTCCCTGGAGGATATTTCCACATTGATTCAATATGCGCATCAATTTAAAGTAAAGGTTTATGTCGCGCTCAATACAATCTTGTACGACAACGAGATTGACAAAGCGGTTGAGCTCGCTCGTAAATTGTACGATATTCACGCCGACGCACTAATAATTCAAGATTTGGGTTTGTTGGAATGCGATTTGCCACCGATTCCAATTCATGCAAGCACGCAATTAAATAACAGAACGCCAGAAAAGGTTGCTTTTCTTGAGCAAGTTGGTTTTTCTCAGGTTGTTCTTGCTCGCGAATTGAATTTGAGTCAAATAAAAGACATTGCTGATAAGACGTCCGTTCCGCTGGAATTTTTCGTACACGGAGCGTTATGCGTTTGCTATAGCGGACAATGTTATATGAGCGAATGTGCGACTGGCCGCAGTGGAAACCGAGGCGAATGTGCGCAGATGTGCCGCCATAAATACACGCTGCGCGGCTTGGGAGAAGAAAAAGAAGGATATTTTCTTTCGACAAAAGATTTCAGTTTGGGCGAACGATTGGAGGATTTAATTGGCGCCGGAATATCAAGTTTTAAGATTGAAGGACGCCTGAAGGACGAAGATTATGTGAAAAACGTAACATCATATTTTCGTAAGAAACTCGATGCGATAATTGAAAAAAATCCAGATTTAACTCGAAGTTCTGTTGGTATTTCTTCGCCATCATTTACACCCGACATAAATAAAACCTTTACTCGAGGTTTTACCACTTATTACATTGATAAACAACGAAATGAAATTGCCAATATTCATTCACCAAAATCACAGGGCGAATATATTGGCGAAGTTTCCGCAACACAAAAATCGTCGTTACAAAGAGGAAAAAACGCAATGACGATAAAAACAAAAGCAATTCTGCACAACGGCGATGGTCTTTGTTTTTATGAAAAAAACGGCGAACTGACAGGTATTCAGGTAAATACTGCATCTTGCGAAAATGGAATTTGCAGTATTTCCACCAATAAAAATTTGCAACTTCCTACAGGAACGAAATTGTGGAGGAACTTTGACATTGAGTTTCAAAAAAAATTGGAGCAAAGCACGCAATCCCGCAGAATTCCCGTGGAAGCAACGTTTGTCGCAGATGATAAAACATACTCCTTGATGTTGTCAGATTCAATGAATCACACAGTTACGGTAGAACGTCCGTATCTTGAAGTTGCGAAAAATCCACAAAGACAAAAAGAAACAATTATTGCTCAAATTTCGAAAATGGGCGACACAATATTTTTGTTTACTGGTTTGAAAATCAAGGTGAAAGATTTCCCATTCATTCCTGTTTCCGAAATCAATGAGCTTCGTCGCGAGGCTTGCGAATCGCTCAAAAAGACTATTTTGGAGCAATATGAAAGCACAATGCCTGCATTGAATTTAACGCAAAACAATGTGCAATATCCATTATCGGAACCGAATGACTATCGTTTGAACGTGGCCAACGAAAAATCAAAACAATTTTTCCAACGTCACGGAGTAAAAGTCAACCAGCCAGCTTTTGAAATCCAACATCAACTAAATGTTCCGTTGATGACAACAAAATATTGCATCCGTTACCAAATGCACGCTTGCAAAAAAGGTAATGCGGAACCGCTGTTTTTATCCGATAAATCACATAACTTTCGGGTGGAATTCAATTGCGAAAAATGTGAAATGAATATTTATTCTGTCGAATGAACCAATTGTTATCTCGTTTTTTACGCTACGTTTCTATAGAAACTACTTCCGACGAAAATTCGGAAAGTCAACCGAGTACGTGTTGTCAGTTAAATCTTTTGTCGAAGTTACGGGATGAACTTCTTGCAATGGGAATTTTCGCTGAACTTGATGAATATGGCTATGTGATGGCGTCTATTCCTTCGAATTGCGAAAAAAATGTTCCAGCAATTGGATTCATTGCCCACGTTGACACGTCTCCCGATGCGTCGGGGAAAAATATTGTTCCCAAGATTGTGGAGAATTATCGAGGCGGTGACATCGTTCTAAATGAAGAAAAAGGCATCACGTTATCTGCCGAAGAATATCCGGAATTGAATAATTACATCGGACAAACAATTATCACGACTGATGGCACTACGTTGTTGGGTGCCGATGACAAAGCGGGTATTGCGGAAATAATGGATTTTGCCTCGTATGTTGTTAATAATAAAGATTTTAAACACGGTGAAATAAAGATTGCCTTTACACCTGATGAAGAAATTGGCCGTGGCGTACAAAAGTTCGACGTGAAAAAATTTGGTGCTACTTACGCATACACAGTTGACGGCGGAGCAATTGGCGAATTGGAATATGAAAATTTCAATGCTGCCGCGGCGGCGGTGACAATTTCAGGGATAAATATTCATCCTGGTTCCGCAAAAGGAAAAATGAAAAATTCTCAGTTGATTGCGATGGAATTCAATCAATTGTTGCCAGAAAATCAACGACCGGATACAACCGAAAATTATGAGGGATTTTTTCATCTAACGGACATGAACGGAACCGTTGAACGAACTGAATTACAATATATTATACGCGACCACGACGCGAAGAAATTTCAAGAAAAACAAGATTTACTTCGTTCTATTACAACTCAAATAAACGAAAAATATGGAGATTGCATTTCTCTTGAAATTCGTCATCAGTATTCCAATATGAAGGAGCAAATTCTGCCTCATTTTCACATAGTTGAAATTGCAGAAAAAGCAATGGAAAAAGCTGGCGTGTTGCCAAAAATCCAGCCAATTCGTGGCGGAACCGACGGCGCAAATCTCTCGTTTATGGGTTTGCCGTGCCCAAATATTTTTACTGGCGGTCACAATTTCCACGGTCGATTTGAATATATTCCGTTGCAAAGTATGGAGAAGGCCGTAGCTGTTCTAAAAAATATTGCTCATTTGTTTGCAGAAACATCAAAATAATGAGAATCACAAGAAAATTTATACTAGTCATAAGTTCTTTACTATTATTGATAGTTGTTGCAGCCTGCACTATTTTTCTACGAACGCACCATACAGAAAAGCAGGAAAATAGTTCTATAAAAAAGGAAAACTGTAATTGTGTTTCAACATTTACATATAAACCAAATATGGTATATGGCATAGACGTTTCTAAATATCAAGGAGATATTGACTGGAAATGTTTAGCCGAAAACGAGCGCATTCAATTTGTGTATATCCGTGCAACATACGGGACAAATATTATTGATGAGAAAATAGAACAAAACGTAATTGGTGCAACAAACAACAACTTTTCTGTAGGTTTATATCATTTTTTTGTACTCAATAAAGATGTAGCAGAGCAAGTTAATAATTTCAACACTCAATTTGAGACATATCAAACAAATCTGATTCCCGTTATTGACGTTGAAGAAGCAAGTGTACCCCGCAAATGGATTGGCAAAAAAGGATTTGAAAAACAAGTGTGCGATTCGGTAGAAAAATTCATCTCGTTATTTCAGGCCTCACACCCAGGGAAACATTTACCAATGATATATTCCGCCGAAACATTTTTTAATCATTTTTTGTCAAAACGATTCGCCGATTACCCAAAATGGATTGCGAACTACAATGAAGCACCAACGCTTACCAACAATGCATCTTATCTTATTTGGCAATTTTCCGACAAAAAACAACTTTGTGGAATTAGCACAAGAGTCGACATGAACATTATGAACACACAGGAATTATTGCAATTATTAAGGCAATAATAATTCGCGCGAGTCAAAAAAAACCCATACACAATGATATTCCGTAAAAATTCGTTTTCTTTGTATTAATTGTTGATGTATGAAAAAAATTCTCTTTGGTTTTCTTCTATTTCCTCTGTCAATTTTTGCCCAAATTGGCGGTGCATCGACATTTGAATTTGTTACCCTTCCCTATTCTGCGACAGAAAATGCATTAGGAGGGAATCAAATTGCTTTGGTAACTACAGAAAAAAATCTTGCAACTACATTGAAAAATCCCTCATTGCTGAACACATCGTATTCTAATGAAGCCGTTGGCTCATGGGGATTATTACATTTAAAAGAAAGTGGTATTGGTTGTGGTACAATAGGTTATGCGCACTCTATAAGAGAAAATATCACTCTTGAAGGAGGAATACACTTTATTAATTATGGAAAATTTGAAGGATATGACGAATATGGCAATAGTACCGAAAATTTCTTTCCAAGCGAATATCAACTGATTTTTGGCGGAAGCTGGAATCAACCATTTTACAATGAGCAAGATAGCATACAAAAATTCTGGGCTAATTTTTCATTTGGAGTCAATATAAAACCTATTATGTCGTATATGGAAAGTTATTCCTCGTATGGACTTTTATTTGACATTGGAGCTTCGTATATCACAGAAACTGGGCACACCTGCCTCACGCTTGTTGCACGTAATATTGGTTGTCAATTGAAACCATATACCGAAGGGAACCGTGAGCCTGTTCCATACAGCATAGATTTTGGTTATTCCCAACAACTTGAACATGCACCAATCCGTTTCAACATAACCTATGAAGATTTGCAGAAATTTGATCTTTCGTACGAGACAAAATCAGCAACAAAGACAACAAATTCATTGTATGTAGAAGAGGAAGAACGTGAATTTGTCACTTTTGGTAAAAATTTCTTAAAACATGTAAATCTTTCCGCAGAATTATTACTTGGCAAAAACATTGTCATTATGGGCGGATACAATTATAGAAAATCCGAAGACCTTTCTTTTGGAAGCACAAAACACGGAGCGGGATTCAGTGCCGGATTTGCGTTAAATTTCTCCCGTTTTTCTATTTCCTATGGCTGGGCAAAGCAACAGGCAGCAGGAGGACGGAACTATTTTACGCTTGAATTAAATACACAAACAATTTACTCTGTTTGTAAAAACACTCTGCAAAAACATAAAACTTCAACATTATGATAATCGCAATTGACGGACATTCATCGTGCGGGAAAAGCACCATAGCGAAGGCAGTAGCAAAAAAATTAAATTTCACCTATGTTGACACAGGTGCCATGTATCGTGCAGTTACATTATTCTGTCAGCAAAACGGCATAATAGTAAATGGCATTGTTGACGAAGCAACATTACAAAACCGCATTGCTGAAATTGACATAGCATTTTCACAAAATCAAGACGGGACACAAGACACTTTGTTAAACGGCAAAAATGTTGAGAAACAAATCCGAACTATGGAAGTTGCAAACGATGTAAGCAAAGTCAGTCAAATAAAATTTGTACGAGACTATTTATTGGTAAAACAACAAGACTACGGCAAAAACGCCAACGTAGTTATGGACGGGCGGGACATCGGCACTGTTGTATTTCCACAAGCAGACTACAAATTTTTTGTAACTGCATCGGCTGAAATTCGTGCTCAACGCCGCTACGATGAATTATTGCAAAAAGAAGGGAAAGCAAATTACAACGAAATACTTGAAAATCTCAAGCAGCGGGACTTATTAGACACAACTCGAAAGGAAAGTCCATTAAAACAAGCTGAAGATGCTATTTTAGTAGATACAAGTAACATGACCCGTGAAGGACAATTAGAATGGATACTGAACAAGATAAAGGCATAGTTGATATTGATGAAAAATCCGGTTTCTGTTTCGGAGTGATTAACGCCATTCAACAAGCAGAAAAGGCTTTGGAAGAGCATAAGTCGTTGTTCTGTCTTGGCGACATTGTACACAACGGCGCAGAAATGGCACGGCTGAGTGCTAAAGGATTAAAATCCATAACATACGAGCAATTTAAAAGTTTAAAAAACTGTACTGTTTTACTTCGCGCACACGGGGAGCCACCAGAAACATACGAAATTGCGAGACAAAACAACATTACCATTATTGATGCGACTTGTCCGGTTGTTTTAAATCTTCAAAAGAAAATAAAACAGGCATATAAAGACATAAAAGGGAAAGGAGGACAAATTTTAATATATGGGAAACCTGGGCACGCTGAAGTTGTTGGACTTTTAGGGCAAACCGATAATACCGCCACAGTAATCAGCAACCTAAAGGACATTGAACTGATAGATTTCTCAAAACCAACAATCCTTTTCTCGCAAACCACGCAAAATCTGCATGAATTGAAAATAATTCAAGATGAAATTACGAAACAAGCAGACAAATTCGGTAACAAACAATTCATTTGCCACGACACAATTTGCCGACGAGTAGCTAATAGAGAAGAAGATTTGAAGAAATTTTCGCAAAAATATGACATCATCATTTTCGTAAGTGGAAAGAAAAGTTCCAATGGAAAAGTACTCTTTGACATTTGCAAACAAATTAACAAAAACGCATATTTTGTTTCGGAGAGTGATGATTTAGACAAAATCCCATTTTCACAAAATTTATCTGTCGGCATTTGCGGTGCCACCTCGACACCAAAATGGCTGATGGAAGAAATTGCATCAAAAATCAAAGAAAAAATCAACGTACAATAATGAATTTAGGAACTTCCAGACAAAGACATCAAAAACGAAACAACAGAAATTTCTTCATAATTTCTATTGGATTTATCTGTTCGCTCATTGTTGCAATTTTTGCTATAGAAAATATGATGATGAGCATAGAGAAAAAGAAACAACAACATATTCTTCATTGTGAAATTGAAAATCAGTGTGCTGCGCCTATTATTTCGAAATTGAAAATCGGTGATGTTATTTTGTATGAAGACTCACTCGAAATTGGGAAAACAGTTTTTGAAAAAAGCTGGCACTTTGACAGTTGTAGTTGCATTAATGCGACATTTGCTGATACCGTGACAAATTTTTGCAATATTTCGGTACGAGACAGCATTGGCTATCTTATGATTCAGGTGCAACAAAAAAGCAATGGGTTAGAAATTAAAGAATCATTCTTTGAATAGTTATTCTAAAATATTGCGGTATACTTCGGCATATTTTTGTATCCCCTTTTCAAGAGAATAATATTTTAGAGCTATATCACGTAAATTCCAAGGCGAACAAGAATCATCGGATTGTAAAATCGCATCGGCAATTTCAAAATAATTGTTTTCAGAAAAATCTTTTATAACAAAACCTTTCTCACATTCCTGCATAATAACATCGACATCGCCAACACCGGCATTACAAACCAATGGTATTCCCATTGCCAATAATTCACCCATTTTTGTTGGCGACGAAGCTTTCTTTGAATAAACAGGTTTTATAAAAAACATTGACCATCGCGACAAAGAAGCATACAAAGGGACATCTTCACGATTCGCTTTAACAACACGAAGCGATGAAACAGGAACATCCTTCCGCATTGCAATAGATTCCAAAGCGTCAGGATTATCAGGAGTAATACACAAAAAGACAGCCTTGTTATTCTTACAATAAATTGCTTTGAAAAAATCAAACATTTCGTCGGTCATATACCAAGTTCCAAAAGAACCAAGATAACTAATGACAAATGCATCATCTGGAATATTTAATTTTTTTTGTGCCGACTGTAATTTTGTTTTGGAAATTTCTTTCTGAAATAATTGCAAATCAGCGCAACAAGGGATTACTTGTATCGGTTTATTTGCAGACTTATATGAATCCCATGAACGAATTTCATTCGCTCCATTTTCAGTTAAACTAATAATATAACTCGCATCTGTAATAAACTTTTTTTCAATATTTTTGAAGTAATTATATACAGTCCTATATAATAGCTTGGAAATGTTCCAAATACCTCCTTCAACACGTTCGTCTGCCCAGAACCCACGCATATCGAATATCCAAGGTAAGCCAAACTTTTTTTGGCAATACGCACCAACGTGAGCACTAATATAGCTCCTGCAATGCAAAAGTTTTATATTATTTTCAGCATTGAGAATAATTTCGCGTGCAGTATTTTGCAATTTATGCAAGTCATATAAAGTTGAAATTACTGGGGGTTTTGCGGTATATTCTATTGGATGCCAGACAATTGAACTTTGTTGTAAAATTTTTGAAATATGGTTTTTCCTCTGCTCGTATTTTTCCTGTTTTTCGCAACTCAACACATGTATTGAATATCCCTGTTTGGATAAACCTTCAAGATATGGTATAACTTGCGACTGACCAAGATTGTCAGTCATCCCGTCATACGATATATAAAGAACTCCTGGATTATTTGCCATTTTTAAAGAATTTATCGATCATAAACTTCTGTACAAGAATCAATTGCCAAATTCTATTATACAAATAGTCATTGTGACCGTTTTCAAATTTGCAGACAAGCGAACGAACATATTTTTTATTAAATAAGCCGAATTGCTCTATCAAGTTTTCATTTAAGTAATCGTCTATAAGATAGTGTAAATCTTTTTTTAACCAATTACACAACGGAATAGAAAATCCCCATTTTGGACGATCAAATAAATGAGCAGGAACATAATCATACAACACTTGTTTTAATAAATATTTCTGTGTTCCATTATGAACTTTTAGATTTTCATTTACATTGAGTGCAAATTCCACAATATTATAGTCAAGTAATGGTACGCGGACTTCCAGCGAATACTTCATTGAAGACCTGTCAACTTTGGGTAACAAATCCTCACGCAAATAGTAATTCATGTCAAATAACGCCTGATTTTCGGCAGCAGACAATGGCCTTGCTACAGAAGCCACCTCATTTTGCAAACAAAAGTCAGTGTAAAAATCCGCATTAAGTAAATGTTGAATCTCCTTCCGTGAAAACAAATATTGCTCTTGTGAGAAAATATGAGATGGTTTTTGGTCCTCTGCAGAATAATTTAACACTGTGCCAGCACGTTTTATTCGTGATGTACCAAACTTGGACGCAAAAGACAATGGCTTCCTAAAAAATTTGACATATGGACTTTCAAGTCTTGAAGCCCAATTATATGCACCATAACCCATAAACAATTCATCGCCGCCATCACCGGACAATATCATTGTAGCTTTTGTTTTGGCAAGTTTTGAGACCAACATTGTTGGTATTGCAGAAGAATCAGCAAAAGGCTCATCAAAAGTATCTAAAATAGAAGGGATTAATTGCGATGCTTCTTTGTGAGTTACAACCATTTCATGATGATCGGTGCCCAAATATTCAGCAACCTGCTTCGCATATTTACTTTCGTCGTATTTGTTTTCAGCAAATGCTATTGTAAATGTATTCAATCGAGTATTAAGGTTCCTTTGTGCAACCGCAGTAACAAGCGACGAATCAATTCCACCGCTTAAAAATGTTCCATACGGCACATCGCTTTTCAAACGGTAACGAACGGATTGCTCGACCAAATCACGTAAAATTTCCTTAGCAGAATAAACATCATCTATTGTTTCTGGTTGCACGCAATCACACGTTTTCCAATATGACTGAATTGAAAGATTCTTATCCGACACTTCCAAAAACGAACCAGCGGGACATTTATATATGTTATTATAAATAGTATATTCTATACCCGTGTAACCTAGATGTAAAAATTGATTTAACGCTGAGTAATTTATTGATTTATTTCTGTTTATAAAATTAAAACGAAGTAATGCTTTAATTTCTGACGCAAAGGCAAAATTAGTTCCATCCCAGTAATAATACAATGGTTTAACCCCCATTCTATCGCGGATAAGAAGCAATTTTTTTTCAAGCGTATCGTACAATGCGATAGCAAACATACCATTGAATGACTCTACAGCCTCTATACCATTTGCTATCAACGATTTTAAGACAATTTCCGTGTCAGAAGTAGTTTGCACAGATATTTGCTGTTCTCGACGGATTTCATCATAATTATATACTTCGCCATTATACACCATTTGATAACGACCATCCTCTGAAGCCATTGGTTGATTGGAATCATCAGATAAATCAATGATTTTCAAGCGGCGATGAACCAAACCACATACCTCATCAGAAAAAACACCTTGGTGTTCAGGACCACGTAAAGAAATACTTTCACCAACATAATTTAACTCACTTGAATTAAACGTATTAGCATAAGTATAATATCCTGCAATTCCACACATAATTATTGAACTCTAAGGTTCATTCCTAACGAAAGTTTTGTTGAAGTTAAGCCATTAAGACTTTTTATATGGTCAACTGTCGTTCCATAACGTTGAGAAATGCTCCAAAGTGTATCTCCAGATTTCACCACATGGTAAGCTTTATTTCCACTATTTGGTCTACTATTTGCTGCCGTTTGTGATTTTTTTTGAGTATTATTTTGCGAAACAGATGATTTTGAGGCAGAACTCCCCTTACCCGTACTAGGAGCATATACGACTAATTTTTCACCAATATGAAGCATATTACTTGTTCTATGATTCCACGACTTCAATGTATTAACAGAAACACCATAGCGTTTTGCTATTTGTGTATACGTATCTCCAGCCTTTACCGTATAATATGTTTTTGTTCTGCCTGAACTTGCAGGAACTGTGGAAGTTGATTCAGACGCGACCGTCCTTTCTGGCTGCAAATTCAAATAAACAGAGTCCTTGTGTGCATATATAGAATCTTTCAAGCGAAGGAATGGCGAGACTAATTCTATTGGTAAATAAAGAGGACTACCTTCCTCACTATATGGAACCACATCCGCCTTATACTGAGGATTTAAATCTTCCAACTCTTCTAGCGGGACTTTAAGTACCTCCGATATTTGCTTAAAATGCAACTTTTTAGACACCATTATAGTATCCATTTTTGGCATTACAATCTTCTTTGGGTATAGATTGTGAAGTTCATGATTTTCAAAAACATAATAAGCAGCTATAAAAGCAGGCACATAACTTCTTGTTTCCTTTGGCAAGAAATTATATATATCCCAAAAGTCTGTTTTACCGCCACTACGTGCAATAGCTTTTTTAATATTACCCGGGCCACAATTATACGCAGCAATTGCTAAAACCCAGTCGCCAAAAATATCATTAAGAGCTTTCAAATATTGAGCAGCAGCGTGAGTAGACTTAATTGGATCACAACGCTCATCCAAATATGAATTAACTTTCAATTTGTAATTTCGTGCCGTTGTTGGCATAAATTGCCAAATACCACGGGCACCTGCGGGAGATTTTGCTTTAGGATTCAAAGCAGATTCTATTATTGAAAGATACTTTAACTCCTGAGGCACATCATATTGTTCAAAAATATCTTCAAAAATTGGGAAATAATATTCAGCCATTCCCAACATCGCGGAAACAGAATTTCTACGCTTGTTTGCATAAACGTCTATATAATTCTGCACCTTGTCGTTGTACGTCAACTTAACAACAGAGTTCATTTGCTCAATGCGAGTCCTATATTCCTTATTTGTAAATTTTGGGACATACGTACTGTCGTAATGTTTTTTTGAAACATCTGAAAATTTTAAATTCTCAGACTTTTTCACATACCACAAATCAACTAAGCTATCTAGCTGAGTATTATAGTTTTTTACTATTTCACTTGAATCTGCTCTGTCAGAGTATTTGATAAACGAAGTGTCTTGTGCCTGAACATACGCACAAATCAAACAAGAACACACTATCGTTATTAAATTCCTCATTCAGTAGCGTTACCTTGTGTTAATTCATGAAAAGCCTCTTCCAGAGATTTCTCTTGCTTGATACTTTCGGGAGTTCCATTAGCAACAATACGACCATTATTTACAATTATAACACGGTCACAAATTGCTTCCACTTCCTGCATAATATGGGTTGACAGGAGCACAGTTTTAGATTTTCCAACCGCCGCTATCAAATTTCTGATTTCCATCAGTTGATTTGGATCCAAACCTGTTGTCGGCTCGTCTAATATCAAAACTTCGGGATTATGAATAAGAACAGAGGCGAGCCCAACGCGTTGACGATAACCTTTTGACAACATAGATATTTTTTTATGTTGTTCTTTTGTGAGCCCAACACATTCAATCACATCATTAACAGCTTGTTCTACATTGCCATTTAAACCATACATTCTTGCCACAAATGACAAATATTCACGAACAAACATTTCTGGATATACAGGATTATGTTCTGGCAAATAACCTATCTTTTTCTTCACTTCTATAGGATTTGACCGAACATCCATTCCATTTACGAAAACCTCACCATCAAAATCAGACAAAAAACCAGTTATAACTTTCATGGTTGTCGATTTCCCTGCACCATTAGGTCCTATAAAACCAACTATTTCGCCTGACGGTATTTCAAATGAGATACCATCAACCGCACGTTGTGTGCCATAGATTTTTACTAAATTTTTAACTGAAATTGACATCTCTTTATCTTATTTTCCCCATGTGTCAGGATGTTGACGCCACTCTTTTAAGCTCTCCATTTGAGCAGGCGATATATAATTTCTTTCTGTTGCCAACTCTATCAACGCAGTGTAATTCGTCAGAGTATCAACTTTACAATGTGCGTTGGCAAAAGCTTCAACCGACACATTAAACTGATATGTGAAAATGGCCAACATGCCTAACACGTTGACATTTGCTCCACGCAAAGCCTCAACAGCTTTCAAACTGCTTCCACCAGTCGAAATCAAATCTTCAATAACAACAACTTTTTGCCCCTCTTCGTAGTATCCCTCTATTTGATTTCCCAATCCGTGATCCTTCGATGCAGAACGGACATAAATGAACGGAAGATTTAAGGCCTCAGCCACCAATACTCCAACTGCTATTGCGCCCGTGGCCACACCCGCTATCACCTCAACATCAGGATACATTGCCTTTACCTTTTCTGCAAAAGCTTGCTTTAAACATTCACGAACAGCAGGATAAGAAAGAGTCTTTCTGTTATCACAATAAATTGGAGATTTCCACCCACTTGCCCACGTAAACGGATTTTCAGGTTGTAATTTTATTGCTTTGATTTGCAACAAATTCTCAATAATAGCACTTTCAACGTTTGTTACCATAGTCATTATTTCATTTTATGTAGCAAAGATACCATTTTACAAGCAGTTATTTTTGCAAACTGCTCATAGGTAACTAACCACTTTTCAACAAAAAAACATATTAAAGAGTTGTTTTAGATAACAATTGGAAAGTCAAAAACCACAAACGTTTATTTATAAAAATTAAAAGCCTAAAATCAATTCTATTATGAAGACTACCACGCAACAAATACATGCCACCGGGAATAACCCCATACCGAGCCACGATGCAACGATACCAACTATCAGGGCAACACAACCAGCTATTGGGGATTGAGTTGCTTCGATAATTGCAGGAAACGTCATTACCGCCAACGTAACATAAGGAACGTAAAATAAAAAAGACTTAATAAAACGATTTTGTATTGGCTTACGAATTAAGGTAAGTGGCAGAACACGAATAAGATACGTCACAAAAGCGGCGATAAAAATGTATATATACACGTTACCTTGCATAGTTATATTTTCTCTATTCTATCCTGTATTGGTGCAACAACCGCTAACGCTGCGGCGATAACAACCGTTAGTAATATAATACGCGTTCCTTCTGACAATTCACATACGTACGGTGCGTGAGCACATAATAAACTTAACATAAAACTTATCATAATTGCGAAAAAAATCGCCTTATTTTCTTTTGCAGGAGGTACTATAATTGCTATAAACATACCATACAAAGCAACTGAGAAGGCGCTGACAACCCGCGCAGGAAGCAAATCGCCAGCATAGATACCCAATGACGTACCTACAGCCCACAGCGGTATTGAGATTGCCATAGCACCATAATTGTATGCAGGCATTAATCGCCCAGGACGCGCAATAGAAATTCCAAAAATTTCATCAGTAATACCAAAACCTACAAACAAACGATGAGAAAACCCCGTGCTCGGCGAAAATTTCTGACTCAACGAGCAGCTCATCAATAAATAACGGGCATTGATTATAAATGTGGCAAGAGCTACTTCAATGTAAGTTGCTCCAGCTTTAACAGACGTAAATAGAGCATATTCTCCCGCAGACGCGACATTAAAAAGACTTGCAAAAAAACCTTCTATCGCATTTAATCCCGCCGATTGGGCAACAATGCCCAAAGAGAACGCGACTGCAAAATAACCCATTCCTATCGGGAAACCGTCACGTACGCCATTAAAAAAAGCCTTTCTTATTCTTCCATGTTTCATCACTACAAAAGTAAAAAAATGTAATTTGTTTGTAGCAGAGAAAACCAGAGTAATGCGATTAATATTCATAATTCTTTTTTATTATTGTACATCAAAATATGACTATGGAATACACAATTTACTTTGACGAAAAAAGTCTCGTACTTACAGACGACAAAAATCATTTCGAAAAAAAATTCAAGGATAATGCGGACATTTTATCCGCAATTGATTCTTTACAACAACAAAGCACTGTTATTTTATACAGTGAAAATGTTTTAGATCTGCTCAACAAGTTAAAATCAAACTTCACATACATAGAAGCAGCTGGAGGATTTATTAAGAACGAATTTGACGAGTATCTATTTATATTTAGAAGAGAAAAATGGGATTTACCTAAAGGAAAACTTGAAGCTGGAGAAACTCCAGAAATTGCAGCAATCCGGGAAGTGCAGGAAGAAACTGGATTACAGAATGTAACAATGAAACAATATAGATGTTCCACATGGCACACCTATGAGTTACATGGAAAAAACATTCTAAAACAAACCTATTGGTACGATATGGAGGCAACGAAAAACCAAGACAGCAAACCGCAAACCGAAGAACAAATTACGGAGCTACAGTGGTTAAAGCAGCAAGATTTCGCGAAAGTCTTCGCAAATACGTTTCCTTCCATTGCAAGCGTAATTAACTCTAAATAAAGTAAATATGTATCGTTTTTTGTGTATAAAAGCAAAAAAAACATTGTTTTATTTTGAGAATTGAAAATTATCACTACTTTTGCCTCACCAATTCGGAGTGGTAGCTCAGTCGGTAGAGCACAGGACTGAAAATCCTGGCGTCGGCGGTTCGATCCCGCCCCTCTCCACAAAAGGATGAGTCAGAAGATTCATCCTTTTTTGTTTTCACATATTCTCCAAAAAATTGACAAATTCACCTCGACTAAAAATATTATTTTTTTCCGCATGGTATCCGCATCGTTACGATGCAATGGCTGGATTGTTTGTAAGAAAACATGCATTGGCCGTTTCTCGTTTTGCAGATGTTTGTGTATTGTTTCCGTATGCCGACGAAAATGTTTCGGAGTTTGAAATTGTAGAACAAGAAACCGACGGAGTAAAAGAAATTTTTATTTACTACCCGTTTTGCAAAAAGAAAATTTTAAAAAAATTTTCTAAAATCATTAATTACTGGAGATCTTTCAAAATTGGATATAAAATTATCCTTCAGCAATTTGGAAAACCTAATATTACTCAAACCAATGTTTTAACACGAGCTGGCGTTTTTTCATTTTATCTTAAAAAAACACAAAAAATACCGTTTGTAATAGTAGAACATTGGACACGATATTTACCAAGCAATCTTTCCTATTCTGGCTTCATACGAAAGTTGACAACACAAACTATTGTGAAACACGCATCTTGTGTCATGACGGTTTCTCAAAGTTTGTATAGCGCAATGGAAAACAACGGTTTGCACAATAAAAAACACTGTACTATCAACAATGTTGTAGATGATTTTTTTTATATACCACAAGTAAAACTTTTCCGTACTAAAAAACGCATTCTACATGTATCTTGTTTTTCTGAAAGAGCCAAAAATGTCAAAGGTCTGTTGAACAGTGTTGATAAATTAAGACAATTACGGAATGATTTTGAACTGATTATAATTGGAACTGGAGAGGATTTCAATGACGTACAAAATTATGCGCACAAACTCAAATTAGAAGGATTTGTTGTTTTTCTCGGAGAAAAGCAACCAGAAGAAGTTTGTCAAAACTTCTACCAAAGTGATTTCTTTGTTTTATTTTCTAATTACGAAAATGCCCCCGTTGTCATATCAGAAAGTCTTGCTTGTGGAAAACCAGTTATCACAACCGATGTCGGATTCGCTCAATCAATTATCACAGAACAAAATGGAAGAATAATACCAGTGGGAAACGAAGCAGCACTTACAAAAGAGATGAATTGGATGTTGGACAATTATTCGCAGTTCAGTGCTGAAACTATTCGTGAATCGGCAAAACAATTTTCGTTTGACGCAGTTGGGAAAAAATTACTTGATATTTACGAACAAATATAGATGTACGGTTATTTCGGGAAATATGGTTCAATAAATGTGGAGTTTGATTTGTCAAAAATTGAAGGAAAAACTATAACGCGAAATTTTTCATCGGGAGAGTTTTCCATTCAACAAAAAACACTTCAAAAATTTGAGCACGACAAGGTTTTTGTACAACTCGACAATTTGTTTTTTTCAACAGAAGGCGTTATTCTTAATTTATCGGAATTATTTGATTTATATGAAGTAACAAATTTAGAGCAACTGATTCCATTGCTGTACAACAAATTAGGTGAACAGTTTTTCAATGTTTTTCGTGGTTCGTTTTCGGGCATTTTATACGATAAGGGAAAAGATTTGTTGTTGATTTATAACGACCAAATTGGCAGCAAGTTGTTGTTTTACACAACTAAAGAAGGGAACCATTTCTTTGCATCGGATTTACATGTTTTGTTTGAATCATTATCGCAACGATTTGAATTACAATATGATAAGCAATTCTCATATTCAATGTTGACGTTTGCTTATTCACCAAATTGCCATACGTTAATAGATGGAATTTCACGTATTCCAGCTGGACATTATGTGAGAATTGAAAAAGGCACGTTGGAATTAAAACAATATCATCAGTTTCAAAATAATCCTGTACAAAAATCTATTTCAGAAACCATAGAAACTTTAGATGTGCTGTTTCGTCAGGCAGTGAAACGCATTTTAAGTAAAAACGAACAATATGGTTACGAAAATTGTATGCCTTTGAGTGCAGGTTTGGATTCACGGATGACTAATTGGGTTGCACATCAATTGACAAACAAACCAATCAAAAATGTAACTTATTCACAAAATGGATATTACGACGAAATTATTCCTAAAGAAATTGCTGCTTTTTTAGGAAATTCAATGACATTTCAAGCGCTTGATGGTGGAGATTATTTAAAATCAATAGACGAAAGTGTACAATTGTCGTGTGGGGTTATTCATTATAGTGGCATTGCACAAACGGCGTATGGTTTTAGTTCGGTAGATTTAGAAAATGTGGGAGTAATAGGTACGGGAATGCATGGAGGCGATGTTGTGGGGACATCGTACACTAAAAAAGATTCATTGCAAAAACCAACTTACGGTTTCGAAGGTTATTCAGTGAAATTGTTGGATTGTTTGCGGAAATATTTGCCAGAATCGTATTCGGATGATTTTGAGAATCAAGAAATTTACTCATTGTATGTGCGTGGTTTTAATTGTGCCAATTTAGGTTCGCCTATTTTGTTTCAAAATTATACCGAATCGTATTCGCCATTTTGCGATGTGGATTTTTTGGAATATTTGTATTCTGTTGATTTTCACAAACGTTGGGGTTATAAATTGTACGACGCATGGATTATAAATAAATATCCAGAAGCGGCAAAATGGTTACATAACGGGAAACGTAAAATAAAATCAGGCAAGTGCGAAATTTCTCTTTGTGGAAGACGAATGCCTTTGAATACGGTTCCCAGACGGATTGTAATGTTTCTTTTGAAGAAAACGAGAGTGTATAATTTTGAACGGACAACATTGGGTGATTCAATGAATCCAATGGATTCGTGGATAGAAAGAAATGATTCTTTACGAGAAGCAATCAATCAGTACTACATTTCAAATATTAAACTACTGAATTTTGATTCAAATTTGAAACAGGCGGCAATTTCGCTGTTTGAAAATGGTGTTGTGATGGAACAATTACAGGTTATTACCTTATTGGCTTGCGTAAATTATTGCAAAATTTCTTGTTCGTAGTTGTTGATTAATTTGCAGTACCAATTTAATTGTAAACCAATCACAATTGCACTTGCGAAGCTGTACAAAAAGATTATCAAGAAAAAACCCTCATCAAGAAAAATGCCCAAAAAAATAGCAACTATACGCGCGGCAATAAGTGCTATTTCAAAAAGTAATCCTATTTTTTGCTTTTGAAAAATATCTGGCAAATATGAAATTGGAGATGTAAGAATAACAGCAAACAACCAAGGGAACATCCAGAAAATGCATTCGCCAGTTTTTCGCCATTCTTGTCCCAACAAAAATTCAGTCACGTCTGGCAGGAATAAACAAACGATTGTGAAACAGGGGATTACGACACTGCTTGTTATCAACAAAAATTTTCGGTAGTATTTACGTATGCTTTCTCGATTAGTAACTTTCTCGCTGGTTTTTTGAAAAAGAACTTGATATAATGAATTCGATAACAATTCAATTGGTCTAAACGCCAAAGTGATTGCCATTCCAAGAATTCCAATTTCTTTCAATCCGTAGAAAGGTGTTAGTATATAAATCAAAATATTCCCGCTAAAAAAGTTCAATAATGCTCGCGGCAAAGAAAATTTTGGAAAATTTGAATATTCGTGTAAGACAGAAAGACAATTTTTCTTATTGAAAGAAAGTAAAGGTTTTAGATGGTTTTTGAATGTGAGTATAATACTGACAGTCAATGCAATTATAGGAGAAATCAGTGCAGAATAGATAAGCCCGCCGCCTGTTAATTTAACAAACCCAAATCCACATTTTGCTGTCGCGTTGGTCAAACATTGAGTAATTTGATAATTTCGAATTTGATTAAACAATTTTTCCCTTGTGTACCAATAATTTATCAGAGTCCAAAAAGAAGATATAAAAACAAACACAGGAACAGTCCAATACCAATGTGCCAAAATTGGTGCATTAAAAAAATTTGCAATTTGTTCCGAAAAAGGAATTGAGCAAACTAAAACAACACAAACAAAAATGGCGATAAAAAAGCCTGTGTGAAAACAAGCGACTGCTTTCTCTTGTTCTTTCGGAAGTAAAATTGCATTTTGAAATTCTGCGGTTGCTAAAAGAACTAAAAATCCGGAAATGCTGATAAAAAGATTAAATAGTCCGAAGTTTTCCGGAGAATACAAACGAGTTAAAATAGGATAAACGAGTAATCCAATAATTTGCACTAATAGGTTTGCAGAGAGTAGTTTCGCCGAATTTTTAGTAATGTCGGACGAAAGAATCTTCGCTACTTTTTGCCGTATTGCCATGGGCAATTATTTATTGGAATCTATAACTTTATAAAGTTTGTCTCCTCGACGGATTTTATCTGTCTTCATCGAAAACAGATCTCCTTTTACTGTTTTTTCAACTGTTTTCAAATCGACACGAATGTCTTCGGCTTTCATTTCTATTACGCCAGTTGTTGGTCCAGTAATAAGAATTTCATCACCTTGGCACAATTCATCCGATTGCATAAGGAATTCGGCAACATTCAAATTCGAGAAATAATTTGTGCATTTCCCGATTGCAATTTTTGTTTTTGTTGCACTGCTTCCATAGTGAGTGCTCCATTCTCCTAAACGTTGTCCCAGGTAATAGCCGTTCCAAAATCCGCGGTTGAAAACGCGCGAAAGACGTTCTTTCCAAGCAGCAACTTTTTCCTCTTTATTGTCGTTATATGTGCCAGCAATGATTTCCTCCAACGCCTCGTTGTAACATTCAACCACAGTTTTTACATATTCCGCACTACGGGCACGACCTTCAATTTTCATTACACGGACGCCCGATTCAACCAATTCGTCAAGAAAACCAATCGTACATAAATCTTTTGGCGACATTATGTATTCGTTGTCGATTTCCAATTCGTTGCCAGTTTCTTTTTCCGTAACGATATATGCTTTTCGGCACGTTTGCAGACAAGCACCTTTATTTGCAGAATAATTTTTTTCGTGAAGACTAAGGTAACATTTCCCCGAAATTGCCTGACAAAGTGCACCGTGGCAAAACATTTCCAACTTTACCAATTCGCCTTTAGGACCACAAATATGTTCATTCTGAATTGCCTTGTAAATTTCTTTAACCTGCATAAGGTTCAATTCGCGGGCAAGCACAACAACGTCGGCGTATTGAGAAAAAAATTTCACCGCTTGCGTGTTTGAAATGTTTAATTGAGTAGAGATATGCACTTCAACGCCATATTCCATAGCGCATTGAATTGCGGCAATATCGCAGGCAATAATAGCAGAAACGTGGTTTTCTTTGGCAGCTTTCATCACTTTGTGCAAGGTTTCCATATCCTTGTCGTAAATGATTGTATTTACCGTCAAATATGATTTTATGCCGTGTTCGTTGCAAATCTTTACAATGTTTGCCAAATCTTCCGTTGTGAAATTATTTGACGAGCGTGCACGCATATTCAACATTTCTATGCCGAAATAAACCGAATTTGCTCCCGCTTGAATGGCAGCCATTAGTGATTCGTACGAACCAACCGGAGCCATTATTTCTAAATCACTACGTTTCATAATTGTCAGCTATTCTCACACAAAAATTTTAAGTTCAACGTTAAATTCTCGTTGTTTAACGTTTATTTTACACAATTCCTTCTTTCAATAAATCGTGTAAATGTATCATTCCCAAGTAGGTATCACCATCCGTCACAACTAGTTGCGTGATACTATTTTTCTCCATTTTTTCAAAAGCTTTTACAGCCAACTCATTGCGGCTGATAGTTTTTGGATTTTTTGTCATTATATCTATAGCTTTTGCTTCGCTGAGATTGGTGTTTTTTTCCAGCATTCTTCGCAAATCGCCATCGGTTATTATTCCAAGCAACGAACCTTTTTCATCGACAACAGCAGTTGCACCGAGACGTTTCGATGAAATTTCAATAATAACGTCTGGTATTTTTGTTGATGCTACGACGCGGGGAGCATTTTCTTCTATAAAAATATCGTCGACACGCATATACATACGTTTCCCCAAAGCTCCACCGGGATGGTACTTTGCAAAATCCTGCGGCGTAAATTTCCGCTGCTCCAAAAGGCACATTGCCAACGTGTCTCCCATAACTAATTGCGCAGTAGTACTATTTGTCGGAGCAAGATTATTTATATCAGCTTCACGATCAACGTGGGCATATAGGACATAATCAGCATGTTCAGCCAAATATGAAGTTTTTTCAGAAACCATGGCAATCAATTTATTGCCACCACGTTTTAATAATGGTATCAAAACTTTGATTTCCGGCGTATTACCACTTTTGGAAATACAAAGAACCACATCGTCTTTTTGAATCATACCCAAATCACCGTGAATCGCTTCCGCCGCATGCATAAACAACGAAGGTGTTCCTGTTGAATTCATTGTCGCTACAATTTTTTGAGCAATCAATGCACTTTTCCCTATACCAGTAATAACAAGACGACCTTTAGTTGCAAGTATTTCCTTGACAACAGTAGGAAAATTATCATCCAAATAATTTGATAAATTGCTGATAGACTGCGATTCCTCTATAATGATTCGCTTAGCATTTTCAATAATTGCATTATTTTCCACCACGATATTCTATTTTTTGCCAAAACAAGGCTAATTTTTTCTACGCAAATATAGAACTTTAAACAATAAGATTTTGGTAAAAATCAGCGAATTGATACCACACTAAAATTGTGACGAAAATATTTTTGTTATTCTAAATAAAAGTAGTAATTTCACTATGAAAATACTCCAATGTTCTTGTTGTGTTGGTTGTGAAAATAAAAAAACGTTTTTGAAACAAGGTATATGTCAAAAGTTGACGAAAAAGAACTACTCAAGTGTCTAAAAGAAAAATTTGGTTTTGATTCATTCAAAGGAAACCAGAAAGAGGTAATTGTTAGTTTGATGGAAGGCAACGACACATTTGTGCTTATGCCAACCGGTGGCGGGAAATCATTATGTTATCAATTGCCGGCAATTTTAATGGACGGAACTGCAGTTATCATTTCTCCTCTTATAGCATTGATGAAAAACCAGGTTGATTCCATGCGAGGATACAGTATAGACAACAGGATTGCACATTTTTTAAATTCATCTTTAACACGCTCCGAAGTTTCACAAGTAAAAGAAGACGTCCGCAACGGAATTACAAAAATGCTTTATGTAGCACCTGAATCGTTAACGAAGGAAGACAGCATAGAGTTCTTTAAAAGCATCAAAATTTCATTTTTTGCTATAGACGAAGCACATTGCATCTCTGAATGGGGGCACGATTTTAGACCAGAATATAGAAGAATCAAACCTATTGTTGAAGCCATTGGCAGGGCTCCACTAATCGCTCTGACTGCAACTGCAACTCCCAAGGTTCAAAATGATATCCAAAAAAATCTTGGAATGTTAGAAGCAAAAGTCTTCAAATCGTCATTCCGCAGGGAAAATTTATACTACGAGATTCGACCACAGACGAGTGAAGCTGACGCAACAAAACAGATTATAAATTTCATTAGAGAAAACCCTGGCAAATCGGGTATTATATACTGCCTCAGCAGAAAAAAAGTTGAAGAACTTGCCGACACGTTAATAGTTAATGGCATAAAAGCACTCCCCTACCATGCTGGCCTTGATGCAAGTACGAGAAGCGCAAACCAAGACAAATTCCTTATGGAAAAAGTTGATGTGATTGTTGCAACAATTGCATTTGGTATGGGTATCGATAAGCCTGATGTACGTTTTGTTATTCACTATAACATTCCTAAATCGTTAGAAGGATACTATCAGGAAACGGGACGTGCGGGACGGGACGGCGGCGAAGGTAAATGCATCGCTTTCTATAACTATAAAGACATACAACGACTTGAAAAATTTATGGAAGGTAAACCTGTTGCCGAACAAGAAATTGGTAAACAATTACTTCTCGAAACTTCTTCATACGCAGAATCAAGCATGTGTCGTGTTAAAGTATTACTTAAATACTTCGGTGAAGATATGGAAGAAGATTGTGGAAACTGCGACAACTGTTTACATCCAAAGCCACTGATTGAAGTAAAGGACGATGCCGTTCTAGTATTGGAAGTTATTAAAGCCGTTAAAGAACGATTCAAAATTGGGCACATTGTTGAGATAATTCTTGGTACCAATTCTTCCGAAATTAAAACATATAGACACAACGAATTAGAAGAATTCGGAAGTGGTAAAGATCATAATGCAAAATATTGGAATGCCATTATCCGACAATTATTGATGAAACATCTTCTTGATAAAGAAATAGAAAACTATGGGCTTCTTAAAATAACCGAAGAAGGACAAGCATTTTTACAAAATCCTTATTCTTTCACTATTACTGAAGATCACAACTACGAAGAAGATGATTCTGAACAAGTTGCTCCGTCAGCAGGCGCTGCCCTTGACCCAACATTAGTTGCTATGTTGATGGACTTACGTAAAAAAGTTGCTACAAAAAATAATGTTCCTCCATACGTAGTTTTTCAAGAAATTTCCATTAACGAAATGGCTATTCAATACCCTATAACACTTGAAGAATTGAAAAATATTTCTGGTGTTGGAGAAGGTAAAGCGAAAAAATACGGGCAACCATTTACTGACTTAATAAAAAAATACGTTGAAGAAAACGAGATAGAACGTCCACAAGATTTAATAGTTAAATCTGTTGTTAATAAATCAAGCAATAAAGTTCAGATTATTAAGAATATAGACAAACGATTATCTCTTGATGATATGGCCGAAGCATTAGGTCTGGAATTGAATGAACTACTCGCAGAAATAGAAAGCATTGTCAATTCTGGAACAAAAATCAACATTGACTACTACATCAACGAAGAAGTTGACGCTGCAGTTATTGACGAGTTATACGAATATTTTTCTGAAACTGATTCGGAATCTGTAAAAGATGCCATAGACGAATTAATTCCTGAAGGATACGAAGAACAAGAGATTCGTTTAGTGCGTATCAAGTTCCTGAGCGAAAAAGCCAATTAGTAAAATTCTACCGAAATCCCCACGATTGTAAGGAATATTGCGCCTCTACTTCATTTTCTGTTTTGTCGGGCAACGAATAAAAGAAATTAATATTCGAAAGATCCTCCACACTGTCTACTGTAACAGCATGTGATGCAAGATTGGACTGTCCTGCCTCATTTTTAAACACAAATCCTATTGCATCATATCCTTTCCCATTCTTTTTTAAGATAACCTTAAAAAATGAATCTGGCACAACAATTTTATTTTCGCCTATAGTAGTATAGTTTTCAGAAACAAGCGGTCCACACACAATGTATATTGAACCATATTGCTGTGCCCACGAACGTGATTTTTCCTCCAATTGTTTCCATATTCCATCGTTCAAACTATGATTTTGCGGACAAATATTTGACAGATAAAAACTTTCCATCATCGATTGTTTGCTCCACTTCATATCGCCGGCAGGAGCCATATGTCCCCTATCATAACCCGAAGCGGAATAATCCGAATAACTCGTAACATCGGAAGCTTGTGGATCAGGCTGAAAGAAATCATTACCTTTTCGAGGAACCTGCCCCATTGTTTCTTGCGACGTAAGTTCGTATGCAACCCAATTAGGAATATGCCACTGAGTGTTGTAGCAGACAGTATAACCAATATGTTCTATTATCTGACACGAACGGTTGTCGGTCACCATTGCCAATTCTTTAGATTTATAGTGTTGCTGCGCGCACGAAGTATTTACAGCCACACATACAAAAACACATAACAAATGTAAAAGAATGTTGTTTTTCCCCATTTGATTTAATTTTATGAAAATTTGAAATGACACACTTAGCTGCTATAACATCAGTTGCCAGGCAAAAAATCCGATTCCTATTTTTTGACCTTCTACAAAACTAATGAAAGCACACGAATATTCAAATACTTAACACATCAAATTCTTTTGATTTCAGATTTTATCATTACTTTTGCCAAAAATTTTTGATAAACTATTTATTATGAGTTTCCCAATTATTACTGCCGATGAAGCGGCATCGTACATCCAAAATGGTTTTAGTATTGGAGTAAGTGGTTTTACAGCCGTTGGTGTTCCTAAAGCAATAGGTACTGCTATTGCAGCAAAAGCAGAAGCAGAACACGCTGCAGGAAAACCTTTCAAAATTAACCTATTTACTGGGGCTTCTACAGGCGAATCGCTTGATGGCGTTCTTGCAAGAGCCAACGCAACGGACCTTCGTTCTCCGTATCAAACAAACAAAGATTCACGCGCGGCAATCAACGAACAAAAAATACGCTACTGCGACTATCACTTGTCGCAATTGGCACAAGACATCCGTTACGGATATTTCGGGAAAGTTGATGTAGCAGTTATTGAAGTTTGCGACTACGACGAGCAAGGAAATCTTGTTTTGACAACAGCTGTTGGTAACGTTCCAACATTTGCACAATTGGCCGACAAAATCATCTTGGAACACAACGCAAATCGTCCAAAAGAAATGCGCGGTCTTCACGACATCTACATCCCAAACGATCCACCATACAGAAAAGAAATTCCTGTTTACAAACCAAGCGACCGCATTGGAGATCCTGTTTTAAAGGTTGACCCAAGTAAAATCATTGGTGTAATTGAAACATTCTTCGACGATGAAATTAAAGGATTTACGGAATTAGACGACACAACTATCAAGATTGGCGAAAATGTTGCCAATTTCCTTGCCAACGAAATTAAAGTTGGAAGAATTCCAAGCACATTCCTTCCTATTCAATCGGGAGTTGGAAATATTGCAAACGCAGTATTACACGGAATTGGCGAAAGCAAAGACATTCCTGCATTTGAAATGTACACCGAAGTTATCCAAGATTCTGTAATTGGGTTGTTGCAGGAAGGACAAATTAAATTTGCCAGCGGTAGTTCCTTAACTTGCAGCAAAGAAGCAATGGACAAAGTTATGGGAGATTTGGATTTCTTCCGTCAACACATTGTTCTTCGTCCACAAGAAATTTCAAACAGCCCCGAAGTTGTTCGTCGAATAGGATTAATCGCAATCAACACAGCTATTGAATGCGACATTTTCGGTAACATGAACTCGAGCCACTTCTACGGAACAAAAATGATGAATGGAATTGGCGGTTCGGGCGATTTCTTAAGAAATGCTTATTTGTCCATTTGTACGACACCTTCTACAGCAAAAGGCGGAATGGTAAGTTCGATAGTTCCTATGGTAACTCACCAAGACCACTCTGAACACGATCTTAAAGTGATTGTTTCGGAATATGGTGTTGCTGACCTTCGTGCTAAATCGCCAATGGATAAGGCAAAAGAAATCATTGAAAAAGTTGCCCACCCAGATTACAAAGAATTGTTGTGGGATTACTTAAAACTGTCTTCGAAACCTTCTCACACAATGCACAAGCTTGACAAAGCATTTGCAATGCACATGGAATTCTTAAATTCTGGTGATATGAGAAATACAAAATGGTAGAAATTAAGTATTAGTTTTATTCTAACAAAAAAAGAGAGATGTGCAAACGCATCTCTCTTTTTTTATGTAATTAAAAACACAAACTCATTGTACAATAAAAATTAATTGTATCTTTGCGCAGTAAAAATTAATAATTAACAATTTAAACAAAAAGTATTATGAAAAAATTAAAATTCTTAGCTCTAGGCTTAGTAGCTGCTTTCGGTTTCGCAGCTTGTGGCGATGATGAAGAAACAGTTTTCGGTGAAAAAGCTCAATTGGGTGGTTCAAACTGTGCAACAATTGGTTCTTTCTGGACTTATGACAACGGTGCACAAACAAAAGAACAACTTGGTGAAACTGGTGCAAATGTAATCTTTGCTTTCAGTACTACAGATCCTGACAACTTCAAATTCATCTCTGGTACAGATGCAAAAAATACAATCGTTAACAGCACTGCATCAGTAACAAAATTCTTGGAAATCAAGAATCTTACTCCAGAAGGATTTGATGAATTAAGTTTTGATAATGCTGCAACTCAAATTTCAATCGACAAAAAACTTGCTAAAGGTCGTAGAGCAGTTGCATTCTTCAACGAAAAATGTCAAGGTTTCTTCGAAATTCTTTCATTCGATGAAGAAAGCGAAATCGCTGAAATTAGAGTTTGGAAAAAAGATGATGCTAAAATCCGCATAGAATAATAAAATTCCAAATAAACAAAAAGCCGGTTCATGTGAATCGGCTTTTTTTATGCCCAAAATAAAGCGATGTCGTGTGTGGCATCGCTTTATTGTTTTAGCTTGTAATAATATCCATTATACAACTCA
Source organism: uncultured Bacteroidales bacterium (assembly GCA_937892155.1). GTDB lineage: Bacteria > Bacteroidota > Bacteroidia > Bacteroidales > UBA1715 > UBA1715. Next base: position 42,351 of record CALAUG010000045.1, on the reverse strand, counting down.
AAATTGCCATACACAACCAATAAAAAAGGCATGATTATTTGTTTACTAATCATAAAGATAAAACACAACAAGTGGTATTGATATTTGCTACAATGCACAAATTTCGCTTATGAAACGCACAAAACATTTTAACATGAATCGATTGAGCTCAAAAAGATTCTTTATAGCCCTTTACCCAAAAATCCGCAAATTACAATAAAATACTAATCTATGAGAAAAGCCATAAAAGAGAAAGGACGGCTCGAACACACCATCTATGATACCTATTGGAACTGTTTATAAAAATGCAAACAGAGAAATACCCAATAGAGTTCTAATTAATCAACAATGTGATTTTCTTTCAAAAATGGTATCAATTCCTCACTCATTGTTTTTTGCTGCGCAGCACACGGATGCCAATCAGCACCTAAACCAATTTGCTGAGAAAAATCAAAACGATAGATTGTATGACCTTTTGCATTGTATTCGCTTTGAATAGTATTAAGTATTGGTTTCACGCGGTCTAAAGCCTGTTGACCCATCATACAACCTGTTAGAAGAACAACCTTTGGATTATTCGAATAATGAGAAAAAATCTTATCAAGTAACGACTTATAATTTGCTTCATATTTTTCGTCATTAAACGTAGATTCCTTGACAGAAGTATTATCCAAATCCCAGGTATCGTTCGTTCCTAGGTTAATAAATATAACGTCAGGAGTATATTTTGTAAAATCCCAATTCTTGGTATTTTGCAACCACATTTTTTCATAATTATCAGGAAGACATCCATATTCCGAAGCAGTCTCAGCATCTCCATAATTTCTATAAACGCCTATACCAGAACGTGCAACAACCATTAGCTGTGCATTAAATTCTTTCGAAACCAAATAAGCAAATCCGTGGCAGAAATTAGAAGTAGAGTCATTAAAAGCAGCCCGATTTGTTACTTCCGTACCATAACCGCACGTGATTGAATTCCCAATAAATTCAAATTTTACAGTTTTTTCGGCAGGTTTCATCAACTCTGCATTTTCATCGATTTCGAAGCCATAAAATTTCGGATTCTTGTAAATTCCCTCCGAACACAACGTAACCCTTAATGTATGGTTGCCTGGTTTTAAGTTTTGTGCAAGCCAAAATGTACCAGGGTTAGTACCAGAATTTTCGATATAATTTGTTTTTTTACGGACGCACAATTTATAAGGTTTCTGATCATCAACTTCAACCCAATAATACACATCTTTTACGGCGTTGAACTTACCATTAATTGAGGTACCCGTGAATTCAGTAATAATAGAAGATCCTGGATACAAATAACTTACAGCTTCAGAACCGATTTCTACACGACCCTCGTAACAAATATTTTCGTCATCAAAATTCACAGATTTTTTAGGTATTTCCATAATGGTTATTTTTAATGAATCTCTTATTTCTGGGCGAAGAGTATTGAAAACTATTGCCCACGTTTCCCCAGGCATTTTACCAGTAAAAACATTGCCTTCTACAGATGCAATGTTTGGGTCTATAATTTCCCAACCATAGTCTTTGTCTTCGGCATTTTCAGGTGAAATAGTAATTGTAACTTCCTTGTTTTCGTATGGATACAACGAAATTTCAGATTCCTCACAATCAATTGACTTTACGACAACGGGATTATTATCTTTATCATTACAACTTACCAGTCCTAATGAAATCAATATAAAAACAAAAAAGAACTTCTTCATCATGTCAAAATTTTTAGAGAAATTTCTCAAATGTATTAAAAAATAAAGAACAGCAAACTTTTCTATACAAACAAATATAAATCGTAGCCGTTTTTTTTTAGTTTTGACCAACAATTTAAAGACAATGACAAAAAATAAACATTCAAAAGCACCACGCATCATACTTGGTGTTTTTATTTTATTCGTTGCTATAGGAGCATATTTTGGGAGCATTTTCTTCGGAGGAAACGTCTATGCTAACGACAAAAACGTTGAATCAATGTATTTTGCGATTCCAACGGGAGCATCTGTTGAAACTGTTATTGACGACATTGATAACTCGCTCAACGTAAAACATCTTTTTGGATTGAAACTAATGTCTTCTCTGCTCAATCTTGAGAACCATTTATATCCGGGTCTATACAAGCTTTCCGATGGTATGTCGAGTTTTGATGTGATACGGTTATTCCGCTCAGGAAAACGTGAAACGGTAAAGTTTACTATAAAATTTGCACGCCATTATGATGAGATTCTCGAACTTGCTTCCGAAAAACTTGAAGCAAATTATGATGAATTGATTCAGTTGACAAATAACCGACAATTTATGGATTCGCTTGGGTTTAACAAACAAAACACCATTTGTATGTTTTTGCCTGACACATACGATTTTTATTGGAATACATCGGCTCGACAATTCCTTGAACGTATGTCAAAAGAATACAATGCTTTCTGGAATGAACAACGGACAAATAAAGCAAACAATATTGGTCTTACGCCACAAAAAGTTATGACAATGGCATCTATTGTTGATCAGGAAACTAGGCACAACGATGAAAAACCAAAAATTGCAGGTGTGTATATGAATCGTTTAAAAGGTACTGCGACTGCTGGAAAACTTCAAGCCGATCCAACAATAAAATTTGCATTGAATGATTTTGAAATTAAACGCGTAAGAAAAGGACACATCGAACGTGCAAAAACATCTCCATACAGCACGTACGAGCACAAAGGTTTGCCTCCCGGCCCCATTTGTACACCATCAAAAGCAGGCATTGACGCAGTCCTGAATTATGCACATCACGATTATTATTACTTCTGCGCACAACCGAATTATTCTGGCTACAGCGATTTTTCTGCCACATTTGACCAACATTTGAAAAAGGCTCAAACATATCAAAAATGGCTGACACAGGAAGGATATTAAAAGTTAGAGATTAAGAATTAAGAATTTATTTCGCACCTTTGTAAAAAATTTAAGGAATGTCAACAGCAAATTCAATTTCAAAGAAAGTTATCACAACTCGCATTCTAAGCGAGATGAAGGCACAGGGCGAGAAAATCGCAATGTTAACGGCATACGATTATTCTACGGCTAAAATTCTTGATGCAGCAGGAATGGATATAATTCTTGTCGGTGATTCTGCATCAAACGTAATTGCAGGAAATGTTACAACATTGCCTATTACACTTGATCAAATGATATATCATGCTTCATCGGTACAAAAAGCAGTTTCAAGAAGTCTTGTTGTCGCCGACCTGCCATTTGGAACATATCAGGGAGATTCTCTCGAAGCACTCCACTCTGCAATACGCATGATGAAAGAAAGTGGCTGTGGAGGAATAAAAATTGAAGGTGGCGAAGAAATTATTGAATCAGTTAAGAAAATCATTTCTGCTGGTATTCCGGTTATGGGACACCTTGGTTTAACACCACAATCCATAAACAAATTCGGCACTTACGAAGTTCGGGCAAAAGAGGAAGCTGAAGCAAAAAAATTACTTTCCGATGCAAAAAAATTGGAAGAAGCAGGTTGCTTCGCAATTGTTCTTGAAAAAATTCCAGCTGAATTAGCAGAAAAAGTTACTAAAGAAATTTCTATACCAACTATTGGCATTGGCGCTGGTGGCGGGACAGATGGACAAGTGCTTGTATTTCACGATATTATGGGAATCAATAAAGATTTTTCTCCACGCTTTCTCCGTAGATACGCAGATTTATTTTCAGTCATAACCGATGCTGCAAAACATTACATTGAGGACGTAAAATCAAATGATTTTCCGAACGAAAAAGAACAATACTAATGAATTTTGAAGTTCTATACGAAGACAACCATATACTAATCGCTAACAAGCCTAATAATATGCTTGCGCAAGCAGACAACACAGGCGATTTAGCATTGGAAGATTTGGCAAAACAGTATATAAAAATAAAATACAACAAACCAGGAGCAGTTTTTCTCAATGCAACTCATAGAATAGATAGACCTGTAAGCGGCGTTGTGGTTTTCGCACGTACAAGCAAAGCCCTAACAAGACTGAACGAGCAATTCCGCTCAAAGGAAGTGAAAAAAACATACTGGGCAATTGTTAAAAATCGACCGAAGCAAGATACAGCAACAATAACTGACTACATTAAACGTGATGCGCAAAAAAATAAATCTTTTGTATGCTCCAAAGAAACAAAAGATGCCAAAGAAGCGAGTCTCACCTATCGATTAATTGCCTCGTCGGAAAATTATCATCTATTAGAAATTGATTTACATACAGGAAGACATCACCAAATCCGTTGTCAATTGGCTCACATGGGATGTCCTATTAAAGGTGATCTAAAATATGGAGCTGAAAGAAGCAATAAAGATGGTGGCATTTCATTACATGCACGTTCGGTAGAGTTTTTACACCCTGTTACCAAGGAAACAATTAAAATAACGGCTCCTACACCAGAAGATAATTTGTGGAAAGCATTTGAAGAAATGCTTTCTAAATAGTAATAAAGCATTACACATCTTTCTCAAAATTGGAAACCGCCTGTTTCCAAGAATCAGGAACAGGAGAAGGTTTACCATTATCGAGATGTACAAAAGTCGTCACATTATAACACGCAAGTTCTTGGCAGTCAGCATTTTGAACAAAAATTGCCTGAAGCATGTCGAAGCTTGAATTTCCCCAACGAACGATTTTGCTTTTTATACAAATTGTATCTGTGGCCAATACTGATTTCACATACGAAGTATTAACCTGAGCAATTAACGTATTTCCTGTTTTTGCGTGAAAAACTTCTGTAAAATAGTGCATTCTACCCATGTCAAAATATGAATGATACACACCATTGTTAACGTGACCATTCATATCCATATCGGTAAAACGAATTTGAATATCTAACGAATGTGAAAATCGTTGTTCGCGAACTTCTTCCTTTGTCATTATTTTCGAATTATAGTTATTTGTCCGCTATTGGACAATTTAATAATCTGAGATGCTTTTGCTTTCGTTGTATCGTTTTGTCGATACTTTACAACATAGTCAACTCCATTAATTATCTGGCTATCAATCTCTTGAAAAAATTGCGCAGTTGGAGCGCCGTGAATATTTGCCGAAGTTGAGACGATTGGTCTTCTAAATTGTTGAATCAATTGGTCAGTAAATGGTTCGCTTGTAACTCTAATTCCTATACTTCCATCTTGTCCTATAAGATTTGCTGGCAGATTTTTGGCTTTATCAAAAATTATAGTCATTGGCGAAGTTGCGCAATCAATTAAATCGTATGCAACTTGCGGCATATCTTCCACATACCGTTCAAGCATTGCAACCGAATTCACCAAAACAAGCAAGGGAATATTTCCATCGCGATTTTTCAATTTGAAAACTTTATCTATTGCTTCTGCATTTGTAGCATCGCAACCAATTCCCCAAATTGTATCTGTTGGATAGAGAATTGTGCCACCTTTACGAAGAATGTCACAACAATTTTTCAAATCTTCTTTCATATTATTTATAAATCAGTACATTCATATTTTCTGGTGAAATAATCATTTTCGCTACTTCCTTCACCATCTCATTCGTTATTGAATTGATTTTTTCAGTCACTTCTTCCAATGAATCCACATGATTGAACCACCAAACAGATTTTGCGTTATTCAGCATAAGCGACATATAATTATCATCGGAAACAGTCAACTGGCCAAGTATTTGTTTTTTATAAGCAGACAGTTGCTCGTCCGAAAAACCATTTTTAATAATATCCTCAAATAATTCTGCAATAACTTGCCGACAAGTTGAAACCTTGGAATAATCCGTTCCAAAATAAACAGCGAACACTCCAGTGTCGGAATACGCAGTATAATTTGCCTCAATATTGTACGTCAATCCTTTCTCTTCGCGAAGTTTCAAATTCAGCAAAGCATTGAACGAAACGCCGCCAAGAATATTAGTCAAAAGCGAAGCCGCATATTTCAACTCGTTTTTCATTGACGGAGCAAAAGAGCCAAGCACGCAATGAGCTTGATGCGTACGCTTATTTTTCTCTAAATTAAAAATTGTTCCACGTGGAACAAACCGAATTTTATCGATATTATTTGATTGATTTTCAATAGATTGTGCAAAATATTTCTCCACCAATCCAGAGATTTTTCCCAAATCTTCGTTTCCAACATACGAAACAACGAGCTGATTTGGAATATATAATTTCTTATACATCTTCAACAAATCCTCTCGTTTCATTTTCATTACAGATTTTTTTGTACCGAGAATATTTGTTGCTAAAGAATGACCTGCGAAAAGATTTTCTTCGAAATCATCATAAATCATTTCACTTGGGACATCTTCGTACGATTCTATTTCATCAATCACAACTGTTTTTTCTTTCTCAAGTTCTTCTTCGGGAAAAATTGAATCGAAGAATATTTCACTCAAAACAGAAAAAGCACGTTCAATATAATTATTCGCAATGGCAATTTGAAAACATGTTTCCTCTTTTGCCGTATATGCATTCATTTCCCCACCAACCGACTCTACGATATTCATCAAATCGGAATAGGAATGTTTCGACGTACCTTTAAAAATTGCGTGCTCAATCAAATGCGAAACTCCCAAGTATTTTTCATCCTCACGAGAACCCGAAGCAACAAAAAGTCCGACATACGAAGCAGAAGAATCGGCTGATGACAAAACAACTTTTACACCATTCGACAACTCAAAAATTTTTATTTTTTGAGATTGTTCCACGTGGAAAGTTTCATTCGAATTTTGTTCCATTTTTTAATTCAATAACGCATATAATAAAATTGTTCCACGTGGAAAGTTTCCTTATCTTCCAAGATATACAAGCAATACGTTAATATCTGCTGGCGAAATTCCACTAATACGAGAAGCTTGCCCGATTGTTTCTGGATTAATTTTTACCAGTTTTTGTCGTGCTTCAGTTGACAATGATTCAATTTGCTCGTATGGAATTTTATCTTTGATTTTGATGTAATCAAGACGAGAAATCTTTTCTGCTATCGCACGTTCCTTTTCTATGTAACCTGAATATTTAATATCAATATCAACCGATTCCATTACAGTTTCCCATTCAACGTCATCAGTTTCTATGAATTTATTTTTGTCAAGATTAAAATCTTTTACCGAAACATTTGGACGAGCAATCAAATTATTCAACTTGACAGATTCCTGCAATGGTTTACTTCCAAGTGATTCCAAAATTGGATTTGCTTGAGCCATAGTTATTTTTTTTTCGCAGACATAATCTTTCAGTTTTGCCGTAGCCGACATTTTATTTTCGAAGGCACGCTTACGAGCATCATCAACCAAACCAAGTGAAATTCCCTTAGGAGTAAGTCGAAAATCTGCATCATCTTGACGTAACAAAATTCTAAATTCGGCACGCGAAGTAAACATACGATAAGGTTCGTTCACTCCTTTCGTAATTAAATCGTCTATAAGAACACCAATGTAAGCTTCGTCACGATGAAGAATGAATGGATCTTTTTCGGTAGCTTTCAAAGCCGCGTTTATACCCGCCATCAAACCTTGCGCACCAGCTTCTTCATAACCAGTTGTTCCATTGATTTGACCGGCGAAAAACAAATTCTTAATCATTTTTGTTTCCAACGAAGCAGTTAACTGTGTTGGCATAAAGAAATCGTATTCTATAGCATAACCCGGACGGAAAATTTTACAATTTTCCAAACCTGGCAACAATTTCATTGCTTTATACTGAACATCAGCCGGCAATGATGAAGAAAATCCGTTCAAATAATATTCGCACGTATTGATGCCTTCCGGTTCAAGAAAAAGTTGATGTTTGTCTTTGTCGGCAAACGTCACCAATTTTGTTTCTATACTTGGACAATATCGAGGGCCAATACTTTTAATTGTTCCATTATAAAGTGGAGAATCCGCAAAACCAGAATGAAGTACCTCGTGAACTTGTGGATTCGTATATGTCATCCAACAGCTTAGTTGAGGCAACAGTGGTTTTGTTCGCGGCATAAAAGAAAAATGTCCTATTTCGTCGTCACCTTTCTGTTCCTTACATTTCGAGAAATCTATTGTACGTCCATCAATTCTTGCAGGAGTTCCCGTTTTCATTCGACCAACTTCGAAACCAAAATCTCGAATTTGATCAGACAATTTGTACGAAGGCAACTCCCCTATTCTACCACCTTCGACCTGCGAACGACCAATATGCATCAAACCATTAAGGAATGTACCATTAGTTAAAACAACCGATTTTGCTTTGATGGAAATTCCCCAAATAGTTTTTACGCCAACTACCGTATCTTTATCTATAATCAATTCACTTACAGCATCTTGCCAAAAATCAAGATTAGGAATTGATTCCAATTCCTCGCGCCAATTTTTAATGAACAATGTTCTATCGGCCTGTGAACGTGGACTCCACATAGCAGGGCCTTTCGACTTGTTCAACATTCTAAATTGAATGGAAGACGCGTCGGTAATTTTTCCCATAGAACCACCAAGAGCATCTATTTCTCTCACTATCTGTCCTTTAGCAATTCCACCAACTGCTGGATTGCACGACATTGCTCCCATTTTAGTCATATCCATTGTAATCAACAATGTTTGTGAACCCAAACGAGCAGCAGCGGCAGCAGCTTCACAGCCTGCATGTCCAGCACCAACAACAATTACATCATATTCTTGTAACATAGTCCTAACCTACCAAACTCAAATAATAATCCTCTTTTTGAGTCATAACTGCCTTATCTTCAGGCGTTTTGTCTTTATATCCAACTAAATGAAGAACACCATGAATTAAAATTCTATAACATTCATTCAATTTAGATACTTTATTCTGTTTCGCATTGTCTTCAATTCTATCAATGCTCATAAATACATCAGACGCAATTTCGGTCTCAGAATAATCGAACGTAATTACATCGGTATAATAATCGTGCTTCAAATAATCCTGGTTGATTCCAAGCAGGTAATTATCGGAACAAGCAATGAAATTGATGTAATCTATCTTTTTCTTCGATTCGTTTTGCACAATTACTTGAGCTACTGAACGAAACATTGTTCTACGCAATCCAGAAGGAAATTTAGCGTCTTCCTGAAAAAAATTTATTTGCATTTAGTTGAAAATCAAATGAAACAAACATCTAACGAGGGCAAAAATACTTTTTTTTTTATTCTCTATATATAAAATTACGAGCAATGTAAATATTGAATAACGAATTTAACACAACACTCACACCATAAACACAAAAAAAGATTGTATACAAGGAAAAAAACTTAGTGAAAAAAATATATGTCTGTTCACCAATGTGTTAATATCTGTTAAAAACACTAACTATTTAGTGAATATTTATAGTGATAAAATCAATCAAACTTTTTTGGAAATAAAAAATCTTACAGTGGTATACAAGTTTTTTAAAACAGCAAAAAAAGTTTTTCATTCAGATTACCAATTTTCAACAGTAAAACCAACAAAAAGAAAAGCAAAAAAAAATAAACAATTACTTGTTAAACTGCATAATCGAGTAATTGTTAATAAACCTTAAATAATATTGAAACTCAATAATTTAATACTTTTAAAACGTGTTGATATTTGTTACTAAAATTCAATATCTGTTGAAAACAAACTTTCCGAATTAATTTTTACAACCAATTCACAACATATAATCAGTATCAAGAAAATTAATTAAAAATAAATAAGAAAAATATATTGATACTTTAGTGATGATTGGCCTTGTTTGTAATTTTTTAATTATAAAAATTGAATTTCAATGTTTAGCTATTAATTAAAATAGTACCTTCACAAAAAATTATCGAACAATGAAATTAAAAATCGTAAACAAATCGAAACATCAGTTGCCTGCGTATTCTACAGAATATTCTGCGGGAATGGATTTGCGTGCAAATTTAGATAATCCTGTTGTACTGAAACCTATGGAAAGAGCTATTGTTCCTACTGGCTTATTTATTGAATTGCCTGAAGGTTACGAAGCACAAATTCGTCCAAGAAGTGGTTTGGCAGCAAAATTTGGTATCACTGTATTGAATTCTCCTGGTACTATTGATGCAGATTATCGCGGCGAAATTAAAGCCATTTTGGTAAATCTTTCTACGGAACCGTTTACTATAAACGATGGCGAAAGAATTTGTCAAATGGTTATTGCACAATATGCAAAAGCCGAAATTGTTGAAGTTGAAGAACTTTCAGAAACTGTTCGTGGCGAAGGTGGATTCGGCCACACGGGAGTGAAGTAAGTTAAGAATTAAGAGTTAAGAATTAAGAGATAAGAGTTGTAAAATGAAATTAATTATCCCTATGGCTGGTATGGGGAAACGGATGCGTCCTCATACACTTTCAATTCCAAAACCATTAATTCCTGTTGCAGGAAAACCAATAGTACAACGTTTAGTAGAAGATATTTCTCGTGTGTGTATGCAGCACATCGAAGAAATTGCGTTTATCATTCATCCAAGTTTTGGAAAAGATGTTGAGCAAATGTTGTTGAATATTGCATCAAAATTAGGTGCTAAGGGAAAAATTTGTTATCAGGAAGAACCAAAAGGAACTGCACACGCTATTTTGTGTGCATCAACATCTCTTTCGGGAAATGTGATTGTTGCTTTTGCCGACACATTGTTTATTGCCGATTTTAATCTTGATACTTCAAAAGATTCGATTATTTGGGTTCAAAAAGTTGAAGATCCATCGGCTTTTGGCGTTGTTAAACTGAATAACGACGGTATGATTACCGATTTTGTTGAAAAGCCAAAAGATTTTGTTTCCGATTTGGCAATCATTGGAATTTATTATTTCAAAGATGGAAGAAATTTACGTTCCGAACTTCAGTATTTGATTGATAATAATGTAATTAGAGGCACAGAATATCAGTTGACCGATGCTTTGGAAAATATGAAAAATAAAGGCGTGAAATTCTATATTGGTCAAGTAAATGAATGGTTGGATTGTGGAAATAAAAATGCTACCGTAAATACCAATCAACGGTTGTTGGCAACTTACGGAAACGAGGTTTCAAAAACGGCAACTTGTAAAAATGCTACAATTATAGAGCCTTGCTGCATTGCCGACGATGTTGAAATTGAAAATTCTGTAGTTGGACCGTATGTTTCGGTTGGTGCTGGAACAAAAATTTCAAATTCTGTAGTTTCAAATTCAATAATTCAGACTAACAGTACATTGCAACACGTTAATATTACAAATTCAATGGTTGGAAATTCAGTAAAAATGAAAAAATCCGCCGATGAATTGAGTGTTGGTGATTATAATGAATTATAAAAATGGGTGTAACTTTTGACATAGAAAATAATTGCTTTGTGTTTGATTTTGAACACGATGGCGTTAGCGATGTCATACACTTAACGGGCAATGGTTATCAAGTAGAAGCATTTGGAAAATGTTTTTATTATGGATATGAATTTTCGAATCAAGTTAGTGGCAGTGTCAGAAGTCAGTTCATTAAATATGTGAAATTTTCAGATTCTATTGTTGACAATGAAAATTTAACCAAGTTCATACAAAAGGCTATAAATAATCTTCACACAAAAATCAATCTTTATGATTACGACTTGGTTATAATGCCAGAATCGTCAAGCAAAGTAAACCAATATATGTTGCGATATATTTATCGTTTTTCGCAACCTTCGCTTCAGTATTTAGAATTGGTAAAGTCAATTCCAGAAAGCATTTCATTTGATATTGACGCATACGAGAAACAATATCTTAACGATACATTGGAAGATGGCAGAGCTCGTTATACCGAAACACAAAAGCAGGAAGTAAAAAAATCCATTGAAAATATGATGGACTTAATTCATAAGAAGGATTATTTTACTATTGCAAAGGACGTTAAAAAGAGTCGTTTTAGACCATATATGCAACATTTCCTGCGTTTTAAAAACGAAACAGACGAACAACTTTGTGCAGCAATTCGGAAACAAAATATTCTAATAATTGACGATATAGCAACAAGCGGTTCCACGTTGAACGAAATTCTTCGTACACTGCGATTGCTAAATGAAGACAATCAAATAACAATTTTCAGTTTGATTGGTAGAAAAGATTTAATGGTTGAAACAGTATAAACAATTAAAAAATTTGCCTATGAAGTAAACGCGTAGTTGTACGCACATTTTAATAGAAAAAAGCATTTGCTTTATTCTTTCTCTTGAAAAGTTTGGCGACCATACAACCAGAAAGAATAACAAGTAAGTGTTCACTAAGCGTGGACATAATTGTTATTTTGTTGGTTAGGGCATGCCAAACGCCTTCAAGAGCGAGATACAATTTGTACTGCGCTTTTTTTATGTGTGTATTGAAGAACACCTTGGTACTCCGACGCATGCCGAAAGTCGGGAAAAAGAAGTAGGCATTATAAAAAAGAATTACTATGGAAATAACAAAAAAAGGATGCTTAAAATATTTTTTAATAACATTAGGAGTTTTGATTTTTATTGGAATATTGTTACCTGATGATAGCGAAACTAAAAAAAAAGATGATAATGGTTCTCCAGCTAATGTAGAAAACGAGGAAAAAAATAAATCTCCTTGGCAATATTCTCAAACTTCAAATGAAATGGATGGTACAAAATATTATTTTGCATCTAATACTTCTCTTAATGAACTTAAATTTGAGTTTCCTTATGGCAGCAGTGATTTCACATTAACTCTTAGATATCAAAGTAATGGAAGAACAGACATTATGTTACAAGGAAGTTCTTGTCAATTTTTAGGTAGTTTAGGGACTGAATATGTCAGACTTAAATTTGATGAAAAAGAACCTTTTAATGTTTATTATTCAGAACCTGAGGATGTTAGTTCAGGATTAATATTCCTACAATCAACTAAAAAAATTATTTCAAATATAAAAACTGCTAAAGAACTTAAAATCGAAGCTCCATTTTTCCAAGAAGGTAGACAAATTATTAGGTTCAATGTTGAAAATTTAGAATGGGAACATTAATGATGGCTATAAATTTTCCGAAAGCGAAATCAGCAATGGTTTCGCTTTAAAATACGTTTACAATTCTATTTATTTAAATTCTACAACAAAAATGAAAAAATTTATATGTTTAATATTTAGTTGTTGTTTGGTAACAACAATATATTCACAAATTACAACTAGAGAAGACATAGTTGAGACAGCGGTTAGAAAACCGGCAAAATTTGATAGCTTATCAAATTTAAAAGCACAAGAAAAAATATGCGATTACAAAAAGTATATTGGTTATCAACTTTATTGTTTACCTCATTCAAAAAAATATGTATACAAAAACGAAAGAGAAAAATATTATGAATATCCCGATGGATCTTTTTTTTCTGCAAGAGAATCTTCTGTAGTAACTATTCCTCATTTATCTTATTATGAAGCAGATCCAAAATGGCTTTGTAAACAATTTTTCCCAGACACAACAAAATTAAATAAAACGGCACTTGCATCATATCATAAACTTGTAGATGAGTATGAACAAAAATTCATCACAGAGACCGATATATTATATCCTATATATCCTACTGAAAACAGAAAATATTATTATGCTGATGCTGAAGATATAAAATTTTACACAAATCCAGATTCTATAAGCGGACATTATTTTACAATTCTGAATTTTGAATTCAAGAAAGGGGATAAATATTATTCTTGTGAAAATTTTGAGACAAATCAGAACTATTACAAGCTGCGCATATTACTTAAAAATGATACTACTGGAGATACCTTATATTGGAATACGGAATCTAATTATCTAGATTCCAGAGATGCATTTTTCAGTTATATGTTTTTAGTTCCCTATTTCGAAAAACAGCAACAGCTAATTAATAAATCATTTATCTGTATGAAAGATATCCCCCAAAAAATTGACGTAAATACTGGAGAGTTGATAGATATTCATGTCGGCGACAAATGGACCTGTAGCGACGTTACATTTGTAAATTCTAAAGAATATCGTTACATTCATCCTTATTATTTTCTTAAAAAAGATAATCACGAAATTACATTAGAATTTGAGTATTTTGACAATGAAAAATTTTTCATGGAAGAAGGTAAATATTTGTTTTTAGAAGCTGAAAAGAAAAAAGCAGAAGAACAACGAATTGCAGAAGAACAAGAAAGAGAAAGAATAGAGAAAGAAAATAAATTGAAACATGAGAAATACGTTTTATCAAAATATGGTGTTAAAATAGGAACCCTTATCAATAATGGACAAGTTAGCATAGGTATGAATAAAGACATGTGTATAGAAGCATGGGGAAATCCTTTGTATGTTAATACTATGATTGTCAAAAACTTAAAACATGAACAATGGGTTTACAATTATGGTAAATATCTTTATTTTGATAACGGCGTTTTGACTGCAATACAAGAATTTTAGTAAAGATTAATAATACACGAAAAAGGAGCATACATAAATATGTAAGAGCGAAATCAGCAATGGTTTCGCTTTTTTTGTAAATGTGAGTTTTATTAAAATTGATTACTTTTGCATTGTAATAAAAATTGTATGATTTTCAGATATTGTAAAATATTCATATTCTTGATATTAGGCATTTCGTTGAGTTCTTATTCTCAAAAACTGAAAAACTTTGATGATTCTTTGAAATACGACAAGAAATCAATAGAATTTGAAAAACTGTTTGTTCAGGCGAATCTCGAAAAAAATCGTGGAAATGTAGAACAAGCCACAACTTTGTATTTCGACTGTTTAAAGTTGAAACAAAGCGATGCGGTGTATTACGAACTTGCGAAACTTTCGTTGCAAAAAAATAACAAAAGTGAAGCTGGGGAAAACATAAAAAAAGCGTTAAAACTTTCGCCACGAAACGAAGAATACAAACGCTTTTCCGATAGTTTGAAATAAAGCGTAATTAGTTTTTATGATTTATCGCCAAAAAACAATAATTTTGCAAAAATTTATGCGCAGGATTTCTCTTTATATTGCCCTGATTTTGATGTTGTTTACATCGTGTCATTCTTCCAAAAAAGTTGTGACCGAAAAAGACATAAAACAACTTGAAATGTCGGCATTGTACGATACAATCGTAAAACACTACGGTGATTATCAGACAGTTAAATTCGGATTTAGCATAGATTTAGAGGATTTTAAATCGTTGCCGCAAATCAAAGGAAACATTCGCATAAAAAAGGACAGCATAGTTTGGATTGGCGTTTCGGCTATGAGTATCGATGTTTTTCGCGCCATAATTACACAGGATAGCGTGAAATTCTATTCAAAATTGCAAAAAACATACTATGCCGGTAATCTTGCTGATATTTCAAAAGAAATAGGATTATCGATTGATTATAAAACTATTCAATCAATTTTACTTGATGAACTATTTTTCTGCCAACAAGACAATGTTGACACTGTAAGTCTTTTTAAATCATTTGAAATCAATAAGAAAGATAATAAATTTGTGTTCCAGACTCATTCAAAAAAGGAATTCAAGAAAAACGACACTTTGTCGTTTTTGCAAACGTGGCAGGTATTGAACGACAATTTCAGAATTTCGGAAGTAGATATAGTTGATGAAGGAACAATTATTGAAAATAAAATAAAGTTGACCTATTCAGATTTTGAGGAACTACAAAATATTTCATTTCCAACAAATATGAGTTTAAAGGCTAAAATGCCAAACGGTAAGTTTCATTTCGATATGAAATATTCAAAAGTTAGTTTTGATGAGGAACTGAATTTTCCATTCAATCCAAGCAGTAGTTATCAAAAAATGGAACCAAAATTAAAGTGACACTGAAGTAATGAAAAAATGGTTGTTCATATTACTTGCTGCTGTTTTATGTTTCTCAACTGAGGCGTATTGCCAAAAGCCCAAAAAAACTGTAAAACAAGTTCAGGCCGAGGCTGCAAAGGCAAAAAAAGAAATAGAACGAACTAGTAAACTTTTGAAGGAAACCGAAAAAAGCAAGTCCGTTTCTATGGAACGTGTGACGCTTTTAAGTCAGCAGATTCAAGAACGGAACAACTACGTAAATTCTTTGTCGCAGGAAATTGATTTTATTGAACAGGATATTTTTGCAACTAATGCGCAGATTCACACACTCACGTCGCAGTTGGAAGAGTTGCAGAAAGAATACAATCAAACATTGTTTACTGTTTATAAAATCAACTCGCAGTATGAGCAGTTAATTTTTATTCTTTCTGCCGATAATTTCAATCAGGCATATAATCGAATGAAATATTTGCAATACTATTCCGATTACATGATTCAACAATCGGAACGTATAAAATCTTTGCAGGACAGTCTTTCGGTTCGAAAATATGACTTGGAAAGATTATTATCGATGAAGAAAAATCTTGTTGGTGAGAAACAATCCGAGGCACGCAAGTTGGAACAGGATAAATATTTGGAAGACGCAACGATAAAAAAATTAAATGCACGTCAGCAGGAATTGAAGAAAAAACTTGCTGAAAAGCAGGCACTTGCACGTAAACTCGATAAACAAATCGAAGATTTGATTAAAGCGGAAATGGCTGCGAAAAAAGCTGCCGCCGCAAAAAATAATGCAACAGCAAAAGCTTCCACTACGTCGGTTTCAACACTGACGCCTGAGGAAAAATTGGTGTCGAAAAACTTTGCGGAAAACAAAGGTCGTCTTCCTTGGCCAACTGCAACAGGAAAAATTACAGAGCATTTCGGCCGCCACAAACATCCAACTTTGGAATACGTTGAAGTTGAAAGTAACGGTATAGAAATCGCGACGACAAAAGGTGCAAAAGCGCGTGCAATTTTTGACGGAACTGTTTCAAAAATTGTGTTGATTCCTGGTAGAAACACAGCCGTTTTGATTAAACACGGAAACTACTACACTGTTTACGATAACTTGGTAACTGTTTCGGTAAAAGCTGGACAACAAGTCAAAGCAAAAGACGAAATCGGAACAATTTATACCGATCCAGAAACAAATTCCACTGTACTGCAACTTCAAATTTGGAAAGAGTTGGAGAAATTGGATCCAGAATTGTGGCTTTCTAAATAAAGAAGCCTATGGAGAAATCCGATATCCATATTATAATCAATGAATTAGACAAATTCACACGCAAATACTATCTCAACGAATGTCTTAAAGGTTTGATAGTATTTCTGCTGATTTTTGTTTTTTACTTTGTAACAATCAGCTGTGCTGAATATTTTGCTTTTTTCCCGTCGCAAGTACGCACAATAGTTTTCTATACTTCGCTTGTTGTGGCACTTTTTGCTTTTGTGAAATACGTGCTGATTCCGTTGTTCCACTTTTGGAAATTGGGAAAAACTTTGTCGCACGTTGAAGCGGCTAAAATCATCACGAAGTTTTTTCCTGAAATTCAGGATACGTTGCTCAACACATTGGAACTGGCAAACGACAAATCACTTGAAAACAATCAGTTAGCGATTGCGGCAATCAATCAAAAAGTTGCGAATTTGCGGCCAATTCCGTTTGCGTCGGCTATTGATTTCAAGAAATTGCTTCGTTTTTGGAAATATGCTTTGGCACTGGTTATAGTTATAATTTGTCTTGCTATTTTCTATCCAAAAGCAATAGTTGACGGCGCGACGCGTATTGTGAAACACAATGAATTTTTTGAAAAACCAGCTCCATTCACGTTTATTCTTGACAATGATTCGTTGTCGGTTATAAAAGGTTCGGATTTTACCATTTTAATGCACGTAGAAGGACGATTTGTGCCGGAACGTGTAAATATTTCAATTGGAGGAAATAGTTTTTTAATGACGAAAAAAACAACGTCGTCGTTTGAATACGTTATCCGTGGATGCAACAATTCTCTGAATTTTTCGTTTTCTGCTGACGAATACACTTCGCAATTGTATCAATTACAGGTGTTTCCGTTACCTCAGTTGCTGAATTTCACAATTCAAGCATTCGTTCCAAAATACACGCAACTTGAAAATATAACCGTCTCAAATACCGGCGATATTACAATTCCGGCAGGTTCCACTCTTTCGTGGAAAGTTGACGGCGCCGACATTGATTCGTTGTTTTTTGTTAGTGAAAACGTAAATTCGATTCAGTTTACAAAAAAAGATTCTCAATTTACTTTGAATCAAAGAATTACGCAAACAACTTCTTATACGTTGATAGGCAAAAATGAGTTTCTCGATTCGGTAAACATTATTGGTTACACATTCACTGTCATTCCAGATTTGCGGCCATCTATTCAAGTTGAGCAAAAACAAGATAGTTCGCAGTTTTTCACGTATTATTTCAAGGGCGAAATACAAGACGATTATGGATTTTCATCGCTTGATTTTGTGTATTTCCCAAAAGATAAAGAAGCCGATGCCACGCGTGTTCCAATGGAATTTTCGCCGTCAATTCAGCATCAGCAGTTTTTCTATATGTTCGATTTTTCCCAATTTTCAAAAGGAGAAACCATCAATTATTATTTTGAAGTATTTGATAATGACGAAGTTAGCGGCAAGAAATCTGCCCGTACTGCGTTGTATGATTTTGTGATTCCAAGTCAGGAAGAGTTGGAAAAAATGCAGGAACAATATTCAAAGGAAATTCAGTCTTCGTTTGAACAATCTACGTCTATTGCCCAAGAATTGATGCGTGATTTTGATAAATTGAAACAGAAATTGCTCAACGAAAATATATCCGACTGGGAACGTAAGCAAGTTCTTGAAGAAATGCAGGAAAAACAGGAACAAATGAAGCAACAGATTGAAAATCTGACGCAATCGCTTGAGCAAAAGAATGATATGCAGAATAAGTTGTCGGAACAAGACGAGGAAATTCTCAATAAGCAAAAAGAAATAGAAGAATTGCTCAATACGTTGATGGACGATGAGTTGAAGAAGATGATGGATGAATTCAATCAAATGATGGAAAATTTCAACAAAGATGAATTCATTAAGAAATCCGAAGACATGAAAATGTCGATGGAGGAACTTTCAAAGCAACTTGACCGCGACTTGGAATTGTTGAAACGTATGGATGTTGAGGAATCGGTACAAAACACGTCTGACCGTTTGCAGGAATTGGCTGAACAGCAGCAACAACTTTCCGAAGAATTGAAAAATTCAAAAAACTCTGACGAACTTCAACAAAAACTGAATGATGTACAAAAAGAATTGGAGTCGATAGAAAAGAATTATAATGATGCCCAGCAGAAAAACGAAGAACTTCAACAAAAGTTTGACTTACAGGATTTTAGCAATCAATTCCAAGATATAAAAAATTCCATGCAGCAAAGTCAGTCCGAACAGCAGCAGGGACAACAGTCAAAATCATCAAAGTCAATGAAAAAGGCTTCGGAGCAAACACAGCAGTTGTCCGAAAGTATGCAGGGAATGATGCAACAGCAAATGGCTCAACAGAATATGGAAGATATGGCGAACTTACGTCAGATTATGGAAAATTTGCTCACATTCTCGTTTGAACAAGAAGATTTAATGGTTCAAACCGGGAAGTTATCGTACGTCGATCCGAAGTATGCCGAAACTGCAGAGAAGCAAAACATTCTACACGAGAATTTCAAGATTATAAAAGATTCTTTATACGCGTTGAGTTTGCGTGTCCCACAAATTTCGCAGCCAATAAACGAAGAAATTTTGTCCGTACATAAAAATGGTAAAGCTGCGATTGATTATTTGGAGCAACGTCAACGAAGCCAGGCAAAAATTAGCCAGCAGTATATGATGACGTCGGCTAATAATTTGTCGTTACTTTTATCGGAAGTGCTGGATGCAATGCAGCAACAGGCTGCTCAACAGATGGATGGGCAGCAGCAATGCCAGAATCCAAAAAATAGCGGGAAAGGACAAAAACCGTCGTACCAGCAAATGAAACAAATGCAGCAGTCACTCAAAGAGCAAATGCAGCAGATGATGCAGCAAATGAAGGAAGGTGGAATGCCGTCGTCGCAACAGACACAAAAACAATTGAGCGAAATGTTGATGAAAGAACAAATGCTCAAACAATTGGGCAACAAAATGATGAAAGACGGAGAACTTTCACCGGAAGGAGTACAGCAACTAAAAGATATTCAAAAACTTATGGATCAAACGGAGCGTGATATTATCAATCAGAATATTACGCCACAAACGTTGAAACGTCAGGAACAAATTCTTACGCGAATGTTGGAAGCCGAAAATGCCGAAAAAGAGCGCGATCAGGATAAGGAGCGCGAGTCAAAAACTGCGGTTGAAAAACCTTCTGAAAATGCTAAGAAAATGTTCAAGCAAACCGAATCGGAAAAGCTACAATACGACGATGTTTTGAAAGAAAATTCGGTAAAACTGAAACCACAATACCAAAAAATTTATTCAGATTATATCATTAATTTGAATGAAGATTAAAAATGCCGAAAAAATCTTTTCGGCATTTTGTTCTTCTTATCATTAGCTTTTTTTCACAATATCCGTAAAGTCTGACCAATCTTCAACTCTATAGCCGTGTATATCACGAACTGATTTTTTGAACCAATCAACTTTTGAAAGATCCATTATTGCTTTCACAAGATGTGCAATATCATTGTTTCGGGTAAGATATGTGCTTCCCTGAAACAATTCAAATCCATCTTTTTAAAGCAATTGTTTAATGTCGTAATATGCTCAGTTATAAGGCATACCATAATATTTCTCCAATTCGGAGATTAACATATCAAAACTTATTGCAAACATATTATTTGGCTAGTTTAAAAGAATTTTCTACTCCAAAAAACACGTTGCCGTCAGATGTTTCTGCTGAAACAACAATTCCTACAAAGGAATTATTTTCTACTTCAATGATTTTCCCTTTTATCCAGTCCTTTTGTTGCGTTAGGTCTGGAGAAATTAAAACGTAATCTCCTATTTTCATTTTTTCTTTCATTATGTTGATTGTGTGCAAAATAATAAAAAAAGCAGAATTTCAGAATTCTGCTTAAATCTTTTTTAGAACTTTCCTTGAAGAATAGTTTGTAACATTTCTTCTCCGCCTTTTGGAAGTTTTCTGCCTACCTGTGTTTCCATTGTGAGTAATCGGAACAAAATGTATGGCTCAAGTTCTTTTGTTAAATGCGACAGATTTTTGTCGGGTCCAAAATACGCTTTTGTAAATTCCTGCCAGAACAATCGTGCCTGTTCTTTTGTGCAGTGGAAAGTGTCTTCGAACCGTACATCATCCATCACTTCGGAGGGCAAGTATTGCATAGGTAGGTCAAAAAACGGATGTCCGTAGCAGAAATTCCCTAAATCAATGAAATAACTTTTATCTTCTGTTAAAATGACATTGCCAAAATGCAGGTCGCCGTGAATACAGGTTGTGGCGTCAGGTAAATTTTTTAATTTTTCAAGTGCAAATTGCTTGATTTCGTCGCTTCGGAAAGGATTCCCCGAAATGGCAGTTCTGTTATATTCTTTTACGCTTTTGAATTTTGTTGTGTCGCATGGTGTGGCGTGTAGTTGTTTTACCATTTGAGCATAACGGATTGCAAATTCCTGTATTCGTTGAGGTTCTTCGCCAATAGCTCGTGCGTAAGAGCGTTTGCCGACAATGCGTTCAAAGACCATACCGGTACGTACCCCGTCGGTTACCAATTCTCCTGGTTTTGGGGTTGATACCCCAAGGTTATAAACGTTTTGGGAATTACGGATTTCTTCTTCAATTACTTCTATGGGAGTTGAGGAATCCACAAATTTCAGCATCCACGAAGGATTTGTTTTATGAAAATAAGTTGTTCCAAAAGCACCACGGCCAGTTTCTTCCCATTCGGTAAGGTCAATTTTCTTCATATTCCAAATAATTATTCGTGAAATATAGTAATTTTTAAAATTTTATCGTGAGAGTTTCATTAATTTTTTGAACGATAGAGCATTTCAACATTTCTAGTCGTGAGATTTTTAAAATCATCATTGAAAAATTCAATGATGATTACGAATCATTTTTTTAGAAACAATTATTTTTGTAACGCAAAAGTTTGAATCTAAAACATAAGAATATGAAAAGAATAGCTATCGTGGGATACGGAAATATTGGAAAGTACGTATTGGAGGCATTGGAAGTTGCTCCTGATTTTGAAATTGCTGGCATTGTCCGTCGTTCTGTTTCTGGTGAAATGCCTTTGGAGTTAACGCCATATAAGGTTGTTGCTGATGTTAAGGAATTGGGCAAAGTTGACGTTGTGATTCTTGCAACACCAAGCCGTAGTGTAGAAGAAAACGCGAAAAAATATCTTGCAATGGGAATCAATACAGTTGATAGTTTTGATATCCACGGTAGCATTTGGGACTTACACGAATCTCTTGGTCAGGTTGCAAAAGCAAACAATTCTGTTTCAATTATTTCGGCGGGCTGGGATCCAGGAAGTGATTCAGTTATCCGTACGTTGATGCAGGCCATGACACCGAAAGGTTTAACGTGGACTAATTTTGGACCTGGAATGAGTATGGGTCACTCTGTTGTTGCACGATCAAAAAAAGGCGTCAAAAATGCGTTGTCAATGACGATGCCACAAGGTGCTGGAATTCACAGCCGTTTGGTTTATGTAGAATTGGAAGATGGTTTCACTGCTCAACAAGTATATGATGAATTGAAAGCCGACGATTATTTTGCTCACGATGAACTTCATGTGATTCCTGTTGATAGCGTTGATAATTGCCGCGATATGGGACATGGCGTTCTTTTGGAACGTAAAGGTGTTTCGGGCAAGACACAAAATCAACGTTTGAAATTTGAAATGAGTATTAATAATCCAGCTTTAACTGCGCAGATATTGGTTTGCGCTGCCCGTGCAACATTCAAACAAATACCAGGAGCATACACCCTGCCAGAAGTTCCAGTGATGGATTTGTTGGCTGGCGAAAAAGAACAACTTATCCGCGCATTGGTATAAGGAATACTTGGTTTTTAGACTCCTGCTTCTAAAATCTGATAATTTTAAGGCATAAAAAAAGGACTCATCTTATGATGAGTCCTTAGAGCCTTTTAACGGATTTGAACCGTTGACCCCTTCATTACGAGTGAAGTGCTCTACCACTGAGCTAAAAAGGCCTACTCGCTTGCAAAAGTAAAAAATATTTGAATTTTTAATTCTTTGTCGTTAAGATTTTTTATTCCAAAGCAGTTTTTTGCCGAAACCTAACGTGTTGTCGGTATATTTTGCTTCGTATATGGATATTCTCCAAAGAATTTTTGGTGTAATAGTCGTAAGCGGGAATCTTTTGATGTAAACCTTTTTGGCTTGCTTTTCATCATCGTTTTCGCATAAAACCATCTCGCCTGAGAATTGCAAGCCTTGAACTTTTCCTACAATTTCGGTTTCTAATACAACGCTGCCCGCAATTTTAGGATTTGCCAACACTTCTTGAATGTGTCGTGTATCGTTGTGCGATGTAATGATGAATGACTGTGTGTCTTCATCAAATGCGTAAAAAGCATTGAAGCACCACGGTTGGTTATCTTTTACGGTTGCAATGGTTATTACGTGATGTTTTTTTATAAAATCAGTAATCTTCTTTGGAAATAGTTCTTCCATTAGTCTTCGTAAATGTGTTGTTCTATTAATGCTTTTAATTCAGCGTAGTTGTGTGCTACAGGTAATTCAGGGAATTCGTCTATTACTTTTTGTGGAGGGCAGAACAAAATACCAACTTCTGCCTTTTTCAGCATTGAAACGTCGTTGTACGAATCGCCGAAGGCAATCACTTTAAAATTCATGCTTTGGAATGCTTCTACAGTTTTGCGTTTGGGGTCGCTTTGACGTAATTTGTAATTGACAATTCGGCCGTCCTTGTCTGTTTCCAATGAATGACAAAGAATGAATGGGTCATCCAATTGTTTCATTAAGGGTTTTGCAAATTCCTGAAAGGTGTCGGAAACAATAACGAAACGGCTAATTTCGCGTAGCCATTTCGTAAATTCCAAAGCTCCTTCCAAAGGATGAATATTTGATATAACGTTTTGAATGTCTTGAAGTTTCAAATTGTGTTCGTCAAGAATGTTCAGGCGATATTTCATCAGTTTATCGTAATCTGGTTCGTCACGGGTGGTAATTTTTAGTTTTTCAATACCAGTGATTTTTGCCACGTTAATCCATACTTCCGGCACAAATACGCCTTCTAAATCAGAACAAACAACCCACATAGTCTTAATTTTATTTTCGTACAAAATAAACGAATAATTCCGTATCACACTCTCTTTTTGTGTACTTTTGCATTATATAATCTCTGTATTATGGAAAAAATAGCAGTTTTCCCAGGTAGTTTTGATCCTTTTACAATAGGACATAAAGCTGTTGTTGATTCGGCTTTGCCGATTTTTGATAAAATTATTATTGCAATAGGCGTAAATGCTGAGAAAAAAAATAACGAGAAACTTGAAAAAAGAGTTCAAGTGATTTCGGATTTGTTTGCTGGCAATCCTAAAATTTCTGTTGAGACCTATAGCATGCTGACAGTGGATTTTTGCAAAAAAAATAATGCTCAATTTCTTGTGAGAGGCTTGCGTAATACAACAGATTTTGAGTACGAAAAATCAATTGCACAGACCAATAAACAATTGTCTGGAATAGAAACAGTGTTTTTTGTGACCCCTCCGGAGTTTGAACATATTTCGTCGTCGATAGTGCGTGAACTGATTTCATACGGGGCTGATGTTTCTCAATTTCTTCCAAAACAAAAATGATAGCATTTTTTTACTGTAGAAAGGTTTATTGTTTTCATATTTTTTTACTTTTGTAGAGTAGAGAATCTTAGATTTTTTGAAAAAATGAAGAAAATTTTCTTTGCCATACTTGCTGTAATAGTCATAGGTATCGTGCTGATATTTTCTTTTTGCCATCCACAAAAGGTCCAACAGTCAACAATTCAGGAAATTATAGAAAACGCAGTTGCGCTCGACAAAACCGACACATACGTAACATTGACAGGAACGGTTGCCTCGCAAATTTCACGAAAACGGTTTTGGTTCGAAGATGGAACAGGGCAGATTATCATAGAAGTTAAGTCAAGTTTGTTGCCGATGGTACCGTCAAGTAATCAAATTGAAATAGAGATTCGTGGCGAAGTTGACTGCGAAATTGATGATGGCGAAGGCGTCAAAATTGAGGTGAAAGAAATCATTTTTGATGACGCCGAAGAAGAATTTACTTCTATATAATTTCCACTCGAGCCCGATAGTGCGAAGCTTCGTCAATAGGATTCAACGACATATATCCTTTTTGTATTTTCCCATCAGCAACAATCAATTTGTTTTCTGATTGTTTTGTGTGCTCCGCAACCAATTCTGAAGAATTTGTAAAATAATCAACGAAATAGCGACCAATTTTCCCTTGTCCTACATACTTGTCGTAAAATAATCGGGCAACCAAACCCATAGTCATTCTCAAATTTATTTCAACACAGGGATGTATAAAAATTTCGCCATTTTGTTGATATATAAACATATCTACTCCCAAATATCCACTATAATTTGGTGCTATTGTTTTATCAAGAAATTCTATTAAACGTTGTTTGATTGTTGCAAGCTGTTCTTTTGAAATCCATTGCGAGAGTTTTTCCGCAATGTAATCATCCGATGCGAGCAAATTTCCTTGATATGCCCCGTGCTCGTTGGTGAAAAACCACGAATAACCTGCAAATTTCGTGACAGAATTTGTGCAGTAAAATTCCATTGCAAAGTCTTGAATAACAGTGTACAATGGTTCTGCAACGACACATCCTTGCTTGTTTGCCATATTTTTTACACGATTCAGCAAATTTTCAGACAAGCAACCGAGACTTCGCACAATTCCTTTCCCACTTCCCGACCACGGTGCCTTGAAAATGGAATACGGATGTTCAGCAACAAAATTCTCAATTTCATTTTCTTGTAATAACATTGCTGGCGGTGCTAAACGAAGATTTTTCCCGTCAAACTTCGCAATATATTTTGTTGCTTCAATCGCCCATTTTCTATGTTGCAATTCCCGCAAACAATTTAATTGCTCAACCGAAGGAACGGCGGAAACACCTTGTTTTTCAAGAAACTTTCTGATTGTTTTGTTCCAACCCCATGGGGAAGCAAAATCTATATTCTTTGGGATAGAATTGCAAAGTGAAATTGACTGAAGTTGTGGAAATAAACTTTGCATATTTTGCCACCAATCCAACCGTACGTTTTTTGCAAAAACGGAACTATTCTTTTGGGCGAACCAACATGGCAAACAAGCAAAATCTTCGGCAAAGATTTTAGCAGAATTCGGCGCATCGAAATGGTCGGAATCCGTGGCGAGAGCCAAATCGTGGTCTGGATTAAAAATATACAAATTCATACAGCAAAGATATTGAGATTTCACTCTCTCAAAATTGTGAATCCAATTTTTTCGGAATGAATTTTCTTGCCGTTTTTCAGTAATTCTATATGCATCAAATAAATTCCCGATAGTAACAAGTTGCCGTTAGAATTGGTGCAATCCCAACGAATAATATCATTCTCGCCTAATAGTTGATTATTGGCAACTTGTCGTAACAATCTTCCCGAGGTCGAAAAAATTCGAATGTTGCACATCGTTCCTAAATTTGTTTCACCCAAAAGTACCACCAATTCATCGCAATCACCGTCGCCATTTGGTGTCACTACTTCCGATTCCAACGAAATTCCGGAATGGAAGTTTTTCTTTTTATATTGTGAATTTTCATAAACTGGCGTGGAAAATCCAACGGATTCTGCCGCAGAAAACCACGTAGAAGCAAATTCCGAAGGCAACGAAAAATCAATTCGTTCAAGCGAAACGCCGTCAACGTTGGAAATATACGACGAATGCCATTTTTCGCTATATGCTACAGAATCAATCACTTCTTCCCATTTGTTAATAAGCATCACAAGTCCTTCGTCGTCGGGAAATGTCGGCAATTTTGTAGAAATGAAAAGACTGTTTTTATACGCAGATGATGTTTTGTAAACCTCCGCGTCAGCCGAAATAAGCGCATAGGTATGTGGCGGGAAAAGCAAAAATGTTTCGGATACACGTGTAAAATCTGTGCCATTTGACACATACAATTGAGATAAATCGAAATACGAATTAGAATTGTTGTACAATTCCACGAAATCGCTATTTCCCGAAAGTGGATTGAACAAAATTTCGTTTACTACAATAGAATTTCGTTGTATGATGGAGTCGGTTATGGCAAAATTGTGATTAGTTACAACAAACTGATTTTCAGCAAAATCGGTGCAACTTTGTAAAAATTCTATATTGTAACTCTGGTTGTGTTGAAAATGATTTTTCGTTGTGATTTGATATTTTGACAATGAAAAATCTATTGGTCCAACCTTTACAATTTCATTGTCCTGGATATGAACTTCTTCGAAAACACTTTTATCGATATTTTCCGAAAATTCAATAAAGACGGTGGAATCCGAAACGATTTGAATAGACAAAATTTCGGGAGATATTATATCATTGTTTTCTTTTGAAACACTATTTTCTTTACTTGGAGAACCGCCTAATCTATTGTTTGCCACCGACCAATTACCTTTCGTTTCCGAAACATTTTGAATGTCAATTTTTTCTAAACTCCAGCCGCCATCAGCCTTGAAATTGTCACTATACCAAGAATCATAAAACGTTACTGACGAAATTATTTCGTCGTTGTAGAGCAACGCAATCGTTTGCCCGGCATTAGTAATAGCAGGGAAATTGTCTAAAAACAAATAATTGGAAGTGTCTTGAATGTATGATTTCGCCTTAGAAGAAATAATTGTCAAATACGTCTGCGAATCAAAAATTTTTTGCGGAAGCTTGACAGCATTGGTTCCGACAACAAATTGTAAATTAGAGCATTGAACAGCACAATCCGAGTTATTATACATTTCAACATATTCAAATTCCGGCAATCCGACAATAGGCGAAGGGTCAGCCATGATTTCTGAAATAACTATGGAGTTTACGGTCGGTTTTCCGTAAAACGACAAGGTAAAAGTTGTATCAACCATTACTTCTCCAGAGGTATCGCTTAGTTCTGAAAAATCTACTGTAAAAGTTCCGCAGATATTTTCGTATAGTTCGAGTAGAAGTGTGTTTCCTTCAATTTTTTTTGTCAAAAAAATATTTTCAGGGAAGGAACTAATTGTTGCGGTGGCAATAGGGTGCGAAAAAGCAGCAATAATGGTAGTGCCAACCGTGTTGATTGCGTTACAGACAAAGGGCGTGTGTGCAAATTGTATGGAAATATCGTCTAATGTCAGTTGTCCCGATTTGTCAGATGTCTGTTGTATTTTCAGTACGCATTTTTCATCAAAATCAATAGTTACGGCATATTGTTTCGTGATACCTTTTTCATTGAGTGTTTCAATGGTTCCAATTTTTAAATCATTTATGTAAATGTCTGCTGAACAATTAGTTGAGAGAGTTTGTTCGTATAAAAACGAAATTGATTTGATACCATACGGAATTGTGTCAGTATATAAACAGGCATTTGCTGACTTGTTGAAACTAATAGCTTTGTTTTGATTCCTTGTAATTTGTTGATTTCCACGGGAATCGTGATAATTCCACGTAATATTCCAGTCTCCTAAAAAACTACCTGACGAGTACGATGCACCAATGTCGGTCTGTTCAAATTGTTCCAAAACTTGT
The DNA here is from genome assembly GCA_937892155.1 of uncultured Bacteroidales bacterium. Classification (GTDB taxonomy): domain Bacteria; phylum Bacteroidota; class Bacteroidia; order Bacteroidales; family UBA1715; genus UBA1715. Next base: position 13,834 of record CALAUG010000045.1, on the reverse strand, counting down.
GCTTGTAAAGCAATGCAACAGCATAAAAATGCCGTGAGCGAAAAAATCTTTTTCATAATTAGTTATATATTTGCGGTGTTAAAAATTTAACGTACAAATATAGTAAAATTCTTATGAAAGTAGCAATTGTTGGCGCAAGTGGGGCCGTTGGACAAGAATTTCTAAAAATTTTAGATGAAAGAAATTTCCCAATGGACGAATTAGTTTTGTTTGGTTCTGAACGTAGTGCAGGGAAAAAATACACTTTTAAAGGTAAGGAATACACCGTTCAATTATTGAAACATGGCGATGATTTTAAAGGCGTTGACATTGCTTTTACTTCGGCCGGAGCCGGTGTCTCCAAGGAATTTGCCGAAGATATCACAAAACATGGCGCTATTATGATTGACAACTCAAGCGCATTCCGTATGGACGATCAAGTTCCACTTGTTGTTCCTGAATGCAACGCGAAAGATGCATTGGTTCGCCCAAAAGGAATTATTGCAAACCCAAACTGTACGACAATTATGATGGTTGTTTGTTTGCAACCGCTTGAAAAACTATCGCATATCAAGACAATTCACGTTGCTTCATATCAAAGTGCTTCGGGAGCCGGAGCCGCTGCAATGGCTGAATTGAAACAACAATACAAGGAATTGGCAAACGACCAACAACCAACGGTCAACAAATTTGCGTATCAATTGGCATACAACGTGATTCCACAAATCGATGTTTTCACCGACAACGGATACACAAAAGAGGAAATGAAGATGTTCAACGAAACTCGCAAGATTATGCACACCGATGCTCGCTGCTCTGCAATGTGTGTAAGAATTTCGTCACTTCGTTCGCATTCCGAAGCTGTGTGGATTGAAACAGAAAAACCTATCAGCGTTGCCGACGCACAAAAAGCACTTGCAAACGGCGCAGGCGTAACACTTGTTGATAATCCTCAAGCAGTTGGAACAAAAGCTAATCAAAATCCAGACAAGGAAACTTTGAAAGATTTGCCTTATCCAATGCCGTTATATACAGGCGGAAAAGATAACGTGTATGTTGGTCGTGTCCGCAAAGATTTGGCAAACGACAACGGTCTTACATTCTGGCTTTCGGGCGACCAAATTAAGAAAGGTGCTGCTTTGAATGCTGTTCAAATTGGTGAATATTTGATTAAGGAAGGTGTTGTAAAATAATACAGCTCTTTCTATAACGTGCTTAACATTACGAATTGAGCATTACTCATTTATATATTCACGTCCCGTATTGTAAAAAGCTTTGTTATTATTGCGATTTTCATTTTAGTCTCAATCTAAAAACGAGGGATGAGTATGTTTCTGCTATTTGCAAAGAATTGCAACTACGAAAAGATTTCATTACAGAACCGCTCAGTACGATTTATTTTGGTGGCGGAACTCCCTCGGTGTTGAATAAAGATGAGCTGACTCGTATTTTTGATACAATTCACGAGAATTTTTCCATTTCTTCTGGTGCGGAAATTTCCTTTGAATGTAATCCCGACGATATTTCAGAAGAATATTGCAAAATGCTTAAATCGTTAAGAATAAATCGATTAAGCATTGGCATCCAATCTTTTTTTGACGATGATTTGCAATTGCTTAACCGACGGCATTCTGCCGAATCGGCTAAAAATGCGGTGAAAATTGCGCAAAATGTTGGTTTTGAAAACATTACCATAGATTTGATTTATGGCTTGCCGAATATGACTTTGGAGCGTTGGAAGCAAAATCTTCAAGAAGTCGAAAACCTCAACATACAACATTTATCGGCATATTCACTTATGGTTGAGGAACATACGGCTCTCAATAAGTTTGTTAAAACAGGAAAATTCATTCTTCCAACCGAAGACTCCGTTTTGGAGCAATTCAATTATTTAATTGATTGGTCGCAACGAACTGGTTTTGAGCAATATGAAATATCAAATTTTGCAAAAGACGGGATGTATTCCCGCCACAATTCTTCGTATTGGAGCGGAGAACCATATTTAGGTGTCGGTCCGTCTGCACACTCGTTTGACGGTGCACATCGCTATTGGAACATTGCGCATAATGCTAAATATATTGAAGCAATCAAAAACAACAGTATTCCGTTTGAAATGGAAACCCTTTCATTAACAGACAAATACAATGAATTGATAATGACTAGCTTACGGACTAAAAAAGGTGTTGATATAAGGTTAATCAAAAATAATTTCCCCGAAGAATATTATCGTAATTTTGTGACGCAAAAAGATTCGTACATCAAACGCGGACTTTTGCAGGAACATCAAACTAATATTTCGCTCACTCGACAGGGCATTATGTTGTCCGATTCAATTATGAGCGACCTTTTTATGATACAAAATGGGAGTAATTAAAAAACTTATAGGCCAAACGGCAATCTACGGAATGAGCACAATCATTGGGCGTTTCCTCAATTTTATGCTTGTTCCGCTTTACACTCGATGCTTTTCGCAGTCGGAATATGGAGTTGTAACGGAATTGTATAGCTACACTGTTTTCCTGATGATTTTCCTTACGTACGGTTTGGAAACTGGTTTTTTCCGATTCGTGCAAAATAAAGAAGATCAACCGAAAGTATTCTCAACTATTATGACGAGCTTATTCACTTCGTCGTTCATTTTCATAGGATTAGTTCTAATTTTTCTTAATCCGATTTCAAGTGGTTTGGGTTACGCCAATCAACAAAATTTTATAATGATAATGGCAGTCATCATAGGTATAGATGCTTTTACCAGTGTGCCATTCGCCAAACTTCGTCACGAGAATAAAGCGCTGAAATTCGCCATAATCAAACTCACGAATATTGCCATCAATATTGGTTTGAACTTATTGCTCATTCTGGTATTTCCGCATATAGCAAAAACAAGTTCAAACGAATGGTTTGTGGAACATTTTGCAACGCCAAATGTGTTGTGGATTTTTGTTTCGAACTTAGTTGCAAGCGTTGTAACATTGCTGCTGTTGCTTCCTGACATTTTCAAATCGCGGAATGGTTTTGATTATGCTTTGCTTAAACGAATTTTGAGTTATTCGTGGCCGCTACTTATTTCCGGACTTGCTGGTAGTATCAACGAAGTGTATGACCGAGTTTCTCTTCGTTATTTTTTGACTGTTCCCGATGGCGCCGATGCTTCGCAATACATTTTGTCGCAGGTTGGTGTGTACGGTGCAAATTACAAACTTGCAATGATTATTTCGTTGTTCAATCAGGCGTTCCGTTTTGCTGCCGAGCCATTTTTTTTCTCACGAATGAAGGAAACCGATTCTCGCGAAACGTATGCTAAAATTATGAACTACTTCACCATTTTTACGTTGTTCGTCTTTTTGGTAATTATCTTATACTTAGATATTTTCAAACTGTTCATCGGAAGCAATTTCCATGAAGGTTTAAATATTATTCCTGTGCTTCTTATGGCAAATATTTTCTTGGGAATTGTGTTCAATTTGTCGATTTGGTATAAAGTGACGAATCAAACAAAATTTGGAATTGGAATTACTGGTTTTGGAGCACTTATTACATTGGCAATCAATATGATATTTGTACCAATTTACGGATATGTTGCTTGTGCGTGGGCAACACTTGCTTGCTACGTTTTGATGGCAGTTTTGTCGTACAGACTTTGTCAAAAGCACTATGGAATTCCTTATAAATTAGGAGCTCTAGCATTTTATTTTGTTTTAGCAGGAATTATTTTCGTAGCCGACAAATTCATTGTTATCAACAATCAAATATTGTCGTATGTGGTGAAAACAGTGTTTGTAATGGCATTCGCTATTCTAACTGTTGGTAACGAATTGAGAATGGCAAGAAAGAATTGTTAAGACAATTCCAACATTGTATTGAGTGCTTTTAAGGCTTTTTTGCTTACTTCTTCGTCAACAAAAATTTCGTTTGTTTCGTTAAGCAAACAATTGTATACATCTTCGAGCCGTGTTTTTTTCATATCGTGGCAGGAAAGGGTAGGACTGCCGATGTAAAATTGTTTGTCAGGATTTTGTTGTTTCATTGGATGTAGAACGCCTTTTTCCGTACAGACAATAAATTCTTGTGCATCCGACTTTTTTACGTATGAAAGTAATTGAGCGGTAGAACCAATATAGTCAGAAATTTCCAAAATTGGTAATTGTGCTTCAGGGTGTGAAATTATCAATGCATTAGGGTGTAATTTTTTTTGTTCCAGAACTTTATTTATATCCAGAAAATGGTGAATAGGACAGCAACCATTCCAAACCTCAAATTGTTTGCCCGAAATTTTCATTGCATATTTCCCAAGATTTTGATCGGGTGTGTACAAGATTTTTTCGCCTTGATTAAGGTAGTGTTCTATTATCTTTAATCCATTTGTTGAAGTGCAGATACAATCACTCAAAGCCTTGATTTCTGCTGTTGTATTTACGTATGTAATGATTTTTGTATCGGGATGCTTGTCTTTATATTCTTGTAAATCTTTTTTGTTAATCGTATCTGCCATTAGGCAGCCTGCATTCATAACAGGAAGTAGGACTTTTTTATTTGGAGAAAGAATTTTAGCTGTTTCTGCCATAAAATGCACTCCGCAAAAAACTAAAATGTCCGCATCGGTTTTGACAGCAGTCTGACTTAAATTTAAACTATCGCCAAGAAAATCCGCAATATCTTGAATGTCATCATTTTGATAATAATGTGCCAAGATGACGGCATTTTTTTCTTTTTTTAAACGTGCAATTTCTGCTTTATAATCAATTTCAGCCATTGAAATAAGTTTTTTACAAAGTAAAGACATTTTGAAAATGAAATAACCATAACTGCATTTTTCTTTTCGTCGTTTATGGAAAACGTGTATCTTTGATACAAAACTTTAGGATTATGTATAAGAAAATCGTTTCAAGTGTTTTGAGTCTATTGTGTGTGATAGGTGTATATGCACAAAATTATCCAAGTTACAATACGAATCCGCTTCCGCCCGACAAAACAGGCATGGAACACAATGCAGTTGAATTGGTTAAGAAAATGGGTTTGGGTTGGAATTTAGGAAACTCTTTCGAGGCAATTTTGTGGGTTCCCGACGAGAACAATCCAGGAAAATATCGTCCGACTTCCGCAGTAGAACGTCCCGATATGTCATTTGAGTCGGCTTGGGGGAATCCGGAAGTAACACATTTGGTTTCCGACGGTGTTTACAAACAAGGTTTCAATGTGTACCGTATTCCGTGTGCGTGGGATTTGTATGTTGTTGATACGGCAAATGCCAAAATTCAGGATTTTTGGCTTGCACGTGTGAAACAAACTATCGATTCGTGCATGAAACATCCCGATATGTATGTTTTGTTAAACATTCACTATGACGGTGGTTGGTTGGAAACGAACTGTAATCCCGACAAGCAGGAAATCAATAATAAAAAACAGAAAGCATATTGGGAACAAATTGCAACATATTTCCGCGACTACGATGAACGTTTGTTGTTCGCTGCTTGCAACGAACCGAATGTGCATAACGAAACACAGATGAAGGTTTTGGCATCGTACGAGCAGACATTTGTTGACGCTGTACGTGCAACGGGTGGCCGAAATTATTACAGAACGCTAATCATTCAAGGTCCTTCAACCGATATTGACGAAACAATGAGATTGATGCGTGTTCAGAAGGACGACGCCGTTCCTATGAAAACAGCGGAGCGATTGGCAATGTGGAAGGATTCTTTGAAGCTTACTCCTGCCCAGTTGGAACAATTGTGGGCAATTGAAAAGAGATACAATCCTGAATTTGATGTGGAGGAACGCGATGAAATTTTCGATGCAAAGCGTGCCCGCGAGCAAACTCGTATAGTAAAGATCAAGGAGGTGCTTACCGACCAACAAAATGTAAAATTACAGGAATTGGAAGTTTCAAATCAATTGACTTTGCCTGTTGATGTAATTCCAGACCGAATGATGATGGAAGTCCACTATTATTCTCCTTGGACATTTGCCGGAATGACAGAGGATGCCGATTGGGGAAAGGAATGTTTCTATTGGGGTGAAAGAAACATGAATCCGAAAGATCCTGAACGTAGCCCAAATTCAACATACGGAGATCTCAACTATTTGAAGGACCATTTCAACATGATGAAAGTTAATTTTGTTGATAGAGGAATTCCTGTTATTTTGGGAGAGTACGGTTGCAACCGCAAGGAATTCAACGACACGTTGGTACAACGGTTGCATCATCAATCAAGAATGGATTGGCTGTATGAAGTAACGAAGAATGCTTTGGAATATGGCTTGGTTCCTGTTTATTGGGACAATGGTTATATAGGAACACCTTCGATGGGGTTGTTCAATCGTTTGAACGGGAAGCCATGCGATCCTGAAGCTGTAGAAATTATCAAACAAGCGGCAAAAGATGCCGATAAATATTGGAAAGAATAGTATGTTCGACGTTCAGTCTATACGGAGAGATTTCCCAATACTCAACCAAAAAGTGAATAATCACGATTTGGTTTATTTTGATAATGCTGCAACGACGCAAAAGCCTCAGGTGGTCATAGATTCCATAATAGAATCATATACTACCACAAACAGTAATATTCATAGAGGCATCCATACGTTGAGCCAAAAGTCAACAATACTGTATGAGCAAGCTCGTCAAATGGTGCAGACTTTCATCAATGCACCGCACGATTACGAGGTTATTTTTACTAAGGGAGTGACGGAATCAATAAATCTTGTTGCACAGACATTTAGTGAAGCCTTTCTTCGCGAAGGCGATGAAATTATTGTTTCGGCGATGGAGCATCATTCCAATTTAGTGCCTTGGCAAATGGCTTGCGAGCGCAGGAATGCTAAATTGAAATTTATCCCTTTCAATCACGATGGCGTTCTGGATGTTGACGCATATAGAAAATTATTCACGGAAAAAACGAAGTTTGTTTCTGTGGTGCATGTCTCAAACACGTTGGGGACGGTAAATCCAGTAAAGGCATTGATAGAAATTGCACACGAACATAATGTGCCAATTATGATAGATGGTGCTCAGTCAATACAGCATTGTCCTATAGATGTACAAGAACTTGATTGCGATTTTTTTGCTTTTTCAGGACACAAAATTTATGGACCAACAGGTATAGGTGTGTTGTGGGGCAAAGAACAGTGGTTGGAAAAATTACCTCCTTATCAGGGTGGTGGCGATATGATAAAAACCGTCACACTTGAAAAAACAATCTACAACGATTTACCATTTAAGTTTGAAGCGGGAACAACAAATTATGTTGGCGCGCATGCGTTGGGTGTTGCGTTAGAATATGTTTTGAATGTGGGAATTAAGAACATTCAGAAATATGAATCGGAACTTATGAAGTATGCCACCGAGAAATTGTTGGCGATACCGCAGGTAACCATCATTGGTAATGCGCCGGAAAAAGCGGGAGCAATCTCTTTTGAAGTCACAGGTGCACATAGTGCCGACATAGGAATGATACTAGACAAGCAAGGAATTGCGATTCGTACGGGAACACATTGTACCGAGCCGATAATGAACTATTATGGCGTTCCAGGAACGGCACGTATGTCGTTTGCAATGTACAACACCAAGGAGGAAATAGATTATTTTGCTGAGACATTGTCTCGCGTCGCTTTAATGTTTGAATAAATGAACATCCTGAAAAAAATATTACCAATATTGCTGCTTGTAACTGTTTTTACAAGTTGTACAAAAAAATACTACTATAACACGTATGTTACAAACGTGGATAGTATTTATACAAGTTATTATTATCAGACAATATTGCTGGAGCAACAGGAAATTACCGATGATATTCAGCCTGCGTATTTACAGAAAGGAGACACTGTGGGCATTTTTGCATTGTCAAATGCGGTCACGAAATCTGAAATGGAAGCTGGCATTAATGTTTTAAAAAGTTGGGGATTAATAGTTGTGGAAGCCGACAATCTGTATAATAAAGATGGACGTTATGCCGGAACTGCAAGCGAAAGGATAGAGGGTTTTCAAAAATTAATTGATAATCCGAATATAAAGGCATTAATTGCCGCAAGAGGTGGTTATGGTGCAGTGCAGGTAATCTCGTTTATTGATTTCTCTCCTCTTAAATCAAATCCTAAATGGATTGTTGGTTACAGCGATGTTACAGCTCTTCACATTGCGCTCAATAACATAGGTGTAGAAACCATTCATGGACCAATGATTAAAGGAATGTCGGATACCGAAAGTATAGAAAGTTTACGGAAAGCGTTGTTCGGCGAGTTGACTAATAATTCTATAGCAACAAACGAGAATTGTGTTAAGGGTACGGCTGAAGGGCGTTTGGTAGGAGGAAATTTATCTATTACGTACAGTTTAGGTGGAACATTATACGATTTAAATGTAAAAAATGCGATTTTGTTCATTGAAGATACAGGGGAAGCAAATTATGCAATTGATAGAATGTTGGCTAACTTGAAATTAAGTGGAAAATTAAACAATATAAAAGGCGTCGTAGTTGGTGATTTTACGGGCATGTCACAAGGTAGCGACCGTCCGCTGAATGAGATAATTCACAATTATTTTGACGATTTACATATTCCAATTTTGTATGGAATAAAAATGGGACATGACTCTAAAAATCTTTCGACGTATTTGGGACGGACAGTAAAATTAGATGTAAATACTTCTACGGCATCTATAACGTATGAGTAAATCTTCATAATTCTGTTTGAGAAATTTTATAATTTTGAAAAAAATTTTTAATGGGTAGCACGGTTCAACAAGTCAAGTTAAATTTAGGGATAATAGGAAATTCTCCCCGCTTGAATAATGCCGTAGAAATTGCGTTGCAAATTGCTCCAACGAATTTGTCCGTATTGATATTTGGAGAAAGTGGTGTAGGAAAGGAGGCTTTCTCGCAAATTATCCATAAAAATAGTGTTAGAAAAGATAAACCTTATATTGCAATCAACTGCGGTGCGATACCCGAAGGCACTATAGATTCTGAATTGTTCGGGCACGTAAAAGGTTCCTTTACGGGTGCTGTCGGTGATAGAAAAGGTTATTTTGAAACTGTAAATGGTGGAACGATTTTTCTTGATGAGGTTGGAGAACTTCCATTGGCAACGCAGTCGCGCTTGCTGAGAGTTCTGGAATCAGGGGAATTTATTCCCGTCGGCGCATCAAAAGTTCAAAAAACAGATGTTCGTATTGTTGCGGCCACAAACGTTAATTTACAGAAGGCAATAAAAGAAGGAAAGTTTAGAGAAGATTTATACTATCGTTTAAATACTGTTCCAATAAATATTCCTCCTTTGCGCGAACGTCCGGAGGATATTTATGTGTTATTCAGAAAATTTATGAACGATACAACGGAACAATACCGGAAGTCACGCATAGAATTAGATGAGCAAGCAAAAAATATTCTCACAACGTATCGTTGGCCTGGAAATATCAGACAATTGAAAAACATAGCCGAACAGGTTGCCATTCTTGAAAAAGGTCCTGTTGTCAATGCAGAATCCATTGGGAAATATTTACCAGATTTTGGAGAGTCTCATTTACCGATGGTTAATAAAGTGGCTGCTTCGTCGGAAGGTTCCTACGCTTCGGAACGGGAAATTTTATTCAAGTTGTTGTTTGATATGAAAAACGATATGAACGACTTGAAAAAATTAGTCAACGATATTATGCAAAATGGAGGTCAATATGCAGCTGTGATTAATGACCAACCAACAACTGATAAATATTATGGCGATGATGTAATTCAAATGGAATCAAACCCCCAAATCAACATTGTAACGCCAACTCCTTCTCGTCCGACAATAGTCAAGGACGAATCACATATTGTTGACACGCAAGAGATTGAAGAAGAATCATTGTCGCTTACCGATAGCGAATTGATATTTATAAAACGTGCTTTACAGAAATATAACGGCAAGCGTAAATTGGCCGCGAAGGAACTAGGTATTTCCGAACGGACCTTATACAGAAAAATAAAAGAATACAACCTGCAATGATAAAAAAACTGTTGTACATATTGATAGCTGCTGTGTTTACAGGTTGTTCTGTAAATTATTCATTGTCTGGTGCATCAATTTCACCTGAAGTAAAAACGTTTTCTGTATCGTACATCCCGAATCATGCACCAAACAAACAGGCAACATTAAGCGATGTTTTTACGGAAGGTTTGAAGGATAAGTTTCGTTCAACGGCAGGATTGTCATTAGTAACTTCCAATGGCGATTTGCAGTTCTCAGGAAATATAACTGGTTATTCTACTTCATATCAGGGCGTTACAGCAAGTCAGTTGGCAGCACAAACAAGATTGACTATAACGGTTCAAATAAAATTTGTAAATAAAACCGACGAAAAACAAAACTATGATAAGAGCTTTTCGGCATATCGTGATTTCGATGCGACGGAAAGTTTGTCAAATGTTGAAGATGCGTTGATTGCTGAAATATCAGAGGAAATAATCGAATCAATTTTTATGGAAAGCGTTGCAAATTGGTAGATAATGGGAATTAAGCAAAAACATATAGAACAATATCTTCAAAATCCAGAATTATTGACAATTGCTGATAGTAGAAAACTATTGGATGTTTTGGATGATTATCCTTATTTTCAAACTGCAAGATTGTTGTATGTTAAAAGTTTGCAAAATATAGGAGAAGACAAGAAGCTGGAGGCATCACTTAATGTCGTTGCTGCTTATGCAATAGATAGAACGAAATTGTTTGATTTACTACATACACTTCCTGTTGGTACAACAGAGCAAATTGTAGAAGATCTTTCTCAGGATAAAATAGTTACGGTAGTTCCCGAACCTCAAGAAACAGTTTCAGTTACAAAAGAAAACACAAATGTTTCTGTTGAGGTACCACAGGAATTAGAGGAACTTTCAGTTAATTTAGAAAATGTTCAACAACTTTCTGAATTAGAAGTTTCCCAAGAAATTCAGGCAGGACCTGCTACTGAAGCAAACAGTCAAGAAGAACAACCTATACTAGGTTCCATAGAAGTTGAGTCAGTTGATACAGATGAGCAAACAGTAGAAACAACTGTTGTTGAAGTTGCACAGCAGGAAGTCGAGCAAGTTATTGAACAAGTTGAATTGTTGGAAGAGCCTATTGCTCACGTTGAGGAGTTGGTAGAAGACGCTCAGCATATTAGTGAAACAGTAAATGAAGTTGTGGAACAACATTTTTCAGACGAAATAATTGAGAATGTTGTAGAAAGTACTGATTTAGTTTCTGATGTTCATCAACCAGAAGTTGCTCAATTTATTGAATCTACAGTAGAAAATATCGTTTCCGAGCAGAAACCTCAAGAATCTTTGGCCGACAGAATTCTTCGCGAAATGAACGAAAGAAAGGCACGTCAAACTGGAATGGGGGTTCAACAAATTGCTGTAGAAGAAAAAGTAGAGGTGCAGGTAACAACTTCGGAACAGGGAAAAACAAGTCTAGTAAATGATTTGCTTGAAGAAACGGCGCAACAAGTTGTTGAAGACGTTAGCAAAATAGAGGAAACTATTGCGGAAGAAACGGAAGAGTCTGCGGTAGAATCGTCAGAAAGTTCTTTTGACATCCAACAAAATTTTGAAGAGCAACCTCAAGTTGAGGTTCAACAGGATGTAGAAGAAAATGTGATTGAAAATCCGTCTTCAAATTTCGAAGAAGAATTACTTGATTTTTCATTCTCCACAGTTGAGCAGGCCACTGATGAAGCGGAGCAAACTACAGCAGAGGAATCACCAATTGCTGTGGAGGAACAGATAGATGCGGAACCTATAGATTTTAGTAATTTATTTGCTGAAAATCAAGATGAATTGGAACAACCCACAATCGTCGAAGAATCTACAGTACGAGAAGAGACAGAAATACCAGAAGCTATAGAATCAGCAATTTTGGAAGAATCTGTTTTACAAGAAGAGCAACTGATACAAATTGAAGATACAGAGGAAGCTATAGAGCAGGAAGTCCAAATAGATGCTCCAGTAGAACCCGAAGTACAAGAAGAATCACAAATAGCGGAAGAAGTAGAAGAGATTGTTTCCAAACCACTGGAAGAAGTGGAAATCCCTCAAGAAGAAATAATTCAAATTGCGATTGATGACAAACCAGTAAAAGAAGAAAAAATTCCTGAATTTCATGATTGGTTTCATCCTATCGAACGTCAAGACTCTCATACATTAGAACTGATAGATAAATTTATTGAAGATGATCCTAAAATGCCAAAATTGAACAATTCAATGTTAGGCGAATATTCTACGAAAGAGTTAGATGCGGTTGATTTAGCAAAATCAAGTGTAGAGGAGCATAATTATGCCACAGAAACGATGGCAAAAATATTCCTTCATCAAGGTTTTTTTGATAAGGCAATTTCAATATATGAGAAATTGAGTTTGAAATATCCAGAAAAAAGTGTTTACTTTGCGAACCAAATTTCGGAAGTTAAGGAACTTAAAAAACGTAAAAAATAAAAGTTATGGTAGTTGTAAATGTATTGTTGATAATTGTAAGTATCTTACTGATTTGCGTAGTGTTAATACAGAATTCTAAAGGTGGTGGACTAATGTCTTCAAGATATGAAATGGGTGTTGCCAGAACAACTGATTTTGTTGAAAAAGCAACATGGACATTGGCTGGCGCCTTGGTTGTGTTATGTATCGTGTTGACAGCATTGATGCCAACTCAACGTGCTCAGGAATCTCACTCAATGTTCGAAGATAATGCTCCTACAGTTGAAATGAATGTCCCAGCAGACGTTCCTACAGCTGAAGATTTACAAGAATAAGTTGTTTTGTTTTCATATAAGAGGAGTGTCAATATGTCATAGTATTGGCACTTTTTTTATTTTTGTCATATAGAACTGTTGTTCGTTCTGCCAATATTTCAAAAAAAACTAATGGCACAAAATATGACAAGGACGAAGCAAATTGCAAATAATTAACGTTAAAACATAAAACTATGGCAGATTTTAAAGGTAAACCACTTGCAGGCAAGGTTTTAGTAAAACCAGAAGCTGCAGAAGAAAAAACTGTTTCGGGAATCATTCTTCCTGATTCAGCAAAAGAAAAACCTCTTCAAGGTAAAGTAATTGCTGTTGGTAAAGCTAAAAAAGACGAAGAAATGGAAGTTGCTGTTGGCGATAGCGTTTTGTATGGCAAATATGCAGGAACAGAATTGACTTTCGATGGTGAAAAATACCTTCTTCTTTCTCAATCAGATATTCTTCTAATATTGTAATAATCCAAAATCAGTATAATCATGGCAAAAGAAATAAAATTCGACATTGATGCACGCGACTCTTTGAAAAAAGGTGTTGATGCATTGGCTAACGCAGTGAAAGTTACATTAGGACCTAAAGGTCGTAATGTCGTTATAGAAAAGAAATTCGGTGCACCTCAAATCACAAAAGATGGTGTTACTGTAGCAAAGGAAATTGAACTTCCTGATGCATTCGAAAATATGGGCGCGCAAATGGTAAAAGAAGTTGCTTCTCGTACTAACGACAACGCTGGTGACGGAACAACAACTGCTACCGTTCTTGCTCAGGCAATTGTTGGTGTTGGTTTGAAAAATGTTGCTGCTGGCGCTAATCCAATGGATTTGAAACGTGGTATCGACAAAGCTGTTACTGCTGTTGTTGCTAACTTGAACGCTCAAGCAGAAGCAGTAACTGTTGAAGGCGAAAAAGTTGAACAAGTTGCTCGTATTTCTGCAAACAACGACGACGAAATTGGTAAGTTGATTGCTGAAGCAATGAAAAAAGTTAAAAAAGAAGGCGTTATCACAGTTGAAGAAGCTAAAGGTACTCAAACAACAGTTGAAGTTGTTGAAGGTATGCAATTCGACCGTGGTTACATTTCTCCATATTTCGTAACTAATA
>CALAUG010000044.1 GCA_937892155.1 uncultured Bacteroidales bacterium | reverse complement strand
TATAAAAAGTCTCGCAGATTACGCGGATTTTTTCGCAGATTTTTTTCACCACGAATTGAACGAATCAAACGAATCGCTGATTTCTCACAATCACTTTCCGGATTTTCTGCGGTTGCACTCGCGGCAGAGCATCTGGCAGTTTTCGGCAATGGTGCGGCCGCCTTCGTGCCACGGCGTGATGTGGTCGGCCTCCATCTGGCTCAACTCAAAATGCTCGTGGCAAACAGGACAAACGCCCAACTGGTTTTCGTATGCCGCCAACTTCTGCGCATCGCTGAAGGCGCGGATGGAGAGGAATTTCTCCTTGCGCGTCAAGATGAAAGGATAAATGCCCGTCTTCTTGGTCACGTCGTCGTCCAGAATCAGTTTCTTGACTTCTTCGTCCACGGCTTTTGTGTCGATGACGCTGTCTTTGAACTCTTTGTAAAGTGCGCCCCAGTCAACGCCTTTCATGATTTTCTTGCGTTCCTTGTTGGGCTGAAACGAGCTTTCCATCCACGTGACGACCGATTGGAAGAACTGCCACAAGGGTGCGGCGTTGGCGTCGTGCTGGTGATTGGACATATAGACTTCGATGTTGCCGTCGGAAATCCACGAGATGGCAGTTTCCAAATAATCCTGTCGGATGGCGGATCCGGTGAGGTAGTCGGAGGCGATTTTGGTGGCCACGCAGCCGGGTTTGCTGAAGTAGCGTTTCGCGTCGCTCACCCACGAGCCTGCATATACGGCGTTGCGCAGTTCCTGTTCGGTGAGTTCTTCGCCCGCTATGTTGATGGTTTTGAACCATTTGAGTTTCTCGCTGTCGGTGCCGCTGCAGATATAGACGTTGAGTTCGTAATCCAAAATCTGCTTCTGCTCGTCTTCTTTCAGGTTGTGGAAATAGCGGAACAGATAGGCGAAGTCGCCGTTCACGTACTGGCAGATGCTGATGGTGCGCTGCTGTCCGTCGATGATCTCGTAGGTGCCGTCGTCGCGCACGGCCCAGTACATCACGTTGAGCGGGAAGCCGTGGGTGAGCGTGTCGATGACGGCGTCGCGCTGCTTTTCCTTATAGACAAACTCGCGCTGATAAGGCGGGCGCACGTCGAGTCTGCCGCCGTAGGCGCGAACGCCGTTTTCGGCATTGTCCTCGTAACCCCGCGTGAGGTCGCGGACTTTGATTTGTGTGAGTTTTATTTCCATGATTCGTTGGTATTTGTTCTTGTGTTCCCCCAGGTTGCGCCCTCCATTTCATTCCGGGCTTACCAGGGGTTACCGAGGTTTTGTCCCTCCGGGACTGCTTAAGGTACGGCTTCGCCGTGATGTTTTATATATTGTTATAGTTTCTCATTATATTTCGTTTCTCCCTCTGCGGCCAATGGCAATGTTTCTTCCTGCTGCAAATACTGGGTGGCGGGTTGGCGACGGCGGATGAGGATGCGAGTGTACATTCGTTGTCCGGCAAGAATGGCGCATCCGCCTCTATCTTCAGGGAGAGGGGTGTATTCAACTAGTTTTAATATTTCTTTCGGAGTACTTGCTCGTGTGTTTCCAGACGCCTGCCAAATTATTTCAAATTGTCTTGGATTATATTTGTCTAAAAAAGTAATTGGAACGCCCAGTATTCCATAATAATCATTAGGGATATCAGTATATCTATCGACGTTAATTGCATTATAGTTGTCATATTTAGGAAATTCTTCCGAAGAGTATGATTTATACAATATCAAATTTTCTGTGTGTTTTTTTACAGGCAAACTCGTATACCAACACGAAGTAGATACCCTTGCTATTTTTTTGCCATTTTCAATGTGATGATATTTTTCATAGGTGTCTGGCACATAAAAAAACATACCTGTATTAAAATGAGTAAAACCTGTTCTAATTCTATCCGATTTAAACATTTTAAATACTTCCTTACAAACCAATGTGTTAGTATTGCCCATAATAATAAAATCTTTATTATATTGATCCAATTGTGCAACATATTCTCTAAACAAGGAAAAGGGAGGATTAGTGACAACAATATCGGCTTGTTTCAATAGTTCAATGCACTCTTCAGAACGGAAATCCCCATTTCCTTTTAATAGAGAAAGCACATTCTTGTTGTTTTTTATCAAAGTTTCTACATCAGAAAGGTCAATGGCGCCATCCCCATTTTCATCCTTCACTTCTGTAATTTCAATTTTATAAGCTTTCTTTTCTGCGGCTTGCTCTTTGTCGATTTCGGCAACTTCAAAAAGCGAAAGTTGACTATCGGCAATCGGTGAACCGTCATAACAAGTTGCAATCAACTTTTTTAAACCTAACTGATTGAAATTCATAGAAAAATATTTAAAGAAATTGCTTTCGTAAGGATCATCGCAATTGCACAACACCACTTTGTCTTTAAAATGCTCTTTGTAATGTTTTAATTCCAATTCAATGTCTGAAAGTTGTGTGTAGAACTCATCTTTCTTGGCTTTATTGGCAGCATGTAAGTCTTTATTTCCGGCCATAATTGATTGATAGTTTTTTGCAATGCTATCAATCAGTGTCAACGGATAAAAAATACGTGGGCTTTCTTATCCGTTCGACAGGTGTCTACCAAACCCCTACAAAGAAATAAGCAGTGTCCACGTATGCGTGAACATTAGCTTTGCTAACTCTTTGTAGAAGGTTTGACACCTACTAAATTATTTCAGTAGTTCAAATGTTGTTTGGTAGACTTCGTCGAACGTGAAATAATAGCTAATGCGTTAATTTGTAATATGTTATTTTAAATTTCTTTTTCTTTTTTTTTGTTATAAGTTTTAGTTGTTATTTAATTCAGGTTTATCATCTA
Organism: uncultured Bacteroidales bacterium; assembly: GCA_937892155.1. Taxonomy (GTDB): domain Bacteria; phylum Bacteroidota; class Bacteroidia; order Bacteroidales; family UBA1715; genus UBA1715. The sequence continues at coordinate 4,439 of CALAUG010000044.1, read as the reverse complement.
TTGCCAATGGCATATTTCGTTCCAATGCACGGCGTAATTCTTCTTCTGTTGGCATATACGGAAGATATTTGGTGGCGAAAAGTTGTTGCGAACCATTCAAAACAGAATATTTGACCACGGTTTCTTCCTTTTCTGCGCACATCAAAATTCCTATCGTTGGGTTATCTCCTTCACCACGCTTCAAATCATCAAACATACGCACATACATATCCATTTGTCCGACATCCTGATGCGTCAACTTTGAGGATTTCAAATCAATCAAAACGAAACATTTTAAAATGTAATTGTAAAAAACCAGGTCGATATAAAAGTGACTCGTTTCCGTACTAATGCGCATTTGACGGGCGACAAACGAAAATCCTTTTCCTAATTCCAGCAAAAATTGTTGCATGCAATCAATCAACGCGTTTTCCAAAGTTTTTTCATTATGATTCGGATAAGGTGGCAATCCAACAAATTCCAAGACGTATGGATCTTTGACAAAATCTTTCACATTGATTGCAGATTCAGACTTTTCATCAAGAATGTTGTTTTGCGAAGACAGCATACGTTGAAAATAACACGACCGGATGTTCCGTTCCAACTGTTTTACACTCCAATTTTCTTTCGCGGATTCTTGGAGATAAAACATTCTGGCTTTTAAATCATCCACCCTCATTATCAGCCTGTTATGACTCCAACTTAATTTGCTACATACTGTGTAGCAAATCTGTTCGTCAGGGTACGTGCGATAAAATTGCCGCATATTTCTCAAATTAGCGTATGAGAAACCTTCTCCAAATTCCTCGGCAAGTGATTTTGACAGATTTTGAAGAATATACGCGCCATAGTCGGCTCTGTTTTTCCCATTTTGTTCTTCTTCGAAAATACGCTTGCCCACAAGCCAATAAGACATCACCATTACCGAATTAATAGCGCGGCAAGTTGATTGACGTGCCAATGTGATTATGTTCTTTATGTCGTTTACATAATCATTGGTGGAGTCGATTTTTATTATATCGTTAGTGATATCCATTTTTCCGACGCTTTTTGTTTTGAATGCGAATAATAGCCAATGCGTTAATTTATAATATGTTATTTTAAATTTCTTTTTCTGTTTATCTGTTATTTTATTGAGTTTATATGATGTTTATTTATCAAGAATCAATTTGGTGAGGCTTTGTTTGTCCGGCAAAACGGTCTGGTACTTGCTCGCGAAGATTTGCTTGTTTTCTTCCGGCAAAGTGATCTCCACTAATGCGTCGTTTTTCTTTTTGCACAACACTATTCCTATTGTTTTATTTTCGTGTTCCAGTTTTACAAAGCGGTCGTAGTAATTCACATACATCTGCATCTGACCTAAGTCCTGATGCGAAAGTTCCCCGATTTTCAAATCAATCAGCACAAAACACTGCAAAATCCTGTTGTAGAAAACCAAATCAACGTAAAAATGCTTTTCGTCAAAAGTGATTCTCACCTGTCTGCCCACAAAAGTATATCCCTTGCCGAGTTCCAGAAGAAATGATTCAAGTTTGTTGATGAGTTTTTGCTCAAGTTCCGATTCCGAATAGGAGGCTTGTTCAGGCAATCCAAGAAATTCCAGAACGTATGGGTCTTTTACAATGTCAGCCGGTTTTTCGATGATTATACCTTGGGCGGAAAGCTTCTTCACCTCATCTTTGTCTTTGCTGAGCGCGAGTCGCTCATACAAAGACGAATCAAACTGCCGTTTAAGTTCTCGCAGACTCCAATTTGAATTTGTCGCTTCCTTTTCGTAGAAATCCCGTTCTGCCTTGCTGTCAATACGCATCAAAAACAGATAGTGAGACCAACTTAAATGGAATTGGTCAGACAGTGTCTGACGAATTGAGTACGATTGATAGAAATCCCTCATTTGTTTGAGATTAGTGACAGAAAAGCCCTTGCCAAACTCTCGTGTCAACTTTTCGGAAAGGTTTTTGAGAACTTCTTTTCCGTATTCGGCACGAGAATTACCGTTTTGCTCGTCCTCCACGATGATTTTTCCTATTTCAAAATAGGTATAGACCATTGCAATATTGACAGCACTTGTCACCTTTCTTCTGGCTTCTTCCAAAAGACGGGCGATTTTGTTGTACAATTCGTTGCTTTTAAGCGGTTTCGTGTTATCGGGATTCTTCATTTTCCAAATTTTCTGTAATCTTTTTATAAATAATAGCTAATGCGTTAATTTATAATATGTTATTTTAAATTTCTTTTTCTGTTTTGTGTTATTCTAATTCGTTTATAATTAATGTTCTTATTTTTTCAAGACAATCCAACGTCCGGCACTTGTGTTGCCTTCGTGGCGAATGAAACCCAGTTTTTGCATTGTGGCGAGTTCCCGCTGAATGGTTCGCACAACTACCGACAAAACTTGCGACATCAATGCGGCTGAAATGCGGGGGTTGACCTCTATTAAATTTATTATTTTTCGTTGGCGTTCAGTGAGTTGCACTTGCGACAAACTTACGACATCACTTACGACATCCGTTATCTCTTTACGCTTGATGGTCACCAATATGCCGCCGCTGTTTTCTTCAAAAACCGGCGCGTCAAATCCTGCGCTTACGAATCCATCACAAATCTTTTTTATGCCCCGTCCCCACGATTCAACAAACCCGGCTTTGTAGAAGACCTGCGCGATATTCAGGTTGCGAGGTCGTGAGGTGTGTTTCTGCATCAAAGTGTCGATGGAATATCCTTGTGGTAATTCTCCGATGTTCCACAATTCGATGTGGTCGGAGAAAACGCGCATCTGTATTGGTGCGCCGGGATAGTCCCGATGAATGATGGCATTGTAAAGCATTTCACGAAAAGCCTCTTCCGGGATTTCCAAGGGTTCAATCCGTTGCATACCATTGTAATGGATGGGCGAAACAAGGTATTTGCTTTTCAACACTTCCAGCACGCGATCCGCCATTTGAAGGATGTTCCCTTCAATTTCATCTTGAAACATCAGATCTGTTTCATCTTTGCCAAAACGCCCTATTTTAAATTGAACGCCCGGGAAATAATCCTGCGGACATTTGGCAAACAAAAGAATGGCGGCATTTTTCACATGCCCGCATTCATCAATTAGCCGAAGATTTTCCAATACTTCTCGTGGCGTATTACCTAATGATTCAGAGACAAGACGTTTTGATTCTGTCCCTTTTCTGACAAAATATCGGATGGCTTTTTCGTCAATACAATCTATGGTTGCCGAAGTGTCTATGACTTCATCCCATTGTTTGCCCATTCTTTTCAGAAGGAATTGCTGCAACGCGGAACCTTTCAGCTCTTGCTTGGTGCTTCCGCTTCTATAATGGTACTTGCCTTGAAAATTGATGGGGACATTGCTCGGCTCAACGATGATTTCAATATAATCTAAATCATCTTTCTTCAAAAGATTAGTTTCGCACACTATGCCCAAATAATTCACAATCTTGTTCGGAATGTCCTCGCTCAACTTATGGGCGTTTTTCAAACCTACGACCTCACCGTTATCATTCACACCAATAAACAAAACACCGCCTTTGGCGTTTGCAAAGCCGCAAATCCATTTCAGGTATTCGTCGCGCCACGATTCCTTGTATTCGGTGTTTTGAGATTCGTTGTTCATTTTTTTTATTTTAAATATCCAGTCCAGGCGCGTCAACGTTGAGCATGTTGAACAGGTCGTCGATGCCCATCTCGTCGAGCGTCCTCTGGATGAAAGGCGCGTGCGTGCCGTCGGCGTGTTCGTAGCCGTCATTCTGTATCTCGTTCATTAAGAAGTCGTTGAGTTTCTCGAAGATGTCGGGTGTCATATCCCAATGGAAATATCGGTCGCTGTCGGTGAAGAAGTCGAAGATGTCCTTGCCGTGCTCCTTGCGCACGCCGTGGAAGTTGTCGGTCACGATGAAGCGCCGCATCCCGAACTGATAGAGGTCGGTGATGAGCTCGCACTCGTCCTGCAACGAGAGAGAGCACACCCCGTTGTCGTTGATCTTGAACCTGCCGCCGATGCGCGGGCGGTGTGTCTCGTAGTAAAAATCCTCTGCTTTCAGCGCGTCGGCCTTGCTCGGAAAACGCATGTAAAAATCGTAAAACTTGTGATCCACGGTGAAAATATTTTTTTTAAAGCGCAAAAATACGAAAAAAAACGCCTTGTGTGAAATTTTTTTATAATTTTACGCGCTAAAATATTTAAAAAAGATGAAAAGGTTTTTATTATTTGCTGTAATTACAACATTCACATTATCAACACTTTATGCAAGAAATGTCGATATCAGGAAGGCGCAGCGCATCGGTGAGAAATTCATGAAGGAAAGCACCTCGTTCAGAAACCGCAGCGTTTCATCGGAACTTGTTTACACTTATTCAGACTCCGAAGGCACACCTTATATATATATCTTCAACGTCAGCGGGTCGGGCTTCGTCGCCGTCTCCGCCGAAGACCGCGTGAAGCCGATCCTCGC
>CALAUG010000043.1 GCA_937892155.1 uncultured Bacteroidales bacterium | reverse complement strand
TTACCGATAATCTTAGTCTCAATCTCCTTCTGTGAAGGAACGTTGCTTACTTCATCGTCGCTGCTGCACGATGCGAATGTCATTGCCACTGCGCCGATGGCGAGGGCAAGAATTGATTTGATTGTTTTGTTCATTTTTCTATATTTTTTTTTATAATTTTCTGTAATAAGTGAGAGAGAAGAACTCAGTCTTGCCCTCAATGAAATGATGGCTGATTACCATAGTCTGACTATCTATAGAATATACCATGTTAGAGTACATCTTGGATGGTTCATCATCAAAAGTATGAGTGATCTGTCTGTCGGCAACGCTATATCTGCCTTGCGCACGCGTCTCATCAATCTTGGCATCAGGTTGTTCGGAATCTACGAAATAGTCGTAGGTGCTGAATGTGAGGTCTGATGTATATGATATTGTGCTAACCATGAAGTCGTATGGTATGATGTCCTTGTGAATAACGTTTCCATCTGTTATCTCATAACGAACCACATGGTCTATTTGCCAACTGCCAACGATGTTTGCCTTGATATTTTGTGCACTGGCAGAATCATCTACCTTCTTCCACGTGAAGGTAGTAGTGAAGCGAGTGCCGTCTTCTTTCTCGCGGAGTGCCGACCACTTCATTGTGCCATCCTTGATCTCGTCGATGTCCCACCACTCGTAGTTGTAGTCAGCTCCTGCCTCTGGACGCCAGCGTGTAGCAAGCCAGTCACCATCCACGTTGTACTCGTTGTCTGCATCTGCACTTGGCACCCAGTAGCCATCCACTTTTTGGTAATAAGTGTATGTACCGTCGGCACGGTACTCGATGCGAGCCTCTGCATTGCCGTAGGTCTCATAGCCCGTCATCTCCACCCCTTCCCATAGGCCGATGATGTCCTTGGAGTAGTCGGCGGTGACTTTGGAATATTCTCCAACATAATCTGCTTTTATACCGATACCATGGGAAAGGACTTTTGTCACATGCATTGTCATTTGGCTGTCGCTGATGGAAGGAATAGTGCTTGTACGCTCTACGCTTGGTGAAATGATATAAACGACATTTCCCTGTACGGAATATTGAACTGATTCTTTATTATCCCAAATGAACCTATCATCACCTTCTTTATGATCAGCAACCGACAGAGTCCCCTTGCCGTCATTATTGAAGAGCCATATCGTTCGTTGGTTCGTCGCTACATCCTTGCCGTCCTGTTTCATTTTTTTCCACTTTCCGATAATCTTAGTCTCAATCTCCTTCTGTGAAGGTACGTTGTTTACATCATCGTCCTTGCTGCATGAAGCAAAGACCATTGCCACTGCCATGAGGGCGAGGGCGATAATTTTGTTCGCAATTTTCATCTCATTAATCTTATTATCCTACCAAGACCTTCGGCAAAACGCAATCATATATGAAATGTTATGAATTACGTCAATTCAACATATTGATTGTCCGTTACAACTTCGGGACTGCAAAGGTATAGCGTTTCTTTTATTTTTCAGTTATCCAAAATAATGCTAACTTTGTCCAAAAATTATCCCAGTTGCATTTTTATGAAGAAAAACTGGCTCACCTGCAAACTTCCGTGTCTGCCATAAGGGAAATAATTCTGTATATTTGCAGCGTGATTTGACACATCAATTGATTTTAATTAACATACTCATCATGAAACTTGACAAATACTGTATTTTCACTATGATTTGCTGCATGTCATTGGCAGCATGTAAGAAAACCCCTATGCCCGATCCCACACCTGTGGCAAGCGGAGAGAACTGTTACATTGTCTCTGACTTTACCTCTCCTTTCGCTTTCAAGGCCGATGTGAAAGGCTGCAGCAACACCCCTCTTGACAAATGGGACACTGCTGAGGTTCTCTGGGAATCAAAAGGAACCGAAGAGGCAACTTCCGTCGGCGATATCATCACCATCACCCCGGATGTGAATTCGCAGATTATCACAGTCAATGCCAAGAAGAACGGCAATGCAGTTGTGGCGGTAAAAAAGGATGGCAAGATTCTCTGGTCTTGGCATATCTGGGCTTGCGAGGGCTATAACCCTGATGCCACAGCTCAGAAATACAATAATAACGCGGGCGTGGTAATGGACCGTAACCTGGGTGCAACTTCAGCAACTCCCGGCAAACCACAGACAATCGGACTGCTGTACCAGTGGGGTCGCAAGGATCCATTCTTAAGCGGTGGCAAATGCACCTATGATGGCAAGACATACTCTATGGCTGCATCTACTATCACAGATTGGCCCAAACCTGTAACATCCGATGCAGACTGCGGCACTATCGAGTATGCCATAGAGAATCCAACGACTTTCATTAAATGCAACGAGTCTAATGAAGACTGGTTCTTTACCGGTGACACATCTACAGATCAGACGCGTTGGTCGGGCAGTGCCAAAACCATATATGATCCATGTCCCAAGGGTTGGATGATGATGAGTGGTAACACCGACGGCGTATGGGCAAACGCATTCAACTTCCACAAGTATTTTGACCACATTGAAAATGACCCTATCGATCAAGAAAAAGGTGGTTTCGAATTTGGCAAGTCAGCAGCCACTCCACTG
>CALAUG010000042.1 GCA_937892155.1 uncultured Bacteroidales bacterium | reverse complement strand
TTGATTTGATGGAGTTGTTTAGGAGGTCTTTTCCGAGGCTCGTCCCTCGCCTCTCCCTTTGACCTCCACACACTCCATCTTATCCCTCTTGAGCATAGAATATCGGCTGAATGGACAACTCGCAAAAGATAATGTATCACTCGGAGAGGGCGAGGCGGAAGCCGAGTCCGCCGTCCCAGAAGTCGGGGTCGTTTTTGAGACGATACGAGGAGCGACAGCCCCTGGCGCCGTTGCCCCAGCAACCACCACGGTACACGCGGAAAGACCCACAGGAAGGACCTTGAGGATTGTTGCTTGGGCTTACACGATAAAAATTAACATGATACCAATCCTGACACCATTCCCATACATTGCCGCTCATGTCGTAGAGCCCGAGTTCATTGGCTTGCTTTTGTTTGACTGGGTGAGTTTGTTGATGAAGATTGAACCATCCCCTACCACTATTTCCACCATACCAAGCAACATTGTTGATGCTATTGCTGCCGATATATTTGTAACCTTTTGATTTATTACCACCACGGGCAGCATATTCCCATTCGGCTTCTGTAGGCAGACGAAAGTTTTTGCCTGTAAGACTGTTCAACTTACGTATAAAGTCTTGGCAATCATTCCAAGAAACTTGCTCCACTGGCCTTTGGTTGTCACCTTTGAAATATGATGGATTATCACCTATTACAGCCTGCCATAAAGCCTGTGTCACCTGAGTCTCACCAATAGAATACGAACTGAGCGTAACTGAATGTGCAGGCTTTTCGTCGTCATATGCTTCTTCATCATCTAGCAATGCGCCCATAGTAAACGTACCGCCTTCTACATGAATCATATCAAAAGAAACGCCATTGACAGTGAAAGTTTGTTTTGCATGTATGTAATTAGTGGTTGTAGAATAAACGGATTTGTTATTCTTTATATCTTGAAGGTTTTCGTTATCAGCAAGTGCGAGGCGGAGGCCGAGGTTGACGTCCCTGTAGTCGGGGTAGTTGTAGTCACGAGTCGAGGAGCGACAGTTAAAGGAGCTGAAGTTCCAGCAACCACCACGGATCACGCGGAAAGACCCACTGGAGGAGCCTTTAGGATCCCTATTTGGGCTACTGCAATAATAACTGCTGCTATACCAATCAGAGCACCACTCCATAACATTGCCGCTCATGTCGTAGAGCCCGAGTTCATTGGCTTGCTTTTGTTTGACGGGGTGTGCCAGCCAATAACTATTGTTGAAACACCAAGCAACATTGTCAATTTTATTGCTGCCGCTATATTTGTAGCCTTTTGATTTGTTGCCACCACGAGCAGCAAACTCCCATTCGGCTTCAGTTGGCATACGAAAACGTTTACCACCCAACTGACTTGACAGAAGATTGTTTAACTTGCTGATAAAAGTCTGACAGTCGTTCCAAGAAATGTAATACATAGGATAATTACTGCCAACACCACAAGTAGCCCAACTATTGCGATTTGCCATTCTTCGGAAAACAGATTCACCCATCACAGCCTCCCACAATGCCTGCGTCACTTCCGTCTCACCAACAGAGAACGAACTGAGCGTGACGGAGTGAGTAGGTTTCTCCCAATCACGAGCCTCGCTCCCTTGCTCGGAGGTTGCTCCCATAGTAAACGTACCGCCTTCCACATGAATCATATCAAAAGAAACGCCATTGACAGTGAAAGTAAGTCTTTCTTGATTTTCCATAATTGTAGTGTTTTTTAATCCGCCGCAAATATACTACATTTTCCCCAACCCTACAACTCCCTCAGCTGGTTGTGGCTGTCAACATAGTAGATTTTCACGCCGATGGCTTTCCATTTATTGGCAACGGCGAGGTATTTCGATTGGGTGATGTCGTATGGGAAGGTTAGCGACTCGACGGCATCGATGCCCAGTTCGCCATGATACTGCAACTCCAGGTAGCCTGAGATATGCTTCTTCTTGAACTCAACGAGGTTGGAGGTATCGGAGGCTTTCGTAGGCAAAGAAATATAACGGCTGTTGGTGCCGACATTGTCGTAAGAGCATGCCTTAGGGTCTGTGGTGAGCGTAGGTTGCCATTGCTGACCGAGTGAGTCGCCCGCCGTCCAGGTACAAACCACCTTGTCCTTTTTGAAGCGCACTTCCACATTGCCATAGCCCTTGGCAGTGTTGTTTTGGATGGAGCGTAAGATATCGTGGTCGAGAAGGTTGCCATACTTCTCATAGGCAGCTCGCGAAAGTTGGTCTTTTCTCAAATCCTTACCCAAGCCAAAGAGGTTGTGCGCCGCTTTAAGACGACCGTGTGTCACCTCGATAGGTCCTGTGGTCTTGGAACTACCGTTGTAGCCGCCACTCGCGCCCACCTCAAAGGTGTTCTTGAATTTGGTGTCAAGCACTTTCTGCAATAGCGAGTCGCTGATGTTCATGCCGTAGTCGTGCTTTGCAAACAGATCACGCATCACAGCCTCTACTTCCGCGGCATGGGCAGCCGTCTCATCGCCATATTTGCCTGATTTCTCAAAAGCAGAGATGGCTCGGTCGAGGTGGTTGACTGTTTCTGGCGTTTGCGATTTCATACGAGCTCGCAACTCGTCGAGCGTCTCAACATGATAGCCTTCCGACTTGCCCCGTTTCTTCGCTTCACGAGCCAGCACTTCCTTGTATTTCTCAATGATCTTGTCTGCTTTTTTCTCGGCTGTGGCCAAAGAGCCTTTGCGTTTCTCAAGCAACTCACGGAGATTATCGACGGCACGGCGATAGAGTTTGCTGTCGTAGACTTCGGCATAAGCCATTGCCGCCTTGGCACGTGCCTCAAGGTCAATCCAGCCTTGGATGGCCTGATGCTCTTTGTCGTAGAGTTTCTTCAGTGCTTCGGCTTTCTTCTTCAGTGCCTCTATGGTGACAGACGGATCTTTCAGCGAGCTCTTCATCTCATCGACCAGGTCGAGGAGTTTCTGGTTCTTGCTATGCTGAGCAACCCAAGTGAAGATGTCGTCCACCTTGTCTTGAATGCTTTTGACTTCCAATTGCCGCTGCACGATGGCCAACTCTTTCATATAGGCATCACGGGAGTATTTCCAAGTGGCAGGATAGCGCGTCTTGCCGGTCGATTCCATCCAACTGATTTCAAATTCTAACGACCTTTTCCTTGGCGAGGGCTCCGTACTCATCTTGCCTAAGGTACGTTTCACATTCGCCTCAATGGCCTTGGCATCGGCCAACGAGGTCTCACGTGCCACCTTCAATGGATTGTCAAGATGTGTCAGCGAGAGAATCTCTTGTTTGACGGCTTGGAGTCGTTCCACCTCTTCTTTGATGCGTTTGGCGTCTTTGGTCTTTGCCCTGAGGAGTTTCTTCAGTCTGTCGGTGTCGACGCCTTTGATGCCGCTGAGGTCACGTAGAATGTCGGTTGCCTCACTGCTGAAACTCATTGCCACCTTGGCTGCATCGCGCACTTTGTAGGCTTCTTTCAGGAGTTTGTTGTAGTCGCCGTGCTTCATGGCAGTAGTGAGCGAGCGGGTGCTTACCCCTTCGATGTCTTTGGCGATAGCAAGGACGCGCTGAGCATATTTCTTCGTTGACAGTCGGTTGTTCCATGCTTTGAGAATTGCCCTTGGATCACGTTGCTCGTGGCGGATCTCGGCAACCTTTGCCACGTTGAGCATCCGTCTGATTTGTTCTACTTTGCGAGGGTTGTAGAGTCCTGTCTTGTCGAATTTGAGCTGACCGATATCGTGTTTGATGCGCTTGGTGAAGTCGGTGGTGGTGAGTGGTTCAAGGAGTCGGCGCAGTTCTTCTTTCGTGCGGTCGTTCTTGCGTTTGTTCCAACGGCTCTGGATATCGCGGATGTCTTCTATGGTGCGTCTGGCATGCCGTTGGGCGGCTATCTCCAGTGGGGTGAGTTTGTTCTTCGGCATCAGGAGAGCTGCCGGTTTCTTCATGTTGAAGCCCAAGAGGTCGAAGCGGCGTTCTTCACCCATCGGGGTGCGTACTTGACGGATATTGTCTTGTATCCAGTAAGGGAGCGAGCGGGCACGGAGCACACGGCTTTTGTTCTCCTTGATCCACTGTGCCATCTGCGGCGGGGCCGTGGTGATGTACTGGTCGTCAAAGTAGCCTTTGGGCGCTCCCTCTTTGAGCCATTGCAACCGTGAGGCTTTGTCGGCCATGACAGGGGTGATGTGACAGCGGCACTGAGGGTGCCAGCCTGGCCATTTGAAGTCTTTGGGATAGACGCCCTGGAGCTCGTCGCAGATGTCGTGGAACGGCACACGGAGCTTCTTGCCGTCTACCATCATCAGGGTGGTGTGGTTGTTGGAGAGGGAGATTTTGACACCGATGACGAACTCTTCTTCTTGCCATCGCTCGTAGTCGGCATAACGATAGGCGCCATTAATCTCGGAGCGGGTGCATCGTTCGGCATTGGCTCGGGCGGAACGGTAGACACCCTGCCCTACTGACTCGAGTTCTGCATCTACAAAACGGACTTTGCCTTCATCGTCCAAGACGCGCTTCTTCCAGACGATCTCGTCGACCACTTCGCCACGGGCATTGAGTTTCTTCCTGTGATAGCGGCGGTACATACGGTCGGGATCGTTGAGGTACTTGCGTACTTCACGACCGAGTTCGGCTGCCGATTGACCTTTTACAATGCCGTCTTCAATGGCCAGCGACATGGCGGCTTCCACCTCGGCACGTCCTTGGTTGGTGTAGTTCCAGACGCGGTCGGAGAGCCCGAGGTGTCCTTTGGGATGCTCTCGGTGGCGTATGAAGGCCTCACGGGCTTCTTTGCGGCGTGGGCTATGGAGGTTTAGACCATCGGGGAAAGATGTCTTGAGGAGTTCGGTATGCTTGGAGGTGCTGATGCCGTAGGCAGTGTCAATGCCGTGGTGTACGATATTATAGAGATTAGTCTGGAAGGTGCGGCTGAGGGCGTTGACTTTCTCGCGGTATTGTGGTGGAATATCACGCTCAAAGGAGAAGAGTCCGCCTTGCTTGGGGGTGTGAATGCCCAGTCGGGCGAGTTCGTCGAAATATTGGTCGAAGAGTAGCCTCACCTCTTCGTTGCTCTGTGCCGCCAACCGCAGCACCTGACTGTCGAAGTCCATAAT
>CALAUG010000041.1 GCA_937892155.1 uncultured Bacteroidales bacterium | reverse complement strand
CCAGAAATCAGCGAGGCAGTATTTTCAATGCCAACAAATGCTTCGGCAAATTCCTATACGCTTACAATCCAAAGCAATGGCGTAACATTCTGCACGCTTACGTTCAACAATCAAGGGCAGTTGGCAAATATAGATTTCTCTAACTCGCAACTCAAAGCAGCCGTAGAAGGCTATCAGTTCACGGTTACAGGTCTTTCTGCGTCAACAGGCTACAATTATTCTTTCAAGGCATTAGATAAAAGTAAATCGGTGCTAAAAGAATATACAGGTTCGTTTACAACTAAAAATGCAGATGGAACTGGCGGAAGTACAACAACAGCAATTGAAAATGTGGAACTTTCCGATGCCATTTCTATCGTAAACAACCAAATTTTCGTAAATGGCGAAGCACCAGAATTTGTAATTACAAGTGTAGGTCAAAAAATCGCCAACCAAAATTTGAAAGCAGGCATTTATTTCGTTGTTGTTGAAGGACAAAATGTAAAAGTAATGATTAATTAGTAGTGAGTAATGAATAATGAAAATGCAGAATTCCGAAAGGGGTTCTGCATTTTTTATTTGTGAAAAATTTATATATTTGTTCAACCAAATTCACAAAATATGAAAAAAATCGTAAATGAGCCAGTTGCTTCCTATGGAAGTGTAAGTTTTGAATTGACAATACCACGTGTCGATATTAAGGTGTTTGAAGAATATGCCAAGAAAATGGGGTGGCAGATTAGGTTGAAACAACAAACATTATCCAAATTCGTGTCTTCTTGTGAAGAAACGTGTGCGTTTTCTGATGAGGAAATACAAAAAGAAGTTAACGCTATCCGCTACGCAAAATGAAAGTAATTTTTGATGCCAACATTTGGATTTCATTTGTTTTGGGAAAACGTTTGGCATTATTAGAGAACATCTTACAACGAGAGGTTGTTGATGTTTATGTTTCAAAACCTTTGATAGACGAAATCAATGTGGTACTTTCTCGTCCAAAATTTAAAGATTACATTACAGATGAGAAATTGAACAATTTACAAGCATTGTTTTTTGTTTGTTGCAAAATGATTGATATAACACAATCGTCATCTTACCCAATTCGTGATGCAAAAGATTTGTATATATTATCTATGGCGGATAGTTGTAATGCCGATTATATAGTAACTGGAGATGAGGATTTACTTGTTATTGGAAATTACAATAAAACCCGAATAGAAAAATTTTCTGTATTTATAGAACAAATCTTTAAAGAATAAAACAGTCCGTCAAGCAAATGCCTAACGGACTGTTTTACTATTTAATTGTCAGTCTTTAGAATATCCAAACTGACTACTGACAACTGATTCCTAATTACTTTTTCTTCCAATTGCTTGTGTTGCAGTAATTGCAATCACGTTAACAATATCGGAAACGTAGCATCCACGAGAAAGGTCGTTTACTGGAGCTGCCATACCTTGTAGGATAGGACCGTATGCTTCGGCATGACCAAATCGTTGTGCCATTTTGTAAGCGATGTTTCCTGCTTGTAAGTCTGGGAATACCAATACGTTAGCACGACCTTTTATTTCGCTCTTTGGGGCTTTCTTTTCTGCAACGTTAGGTACAACAGCTGCGTCAAACTGCAATTCGCCGTCAATTACAAGGTTTGGATTCAATTCTTTCGCAAGTTTAGTTGCATTTACCACTTTGTCAACAACTTCGTGGCTTGCACTTCCGTGAGTTGAGAAACTCAACATTGCAATGCGTGCGTCCATATCAAGCAAATCTTTTGCTGATTTTGCACTTGTAACAGCAATTTCTGCAAGTTGTTTTTCGTCTGGAACAGGAGTTACAGCACAGTCAGCAAACAAGAATACACCATCTTCGCCAAATTCTTTGTCTTTCAAAATAATGATGAAAGCACCAGAAACAACAGAAATGCCTGGCATTGTTTTAATTAACTGTAAGGCAGGACGAAGAACATTTCCTGTGGAGTTTTCAGCACCAGCAACTTCGCCGTCGGCATCACCAGCTTTAATCATAATAGAAGCAAGGTATAATGGATTTTTCACCAACTGACGAGCAGTTTCAATCTCCATTCCTTTTTTCTTGCGAAGTTCATATATCAATTGTGCATATTCTTCCATTTTTGGATGGTTTTCTGGGTCGATGACCGTTGCCTTGCACAAATTTTTAAGACCGTTCTTTTCTGCAAAATCCTTTACGAATTCTGGCTTAGAAAGAATAATTAAATCTGCAAATCCTTCACCTAATACAATGTCGGCTGCCTTCAATGTACGTTCTTCGGTACCTTCTGCCAAAACGATTCTTTGAATGTTTGACTTTGCTTTGTCTTTGAAATACTTTACGAAATCCATAATTTTTATTTAATCTTTATAAAACTCAAGAATTGAATTTGTTTGATTAACAAAGATAGTTTTTCCATTTGACTTGCCCAAATTTTTTTGCAATTCATAAATCAATTTTTCAAAATATGAGAGTTGTTCAAATTTTTGCCAAATCTTGATTTTTTTTTGAGATTTGGCAATTTTTCAGTTAGATTTTTGCCAAATCTTGCTTTTTGGATGAGATTTGGCAAAAATTAAGGTGTGTTTATGTGACAAAAAAAGGCTATCCAATAATGGACAGCCTTTCGTTTACGTGTGGAAATCTATTAAATTCCCAATGATTTTTTCAATCCTTCGATTTTCTTGTTCAAATCTTCTTCGGCTTGTTTCATTGCGTCTTTGTTTGCAATGTTTGTCTTAACGCCAAAGTAGAATTTGATAAGTGGTTCAGTTCCCGAAGGTCTTGCTGTTACTTTCGAGCCATCTTCTGCAAAGAATTGTAACACATTCGATTTTGGCAAGTTGATAGGTTCGGTTCTGCCATCTTGATATGTTGTAATTTGTTTTCCATAGTCTTTAATATAAGCCACTGGAGAGCCGTTCAATTCTTTTGGAGGATTGCTTCTGAATGCTTCCATCATTGCTTGGATAGCTTCTTTACCAGCTTTACCTTCTTTTTCAATTGAGCAAAGTGTTTCTTTGTACAAGCCGTATTCAAGGTAAGTTTCCATCAATACGTCGTACAAGCTTTTGCCGTCGTTTTTAGCAACAGCTGCAGCTTCGGCAACAAGAGAACAAGCAATAACGGCATCTTTGTCGCGTACGAAATCGCCAGCAAGGTAACCGAAACTTTCCTCGCCACCGCCAATGTATTGTTTTTTGCCTTCCAATTCACGGATTTTTTCACCGATATATTTGAAACCAGTCAACACGTCGAACATTTCAACACCGAATTTCTTACACATATCTGTAATCAATTCAGTGGTTACAATAGTTTTAACGACAAATTCTTTTCCTTTCAATTTGCCTGCTTTTTGCCAAGCCGAAAGTAAGTATTGAGTTAGGATAGTGGCTGTTTGGTTACCATTCATAATCACATAGTTACCTTCGGAATTCTTTACAACGATACCAACACGGTCGCCATCAGGGTCAGTTGCCATAATAATGTCGGCGTTCATTTCCTTACCTTTGGCAATAGCCATTTTCATTGCAGATTCTTTTTCTGGGTTAGGAGAACCTGTAACTTCGTGAAGTTTGTTCAACCAATCTTTTTCTGTCACGAAATCTTCTTCCTTAATTTCGCCAACACCTGGTTTGCGAAGCGATGGAAATTCACCAGAAACAACCGCTTGTTCTTCAATTACGTTAACATTTTCAAAACCAAGTTCTTGCAAAACTCTTGGAACTAATTTAATACCAGTTCCGTGGATTGAAGTGTAAACGATTTTAAGGTCTTTTTGTTTCTTAATAATGTCACCATTGATAGAAAGACTCTTGATAGCGTCAATATAAGGACGGTCAATCAATTCGTCCCAAAGGATGATATTTTCTTTGTTGCCATTCCATTTCACATCGTCGATAGAAGCAATTTTGTTTACTTCGGCGATTACGTTTGTATCGTGAGGTGGAACCAATTGGCAACCGTCGCTCCAATAAGCCTTGTAACCATTGTATTTAACTGGGTTGTGCGAAGCTGTGATGTTTACACCAGCTTGGCAACCTAAATGACGGATTGCGAACGACAATTCTGGAGTTGGACGCAATTCCTTTGAAAGATATACTTTGAAGCCATTTGCAGCGAAAATGTTAGCTGTAGTTTCAGCGAACAAGCGGCTACGAAGACGGCAATCGTGAATTACAGCAACCTTGATTTCTTTTTCGTTAGGATAAGCCTTTTTAATGTAGTTGGCAAAACCTTGTGTTGCCATACCAACAGTGTAGATGTTCATTTTGTTAGTACCAACACCGATTACACCACGTAAACCACCAGTTCCGAATTCAAGATTTTGGTAGAAAGCATTCTCTAATTCAGGGTCGTTGTTGTCGATTAAATACTGAATTTCCTTTTTAGTTTTTTCGTCGTAATTACCTGTAAGCCATTGTTTGGCCTTGTTTAGTATTTCTTGATCCATTGTTAATTTAAGTTTCTAAAAATTACGTTTCCAAAGGTAAAAATTATTCTTAATTAGATTACGACGATTTGTAAGATTTGACTAACACTATTTCAACAAATTATTTGGAAAAAAATAAAAGGTAGGTTTCGTACGTTTTTTATATTTGCACCGCAAGTTCACAATATGCAGGAAGAATTGTTTTTGATACTTAAAAACTCGCTGTCGATTACATTTTTTGTATTGGCAATGATGCTTTTTATAGAGTTTATAAACGTAAAGACGAGTGGTACGTTTACAAAGAAAATTCAACGGAAAGGTTGGCAACAGATTGCAATCGGTGTCGTTTTTGGTATTTTACCAGGGTGTTTAGGTACGTACACGGTCGTTACGTTGTTTTCTCATAATTTGGTCTCACTTGGAGCTTTGTTTGCCACGTTTGTTGCGACAATGGGAGATGAGGCGTTTTTGTTGTTTTCGTTGGATGTAAAAACATTTGTAATCGTAACGGCTATATTAACATGTATTGCAATTGTAGGAGGAGTGATTGTAGATTTTGTGCATAAACCTAAAAATTTGGAACAGCATATTGAGCATTTTGAAATACACGAGCACGAGATTGAAGACGAAAATGATGCGAAGAGTTCTATATGGAATAATATAAAAGCAGCTTCGCCCCATCGTGCAACCTTGTTGTTCGGCGTTTTGCTGATATTTGTACTTTCTGTTTTCGGAGAGATTGGTCACAGTCATGATATTATGCCTCTCGATGTCGAACATCACGATCATGTAGACTGGTTTTCAATGACGTTTATGTTGATTTCTTTGATAACGGCATACATACTTGTTGTTGTTCCGGAGCATTTCTTGGAACATCATTTTTGGAACCATATCATAAAAAAACATTTCTTCAAAATCTTAGGATGGACAACTTGTATTATTGCAATTATCCACGTGATAGATCATTATGTAGTGATACAGGATTTTGTCAGTCAATATCAATGGCAAATATTGTTGTTGGCCGTTATGGTTGGTTTAATTCCGGAATCAGGTCCGCATATTGTGTTTATATCCTTGTTTCTGTCGGGGAATATACCATTGAGCATTTTGCTCGCAAATTCGCTGACGCAGGATGGACATGGTGGATTGCCATTGTTTGCAGAAAACAAAAAGACATTCTTTTTTATCAAAATTGTGAAAGCGCTAATCGCATTGATTGTTGGTTTTGTGGGCTTACAATTGGGATTCTAATTTTGTTGATTTTCAATAATAATCTATCAATTTAATACGTACTTTTGTGCCGCTATGATACAAGAAAATATCCATAAAATTCAACAGACACTACCTGAAAATGTACTGTTGCTTGCGGTTTCAAAAACAAAACCAGAAAGCGACATTATGCAGGCCTATGAAATTGGCTGTCGCCATTTTGGTGAAAATAAAGTTCAGGAAATGACACGAAAATACGGGAATTTGCCACACGATATTCAATGGCATTTGATAGGTCATTTGCAGACGAACAAAGTCAAGTATATAGCACCGTTTGTTTCTCTAATACATAGTGTTGATTCATTTAATCTATTGGAAACAATTGATAAGGAAGCACAAAAAGTTCAAAGAATTATACCGTGTCTGCTGCAATTTCATATTGCAACAGAGGAAACAAAATTTGGTCTTTCATTAGAGGAAGCGGAAGCCTTTTTAAAAACTGACTCATTCAAGAATTTAAAGAATGTTGAAATTGTCGGAGTGATGGGAATGGCAAGCTTTACGGATAATAAAGAGCAAGTGAGAAATGAGTTTAAATCACTCAAATCGATTTTTGATGTTCTTCATGCCAAGTATTTTCCAAGTGCTTCGTTTAAAGAAATCTCTATGGGAATGTCGGAAGATTACCAAATTGCCGTAGAAGAAGGAAGTACCATGGTGCGGATTGGAAGTTCCATTTTCGGTGCAAGAAACTATGCGATATAGTTCAAAAAGAGATGAAGCCAGGCTTCATAACATCAACTCTCTAATCTAAACTTTCTATCATTTTTTGTAAAAGTCCTTTTTTTGTGGAATTTTCTGTGGCAAGTACTTTGTTGATTTTCTGCTTGTACATCATTTTCTTTTCCTTTGAAAGATTTTCTGCACAGACATCTATTAGCGTAAATGCTTCAATGGCAGTTTCGTAATCATCATTAATGAGAATGTCGATGAACAGATCTGTATGTTCTGAAAAATCAAGATTTGCTTGCCACATGGTAGCAAGGAGAGATGTCTTGAAATTTGCCAGTTTTTCACTTTTTAATGCATCAATAAAGAGTGGGATGGCACTCTTGTCTTTTGTGTCGGACAAGCAGTCGAGTGCTTCTTTTTGTAACGTCCCGTTATTTGTCGTTGAAAGTAGTTCAAACAATAATGAAACCATCTTTACAGAACCAAATTCGTGAATATAGGCAATGCTATCGTGAATTTGACTCTCATCTCCCGACGCAAAAACTGCTTGAATCTCTTTTATTGCAGCGTTTTCTTCCAATTCCATGTTCAATAATTTTTTACGAATGAATTTTTTGCAAATAAAAAAAATATAGTAATTTTACGCAAACAATAAATGTAGCATTTTAAACTAAAAACGTATGCGAAGAAATACTAAAAATCTTTTCCGACTTTTAATCGTTGCGGGATTGATGGCAGGAGCTGTGAGTTGCAGCAACTCCGAGAAAAAAGATTCTTCATCTACGGAAGCAGTAGATCAAGAATTACAAGAAAAACAGCAGGTGGTAAATGATGTAAAGAAAGTGATGTATTCATTACCTTCACCAGTGGAAACAACATTGTTGTTGAAGAAAGCTGGCGCACAATATGATGAGGCACTTCTTAATCCAACAGCAAATTCAAATAAGTACAATACAGACAAGCAAAAAGCTTTGAATTTGGGTGTGTATGGTGCTGATTTGAGTTATGCAAGTATATTTGAACAAGACCAAACAATAATGCAGTATATGAATGTTTCTAAGAAACTTGCCATTGGCTTGGATTTGTTACAGGCAATAGATCAGTCAATTATCGATCGCTTGGAAGCTAATCACGACAATCGTGATTCGGTTATTAGAATTATTTCTGAAACATTCTTGAATTCAAATTCAACATTGAAAGAAGACAATCGTCCTGAAATGGCTGCATTGATTCTTGCAGGTGGTTGGATAGAAGCTTTGTATTTGGCAACTCAATTGACAAATGATGTTGTTAAAGACAAAGATTTGGTAGAAAGAATTGTTGAACAGAAACTTTCATTCAGTGAAATGGAAAAATTGTTGGGTGAATATACTGAAAATCCTGACATCGCAGATGTTTTAAATCAGTTGAAACCTATTTCACAGGCATTTAACCAAATAGAAATTGTTAAATCTGCTATTGAAACAATTGATGATGAAGAGTCTAGAACAACGGTGTTGAAAGCAACTCAAAAAATTAATATTACGCAAGCTCAATATGATGCATTGAAATCTGCATCTGCAACATTGAGAAACTCTATTGTCCAATAATAAAAGTATAGCAATCTTATGAAAAACGTTAGTAAATTATTAGTATTGGTTGTATCGTTCGTATTGTTAGGAACTTTATCTTACGGACAATGTAGAACATTCGCTAAGAGTGAATGTAAACCAAGTTTGGAACCATACGTTCATGATGGTATTTTCAATGCCACAGAATTGTCAGAAGGTGAGTCGGCAGAATTATATAAAACATTCTACTCAAATCAAAACTATCGTATCGCAATTTGCGGCGATGCTCAACTGCCAAAAATTAAATTTTCAATTATGGATGCTGATAGAAATGTGTTATTCACAAACGCAAAACATTCATATAAGAGAGTATGGGATTTCAAAATGGAATCAAGCCAGCAGTTGATTATTTCTATCGAAGTAGAAACAAATGATGAAGGTATTAGTGATGAAATTGCACGTGGTTGCGTTGCAGTCCTTGTAGGTTTCTCAGCTAACTAATATCAATAGTCATACATAATAAAGAGGGCTGTCCAGATTGGACGCCCTCTTTTATTTTGGTCGGGATTGATAAATCAATAGAAAGATTTTGAATTAAAACAAAATTGTGTATTTTTGTGCACGAAAAAATAATATTAACCCGTGTGATGGATGCTTCGGCATAAGTAGCACAAAATTTAGGTAATATGTTAACAATAGATTTAGTAGGTCAACCAAGAACCAATCTTGGTAAGAAAGATTCAAAAGAAGTTCGTGCAAATGGATTAATTCCTTGTGTATTGTACGGCATAGGTGAAAACGTTAATTTTACGGTTGAAGCAAAAGCTTTTGACAAAGTGATTGTAACTCCTAATGTTTATGTTGTTGTACTAAACATTGATGGAAAAACTCACAAAGCAGTTTTGAAGGAAGTTCAGTATCATCCAGTAACGGATAATGTTCTTCACGTAGATTTCTTGGAAATTACGGATGATAAACCATTCATGGTGAAATTGCCAATTAAGATTGTTGGACACGCAGAAGGTGTTAAACAAGGTGGTAAGTTAAAGGTAAAAATGCGTAAAATGAAAGTTTCTGGTTTATTGAAGGATTTACCAGCAGAATTGGAAATTGATGTTACGTCATTAGGTCTGGGGCATTCTATTAAATTGTCAACTGTGTCATTTGAAGGTTTGACAATTGAAGAGCCTAAATCATCAGTTGTTTGTACTGTGTTATCAACTCGTGATAGTTCGGCTCAAGCAAAATAATTAAATTGAATTTTTTAAGATAAATCCGTCGTTGGTCTTCCTTCGACGGATTTTTTTTGATTTTTTGACATTATTTCTATGAAGTATTTAATAGTTGGCTTAGGGAATATAGGTGATGAATATGTTGATACTCGTCACAATGCAGGTTTTTCTATGATAGATGCGTTGGCTAAACGCTTACAGGCATCTTTTGATGTAGACCGCTATGCTAGTGTTGCTCAGGCTTCGTATAAAGGACGCCAGATCGTGATGATAAAGCCTAGTACATATATGAATTTGTCCGGTAAGGCTGTGCACTATTGGATGCAGAAAGAGAAGATTTCCATAGAAAATATTCTTGTCTTGGTTGATGATCTTGCGTTGCCGTTTGGTACGCTTCGTATGAAAGGTAGGGGAAGTGCGGGAGGTCATAATGGCTTAAAAAATATACAGGAACTTGTGGGGTCTGAAAATTACCCTCGGTTACGTTTTGGGGTAGGGAACGATTTTGCAAAAGGTCAACAAATTGATTTTGTTCTTGGAAAATGGACAAAAGAAGAAAAAGAGCAAATTTCTGCGATTTGTGATAAAGCAGTTGACGCAATACAGTTGTTCGTTACTATCGGTTTAGAGAAGGCAACAACATTTGCAAACTCAAAATAAACATTTGTAAATTTTTAACAAAATTAAAAGATGTAAACTTGTATTTTGCGTCTTTTATGACAGTGTTATTAGGTTTTGTTAACAAAAAACTAACAAGATTAAACATTGTAACAACTGCTTGTATACGCACTATTAATAAGTGTTATATATGACTTTAATTGTCACATAATCAGCCATTTGGGAGGTGTAATAATATTTATACTTTAAGTATTGTAGTCGGCATATGGTGTTGAGAGGCGTTTTGAGTGGACATGTTATAGATTTACTTATTCAAAACCAGATGTTTACAAATTTTATTTTGTCTCCAACTATAATGAGATAAAGGTGATAGTAATGACATGTAGTAATTTTGTTAAAGATTTTAGCCTAATAAGTTTAACAAGTGTAAATTACATAATGTAAAAATGTTTATGAAATAATGTTTACATTTGTAAACTTTAATTTTGTAAAAATGAATGTATGGAAAGTGAATTTTCTATAAATGAACGTGTCGTTGAAGTAATGAAGCAGAAAAACCTTTCTGCGTCTCAGTTTGCAGACGAAATGGGTGTTAATAGGGCAACAATTTCTCAGTTGTGTGCGTACAGAAATAAACCGAGTGTGGGGTTTCTTATGAATCTTTTAAGTACATATCCTGATATAGACGCAAACTGGCTTCTGTTGGGCGCTGTAAGGATTACCCCGACAATTCACAAACAGCAAGATTTGGAAATTTTTGAAGAAAAATCCTCTAATAGTGAAGAGAATTTTCAAATTGAAGAAAACGAAAAAAAAACGGATATTTTTTCAGAAACTCATACTGCGACCAAAAAAATAGAAAAAATCGTTACTTTTTATTCTGATAAAACTTTTACCGAGTATTATCCTGCTGAATAGCAGTGCTGATTTTGTTTGATTAATTTTTTCATCGTCAATAAAATTGTACCTTTGAAAGAAATTTAAGACAATGAATTATCAGACGACACTACAATATTTATATGAGCAATTTCCTTGCTTTCAGCATGTAGGAAAAACTGCATATGTTCCTTCTTTGCAAAATATAGAAAATCTCCTTGGGTATTTGGGTAATCCTGAGAAGCGTATTCGTTGTGTACATGTGGCAGGTACGAATGGTAAAGGATCAACGTCGCATTTTTGTGCGTCAATATTGCAAGAGGCTGGTTACAAAGTTGGATTATATACGTCGCCGCATATTGTTGATTTTTGTGAACGTATTCGTGTGAACGGCAAAAATATATCGAAGTTGTCGGTTGTCAATTTTGTCGTTCGTCATAAAGCAAAACTTGATTCAATACAAGCGTCGTTGTTTGAAGTAACAACAGCGATGGCATTTGATTATTTTAAGAGGGAAAATGTTGATATTGCTATTATAGAAGTGGGATTGGGTGGTCGTTTGGATTCTACCAATGTTATTACGCCTTTGGTTTCGGTTATTACAAACATTGGTTACGATCACATGCAGATACTTGGTAATACATTGGCTGAAATAGCGAAGGAAAAGGCGGGCATTATTAAGCCTGGGGTGCCAGTTGTCGTCGGAGAATGGCATAGGGAAACTCATAAAGTTTTTGAAACCATTGCTAACAACAATAAATCACATATAACTTTTGCGTCAACTGCTTATGATGTTGCAGTTAAAGATGACTCCCAGTGGAATGGACGTTTTGCCATAGTAGAAGGTGGTGAGACCAAAATTGAAGCTAACAGTGGTCTGTTGGGGGCGTATCAAAAGAAGAACGTAGCGACAGTGTGGGCTGTTGTGGAACAATTGCGTAAATCAGGATTTAAGCTATCCCAAAGTGCAATAAAACGAGGTTATAGGAATGTTGTCGCAAACACAAATCTCATAGGCCGTTGGCAGATTGTCAGTAAAAAACCTTTGGTTGTATGTGATACGGGGCATAATTATGATGGTATTTCATATACAATGCCACAGTTGCAATCATTGCACAAGAAGGATGTCCGTGTTGTATGGGGAATGGTGGGAGATAAGGATATTTCGTCCATAAAATCATTGTTGCCGCAAGATGCAACGTATTATATATGTAAGCCAAGTATAGAGAGAGCCATGCCTTTAGATAAGTTGGAACAACATTTTCAAGGGAAAAATTATAAAAAATATAATACTGTCTGGGAGGCATATAAGCAAGCAACACGTTGTGTTTCAAAAGAATGTGTTGTATACGTAGGTGGAAGCTCGTATGTGGTAGCAGAATTTTTGCAAAAATTTTTAAAATAATATTTGGAGGTATTTAAAAAGTATCTATATTTGCATCGCATTTGAAAAACGAATGTAATCAAAAGGGCGCTTAGCTCAGCTGGTTCAGAGCATCTGGTTTACACCCAGAGGGTCAGGGGTTCGAATCCCTTAGCGCCCACAAAAGAGGAAAATTTCACGTGAAGTTTTCCTCTTTTTTTGTTGATAAAATTTCTTACCTCTTTATTACCATAAGTAAAATTTTCTACTACCTTTGCACGGTTTAAATTTTAAGTAACGAATGGAACAAATCTCTAAAAGATTAGCTGCTTTGGCTGCTTCGCAGACATTGGCGATGTCTCAAAAGAGTAGTGAATTGAGAGCGGCTGGAAAGGATGTCATTAATTTAAGTGTCGGTGAACCTGATTTTAATACTCCTGATTATGTGAAAGAGGCTGCAAAAAAAGCTATAGACGACAATTATTCTTTCTATTCTCCTGTAGGTGGATATAAAGATCTATTGGAAGCTATTTGTGCAAAATTCAAACGTGAAAATAATTTAACCTTCAAAACTAGTCAAATAGCTGTTTCTGCAGGTGCAAAACATGCATTGTCTAATGTTTTTTTGAGTATTTTGAATCCTGGAGACGAAGTTTTAATACCAACTCCATATTGGGTTAGTTACCCTGAAATGATTAAATTGGCTGATGCAAAACCAGTTTTCATATCTACGAATATTAATTCTGGTTTTAAGGTTACAGCAGAACAGGTAGAGAAGATGATTACTTCTAAGACGAAAATGTTCGTCTTTAGTTCTCCTTCAAATCCTTGTGGTGCGGTGTATTCGCAAAGAGAATTGAAAGAATTGGCAAATGTATTTGCTAAAAATCCGCAGATATTTGTTGTAGCTGATGAAATTTATGAACATATAAATTATGTTGGTGCTCATCAGTCAATCGCACAATTTGAGGAAATAAAGGATCAAGTAATTATTGTCAATGGTGTTTCTAAGGCTTATGCAATGACAGGATGGAGAATTGGATATATTGCTGCTCCAGAATGGGTTGCCAAAGCATGTATCAAACTACAGGGGCAAGTAACTTCGGGAGTTTGTTCTGTAGCACAAAGAGCAGCTATAGCGGCTTTAAATGGCGGTTTGGAATATCCAAAACAAATGACTGCCGCATATTTGCGTCGTCGTGATATGTTCATCAAAGAATTGTCAAAAATCAAAGATTTAAAGATATCTGTTCCTGATGGTGCTTTTTATGTATTTGCCGAAGTGTCTGCATTTATTGGTAAAACGGCTCCTGATGGTTCGGTAATCAAAAAATCAACTGATTTAGCAATGTATTTGCTGACGGAAGGTTTGGTTGCGTCAGTATCTGGGGATGGATTTGGTAACCCGGAATGTATTAGATTTTCTTTTGCCACTTCAGACGATTTGTTGCAAAAAGCAGCTGAACGCGTAAAAGTTGCGTTAGAAAAATTACAATAAGAAACTATACAACTTATATGAAAGGTATCTGAAAATGTAATATTTTTAGATACCTTTTTTGTTATGTGCGGAATTAGTGGAATATATTCGTTTGGAGATTGTGCGGAACACTATCGTTCTGCTGTTGAATTGTCCGTACAATCCCTAAAAAATAGAGGTCCGGAAGTACAGCAGGTTGCCGTTGCAGGTCATGCAGTATTGGGTCATGCACGTTTGGCCATTTTGGATACATCAATGGCTGGAAATCAACCATTTACTGATTCATCAAAACGATATACGATTGTTTATAATGGTGAGTTTTATAACTATCGCGAATATTATGATGAACTTCGTGCAGATGGCGTACAATTTCAATCAACATCGGATACAGAGGTGTTGCTGCAGCTCTATATAAAATATGGCCCAGCTTTTATAGAGAAAATTAATGGTTTTTTTGCATTTGCTATTTACGATTCGGTAAAAGATGTCTTGTTTATTGCTCGTGATAGGATAGGTATTAAGCCGTTGTATTATATTGAAAATGAATCTTTTTTTGGCTTCTCGTCTGAGTTGAAGGGGATTGTGACTTTCCCGTTTCAAAGAGCGTTGAATGAAATAGCACTGGCTGCATATTTACAATTGAACTACGTACCAGCACCATTTACAATGTTGGAAAATGTGTTGAAATTGGAACCGGGGATGTCCATTACCATTTCTGGGAAAAATGTCAAAAAAGAAAGGTATTACTCAATTCCACGATATAATTCGTCCGCTGTGCCACTATCATACGAGGAAGCTCAAAAGCAATTAGTTCAAAAACTGACAGATTCCGTACAACTTCGTTTGATTTCCGATGTCCCGCTTGGTACTTTTTTAAGTGGAGGAATAGACTCGTCGGTTATTAGCACTATAGCAAGCAGATATGTCGATAGTTTGCAGACGTTTTCTATAGGATTCAAGGATAATCCGTTTATTGATGAAACTCATTATGCTCAGTTGGTTGCGAAAAAAATACATTCGCAACATACAGAAATACAGATAGATAATAAAACTTTGCAAGAATCGTTGTATGCTATTCTGCAAAATATTGATGAACCGTTTGCTGATTCTTCGGCGATAGCAGTCCACGTGTTATGTAAGTATGTGAAACCACATGTGACAGTTGCACTTTCGGGTGATGGGGCTGATGAATTGTTTGCAGGCTATCACAAACACATGGCTCATTACAAGCAAATGCAACACGGATTATTAAATAATGTAGCATCGTTGAGCTATCCATTGTTAAAACATCTTCCACAGTCACGCTCAAACGCATTGTATAACGTATTTCGTAAATTTGCAAAATATGCGGAAGGTGTTAGTCTTAGTAACGCCGATGCTTATTGGAAATGGTGCAGTTTTACAGATGAACAGGTTGTAAAACGGGAATTAAAGAATCAAACAACATCGTTGATAGAGTTAAAACAAAAATACACATCACATTTCAGTGCTTCGTCTGACGTGAATGATGTGTTGTATGGTGATCAATTGTTGGTGTTGCCCAACGATATGCTTACAAAAACCGACAGAATGTCGATGGATAACAGTTTGGAAGTTCGTACGCCATTTTTAGACCATACACTTGTGACTTTTATAAACTCGTTGCCAGAATCTTATAAGATTGATGGCAGGATGAAGAAAAAAATATTACAGGATGCTTTTAGAAGCGATTTGCCTCAGGAATTGTATAATAGGCCGAAAAAAGGTTTTGAAGTTCCTTTGCAATCGTGGTGCGAAACAGAGTTGCAGGATTTGATACAAGATTTGTTGTCAAAGCATTTTATAGAAGAACAGGGTATTTTTAATTACGATGCGATTGCTGGTTTAAAAGATGTAAAATATATGTCTTCGCATGGAGATGCGCCAGCTCATATATGGGCATTAATAGTTTTTCAATCGTGGTGGAAACATTATTTGCAATAAGATTGATGGCGTCTTTCAAGACAATTTTTTTTGCTATTGCTAAAAGTAGTACATTTGTAAAAATTTAAAAACATAGAATATGAGATTATCAGGTCGTCGCGAAAGCGGAAATGTTGAAGATCGTCGTTCGGGCTCTTCTGTAAAAGTAGGAGGTGGTATAGTAGCCGCATTGATAGCAGGTGTATTTGCTTATTTTACATCAGGTGGAGATTTAGGAACGGCAGTTTCTACAGGTATGAGTTCATTAACGCAAGGTGGTGGAACAACCACTGAGGCATATCAGCCAACGGCATTGGAAGATTCCTTGGAGCAATTTAGTAAACAAATATTAGCAAGTACGGAAGATATATGGGCTGCAGAATTTAAGAAGATGGGCAAAAAATATAATCCACCAACATTAGTATTCTATAAAGGTACAACACAAACAGGTTGTGGACAGGGTAGCGCAACATCGGGACCGTTCTATTGCTCTGCAGATCAAAAAATCTATTTGGATTTGGAATTCCTCGCCACAATGAAACAGCAATTAGGAGCGACAGGTGATTTTACCAATGCTTATGTTATTGCTCACGAAGTTGCACACCACGTACAAAACGAACTGGGTTATCTCGGTGCAGCTCATCAAAAAATGGCACAGGCAAGAAGTGACAAAGAAAGTAACCAATGGAGTGTGCGTATAGAGTTACAAGCTGATTTTTTGGCGGGAGTATGGGGAAATAAAGAAAATGCAACATTTGGTTCGTTAGATTCAGGTGATATGGCAGAAGCACTCGATGCAGCAGGAAAAATAGGTGACGACTATTTGCAAAAACGCGCTGGTTATAAGCAAGTTCAGTCGGATGCATTTACTCATGGAACATCAGAACAAAGAATGAGATGGTTTAAGAAAGGTTTGCAAACAGGCGATGTGTCACAGGGTGACACATACAGTATGTCATATTCTAATTTGTAAAATAGAATTTCCGTTTTTTTGCAATAGTATTTGTGTATTGCATAAAATTTCTATCTTTGTACGTATCATAAATTAAATAGTATGAAAAAGATTGTAAAAATTTTCTCAGTGTTCGGCATTGTAGCATCTCTTTCTGTTGCTGCTCAGGCACAAGATGTAAGTAATGCCAGGGGATATGTTCAAGTGTATGATGTTGCTTCTGTAAACAATCTACCTTTGAACGAGTATAAACAGTATCATTCAGAAAAGAATTTGGCTGATGTTAGTTATTTGTTTTGGTCAAGCCAAGGAAAAATGCAGGTTAAGATTGAAAACAAATCCAACGATCCAATTTATGTAAACTGGTCTAAATCAACTTTTACTGTTGAAGGTGTGGAATTGCCTATGACACCGATAGAAAATGATTTATCTGACAGTCAATATAAGGTTTACGAAAAATATAAGGCAAGTGAACCAACATTGACGGATATGGATTATGAATGGCAGAAAATTACTTTAGGTCGTGAAGAAAA
Source organism: uncultured Bacteroidales bacterium (assembly GCA_937892155.1). Taxonomy (GTDB): domain Bacteria; phylum Bacteroidota; class Bacteroidia; order Bacteroidales; family UBA1715; genus UBA1715. Next base: position 71,922 of record CALAUG010000041.1, on the reverse strand, counting down.
GAAAGATGAAGTTACTGAAATCTTATCAAAAAGTACGTACACTAAAGGAAATTACTATTTGATTTCAAATGCTAAAAATGAAGAAAAAGGCATAACTATGGATGTAAATGCAGCTAGTTATGAGGAAAAACATAATTCTGTAAAAAATCAAAAAGCTACTATTTACAAAGCTGATTTTACTCAAGCAGCTTCTCCTGTAAAATTTACTTGTAAAATTGTTGTTGCAACAGACAAGGATTTTAAGAATGGTGTAGAAGTAATTGAAGAAACGTTCTATGTTTCGTCTGTCCGTGAAATGGATGCAAAACATTTCCGTGGAAAACGTACAGGTCAAACGCCAGAAGGATATGGCATTTACAAATTCCCAGAAAGAAAGAGTACAAGTTTCTATGTAGAAATCAATCCTCGTAACTCTGTTGAATTTAACAAAAGATTTGCTCAATAATAGTTTGAACTTAATGATAAACGCCGAAGGTTTTGCCTCTCGGCGTTTTTTTTGCAATAACATCAATGAAGGTATTAATAGTCTGTAATAAGTTTCCATATCCACAGAAAGACGGTGGACAAATGGCGACATTTGCAATGATACGCGGTTTGTCTGAAGCTGGACATTCGGTTACTGTCGCTGCTATTAATACGGCAAAACATTATTTTGATGTCGAAAAATTACCAGATAAAGTGAAGATAATGGCAGATTTCAATGCTGTATTTGTCAATACCGATTTGTCTGCGATGGAGGCTTTAAAAAATCTTTTGTTTTCAAAATTACCTTATACGGCCACACGTTTTATTAATCATGAATTTTCTGATTTATTGAAAAAACTTTTGAAAGAAAATGAATTTGACATTGTTCAATTGGAAGGATTGTATATGTGTGCATATATTCCATTGATTCGTTTACATTCAAAAGCACGAATAGGCTATCGTGCGCATAATGTTGAGTTTGAGATATGGAAACGTTTGGCTTCGGAAACATCATTTGGTCTAAAGAAATTCTATTTACAGAATTTGGCCAGAAGAATAGAGCGGTTTGAAAAATCTCTGTTGAATACCTATGATTTGTTGATTCCTATAACGCAACGAGATGGTGAAACATATTGCAAAATAGGCAATATGAAATCTGTAGCTGTCGCTCCCATGGGTATTTTCATAGGTGATTTACCTCAAGTGCGACAATGTGCTGAGGAAGAAATATCGTTGTTTCATTTAGGTTCTCTTGATTGGTCTCCAAATCAACAGGGAATTTTGTGGTTTTTAAATAATTGTTGGGAAAATCTACGAGCACATTATCCGCAATTAAAATTCTACGTGGCGGGAAGAAATGCGCCGCAATGGTTTGTAGATAAAATTCAGGTTCCTGGGGTTGTATATGTTGGTCAAGTTCCTGATGCATACGAATTTATGGCACAACATTCTATTATGGTGGTGCCATTGCTTGCTGGTGGTGGAATGCGCATAAAAATCTTGGAAGGTTTGTCGTATGGGAAAGTAATTGTAACAACATCGATTGGTGCTGAAGGCATTCCTGCAAAAAAAGATAAAGAAATTTGTATTACGGATACTCCAGAGCAATTTGTTTCTGCCATTAATTCTCTTTTGTTTGAAAGAAAAAAAATAAATGAAATAGGCATGAACGCAAAAGAATTTGTCAAGAATAATTTTGATAATTCTAATATAATCAACAACTTAATTATGTTCTACAAAAATAATATTTCAAGATGAAGATTTTTGTGTTGTTGTCAAGAATTCCGTGGCCTTTGGAAAAAGGTGATAAACTTCGGTCTTTCAATCAGATAAAATGTTTGTCAAAAAATAACGATGTTTATTTGTGTGCGTTAAATGATGATAAATCGGTTGATGAAGATAAGGCTAAAAGTATTCTGACGGAATATTGTAAATCAGTTGATTTCATTCAGTTGTCAAAATTTAGAATGTTAATAAACGTCGGGTTGGCTTTTTGTAAAGGTATGCCGATTCAGTGCGGATATTTCTATAATAGAAAAGTTCATGGTCAAATAAAAGAGATAATAAATACAATAAAACCTGATGTTTCTTTTGGACAATTGGTTAGAGTTTCACCATATTTGATTGATGAGACGTGCGTTAAAGTAATTGATTATCAGGATGTTTTGTCTATTGGGATGAAACGCCGTATGGTATTGGCTAAATGGTTTTTCCGTCCGATTTTTAAAATGGAGTACAAACGTCTTCGGCGCTATGAGCGGTTTGTGTTCGATAAGTTCGATGTAAAAACAATCATTAGCGATTCTGACCGGCAATTGATTGACCATCCTCAAAGAAATGAGATTCTGATTGTACCCAATGGGGTTGATTTTGAACATTTCAAACAAATTCAGACAGAAAAAAAATATGATATTGTTTTTACTGGAAATATGGCGTATCCGCCCAATGTCAATGCTGTTATGTATTTGTCTCAGGAAATTATGCATTTCGTTTGGTCAAAAATTCCTAATGCGAAATTGTGTATAGCAGGAGCAACTCCTGTAACTTCTGTAAAGGCTGTAGCTAACGATAATATAGAAGTGACAGGATGGGTTGACGATATGCGTGATGTTTATGCAAAATCAAAAATATTTATAGCTCCAATGCGTATCGGGACTGGCTTGCAAAATAAATTGTTGGAAGCTATGGCCATGCAACTGCCGTGCATTACCACTCCGTTGGCAAACAATGCGTTGCTGGCAAATGATAAGTCTGAAATTCTTGTCGGCAGTTCTGCCAAAGAATTGGCTGATGCAATTGTTTTGTTGCTTTCAGATGAAATTTTTGCAAAAAAAATGGCAGAAAAAGGGAATATGTTTGTACACGACAAATACGATTGGAGTGCTTCTACCCAAAAAATGGAAGATGCTATGCGTAAATGCTTAAATAAAAAGGAGTTATAAGAATGCATAATAGATATAGGGATGATGTTTTCACACAAAGAGCATAGTTGTAGTCTACTCAATGAAATATCGGCAGTAAATATTTGATGGGCGAAAATACCTCTTTTTTGGCAACCAACACAACGAAATCAAAAGTAATAATATGGATGAATATCAGGAATGTTTGAGGAAAATTGAAGCAATTCGTGCAGAACGGGAAGTGCTGCTTGCAGAAATAAAAAAATTGCAATGCCAATTGGAAAAAATTGGAATGCAAACCGAAGTTCAATCTTCCAAGACTTTGCGCGATGCAATTTGCTCGTTAGAAGAGCAAGATGAAAAATTAGGTGTTCAAATGCACGCATTGGCAATCAAACGTAATCTACTTGAACCTTAATCTGTTGCCTTGCCACAAAATAGTTTAAAGTCGCAATACAAACAAGCATCGTTGTTTGTTCTAAAATCTTCATTGGTGTTTAGAAAATCGTTCTCGATAAACGTCAACAATTTATTTTCGAACGTTGTACATAGTTCGTCTGTAAAAAATCCCAATTCATCGTCTTTGGTGTGAACTATGGTTTGGAAATCGGGATTGTTGATTGCTTGAATGAAAATAAGATTCGGTTGAACTTGGCTACATTTATTGCTTTTCTTTAAAATGTACGAATAGATGAATGTCTGCAATGCCTCTTTTTGAAATGTTTTTGAATACACAAACAAATTATCAATATCATCAACGCATATTTTTTTCTGTAAATCATCCGTCGTACTGCATTTTCCTGTCTTATAATCAATTACACGGGTGTATCCACCAAACGTGTCGACTCTATCTATAAATCCACCCAATCTTATACCGTTACTTAATTTGAGATTATTAAATTCCTCCAGACTTTCAATACGGAAAGGAGTGTGCTGTTTTTCAAATTCCAGAAATTTCAATACTTTCATTTTAGTCAACTGAAATTCCTTACTTTGATTATCCATAATGTTTGACGAAGCTTTCGATTCTTTGAGAGCTTTGGAAATCATATCTTCAATGAATTCTTCGTTGGCTGCAATTTCGTCTATGGTTTTTGTTGTAATATCTTGTCCTTTATAATTGTTGTAGATATTGTACATTGTATGATGAAAGAAGTTGCCGATATCGTTAGGTTGTGGCATTTCATCTACAGTTTCCGGCACTTTCAAATGTTTGATGTTTTGAAAGTAAAATTTCATTGGACAGGTAATATATGTTGAAATTGCCGATGGCGAAAGTGAGTGCTTTGAGCGTATTGATTCAAAATATTGCAACACTTCCGGTGAAGATTTTTTTACCGCGATTTTTAATCCATTTTGTGGGGTGATGTTATAATTGTATTCATCTAAGACTATACCGCTTAATGTTTTCTGCGGGTTGCTTATCTCGTTGTCTGATATTATTTTAAAAGGACTTTCGTACAGTAGTTGTAGAATGAATCTACTTTTCTCCGATTTGTTGTCTTTGCCACCCTCATTGTACAAAATGGTAAGATTTTTACACCGTTGTATAAGTCGGTAGAAATAGTAGGAATACATTGCAGACTGTTCTTTTATGGTAGGCATTCCGTAGCTTGTGCGTAAACTATATGGAATGAACGAACTGCCGCTGGATGTTTTTGGCAGATTTCCTTCAGTTACAGAAGTAAGAATGATAGAGTCAAAGTCTAAGAGACGGGCTTCCAAAATTCCCATAATTTGTAAACCTGCTAATGGTTCTCCAATACTGTCAATACTTTTGCTCTGCAAACTTTTTTTGAGCAAATTGTTAATGAATTTAATCTTTTGAAACTGAATTTCATTCTCTTTTACTATGGTCTCGAGTGTTTTTAATTCGGTGTAAATGGTGTAGAGAATGCTTTTGTCTAAGTCGCTGAATTTAAACTGTTTGTTAAGTGCGACGAGTGATTTTGTTAAATCTTTAATATACTCTTCGTTGTTTGTTTCTGTACGTATGTTGAATATTTCGGGTAAGTTGCATTTTTGTGAGCATTCACCTGCCGAGATTGTTATTTTCTTTTCATCGGTTATGTATTTTCGGAGTTCTGCTAACTGTTTTTGGAATTCAGTTGGAAAGATTGGATTCTCGCAAAGACGGATAATATCTTTAAAATAGAAACAGTCTTTTTTCTTGTTGTTGCATAAGTCCAGAATAGTTTCAAAAAGCGAGTAGGCAACAGATGAACGAAGCGGGTAGCCAAGAGTAATATTATAATCGTATTCTTCAGGAATGGATGACAAGAGAGGAACTATCAGTTTTTCGTCTGCCAATATTATTGCGCATTTGTGTTCTTCGTTAATAGGTTGCGGTAATAGGCTTGGGCATATTTTAGCCTGAGCAACTTCATTAGGTGTTTTTATAATTCGTATTTGTTTATCATGAGAAAAATTGTTGAATGAACTTTCGTCAAGTTCGTTAGGAAACAATTCCATATTTTTTCTCACAAACGTGCCAGCTTCGTTGTATTTGTCGTCTTTGTAGTAGACGTCGTAGTCCCAATAAAAGTATGCTTGCTTACGATTGTGCAGGAATTTGAATATTTCCGTTTCGCAGTTACTTAAAGCATTAAAACCGAGAAAAATATATTGTCTGTCGTTAAATAATTGGTGTTTAGTATCTATGTCGGATTCGGCAACCGAACGCATTGCCATACCTTCGTAGCAGAAGTTTTTTTGACGGAGTATTTCTTTAAAGTCGGCATATATGATAGGCAATTTGTTCCAAAAGTCAACGAATTTTTTGCGGACATCATTTTCGTTTTCTTGGTCGAATTTCGTAGTATTCCAAAATCTTTTGATTGTTTCTATCTGCTCGTTATTGAGCTCATTGAAACGTGATTTTATATCTTCTTCGTCTGCAATATTTGAAAAGATAGCATTGGGGTTAATAAGATATTTGTCAATGTCGTTAAAATCAGCTAAGAGCATTTCTCCCCACGAATAGAAATCTTCAAAGGTTTCTTTTGTTAAATCAGTATAATTGAATGCTTTAGTATATGCTTGATAGAGAAGATATATTAGCGTAAAATCCTGTGGAATCGTTGCATTTTGATGCGAGATGCAAAAATCCTGTATTGTCGTCATTTCTGGAAGAAAAATCGGCTTTTCAATACATTTGGAAAGATATGTTCGTATATACGTTATGGCACGTTTACTGGGAACGACAATGGTGCAGTTGCTGAATGCAGAAGCATGTTTTGTATAAATGTCGGTGACGCAAAGTTCCAAGAATGACTTATTCATATTTTTTTTTTAGAAATGTACAGAAAAAAAATAAGAGCGCAAAGATGGGTTAGTCTTTTTTAATCGGAAATGATAGAGTTACTATATAAAAGCTTTTTGAATTGATTCCTTTTATATATTTGTAAAATATAGGAAAGGACATGAACAAGATTGAGCAAATGCAAATAGAGGAACTGCAGCAACAATTAATGTTGAAAGATATGCAGTTGAGTGAACTGCGTGCTCAAGTCGAAACAAAACAGGCAGAATTGCTGTTGGAAAAGCAAAAATTAGAAACGCTGTTGCTTGATATTCTGCCAAAAGAAATTTGTTTGGAATTGTTGAAAGACCATTCTGTAGAACCTCAATTCTATAAAAGTGTATCGGTATTGTTCCTAGATGTTGCAGGATTTACCTCAATGTGCGAACGGATAGAACTTCGGGAACTTATCACCGAACTCAATACTCATTTCACTAATATAGACGATATCTGCGAGCGACATTATTTGGAAAAAATAAAGACTATTGGCGATGCGTATCTGTGTGTTGGTGGTATGCCAATGAGAAATCATAGTCATCCTGTCGATGCTGTTGCTGCTGCGTTGGAAATGCTGCAGTATATGGAAAAAGTTAATGTGCAAAAACGATTGCAGGGAAAGGAATTATGGAATGTCAGAATAGGAGTCCATACAGGTTCGGTTATTGCAGGTGTGATAGGTAAAAAGAAATTTTTGTACGATATATGGGGAGATACTGTTAATGTTGCCAGTCGTATGGAAACGGGTAGCGATGTTGGTAAAATAAATATTTCCGGTGTTACGTATGATTTAGTGAAAGATTATTTTGCTTGTTCGTATCGTGGGAAAATGCCAGTGAAAAATAAGGAAGACTTGGCAATGTATTTCGTTGATGGATATTTACCGCAATATTCTATGGATGAAACTGGTACGGTGCCGAATTCCAATTTTACAAAGGCTTTGCAAATGTTGTAATTTGAAATTTTATGAATATGAAAAAAATATTTTGTTCTATAAGTTTGATGTTCGGTGTTTTGTCCGCTTTTTCACAAATCAATTGGATGCCGTTTGAGAAGGCTATGGAGTTGTCAGCAAAAGATGGAAAACCTGTGATGATAGATGTATATACCGACTGGTGTGGGTGGTGCAAACGTTTGGATGCTACGACATATCAGGATAGTGCAGTGGTCGCCTATATCAATTCACATTTCTATGCAGTTAAAATGAATGCTGAAGGATCAGAAAAAATTACATATAGAGATTCTGTATATACGAAGCAGGGTAAAACACACGATTTGGCTATCAAACTGTTAAATGGAAAATTGAGTTATCCAACAACGATATTTATGGTTGATAAATACAATATGATAATTCCTGTTGCTGGATATATGAATCGTGAAACCATACAACCTAATTTGTTCTTCTACGGGGAACGCGTGTATGAATTGAATAATATTGGTGAAATATTTATGAAGGGGTTTAATGCTCCAAAATTTTAAAAATTTTTTGAATGATGAAAATAAAAAACGTATTGGTTGCTCTTACAGCAACTTTTTCCTTTTCGTTGTCAGTATGTGCAATAGAAGTTCCAGAATATTCAATAGTTGAAGAAACAACAGAAGATGCTGTAGTTACTATCATTGTTAAATATGCATCGTTGTCTGCGGATGGAACAAAAACTCAGATGGTGTCTGGATTAGTCAGTTATCCGATTAATATGCAGCCATATGCCATCATATTGGATAACCATCATACGATTACCGATAATGCTGAAGCACCGTCAGTGGCGGGAGAAACTGCAAGTGCAATATTGCTTCGCACTATTTTTTTTATAGTGGCTCCTGATTATGTTGGATATGGAATTACGGAAGAGGAGGCTCATCCATACCTGTGTCAGATGCAAAATGCAGCGAATTCTGTAGATTTGGCAATTGTCGCTCGTGATATTATTACAAAAAGAAATATTCAGATTGAAACCGATACTTTGTTTAATATCGGTTATTCGCAAGGTGGTGGTGTTGCATTGGCTGTACATCGTATGTTGGAGGAAGATAGTGAACTTGTAGAGTTTTTACACTTTGCAAAAACTTGTTGTGGCGAAGGACCGTATGACGTGTCTGCTACGTTAAACTATATGCTTGATAGTACAGATACTATAGTGATGCCAGTTATTTTACCTCTTGTTGTTAAAGGATTTTTGACTGGCTGTCCTCAATTTTTTGCTGCAAATAGAAAATTCTCGGATTTTTTTAAGGATAATTTGATTAATGCAGGATTAGAAGAATGGATTGATAGTAAAGAATTTACAACAGATCAAATTTCTGCAAAAATGTTGGAGGTTACAAATGGTTCCAGTTCACTGAAAGATTTTTTGAATGATAGCATGTTTGAAGATGGTTCAGAGTTGCGTGCAGAACTTGATGCAGCTGCAAAGGCCAATTCTTTGTTGGATGGTTGGAAAGTTTCGTATCCTTTGTGGATGTACCATCTCACGGGAGATAAGGTAGTACCGTTTATTAATGCTCAAAATGCGGTAGATTCTTTAGGAATAGAAGATTATGAATTTTACAAAGCTTCGAATCCGGATCATGCGTTTTATGGCCAAATGTTTTATATATATGCTGCTAATGATATTATAAACTTTTGTAAAGAAAAGATATTTGGAGGTGTGGTAACGCCTTCTGACATAGAAATAGTGCCAAATAATACATTGGATTTATCGGCACCAATGTACGATATTCTTGGAAGACGTGTCGATGCGCACTATGAGGGTATCATAATTCAAAATGGTAGAATGATATATAAGAAATAATGGTGCATAATGAAGATTGTGCTATGAATCGTATAGGTTTCTATACATTGGGGTGTAAGATGAATTACGCCGAAACTGATGCAATTTCCCGCAAAATGCAGGATGCTGGTTTCGATGTGGTGGCATTTAACGGAGTTGCCGATTATTACGTCATTAATAGTTGCAGCGTTACCGAATCGGCGAATAAAAAGAGTCGTCAGGCTATTCGTGGAGCACATCGTCGAAATCCGCAGGCTAAGATTATTGTAATGGGGTGCTATGCGCAATTGAAACCGCAAGAAATTGCAGAGATAGATGGAGTAGTCTTGGTGCTTGGCGTGCAGGAAAAATTCAATATTGTTGAACGGTTACGCGAAGTGGAACAGTCAGCAATATCAGTTCTTCAAGTAACTCCAATACAAGATGTTGTGCGTTTTGATGGTGCATATTCCTGTTCGGAACGAACCCGTGCGTTTTTAAAGGTGCAAGATGGTTGCAATTATCGTTGCTCGTATTGTACAATACCTTTGGCACGGGGTAAAAGTCGTAATACTGATATTGCATCATTAGTTGCCCAGGCTGAGGAAATAGCCGCACGTGGTGTGAAAGAAATAGTTCTTAGCGGCATTAATATTGGTGATTTTGGCCAGACAACAGGAGAGAAGTTTGTTGATTTGGTGCGTGCATTAGATGGAGTGAAGGGAATTGAACGATATAGAATTTCATCTATTGAGCCAAATTTATTGACGAGCGAAGTTATTGATTTTGTTGCACAATCACGCGCATTTATGCCACATTTCCATATTCCGTTGCAATGCGGAAGCGATGCCGTACTACGTTTGATGCGGAGGAGATATACAACTGAATTTTTTGCCAAACGTATACACGAAGTACAATCAAAAATTCCCGATGCTTTTATAGGAATGGATGTAATGGTTGGTGCTCCTGGTGAGTTGGATTCTTATTTCGATGAGTCGTACCAATTTATTGAATCATTGAAAATTAGTTTTGTACACGTCTTTACGTATTCAGAACGGGAAAATACCGATGCTTTACAGATTCGTCCGCATATACAAGAATCTGTTCGGACGGAACGAAGTGTTAAACTTCATCAATTATCTGAACGTGTGCATCAGGAGTTTTATAAAAAATTTGACGGACAAATTCGTCCTGTTTTATTCGAAACAAAGAATAAAGAAGGGTACTATGTCGGATTTACCGACAACTATATTAAAGTATGTGCAAAAATTCCTTATAATGCTCGTAATCAAATAATTGCAATCAAATTGCATTACGCGGGCGGCGTTATGTACGGAGATATAGTCTGACCTTAATTTATCAGGAACGAATATATCTTTTCCTTTGTTGGAATTACCAAAATAAGAGGTTTTGGGTGCGATTTCAGTAGATTACAGGTGTTTTCCGTCATTCTAAATTTTTCAATCATTATTCCGTTTAGATTGTATATGAATGCTTCTGAGTTTCTCCATAGTTCATTGTACACGATATTTTGTATGGTGGTTTGTACTGTTGGTAGGGTTATGGTAAAATGTAATATGTCGGCATCAATGGTAATATAGTAGGCTTGTTGTTCATTTGTTACGTTTCCTGCCCAAACATTGCTATATTCTGTGTTTGGTGATTTTGCATATAGTGTTCCAGTACATTTAGTTGTTCGCAAAATGAATGATCCGTTTTCGTTACTTTCTGTAGAATCTTTGGGATTTTGTTCGTTTTGTTTGTAGAGATATATTTTTGCTTGTTGAATAGGGGTATTATTTTCATTTATGACGGTTCCTTGTATGGTGTAAATTGGCTCGTGGCTTTCATTGTCAAATGGTGTGCAAACATTGGGCAATTGGTATAAAAAGAATCGGTTGAATGTATCGCCAAAGCCCAATTGTCCGTCTGCGTTACTACCGCAGATAAGTATGTGATTTTCGTACGTTTCGTTGGCATAGTTTTGAATCATTGAAACACCACAGCCAGCATTAATATGAGTGACGTTGCTAACTTTGCCAGCACTCGTTTTCATATACATTGGCGTATATGCTTGTTTTATAGAAATTTCTCCGTTTCCGAGTTGCCCACCGTTGTTTTGTTGTAAGTTAGGGAAGCGATTGTCGCCCCACGAAACGGCATAATTGGTACCATTTTCTTCAATTATGGCCATTGCATGTGAAAAACCTGCTGATATTTCGGTTACGTGTTCTAGGTAATAATATGGCGTTTCGCCACCAACGATGAGTTCTGCGTGACTTTTCGTTTTGTAATGACTTCCTTCGGCATCAATATCGGTTCCTTTGTACGCTCCGGTACCATATACCATACCGTCGTTGGTGAGCATAAGTCCGAAAAACATTCCACCGTCAATGCTTGTTATGCCAGATAGTGGTATCCCATCTTTGTCAATAACGAGAGTGGGCCATGATTGTGTTTCAGTATTGCCACATCCTAATTGTCCGGATTGGTTTTCTCCCCAAGCATATACATGTCCTTCGTCGGATAATGCGTAACCATGGTTTCCACCAGCGGCAATCATAGTGATATGGTCAAGTCTTTGGTTTGTGCTTTTTTTTACGTAAACAGGATATGATATTGCTTCCAATGAGGAGTTGGCTAATTGCGAATTAGCATTGTTTCCCCATGAAACCACACTGCCGTCAGTCAGTAGAGCGTACGCGTGTGTCTGTCCTACGGATACTGCGACAACATTTTCGAGATATTCTGTGCCGGTTTCGCCACCGACTACATATTCGGGCTTGTCTGATTGTGGTTTTTCGTTGTACGTCTTGCCAATTCCAAGTTCTCCAAAGAAATTGTGTCCCCAGGAAAGTACGTGTCCATCGGTTGTTACAGCACAACAAAAACTGCCTAAGCCAGCGTCAATGCTGGAAACATTCGTGAGATTTTCTATTGTATAAGGTATATCGTTGGCATGTTTGCTCGTATTACGTCCTAATTGCCCGTATGTATTATTGCCCCATGATTGAACAGTGTTATTGTCGCAAAGTGACAGTGTGTAGGCGTATCCAGATGAAAAAAACTGTCGTTGGGCCAAGCAACCGATGGTGCAGACCGTACATAAAAGCAATAATGTACACCGTTTATTCATGCGGAATTGTGTAGCTAAATCCCCATTCAACACCATATCCGGCAAATAGTCCTTGAAAGCCTGATGATGATTCTTTATAAATCCCAGGAGCTATTATACAAAATGGACGAACTGATACGGAATATTGTTTTTCAATGGAGTAGAGAATATTGCACGATAGTGTCGCGGAAAATGTTACTCGTCTCATTAATTCTTTGATACTTGTGGTTTCCGTCATTTGTCTATTTGCAATTTCTCCGCGGCAATATGCTAAAAACATTGTGTTAATGAGCAGCATTGGTTCGGCTGCAAACGTGTTCGATATGTTGAAATGTCGTCCTATACCGATTGGAATAGAAAAATATTGCCAAGAAATGGTTGAAATTTTATTGTTGATATGCTCAATTTTTTTCGGATGACTTTGTAGAGTATAGGTATAAATTGAATCAAGTACGTTTACGGCAACGGAATCGCCATTTTTATATTTGTAATACGTAAATTTTTCGTTGTAATCCCAGAACCATAAGGTGTCAGTGTAAGTTTGCATTTCATCATCGGTGAAATAACTTGTTGCAAATGAATTTTCTACTCGAAAATCATAAAAATTTACACCGCTTTGCAGTAGCAAATTGTTTCTTTTGTACGTGTAATTAAATTGTATATCAAATCCTATTGACGATTGATGAATGTCTTGTAATGCCTTGGAATATTCATTTCCTTTATAAAAATAAGGGGTCGTGATAATTAGGCCTGTTGTACCCGAAATAGTGCTGCAAATATTTTGCGTATGAAGATAATTGGTCTCATATCGTTGCAATGTGATAGTTTCTATGTGCTGCAAAGTATCAATTACATTAATGGTATCGGTATGGGTAACAAATTCCCGTATTGTGTCGTAAACGGGAATAGTGTCATATACGAGAATTAGTTTTTCTTTTTTGGAATCGGATGAAGTTAGTTTTGTTGGTGGAAGAAGTTTTTTTTCTGTGATAATGACTTGATTGCCAACAATTTTGTATTCATAAGAATTTCCTAAAATTTTGGACAGACACAACTCAAATTGTGTGTTTGTTGCAGCAATAGATGCTTTCTTGGTTGCATCTATAATCTTACTGTTGTACGAAAAGTGGTAACCGGAAATGGTTTCTAAATCTTGTAAAATATCTACTACAGGCTTGTCTTTCGCAAAATAGGTGATGGATTGTTGTTGTGCCAAAACAATACTGGATATGCAAAAACATATCATACACACCAACCATTTCTTTGTCATACATAACATATCCACGCACAAAGTTATAAAATTTGCATTTAAATATGTTGGGAGTGTATTTACTTGTTTGCTTGGCGTATGCAGATGACATTTTCGTTTGTCGCGAAATTGACCTCTGGAATTGACAATTCTATTGTTTGTAATACTTCATCAAGCGATGAATTGTCGAAAGAGCCTGTATAAAAAATGGATTGTGTATCGTATTCGTATGCAAGTTGATAGTGATAATGGCGTGCAATATCACTTAAAACTTGAGTAAGATTTTTGTTTTTGAATTGTAATTTTCCAGTTTTCCACGAAAGAAAATTCAAATCGGTATTGTTAGATGTTGTTATAATACCATTGACTAGGTCTGCGCGTTCTCCCTTTGTTATAACAACAGCTTGGTTGTCTGTTGATACTTGAACTTTACCAGTTTCTACAACAACACTTGTGCTATCTAACGTATTTACTTGAAAAGAGGTTCCTAACACTTTTACTGCAATATTGTCGGTTGTAAGGGTAAAAGGAGCGTCTTCGTTATGGAATATTTCGCAGAACACATTACCAGTTGTTGTTATAGATCTGCTGTCGTTTTTAAATGATTCTGGATAGGAGATTGACGAATTTTGTTGCAGATAAACTATTGAATTGTCTGGTAAAACTACTGTTTTAACTGCAATATCACTATTGTTGATAGTTATGATGGCAGTCTGTTGGAATTTGAATACAGAAAAACAGCAAACAATGATTAATACCGTTGCAGCAACTGCACTGATTTTAGCCCAAAGAGGAATAATTCTTGATTTTTTGTCCGTCGTTTTTTGTACAAATTGTGCGTAGGCTTTTTCGTTATTAAACTGTGTGGAGTGGAGGGAATTCCATAATCTACAAGCATCAGAGAACTCTTTGCGATGTTCGTCACTTTCTTTAACCCAAGCAAGAAGAGTTTGAACTTCTTCGTCGCTCAATTGTCCAGAAAGGTATGAATCTATATGCTCGTTGATATTCATTTATCAAAATTTATATGAAAGACAACTAAGAATGAAAAAACCCTATATAAATTTTATTTTTTTTCTAATTATTTAACAAATTTAGATAATAGACGGATATATTGAACTTGGTATCCGCCGCTCACTTCACTTACTGACCACGCATTGATAGGCCATCCGTTATTCATGTCCAAATATGATTTTTGGGCTGGTTGGTTTTTCAATGGAGTGATGTCGATAGAAAAACAAAGTGAATTATTGTATTCGCTGTCGCAGTTGTTTGGACAACATCTGTCCCAATCGTATTCCAAATTTGGTCCACCTGGCACAAATCCAGGAACTGGTCCATAAGTGGAAACACCGGCTTCGTCCCATTTTTCATTTCCGTGGCTGTACCAACTATGATATATTTGACGAACGCTGTTTTCGGCACCGAATTTTGACATATTTGTCAGGTAGCATTTGTTTAGTGGATTAACGCCGTGCAAATAGTGAATATAGCGTGCAGCAATATCGGTTGCTGTTGTTTTGAGTGTTTCGTTCCAAGCAATATTATATTGAATTAAATTGTAATAAATGGAACCTTGTTTTGATTTTGTTCCGTTGCTTCCCCAAACGTAATCTTTTTGACAGGCCATATATGGATCTTCGTCGTCGCGGATAGAGAAGAGGTTGCAGATTGTGTCAATACCTAATTGATACGAATATTTGATTTTGCTGACAACTTCCGGTGTTGCCTTTGGTAATTTAGTGTAATATAACAACATATCTTGGTTTAATTCACCAAAAGGGAAAACCAATCCCCAAGCAACTAAGCGCGTATTTTGATAATTGTTGTCAAAATAGGTTTGATATTGTTTGTCGCCAGTTGCATCAAATAAACGTAATGCGGCCAACAATTTTAATTCCGATTTATGCATTGGATCGGTAATTTCCTGTTGACCTGCTGCAAGACCTTGTGTGCCATGTTCTGCGCTGTTGTTAAAAAAGTACACTTCAGGATTTTCGTTAGCCCAATTCCATGCTTTGATAGCGGCTGTTTTCAATTTTTTAGAAAATTTCTTGTCAATTTTCGCATAGATTTTTGAACCGTATGCGTATGCGGCAGCAGCCGAAAGGGTAGCAGATGTGCTAGGATCGCCCCAGTATGTAGGTTCTGTATTTGCCGACGGAGGAGTTCCGTATCCTGTGTGAACAACTGAAATAACCGAACCGTTGTCGAATTGTAAACGAAGTACGTGTTCCAATCCCCAACGAACTTCATCCAAAATGTCAGGAATTTTATTGCCGGATTCTGGAATACCGAAATCATCGGTCCATGCAGCTGGATTTTCTTCGTACGAAAGAAGGAGATATTCAATATAATCACACGTCCAGTTTGTATATCGGTTGAAGTCACCAGCATCGTACCAACCGCCGTGAACGTCTTTAGCTGTTGTAGGATCGTCTTTTGCCATCCAACGACGGCAAGTTAAATCTTGTCCAACGCCGATGTGGCTTGCTTCGTCTGCCCAACCTTCACCTGCATATTTTGCTTCTTTTTTGAAGCCGCATCGTTGATAATAGAATGTACGCACAGCCTGTCTCAGTACGTTTTTGTAAACATTGTCACCGATTTCAAATGTGTATGATTTTACATTGTTTGCTTTGTCATATACATAATATGTTCCAGTTTCCTTTACATTCGAAAAATCAAATCTCCATGCTTTGTCGCCACTGCTTTGAGCTACGGCACCATTATTCCATGCTGCAATAGAACTGGAATAGGCTACTTCTTTTGTCTCTGCATTTACAACTTCGTAAATGTCGCTGGGGGTAAATGTTTCTGCAGAATCAAAACCGACTTCTGGACAACGGATAATTGCAATTTTTTGCATATCAGGAAGATATCCAAATTGGTCAACGACAATGTATTTGCTTTCGTTTTGTGCGAATAGGCAGCACGGAATAATTGAAAGAATAAGTGATAAAAAACGCTTCATAAAGTGTATGTTTATTTTTCTACAAATATAATAAAAGGAGAGACTTCCTTTGGCTGGTATTTGTTGATTTTTATATTTTTGTACTGTAAAATTGAATGATTATGAAAAAATTACTTTTCCCATTAGTATTGGTTTTACTTTGTTCTTTTAGCATGCAAAAAGATATGAGCAGTGATGAATGTGCACAAACAAAAGTTTGGGTTTGTCCGGGTTCGTCTGTCTATCACAGAACTTCTTCGTGCATGGAGATAAAAAAGTGTGGAAAGGCAACCTTGATGGCGTTGTATGCGGCACAACAACAAGGCAAAAAGGCGTGTGGCGTATGTTATCCAACTCGTTCAAATCAGCAAACAAAGAGTAGCAGTCAAGCAACAAAAACTATAAAATCTACTCAAGCAACAAAAACTCAGAAAACTACAACGACAAATAATAATCAAGCCACAAAGACTCAAAAGAGTACAACAACTCAGGCAACAAAATCGCAGGCCACAAAGAGCAAAAAATAGTGGTTGGAGATTATTGATTAATCGTAAAATTCTTGAATGACTTCGTTTAGTCCTAAAAATTCTGCGCAGGTGATGACTGCACCGATGGTTACCCCTAAAATTCCGTGTGAATTTATATTTTGACCGGTCATAAATAAATTCGGTATTTTAGTGCGTTGTGAGACAAGTGTTTGCGTTGGAAAATTCTTATCGCGAATAATGCCATACATGGATCCGTACATGGTATTCGTATAGTTTTGGTACGTCAATGGGGTTGATGTATAGTACGATTCAATGCAACTGTTTATGCCAGGAAATGATTTCTCTAATTCTTGCAATAAACGTTCTGCTTTTGCTTTTTTAAAAGCTTCATATTCCTCGCCGCGTTTACCAACTTTTGTACCTTCCCATTTTATAATTTCTTCGTAACGCATATAGGCAATCAGTTCTGCACTTTCTGCATATTTTTGATTTCTCTCTTTACATTGGTGCATGAACAAATACTGCTCCGGCCATTTTTCTGGATCGTAATCATTTCCTGCCCATACGTCGGCATTTTTATAATAGTAGTAATTATAGTTTAAATATGGCGTACTATTTGGCTTGAATTTAATGTAAACCGTGAAGTTTGATATTGTGTTCCGCAGGCTGTTGATGCGGATTCTGTATGCTTTTCGTATTAGCGGAGAGTCTATTTTCTTTATTGTTACTTGTGGATGTACATTCGAAATAAAATTGTCAGCTTCGAATATTTCTCCATTGGTGAGTTTGACTGCTGTTGCTTTTGTTTCGTTGCAAATGAATTTGTCAACTTCGGCATTGGTGAAAATATCTCCACCAAAACTTTTAATTGATTGTGCTAACGATTTGGCTATCATATCGCTACCGCCAATGATTCTGTATGCACTTTGAATGTAAAAGTTTGTTATCAGTGCGTGTATATACGTTGGTGTGATATCTTTTACGCCGGCATAGAGTGGTAGGTTTCCTGCAAGAACATTCTGTAAAACCGGATTAGATATGCTTGATGCTATAAAATCGTTTATGCTTGTTTTAATATAATCTGGTTCCAGAAATACATTGTTTTGAATTTTTCTCAGATTGTATAATGGCGAAGCATCGGCAATATCTTTAATGCGCTGTATATATGTTTTGAGTTCTTCAACGTTGTCGGGAAATTGTTTAGACAACGTGTTGACGAAATTATCAAAACCAGACGCAATTTTATATTGAGTTCCGTTAAGCGAAATAATGTCAAATCCGTCGTCGTTCAGTCGTTGAAGTGGAACGGTGTCAGTCAGTCCTAAATATTTCCAGAAGCGATGAAGGATTTGTCCTTCTTCCATACTGCCGATGTAGTGCATTCCTGTATCGAATTTTACTCCACCGCGTTTAAATGTCTGTAGGCATCCACCAATTTGGGCATTTTTTTCCAATATGGCTATTTTGAAGCCTTTTTTAGAAAGAATGTAACCGCAGACCAATCCACCAAGTCCGCTGCCAACAATAAGTATGTCGTATTTTTTTGCCACGGAATTATTTGTTACCCTGTGTACGTTCGTACATTTTAGAAACGTCCTCTTTCAATTTCTTTAATTCCGATGGGACAAGATACATCATGTGTCCGCCGTTGTAGTACGTAAATGTGATTTTATTCCGTAATTGTGCAGGTAAATTCATGTGGTTGATTGCATAGCTTGTACCAAAATAACTTGTTGCCAAATCGTATTTGCCATTTGCAACAAGAATTTCCATATTTGGATTGACAAACATAGAGTAGCGTAATTGCGGAGTAACATTAAGATATTTTCCATCGCCATATTTCCAAGGACGAACATCTCCAATCAAATAGAATCGAGTGTCGATAGGATAATTTAATTCATTACGAACATAATCGTTAAATGCAGCACTTACGGCACCGGCTATTTCCGTGTAACTTGGATCATCGTAAGCATAGTCGCGGTTGTTTGCTGGGTCAAACATGGTAAGACGGCCATCGTAGCGTCCGATTATGAGATTTTGTTTGTCCAGCAAAAGTTTACGGAATTGCCAAGAAGGAATACGTAAATCGTGGTCAAGAATAATATCGGCATTGATGCCAATCAACGATTCCATTTTTTTAGCCAAAGCGTATTTTTCATTGATTGAAAGCAAGTCACCTTTTAATAGGGCAAGTGCATATTCGTTCATTGCAAAATCTTCAACATCTTCTATGAATTCGTCTGTAGATTTTTCAGGTGTGATTACCTCGTGAAAAATAGCAAGTTCGGCATAAACAGGAAGATTGCAGATATATGGTAGCAGGGTGTTTGACTCAAATTCACGCAATGTTTCAAAATCTAAAGCACACGAAATGAGAGAAATGCCGTTAAAATACATTTGATACGTATCTGTCATATAATCAGCAATACCACAGGCGCGGGTTGTTCCGTAACTTTCTCCAGCAAGATATTTAGGAGATCCCCAGCGTTTGTTCTCGCTTGTCCACTGATTTATGAAATCTCCAGTTGTATGTATGTCATTTTCATATCCATAGAATTGTTCTGCTTTTTCATCCCCAATTGGTTGGCTGAATCCACATCCTACAGGATCTATAAAGACAAGGTCCGTGATATCCAACCAGCATTGGTCATTGTTGACGAGTTTGTACGTTTTTGGGGGAATTTCGGCTTTGCCATAGTCGGTTGTTGACACTTTCATAGGACCAATAGCCCCCATGTGCAACCACGCTGATGAAGAACCTGGTCCGCCGTTGAATACAAACGTGATAGGACGGGTACGTACGTCTGAAACATCATTTTTTATGTAGGCGACATAAAACATATTAGCTATGGCTTTACCTGATTTGTCTTTCAAAGGCAAAAATCCTGTAGTAGCTTCATAGTTTATAGTCTTATTATTTACAGAAACGTGTCCGGTCGTCTTGACTGTTTTTAACGAATCTTGTCCAAAACTAAATGAACCTGCCAGTAATAACGTTGTGAATAAAATTGCTATTCTTTTCATATTAATTGTTGAGTAATTTGTTTGCTACAAAGTAATTACATTTTCTCTAATCAGCTATCAAAATAGGATAAAAACTAAAAATCATGAGTTGTTGTCTTGTTATTTGAATCCAGAATCTTTCATGTTTTCCCGTAACATTGAAAATGCCCTGGTAATATTTGCTTCAACAGCTTTCACAGAAATATTTAGCTTTTCTGCAATTTCTTTGTTTTTTAAACCTTCAAGTTTGTTCATAAGTGTGTCTTTGCACTTGTCTGGGAGTTTTTTAATTGTTTGTGAAAGTATATCTATACGTTCATCCTTGCTGCCGTCTTCCACGATTGAATTCATTTCCATTTCTTTTAACTCCAGCCAGGCATTCGTTTGGTATTGAACTTCTATTTTTGAATGAGCAATTTCGTTGAAACAATTGTTTTTTACGGCACGGAACAGGTATGATTTTAAATTTTCTATTTCATTCAATTTGTCCCGTTGTTCCCATAGTTTCGTCATGGTTAGTTGAACAATTTCTTCAGCTTCGTCATCGTCGTGCATCATTGACGAGGCAAATGCACACAAAGGGGAATAGAAGTCTTTGTAAATTGACTCAAATATGATATTCCATTCTTGTGCCGTATGTTCACTCGAATTTTCCATGTATGAAAATTTCCGTGAAGATAGTAAATTAATTAAGAATTAAGAATTGAGAATTGAGAATTGAGAATTGAAAATTGAGGAGTGATAATTAACGACACAAAAAAAAGAGATGAAGCGATGCTTCATCTCTTTTTTCACACTAATCGTTAATCACTATTCCTTCTTTTCCGTTGGTTGAATGTTATTTAAATCTGTCAGTTTTGTTTTATTGACAAATGCGGCATATCCAATACTTGTCATACCGGTAGGATAATCTTCATAGAAATAGTAGGTGGCACCCCAAGAGTGTTCAACCATTGAATAAATTTCAACGTGTTTGCCGTCGTTCATAAACACGCGGGTTGTTTTCTTGTGTGCATCTTGAGTGATTTCTATGGTGCGTTCGTTAGGGTATTTATGCATCAAAGAATCTTGATATGTCTCAAAGTCAACAACTTTCTTCACAGGTTCCTGTTTTACGACAGTTTTCGGTTTTTGTGCTGGTTTCTGAGAAAGATCTATTGGTTCGGGAACAGGTTCTTTCTTAGGTTCCTCTTTTGCCACAACAGGTTCTTCAACTTTCTTCTTCTCTTTCTTCTTAGGTTCTGTTTTAGCAATTGCAGTATTTCTACGTGTTTCTTCACTAAAGAATTCATCCATTAAACGCATTGTACGGTTACCTTCGGCAACATTTGCACTTGAAGCATATACTTGTTTTTGTAATTCTGCTCTAAAAATTTCTTCAACTTGTTGGTCGGTAAGAGGAACGTAAGCTGGATATGTTTTTGGGCCCTCGTCAGCAACATCAGTTTTTGCCAATTCCGCAGCAATCAGTGAATCAAGATTGATTCCAAGTAATTCTGCTTTTGTTTCAAAACGTTCCAATTCAGTTTTGATGTCTTCCAATTTGTAGTATGCATAGAGACGTTGTGGTTTGATTTTCGTTGCTTCCGTGAAGAATTTTCGTGCTGCGTAGAATTGTGCTTTTTCGTAATATACGGTACCTTGGTTAATCAGTGCCATATATCTTTTTTCTGCCTTGATGGAATCTTTATGGCTTTCTGCGCCATTTTGCGCCAATTCCAATTGTTGTGCAAACAATTCTGTATTGACAATCCGTTGCTGGATCATATAATCTATGTCAAGATCGTAGTTGAAACCCTTGAGTTGTTTCTCGTATGCGATGAAGTGGAACGTCTTTTCGTATAATTTTTTGTATTTATCTTCTGGATTGAATAGGTGGAACGATATTTCCAAAGGTCTGTAGCAGCATTGTGGCGCATTTGATGGAAGTTCCAGCATTGCTTCGAATGTCAACGTTTGGAATCCTTCTTTGGAATATGTGATGACGTAGTTTTTACCATACGGAAGGAATATGCTGTATGCACCTTTTGCATCGGTGGTAACTTCTTTAAAAGCATATCCGCGTTGGGTTACTTTAACTGTCACACCTTCGGCTGGACCATTTACGGCTTTGATTTTTCCGTAAATCATAAACTCGTTTTGATTTTGAGCATAAAGCCCCATAACTAGGGCCAATAGTATTGTCGTGATAAAAAACTTCTTCATCTTAAATTATTTTGTGAGCAAAATTATTCTTTTTTAATAAGATATTCGGATTACACTCATTCTTTTATAACATAGTTTTCAACTATGTAAATTTTTGACAATGAGATACTTATGGAATAATTGATCCTGTAAGAATGCAGTCGATTGATTTTTTCTGACAACTGGCAACTCAGTTTATAAGTTATTGAAAACTTGCCCGAGTATGCTTTATAAAGAATGGATTTTTTATGGAATTTTGAGCAACAAAGTGCATTATTATGAAGTGTAGAAAAATATCTTTCGTATTACTGCTCATCTGTACGTATTTAGTGGCTTCGGCTCAAAAAAACGAGATGGGTGTGAATGATTTTAATCTTGGTGTCAATCTTTTTGAAAATCAAAAATATAGTTCAGCACAACAACATTTCAAGGTAGTTGCTCAATCTGAAAAATATACAAGAGAGCAAAAATTGGATGCGGAATTCTATTCGGCAATCTGTGCCTTGCGTTTGTTTAATCCGGATGGAGAATCTGCGATTAAACAGTTCGTTGTGAAATATCCTGAATATCCACGTATGTATCAGGCTGCTTTTGAACTGGGCAATTACTTGTTTCATGAACAAAAATACAAAGAAGCGTTGGGTGAGTATCAAAGTGTAGATATTCAACGATTTACGAATTACGAAGTTTTAGAGTATATGTACAAAAAAGCCTATTCGTATTATAAAATGAATGAACTTTCTAATACAGACGAGGCTTCTGCAACTTCTATTTATGCCAATAAATCTTCATATTATGAGTTGGCAAA
This sequence comes from uncultured Bacteroidales bacterium, assembly GCA_937892155.1. Lineage (GTDB taxonomy): Bacteria > Bacteroidota > Bacteroidia > Bacteroidales > UBA1715 > UBA1715. The sequence goes on along the minus strand of CALAUG010000041.1, from coordinate 49,210 downwards.
ACCATTGTTCAAAGAAGTAAAGGATGCAACAAACACACCGTATGCGGAAAATGCATTATTCTATTATTCATATATTGAATATGTTGATGGAAACTATGATGTAGCAATGTCGGGCTTTGAACATTTGGCTGACTCATCAATGTTTTCGCCAGTTGTTGCGCCATATATCTGTCAGATATATTTTCTTAATGGTGAATACGACAAATTGATTCAATATGGTAAAAAAGTGGAGACTTCAGTCAATCCAAAATATTTAGGTGATGTATATAGGGTTATGGCTGGGGCATATTACAAAACAATGCAATATCAGCAGGCACTGCCGTATTATGAGAAATATTTTGCTTCATCTCCAGCACCGACTAAGATTGAATATTATGAAATGGGACAATTGTACTATCGTTTAGGTGAGTACCAAAATGCTGTGGATAAATTTCAGAAAGTAACTTCCGAAAACGATACAATTGCACAAAATGCCTATTATCACATGGCAGATTGCTATTTGAAATTAGGTGAAAAGGAAAAAGCAAGAAATGTATTTTATGCTTGTACTGGTTACGATGTCTTTCCAGAAATTAAGGAAGATGCAATGTTCTGCTACGCTAAATTAACGTATGAATTGTCGTTTGCACCATTTAATGAGGCAATCACAGCCATGCAGAAATTTATAGACACCTATCCAAAATCAAAATATAAAGATGAAGCTAATAGTTTGCTGGTGAAAATCTATATGTCTTCTAAAAACTACGGAGATGCATTGAAGTCATTGGAAAGTATTGGCACGCTTTCAAGCGATTTGAAAATGGCTTATCAGCAAATTGCATATTACCGTGGTTTGGAATTGTTCAACAATTTGGATTACGATGCTGCAATTGCAATGTTTGATAAATCAATGGAATATGGTATATACGATAATGTTGTGAATGCTTATTGTACGTATTGGAAAGGTGAGTCGTACTACAAGAAGAACAACTACACCGATGCTCAAAAATATTATAAAGAATATGTTACGATGCAGGGCGCATTTGGCACGCAGGAATATGAACGCGCACATTACAATATTGCATATACTTTTTTTGAAAATGAATCATATTCTTCGGCTGCAACGTGGTTCCGTAAGTATATAGATATGTCAAAAGACACAAAATCAGACATGTACACCGATGCATTAATACGTACAGGTGACAGTTACTATATGCTGAAAGATTTTACGTCGGCAGTGAAATTTTATAGTCAGGCAGAAAAAATAGGACGATTCGATGTTGAGTATGCTTTGTTTCAAGAAGCATTCTGTCTGGGGTTGGACGGAAATCAGCAAGGAAAAATCAATACACTTTCTACATTCCTTAAAACATACGTCAATTCTACGTATTACGATGATGCGTTGTATGAACAAGCCGAGGCTTATATGAAAGTTGGAAAAAATGATCAGGCAATAGAGAATTATAAAAATATTATAAATAACTACAAATCAAGTTCTTATGTAAAACGTGCATTACTTCAATATGCGTTAATTCAGTATAATAGTTCCAACATTAACGAAGCGTTGGAAATGTACAAAGGAATTGTTGAACAGTATCCAGGCTCTCAGGAAGCTGTTACTGCCTTGAATATGATTCAAAATATTTATCGAAAGAAAAATGATATTGATTCATTCTCTAATTATTTGAAACAAATAGGTGGATATGACAACATTACGGAAGCTCAGCTTGATTCTTTGAGTTATGAAGTTGCCCAGGAATTGTATTTGGATGGCGATTGCGAAAAAGCAACTCCGTTGTTTAAGAGTTACTTGCAGAAATATGGTGATGGATTTTTCAAAATCAACGTACAATATTATTTAGGTGATTGCTTGTATAATCGTGGGTATCAAACAGATGCGTTGCCTCATTTTGAATATGTGATTCAGCAACCAAAGAATGGTTACACGGAACAATCGTTGGTATATGCATCTCAAATTATGATGAATTACTTCCTGTACGACAAGGTAGTACCTTATTTGGTACAATTGGAAACGACGGCGGAAGCAAAACCAAATGTTGTGTTGGCTCGTAAATTACAGATTGAGGCTTATGCAAAACTGAAAGAATATAAACAACTGGTTGCAGTTGCAGAAAATTATATTGTAACAGAAAAAGTCTCGCAGGATGAGAAACGATGGGCAAATATGAATGCTGCTATGGCATACGATTCGTTGCGCGACACAGCAAATGCTCTTGTTAAATATCGTACTGTTGCATTGGAATATGGTACCGCAGAGGGTTCGGAGGCGAAATATCGTGTTGCTTCGCTTCTGTTTGACCAGAAGAATTATTCGGAATCAGAAAAAGAAATTTTGGATTTTCTGGAAAAGAGTTCGTCACATCAATATTGGTTAGGGAAGTCTTACATTTTGTGGTCGAAAATCTTTGTTGAACGTAATGAGTTGTTCCAGGCGCGTTATACGCTTCAAAATGTGCTGCAACATTATCAAAATCAAGAAGATGGCATAATTGCAGAGGTAAATGATATGCTGGACGCAATCACTGATATTGAAATGCAGCAGAAGGCAGCTGAATCTACGACTGTAGAAGTTGATATGGAAGGAAAATAGGCCATGCAGAACGATTTTATTGAAGTCCGTGGGGCTACGGAAAACAACTTAAAGAATGTTTCTTTAAAAATTCCAAAGAGACAAATAACAATCGTCACAGGTGTTTCTGGTTCAGGGAAATCCTCGCTTGTGCTTGATACAATTGCAGCGAAGTCACGTCGGGAATTAAATGACACATTTCCTTCGTTTACGCAACAGTATCTTCCGAAATATGGACGTCCGCACGTGGATAGTATTGAAAATCTGCCAATTGCAATTGTCATAGAACAACGTAAGCCTGCTGCAAATTCCCGTTCTACAGTAGGAACCTACACCGATATTTATGCGCTGCTTCGTTTGCTTTTTTCTCGTGTAGGAAAACCGTTTGTGGGCTATTCCGATGTGTTTTCGTTCAATCATCCAATGGGGAGCTGTCCGCGTTGTTCAGGCTTGGGCGAAATCCGCGAATTGGATATTCATAAATTGGTCGATTTCGATAAATCGTTGAACGACGAGGATACAATTCATTATATAGCATTCGGAAAGGGTGGATGGCGTTGGATTCGCTACGCACATAGCGGTTTATTCGATTTGGATAAGAAAATCAAAGATTATTCTCCCGAAGAATTGGAGTTGTTTTTGAATTCTCCACAAATTCGTCTAAAAAATCCACCGAAAAATTGGCCGAAAAGTGCGAAATACGAGGGCTTGATACCTCGAATGTACCGCAGTATTATCAATTCTGAGGAAGGTTTGCTTCATGCAAAAGTTCTCGATCCAATGTTGCGTATGGGTAGATGTCCTGATTGCGGTGGAACTCGTTTGAATCCGACCATTCTATCGTGTAAAATCAATGGAAAAAATATTGCTGATGTATGCGCGATGTCTATTTCCGAAGCGAAAGAGTGGATGGAAACGGTTGACAACCATTTGGCCGAAGATATTAAGCATAATACGATTGAACGATTGGCTGCGTTGGAAGAAATAGGTCTTGGTTATTTGACTCTTGATAGAGCCATTGGTACTCTTTCTGGCGGTGAAGCGCAACGTTGTAAAATTGCCAAATACATTAATTCGTCGCTTTCCGATGTGATGTATATTCTTGATGAACCAAGCGTTGGCTTGCACAATCACGACATTTTGTTGATGCAGAAATCGGTGCAAAAGCTTAAAAATCATGGGAATACGGTGATTCTTGTGGAGCATCACAAGAATATGATTCAAATTGCCGACCATGTGATTGATATGGGACCAGGTGCTGGTGCGGCAGGAGGAACGGTGTTGTTCGAAGGCTCGTATGAAGAATTACTCAAAAGTAATACGTTGACGGGTACAATGTTGAGTGCTTCCAAACCAATGAAAACAATAGTTCGTAAGCCGAAAGACTGGTTCTTATTGGAACATGCCACTATGCACAATTTGAAAGATGTTTCGGTGAAATTGCCTATGGGCGTAATGGCAGTGATTGCAGGTGTTGCTGGTTCTGGAAAATCCTCATTGATGGAATGTTTCAGAAATGCATATCCTGAACCTGAAGATATCGTCTATATCAGTCAGAAAAATATTGGTATCAGTTTGCGTTCAACGCCGGCGACGTATTTGGAAGTTGCCGATGATATACGAAAATTGTTTGCTAAAGAAAACAAGTGTAAGGTTGAATTGTTCTCGTTCAATGGGAAAGGCGGTTGCCCTGTTTGTCAGGGAAAAGGCGTGATTGTCTCGGATATGGCGTTTATGGATTCGATAGAAACCGTATGTGAGGCCTGTGGTGGTTTACGCTATTCCAACGAAGTGCTGAAATTCAAAGTTCGCAATATGAATATTGCCGAAGTTATGGATTTGTCTGCTGAAAAAGCTTGTGAATTATTTGCGGGTAGTGTGATTGCCGAAAAATTGGAACCGCTATTAAAGGTAGGGTTAGGGTATGTGCATTTAAACCAGTCATTATCAACACTTTCTGGTGGTGAATTGCAACGTGTAAAATTGGCATCATACCTTCGTGAAAAAGGCAAGATTTTCATTCTTGATGAACCAACCGATGGCTTACATCTTAAAGATATTGACCGATTGATTTCCTTATTTGACACTATGGTTGATGCAGGAAATACAATTTATTTGATAGAACATAATCTTGAAGTTCTCAAATCGTCCGATTATGTTGTGGAACTTGGTCCAGGAGGAGGAAACAAAGGCGGTGAAGTATTGTTCGTCGGTACGCCAAAGGAAATGACGCAATGCAAACAGTCGGTTACGGCTGCGTATTTGTGAATAGAAATTGAAAAGATGAAGTTTTTCTGCAAAAGAATTTTGTAAGTTATTAACTTACATGGGTGTACCAACTTCTATTAAATTGCCATCCAAGTCGTAAAATCGAATCACTTTCTGTCCCCAACTATGGGTCATCAATCTGTTAACATATTGTATTGATGGATACAAACGCTCCAATTTAACAATAAATGATTCTATATCTTTTTCTTCAAAATAGAGTTCACAAGAATTATTTTCCGTAATAATATCCCGTTTTAGAAAACTCTTCCATATTTTTTCCTCTTGGAGAACAAGTCCGTCGGTCAAAATCACGTTGCCGTCATTATCGAGTACAACATCTAAGTCAAATAACTCTTTATAGAATTTCTTAGACGCATTTATGTCTTTAACTACGATGAGTATGTTCTTCAATTTCATAGCGTTAGTTTAGAATAAAATTTGTTGATTGTCAACAATCATTTTCCAGTTTTCTTATTGCAAATCAATAATCCTATGAATGTCAGCAACCCATTGAGTATCAATAATTCAAATCCGAATTTATAACCGAACAACAATTCTTCAGAGTAGATGTTTAATATGTAACAGATTATAGGAGAGAGGATTGCGATGAACGGAACAGCTTTGTCGTTTGGCTGTCTATTCTTAACAAATAGTCCGAAGCAAAATAAGCCCAAAAGAGGGCCGTACGTGTATCCGGCAATGTCGAATAAGGTTTTTATCAGCGAATCGTTGTGGAACGGTCTGAATAGGATGATAATGGCGAAATACAATATTGCAAACGCAATATGCGTCATTTTTCTGATTCTTGTTTTTTGTTCTTCGCTTCGTGATGTGTCTTTGTCAAAACCTAAAATATCGAAGCAGAAAGTGGTTGTTAATGATGTAAGCGTTCCGTCGGCACTTGAATAACCTGCTGCAACCAATCCTATAATAAACACAATGCAAGTGATTGAGTTTAAATGAATTGCGATTGCTGGGAAAATACTGTCTGATTTCTCAGGTAGTGCAAAACCTGTTTGGTTTGCATAGAACAATAATGCAACACCCAATGCCAAAAACAACATGTTTACAAGCAGTAACGAAACACTGAGGCTCACCATGTTTTTTTGCGCACTTTTGAGCGATTTACAGGTAAGATTTTTTTGCATCATATCTTGGTCAAGGCCAGTCATTGCAATGGTTATGAAAGCGCCGCTGATTACTTGTTTCCAAAAGAAATTGTTTGAACGCCAGTCACTTTCGTATAGTTTTGTGTAACCTTGGTCCGCAGCCTGGCTCAACATGTCGAAGAGAGAAATGTCCATTTCTTTTAATAAACAAATCACGGTAACAACCGTAGAAAGCAACATAAATGTGGTTTGTAGGGTATCAGTCCAAATAACAGTTTTTATGCCACCTTTGAATGTGTAAGCCAAAATCAGCACGATGAAACAGAGTGCTAAAATCCAAAATGGAACACCAATGAATTTAAATACAAATTCGTATAATACAAAGACAACCAAATACATACGTAGTGCAGAACCAAGAATTCTTGACACAATAAAGAATGCAGCGCCGGTTTTTTGCGAATTGCTACCGAATCGGCTGCCTAAATAGGTGTAGATTGATGTTAGATTTAGCTTGTAGTAAAGTGGTAGAAGAATGAATGCAATTGCAAGATAACCAAATATATAGCCGATTATTACGCCAAGGTAGGTGAATTGTGTTGTCTGCACGTATCCCGGCACCGACATAAACGTCACTCCCGATAGCGATGCGCCAATCATTCCGTAGGCAACGACAAACCATGGAGATTTTCGGTTTCCCGTGAAAAACGTGTCGTTCGTTGCTTTTTTAGAGGTAATATGCGAAATCAGAATCAGTAAACCGAAGTAGGCGATTACTATTCCTGCAATTAAATATGGATTCATACAGTATTTGTTTTTTCGTCACAAAAGTATGATTTCCAATATTGTGGAGTATGCTATTTGAAGAAAACATATTCACGAAATACAAACAATTGGAGTCTTGATGAAAATAATTGAAAAAATTTCTGGCGTCAGGTTGCAATTGTCAAGTTTTTAGGCGTTTGAATTATTAATACTGATTCTATAAGTTCTAATTACTATTTCCTTATTTTTGTGTAACCAATTAATGAAATACACAAAATGGAACACAATCTAGGAGAAATAATTCTGTATCAGCCAAATGAAGAAATTAAATTAGATGTACGGTTTGAAAATGAGACTGTATGGCTGTCGCAACAACAAATGTCATTGTTGTTTTCAGTGAAAGAAAATACTATAACCTATCATATTCAAGAAATTTTCAGTAATGAAGAATTGGAAGAAATATCAACTACTCGAAAAATTCGAGTAGTTCGAAAAGAAGGGAAAAGAGTTGTTACCCGAAATATAGATTTCTACAACTTGGATATGATTATTTCGGTTGGATATAGGGTTAATTCAAAAAGGGGAGTGTCGTTTCGAAAGTGGGCAACCGCAAAGTTAAAGGAAATTTTGTTAAAAGGATTTTCTGAAAATCAGAGATTTGAACGTCTGGAACAAAGAATGACAAATGCAGAAGAGAAAATCGACTTCTTTGTGAAAACATCTTTGCCACCGCAACAAGGTGTGTTTTTCGATGGACAAATATTTGATGCGTATAAGTTTGTAAATGATATAATTCGTTTGGCACAAAAACGTGTTGTTTTAATAGACAATTTCGTGGACGATACAGTTCTTACGATGCTCGACAAACGTAAAGATTTTGTGTCGGCTACAATCTACACCAAACAAATTCCTAAGCAATTGCAACTCGATATAGAGAAACATAATCAACAATACCGTGAAATTGAAATCAACGAATTTAAGCAATCCCACGACAGATTTCTATTGATTGATAATGATGTTTATATGATTGGTGCTTCGCTGAAAGATTTGGGTAAAAAGTGGTTTGCATTCTGTAAAATGGAAATTTTGGCAGATGAAATCATTGCAAAAATAAAAACGTCACTAAGTGCCTGATTACACTAATCACCAATCTCTTTCTTTATCTTTTTTAGCAAATATTCCAATCCATTGAGTTTGATTTCGTACATCAATCCTAATTGTTGTCCTAGTTTTCCTTGCGGAAATCCTTTTTGTTTGTACCAAACCAAATACGGCTCCGGCAAATCGCATAGTGCCCAATTTTTGTATTTGCCGTATGGCATTTTTGTTTTGATTAGTTCCAATAAAACGTTTGAGTCCATGCAACTATTTATCTTTTGTCTTTCCTCTAAAAATATCTCGTTGAGCGGTAAATTGTGGCAAATATTTTCGACAAGGATATATGAGCAAACCGCAAATAACAGACACAATGGCAAACAAAATCCATATTCGTGCAGTAACATTGCAATTCGCAAAAATGCTATCTACAATTGGTGTTAATGCGTATATCAAAGGGCAGTGTAGAACCAATATTATGATGGAATATCGTCCGAAGTAGGAGACTATTGGTATGTGAACTATCAGTTTTGAAAGCAACAACACGAATAATGTTCCTGTAAATCCACAGAGATATACGACAAACGTATTTATGAAAAATCCATTTATGCGTATGTCTAGGCAATATTCATTTTGTATGTAGAGCGGTATGAATGGCACAAAACAAAGAATTAATGCCACCCACGATTTCCAAGTGAATTTTCCGTACAACAATCCTGTATATTTTTTTACGAAAAATCCGCCAGCAAAAAATGGCAACGATGTTAGGGCAGAATCAATGTAAAGCGGCAACGAAATATCATAAACTCGTAGTAGCCAGCCAATAAATCCACAAACAACTGTAAGTGCAATGAGAATTGGTATATGAAAGCGTTCAACTTTGAGCGACAGTTTGTAAATAACATAAAACAACACGTTGGTTACAAATAGGCAAAGCAAAAACCAAAGTGCCACGTTGTAGCATATTTCGTTATGAAATATCATTTTTATGTTGTCGTAGGCTGGTGTGAGTGAGAATGATGCAGTTCGGATTGATTCCACAATTACGGGAAAAACTATCGACAACGCAAGGTGCCAAAATACAAATGGCACAATAAGTCGGTTGACTTTTCTACGAACAAAGTCGCCAAGCCCGTCGTACAATTTGAAAAATAAACCGCTTAAAAAGAAATATAACGGCATTCTAAACGACGATGTGGCATTTTGTATGGCATCGCCATGGGAATAGGGTAAAAACGACGAATGTCCATATACAACCAACAAAATACAGAATCCTTTGGCAAGGTCAATATAGTCAATTCGTTTGCTAGCTTGTAATTGCATATTACGAGGATATTTTAAGAACTATTTCTTTTGTTTCTTTGTTTTATTTTTTTTGCGGTTGAATTCGTCAATTTGGTCAATTTCCGTAAGCATATCTTTCAAATCGTTGAGAGTGTGGTCGGCGGTCATTTTTATGGTTTCCTTGTACGTGCCTTTATCAATCGTGAGCTCGTTGATTGGCTTGGTTAAATAAGTCTCAATTTCTTGTAGGAGAGGACGTTCTTCTTTGCTACAAAACGAAATTGACCTACCAAATTTGTCGCCACGACCAGTACGGCCAACGCGGTGAACGTAGTTCTCGGTTTGTTCAGGCAAATCGTAGTTGATTACCAAATCAATGTTCGGAATGTCGATTCCGCGGGCTGAAACGTCGGTTGCAATAAGAATTTTTAATGCTCCAGAACGAAAATCCTGCATCACGTGATTGCGCTCTTGTTGCGTTTTGCTGCCGTGAATGGTTTCGCACACAATGTCGGCTCGCTCCATTGCTTTTTTTACTCGCTCGGCACGAACTTTTGTACGGACAAACACCAACATTTTGTCTTCGGGATTTTCTTTGATTAGTCGTTCAAGGAAAAATCGCTTGTCGTCCATTTCTATGTACGACACGTAGTGGTCAACGTGTTTGGAAACTGGATCTTTCGGCGAAATCTCAATCTTTACGGGTTTTGAAACCAGCGAATAGGCTAATTCTTTAATCTCTGGATTGATAGTCGCAGAGAAGAATAAGGTCTGTCTGCGTTTTGGTAAATGTTTGATTAACTGGCGAATATCGTTTATAAAACCCAAATCCAGCATTTGGTCGGCTTCGTCGAGTACCAACAACTTGATTCTATTGAGTTGTACGTGTCCTTGACTTACCAAATCGAACAAACGACCTGGCGTACAAACAAGTACGTCAACGCCGTGCTTCAAGCGGGCTATTTGCGGATCTTGTTCAACGCCGCCAAACAAGCCCAAAACTGTCAAATCTTGATATTTGCCAATGGAACGGAACACTTCTGCCACTTGAATTACCAATTCTCGTGTTGGTTCCATTACAATTGTATGAATGAACGATTCGTCGCTACGTGTTTGTGCGTGATTGCGTGAAATAAGTTCCAACGAAGGAATGACAAATGCTCCGGTTTTTCCCGTTCCTGTTTGTGCAATAGCCAACACATCGGTTCCTTGCAAAATAGGGGTGATTGCCTTGAACTGAATATCGGTTGGACGACGGAAATCAAGTTCTGCAAGACTTTGTTTTATTTTTTGACTTATGTGATAATCTTCGAATTTCATAATGTGTTATTTTTCAAATAAATAGCCATCACAATCCTTGTCAAAATAATATCCACCACCGTCTGACTTGAAACGTACAAGTGTGGGAACAAAGATTTTGTCGGAATGTATTGCTTTTAGGTTCACTTGGTTGTTGTGACTTTTGTTCAATATAGCAGTGTCAATAATTATTGGATCAATACCGATGTCGTTTCTTTGCGCAATAATTTTCGTGCTGTCTATTTGTAAGTGCAAAAATACTTTTTTGAATTTTGTGTAACCAGCAGGAATATCAATGTAATAGTTTGAAAGGTTATATTCAAATTCAGTGAAGTCTGATCCATCTGCAACTATGGAATCTGCATCAAAATTATAATCGTAGTGGTAATCTCTGTATAATAAAGGGAAGTCAAGCCATTCAAACTGATTATCAGGTTCTGATTTTTGTAAATAATACAATTTTTCGTGAATCTTTTCTTTTTCTTCTTTAGAGAATTGTGTTAACCAATTTTTATATTCACATTGGTCCATTGGAATATGTGCTGGTTGATGTTCCTTGATAATTTTTTCCACACAAGAATGCATATAATTTCTTGTAATTCTATGGAAATTAAATGGTTGTGCCGACGACAAAATGAACAATGCGCAAAACGATAGGGGAATCCACAAGATTCGTTTTGATTTTGTTACGATTAAATAAATGCAAACTGCATAAAACCAGATATTTACAAGTAAAACGTACAAACGTGGTGCAGTGATTCCGTAATCGCTAATACGACGGCCAATACCAACCGACATAAGTGCAATTAGTGGCAACATGAGCCACGGAAACCATTTTGAAACCCATTTATCGAATGGCTTTTCTTCTTTTTTCAACATTGGATAGAGTAAAGCAACCACAATAACAAAGCCCAACATCATTATGGAAACCATCCACGAAACTGTGCCTTTGGGCAATTCCCAAGTGAATGTAATTTTGAATAAATAGACGTATAAAACCAGTAAATAGCAACTAACTAACGGTATGAACAAATATCGTATTACGCCAGAAATGAATTTCGATATTTGAATGTTGTTGTCGTGTTTTTCTGCCCCGGCTGGAATTCGTATCAAAAACAAATAAGCTGGTAGCAACACCATAAAAGGCATTAAAACTCTAAAATAGAATGCTGGTTTTAGGTCAGCAGAAAACAATTCGCTTATTCCAAAAAGCAATGTAGCAAAACCGCCACAAACCACCGCAGTTATGAAGACTGACGAGAAAAAAGCTTTAATTATTCGGGAACCAAAATTCCATAATTGAATATCGTCCTTATTTTTTACGAACGAAATGCTGACAATACCGAATAGTAATGCAACCAAGATTGAAATTCTACCAAGAAAAACTGGTGTGTGGAATTTTGAATCGCTCATTATGATTGTGTCAACCAACACGCAAATAATGGCAAGTAAACAACCTAGAGTAATGGCATTTTTATTGTCAACTTCTTCGCGCCATAATTCAAAAAACAACGACACAAACATACTTACCGCAACGAAATGCGAAGCGTATAATACAATTTTAGAGGAAGAATCGCTAACTTCTATCAGACCGTAGCCCAACAGCATCAACACAACGGCAAGTACTGATGTAATAGGGAATCGTAGCACCGTTTCGATGACCGATTTCTTGATTTTTTCAAATGATAGTTTCATAGCTCAAAATTGATTTTCGCAAAGGTAAGGAAATTTTAAGAACTATGACTTTTGAAGAATACTCCAATCAAATTCACAACTCTTAATTCATTTTCCCTACTTTTGCCGAGCATTAATCAATAGGTGAAAGACTTGTGGCAAATGGATAACATTATAATTTCTATCGTTCGAGAGTCAATATTGTCAAAAGACTTTGATACTATTTTCAAGAAAATTTGGAATAAGCAGAAATAAAAAAAGGATTCGTGAGAATCCTTTTTTCGAGTAACCTCGCCGTGGCTGGTTATTCACCGGAACTTAATCGGCCTTTGCTCGAATGGTTCAGGGCTTTCGCCTTTATGTTGATACATAAGAACATGACAAATATATAACGAATTTCAAAAAAGACAACGGTGGTTAATGAAAAATCAAACAAAATTTGATTTGAAATCGTATCTTCTTTTTTTCTACTTTTGCCGAGCAGTAATCAATTGGTGAAAGACTTGTGGCAAATGGATAATTCTTTATTTCACGATTCGTATGTTCTGATAGATGATGAATGTATATTGTACGTTGAAGAACCAGCGACGGAATACAATCAACTACCAGAATATCAAGGAACAACAATAAACGGAGCAATAAAAGATTATTACTCATTCTCGACAAACAGAGAAAAAGTTGCGGTGCTGAAATGGATTGCATCGCAACCGCAATTTATTGAAATGAAACGTTTTACAGAAGGAGAGAGCAAAATTTTTACGTTAAACGAGAATGAATACGACGAAATACTGAAAACAGGCGAGATGCCCAAAAATCTTCAAATAGCCCAAAAGTTCGTGAAAAACAAATACGATGTATTTCTTCTCTCAAATCCATCGAATACCAAAAGTGCCGATTTCATTATCAGACAAAAAGGAAAATTGTTTTATGTGGAAGGAAAAACGAGTAGTGGCGGTCGTGCTTTGTCAACACGTTTAAGTGAAGGTATAAGACAATCCAATAGAGTTGTGGTTAATTTACTTCAATATCCTTCATTCAGATTTTTACTTATACAGATAAAAGATGTTTTCCACAAACACCAAGTTTTAGAACAACTTTTTATATTAAAAGGTTCTCGATTGATAACCATAAATAGAGAAGAAGTGAACGGGAAAAATTTTGAACGAAATTTTTATGTTTTGTGGAATAAAAGAAAATAAAAAGGAGGTTGTTTCACCTCCTTTCTATGAGTTTCCACGCCGTGGCCGAAAACTCGCACGAACTTAATCGGCATCTGTTCGAATGGTTCAGGGCTTTCGCCTTTATGTTGATACATAAGAACATGACAAATATATAACGAAATTTTTATATTGATACTTTTTCTCTTGGATAAAAAAGACAAAAGTTCATCCTCTTATTTATAGCTGTGTGTTTCATTATGAGTTTGAATTTATTCATCCTTTTTTATATATGGAAATGGTAGAATGGGACGTTTATGGCAATCATTGATCTTCATATTATAACACGACAATGCGAACGACTTTTGGCTCACCTCAAATCCTTAGGCATTATTCAACGTGTGGGACCGAACAAAGGCGGAAAATGGGTGATAGAGTAGATACCGATTTGTAAAAGACTTAAACTAATGTTTTTTTAAGAATTTATTGGTGTAACTGCTTTCGTTTCAATAAATTATACGCTTGATAAAAATTATTTCCTTTTTTCTACTTGACGCATTTTATAAGTGGCGTATATAAAAATGCCCTCACGGAAATACGCAAGGGCTAGAAATCTTCGGCTTATAGCCTTATTGTGAAAAGTCTTTCAAATTTGTTCAACAAAGATATATTTTTTTTATATTTAACAAAAAACAAAGAATAAAAATATGACAAAAATTTTAGGCATTGATTTAGGAACAAACAGTATTGGTCTTGCTGTTCGAGATACAGAAAAAGGTATAAATCTAAAAGAACAATTAGATTTTATTACTTCTGTAATTTTTAAATCTGGAGTAGGCAGTGGAAAAAGTGGAGAATTCTCATATGCTGCTGAACGGACAAAAAAACGATCTACTAGAAGATTGTATCAATCTCGAAAATATAGAATTTGGGAAACATTGGCCGTTTTGATAGAAAATGGATATTGTCCCTTGAACAATGAGGATTTGGAAAAATGGAGTAAATATGATAAAGAAAAGGGGTTAAAAAGACAATATCCTGTAAATGTAGAAAAATTTGAACAATGGGTTAGATTAGATTTCAATGGAGATGGAATTGCAGATTATACAAGTCCTTACCAATTACGTGAGGAATTAATGAATCGACAGTTTGATTTTTCTATAGAAACAGAACGCTATAAATTTGGACGAGCATTATATCATATAGCTCAAAGAAGAGGTTTTAAAAGTAGCAAAGGAGAAACTATTCAAGAACAAGAAAAGGATAGTAAAAAAGAGCTTATCGATGACTTCGATGTGACTTTAGCATTAAAGAAATCGGAGGAAAAGAATTCTAAGGATTTGGTTGCCTATATGAAAACCTATAATATTCCCACGGTTGGATGCGCATTTGCTAGGTTGGAAAGAGAAGGTGTTCGTGTAAGAGGAAGTAATTATCAAGCCGTTCGTTCTCAATATAAAGATGAAATCAAACAAATATTTGAATTTCAAAATGGATTAAACACTGATAGTGATTTCTATAAAAGAATTGTTAGTGAGAAAAAGGGGGAAGGAACCATTTTTTATAAACGTCCTCTTCGTTCTCAAAAAGGACTCGTTGGTTTATGTACTTTAGAACCTAACAAACCACGTTGTGCTATAAGCCATCCTGATTTTGAAAAGTTTAGAGCTTGGTCTTTTATAAATAATATTCAATATCGTAACGATGTTTCTTCAGAATGGAAGGATTTGACATTGGAACAAAAATCAAAACTTTATAATGATAAATTCCTTCGTGCAAAAAATAATTTTGATTTTTTTGAAATACGTGAATGGATTGAAAACACAATTTTAAATTCTGATGGTATTCATAATTACAAATTGATTTATGATAATGATAAGAAAAAACGCACGATTAATTATAAAGATAATACCAATGTCTCAGCCTGTCCAATTTCTGCTCGTTTGAAGAATATTTTGGGCGAAAATTGGGAAAATGCAATAATCAAGTCTCAAAAAGAGCGTATAGACAAGAAAACAGGTGCAAGCCATATTGTAACATATACCGCAGAAGATTTGTGGCATGTGTGTTTTTCTTTTGACGAAGTTGAATATGTTGAAGAGTTTGCAAAGAATGATTTACAATTTGATGAAAAGAAAATTAAACAAATGGCTGTGCTTTGGGGAGCAATTTCTCAAGGATACAGCATGTTAAGTTTAAAAGCTATTAGAAACATAAATCGTTTTTTACAGCGAGGAATGATTTACACTAATGCTGTATTACTTGCAAAATTGCCAGATATTTTCGGAGAAGATTGG
Organism: uncultured Bacteroidales bacterium; assembly: GCA_937892155.1. Taxonomy (GTDB): domain Bacteria; phylum Bacteroidota; class Bacteroidia; order Bacteroidales; family UBA1715; genus UBA1715. The sequence continues at coordinate 33,696 of CALAUG010000041.1, read as the reverse complement.
GAAAAATATGAAAAAGATATTGTTGAATCTTTAGATGAAGTTATAAGGGATAACAATAAGCAAAGAGTATTTTATACCATGGCAAATACATTGATTGCAAATTATAAATCAATTAATTATACAGATAGATTTGCTGAACACGATCAAACTTATTTGTTACAACAAAATGATTATGATGGTGTTGAAGGATTGACAAAAGGCATAAAAAATGTTGTTTCGGAGTATTATGGAGAACAAACGTGGAAAAGCAAATCAGAAGAAGAACAGCAAGATATTATAAAAGAAGTTGCTACTTTATATCAACAGTTTTTCGCATCTTCAAATAGAGATTATTTTAAAATACCAAAAGTTGCGGAGGCTTTAGCAAACTATCTTATAACAAATTTTCCTTTTCTTGATTCTAATACAGTAATTAAAAAGATTTATCATCCTTCGATGATAGATTTTTATAAACCAGCAAAATGCAATGCACAAGGTTTTAAATTGCTTGGAAGTCCTGTTATTGGTGCTTTGAAGAATCCAATGGCAATGCGTGTTCTTCATAATTTAAGAAAACAAATTAATGAATTGATTTTGTCTGGAACTATTGATGAAGATACAAAAATAGTTGTGGAAACTGCTCGTGAATTGAATGATGCTAATATGCGTTGGGCAATTGCAGAATATCAAAAACAAAGAGAGTCGGAAAACAAAGAAATTGAAAAAAGGCTACAAGAGTATAAAAAAACATCAGCTAATATAGGCAGTGAAGATATAGAAAAGGCGAAATTATTGTTAGATCAATTTAATATTGATAATGAAGAAAGGGGAAGCGATGTTCAATTAAATTCACAATTCAAAAAAGATGTAACAAAATATAAATTGTGGTTGGAACAAGGTTGCAAATGTATTTACACAGGTAAAATTATAAATCTGACGAGTTTATTGGGGGATGATAATCTAGTCGATTTTGAACACACTATTCCTCGTAGTATTTCATTTGATAATTCTTTGTCTAATTTAACGGTTTGTGACGCTCATTTTAATCGTTCAATAAAGAAAAATCAAATACCTAGCCAATTATCAAACTATCAAGAAATATTAACTAGGATAAAACCGTGGATGGATAAAGTAGTTGCTTTAAAAGATAATGTTGAATATTGGAAAAAGCAATCGAAACGAGCGGCAACAAAGGATAGAAAAGACCAATGCATTCGTCAACGTCATTTATGGGAAATGGAACTTGAGTATTGGCAAAAAAAAGTCAATGCATTTACTATAACTGAAGTTTCAAGTGGTTTCCGTAATAATCAATTGGTTGATACCCGCATTATCACAAAATATGCATATCATTACTTAAAAACTGTTTTTAACAAGGTAGAAGTACAAAAGGGTAGTGTTACTGCTGACTTTAGAAAAATGCTTGGTATTCAAAGCTTGGATGAAAAGAAAAGTCGTGACAAACATTCTCATCATGCTATAGATGCAACAATGTTGACGTTAGTTCCATCGTCATCTCAACGAGATAAAATGTTGCAATTATTTTATGAGAAAATAGAAAACAAGGACAACGCATATTATTCAAAAGCATTACAAGATGAAATAAAAAAATGTGGATTTGGAAGTATACAAGGCGTTGACGAGTTTATTGAAAATAACATATTAATAAACCATATTCAAAAAGACCAAGTGCTTACACCTGCACATAAACGGATGAGAATTCGCAACAAAGTAGTATGGAAACGAGATTCTGATGGTAATATTATTCGTGATGAGAAAGGCAATCCTATTCCTAAAAGATGGATAACTGGAGACTGTATTCGTGGACAATTACATGGAGATTCATTTTATGGTGCAATTACAAAAGCCCAAACAGAAGGAAATACGTTATTGAGAAATGAAGATGGTTCAATAAAGATAGAGGAACAAGTTTACTATGTAAAAAGACGAGAATTGAAATATAAAGCAAATTCTCAAGATTCAGGATTTTCAAATTGGGATGAATTAGAAAAATCTATAGTTAATAAGGATTTGATACCTATGATGAAATCTCAATTTTCTGAAGGAACGTCATTTAAAGATGCTTGTATGCAAGGTATTTATATGTTGGATAAAAAAGGGAATAAGGTTGCTAAAATTCGTCATGTTCGATGCTATACATCCATAAAGAATCCATTGGTAATAAAGAAACAAACCTATTTATCGGATAAACCTTATAAACAAAATTATTATGCAGAAGTTGGCGATTTATATGTGATGTGTAGATACCAAAACGATTCTTTTAAGAGTTTATACCAACCATATAATATGTTTGACATCGTTCAAAATCGTCAATTAAACGATTGCGATATACCTCAAACAATAGAAAATAAAGGTTGCATTTATAAACTACAACAAATACTACGAAAAGGAGATATGTTGTTGATTTATAAAGATAGTGTGGAAGAATTAAAGGGAATGGAAAATTCTATTTTGTCTCAAAGATTGTATGTGATAGAAGGTTTTGAAACAGGAGGGAATCTTATTGTAATGAGAAAACATATAAATGCACAGGCAAGTAGTAGTTTAGGAAAGGGAGAGTCAATTAAAGATTTTTCTAAAATGCCAGAACGTATAAGATGCGGTATCAATACTTTACATTTTTTAGTAAAAGATACAGATTTTAAAATGTCCTCTAATGGTATTGTATTTCTGTAATTAGTATGGTCTAATATTTGAAAAGGATTTAGGGTATAAACTCTAAATCCTTTTTTTATGATAAAAAAAGTCTTATGTTTCAGTAATTCTGCATATCTCTCGTTGCAGAATGGACAATTGGTGATTAAATTACCAGATGTTGTTAAAAACGATTCGTTGTCGGAATCTTTCAAGAAACAAGCAATTCGCACCATACCAATAGAAGATATTGGAGTAGTGGTGCTCGATTGTCAGCAAATAACAATCACACAAGGGTTGCTTGATGCGTTATTGGCAAACAATTGTGCTGTAATTTCTTGCAATAGTAGTCATTTGCCTGTTGGCTTAATGCTTCCGTTGGATGGAAATACCACCCAAAGTGAGCGATTCCGTGTGCAGATTGATGCATCGCTTCCCCTAAAAAAGCAATTGTGGCAACAAACCATTCAGTGTAAAATCAAAAATCAGTCGGCGGTATTGCAACATGTTCACGGAACAGTGTTCGACAATATGGAACGGTGGGCGAGTGCTGTAAAAAGTGGCGATTCCGAAAATTTGGAAGGTAGGGCAGCTGCGTTCTATTGGAAAACAATCTTCCCATCTAAGCCATATTTCACTCGTGGTCAAGAGGGCGAAGCACCCAACAATTTGTTGAACTATGGGTATGCAATTGTGCGCACGATTGTTGCCCGTGCATTGGTGGCAAGCGGTATGCTTCCTACATTGGGCATACATCACCACAATCGCTACAATGCGTATTGTCTTGCCGACGACATTATGGAGCCATATAGACCATACGTTGATATGAAAGTGATTGAAATAATGCAAAAAGGCGTTGCCTACGATGAAATAACAACGGAATGTAAGCAGGAGTTGCTTTCGATTCCTGTGATGGATGTATGGATTGATGGGCACACCAGCCCGCTGATGGTCGCAGTTTCGCAAACAACAGCCTCGCTCTACAAATGTTATAGCGGAGAATCCCGAAAAATTATATATCCCGAAATGAAATAAGGTATGAACAATCGTTTTAGTGAATATAGAATTATGTGGATATTGGTGTTTTTTGATTTACCAACAGACACGAAGAAGCAGCGAAAGGCAGCTTCAGATTTTCGAAAACGGTTGGTGAACGATGGATTCAATATGTTTCAGTTCTCGTTTTATGTACGGCATTGCCCCAGCTACGAAAATGCAAATATGCACGTGCAACGGATTAAGAATATCTTGCCAGAGCAGGGACACGTGGGAATATTGAAAGTTACCGACAAACAATTTGGCGAAATGGAACTATTTGTGGGAGAGGAGAAAGAAGAAGCTCCACCAACATACCAACAATTGGAATTGTTTTAGGATAGGAAAAATGAATTACAATAAAAAATCCAGCTTTTTTAAAGCTGGATTTTTATTTCTGAAACAGTTCTTAACATTCTGAAAATAAATGAGTTCTACAAACTATACTGTTTCAAAGAACTCAAAAATACAAATTTGAAAGCAATTCACAACTACATCACGCACAACACGACCAACGAAATACTGTTTCAAAGAACTCAAAAATACAAATTTGAAAGCAATTCACAACCACGATAACGGAACAGCAAGCAAACGAATTACTGTTTCAAAGAACTCAAAAATACAAATTTGAAAGCAATTCACAACAAGTCGTAGCAAAAACAATAGAGGATTTCGACTGTTTCAAAGAACTCAAAAATACAAATTTGAAAGCAATTCACAACCGAATAGGGCAACGCTGAGGAGCGACCTGAACTGTTTCAAAGAACTCAAAAATACAAATTTGAAAGCAATTCACAACATTATCAAGAATTAAAAAAAATAGTAAAAGACTGTTTCAAAGAACTCAAAAATACAAATTTGAAAGCAATTCACAACATCGGACTTATTGTCGGAAACAGCGGAACTACTGTTTCAAAGAACTCAAAAATACAAATTTGAAAGCAATTCACAACTTGCGACGCTGACATCAGCAATCTTGTTAGACTGTTTCAAAGAACTCAAAAATACAAATTTGAAAGCAATTCACAACAGTTTTAGATGCGTATGGTCGTATTACGTACTGTTTCAAAGAACTCAAAAATACAAATTTGAAAGCAATTCACAACTTTCTACCTACAACAGAAGAAATACCAATCACTGTTTCAAAGAACTCAAAAATACAAATTTGAAAGCAATTCACAACGAAATCAAAGAGCGATGAAAACAATGGAACACTGTTTCAAAGAACTCAAAAATACAAATTTGAAAGCAATTCACAACTACGACAGCCGTAAAATAAAAAATTGGCTATCCTCGATGGGGGAACTCCGATTGTTCCCGCTGTTGGAAGCCAATTCTTTGTCCAACGAAAAAGACGTTGAACCCAGGGCAAATATACAATAAAATAATTAATAAACAACGAGATATGAAACTAATACAAATACAGCGACATTTTTTTCGCTTGCAAGATGAGCCAAACAAGGTTTGGTTTTGCACCGAAGCCGAAACAGACCAAAATTTGAACGTAACAGTTGTTCGCTACATTCGTGCCAACAAATCAATGACGTTGCCAGAAAATTGGCAGTCAACACGCACACAGGAATTACGTGGCAACACTGTTTCAAAGAACTCAAAAATACAAATTTGAAAGCAAATCACAACCTTCCGAAAGACAGCGAATATAAAATGACTACTGTTTCAAAGAACTCAAAAATACAAATTTGAAAGCAAATCACAACGCAGTATCAGCAAGTATTCTTGAAGCATTAACTGTTTCAAAGAACTCAAAATACAAATTTGAAAGCAATTCACAACCCTTTTCAATATTTATTATTGATGTTTAAAACAAGACACGATGAATTAGAATGGGGGAGTACTATACAAGCAATTTCACAAGAAATTCCATGAAAAAACGGAGTTATACTCCATAAATTTTAATAAAAAACGGAGTTTGTATTTCTAAACTCCCTTTACCGAACGCAACACCTTCATAAAATCAAAATAGGCTTTCAAAGAGTTTTTCAAACGATAACGCTGTTTACTAATACAACCTTCATAAGCGACGTTTCGGGTTTCGTGGGCGGTCATAAATCGTGGCAAATATTGCCTAATATTATGTTAAATAGAATCAAACTGACATTTGTCAGTTGCAGAAATGAGATTCTAAAAAAATCGTTTTTTAAGAATGTAAGAGAATTATCCAGAAATATGAAAATTTCTGAATTTTGAAATAATGAGTTTTTTGAAGGAAATCATGTGAATTATCCAGCAAACTGAAAAAATGGTAAAAAACTGCAACTTCAAAAAAATGGCATTTTCGAAACTTTGTGGATAATTGCCAGGAAATATTCAAAAATTCTAATTCAAAAAAATCGTGTTTTTTGAGAGGAAGAAGATAATTACTCAGGAAAACTAAAAAAAATGAAGATTGAGAAATTGTCAAAAAATCGGAATCAAAAATTCAGGAGAAATTTACCCAAAACAAAATCCCCAAATAATAATCGATAAAATCGAAGTTTTTGAATAGCGGAGAAGTAATCAACCAAATTATTCAAATTTGAGTTTTCGATATTTGAGTGGATAATGTACAAGTAAGTAGTAAAAAATAGCAGAAACCCCTATTTTTGAACTTCTACCGCTTTTGTTTCATAATTAATACTGTGTAAAGTAGGCAAATTATTTATTATCAATAACTTACAACGGAACTTTTGCAGTAAAAAAGGGGGGTAGAATCACCAACATAACATACATAAAACTCTCTATCATTCAATAAAATAGTGTCTTTCGCTTGTTGCTTTTTTCCATTAAGTCTTTCTCTAATGTTCTGCTGTGAAAAACCAACAATCTTGGCAACCTCAGGGAGATTATAAACAGTATATTCACCTATTTTATTGCGAACCATTTTTATTTTGTCTTTAATTCTTTGGCAAATATATTGCTTTACAACAATAAAACAAATAAAAACACATTTTTTTTTTATTGGGGGCTACAAATTCGCCCCCATACCCCTAAATGAAACAAAAAAAACATCTATTTGCACACACATAAGCACCGCAAAATAGATTTTTTTTTCGTTTTAAAAATTCATTTCTATGGAGCTGATAATATTTGTAAAGTATTGATAATCAACTAAATAAATTTTAGTTGTAATCAAACTTTTATAGAAAAATACTTGTTTTAGAGCAAGATTTTTTATAAATTAGAGCAACGAAATGAGGAAAAGCCCTCAAAAACAAAGGACTAAAACAAAAAAAATGAAAATACAAGGACAACCAAGACAATTTAAAATCATTTGCGAGGAGTGCGAAAAATACAACTGTCCGCAAATCACACAAAGTGAAGATATAAACAACTTTATGAAAGACATTGTAAAAACACATATAAACATTTATGAATGTTTTTACGCCATCTATTTGAACCACTCAAATAAAATAATCGGTTACAGTTTAATAAGTCAAGGAGGAGTAACAGCAACAAATGTTGATGTAAAATTAGTAATGTTCGGGGCAATAAATACACTCGCAACTGGGTTAATCTTAGTTCACAACCACCCAAGCGGGAACACAAAGCCAAGCAGGGAAGACGAACATATTACAAAAGAAATAGTTGAAGCATCTAAACTATTTCAAATAAGAGTGCTTGACCACCTTATTTTGACAGATGAGAGTTATACAAGTTTTGCAGATGAAGGACTAATATAAAAATTAAATACTATGAACATTGACACAAAAGAAGGAAGATTAAGCTGTTATAAACAGTTAATAAACACAAAACACGAGAGCAACAAATTTACATGTAACTATACTGTTACAATAAACCGCAAAAAAATTCATTGTGCTTGTGTACATTATTTTGAAGACAACACCGAACCCGTAAAAAAATGGGTTTATATGAACCGAGACAAGCCAATGTATTTTAATAGGTGCGGAGAGCTAACCAAATACGTGTATAACAAACTCTACTGAAAAAATGTATATTTGTCCCAGGAACATTTAAAATTTTAAAGATATGAACAAAGAGAGCGAAAAACTATTAGACGAAAAAGAAAGCCAATTCGGTTGCGGAGAAATTTTAGACATTCAATTATTCGACGCACCCGAATTTAATGAAATTATCGACCGAGTTGGGGAAGATAACGAACTGGTGCAATTTCTAAAACTACAACAAGAATATATGTGGGGAGACAAATTTACATGGGAGGAAATTAGAAGTTTGAGAAACTAAAAAAAGAGGGTTATTTAACCCTCTTTTTTTCATCTACCTTGTAACCATTTCGCCAATTCTTTATAAAATCCGAATAGCTTTTAAAATTCATCGTTGGTTTTTGCTTGTAATACCTAACCTCATAAGACTTTAAAACACGTTCTTTTCCTCTTCCTTTATAAATCGGACGACCTTTTACAATAGAGCTATCAGGATACCCCGAACCGTATTGACCTTTATTCTTTTTACCATATGCGGTAAAATTAGGATAGAAAACCCAGTGTTTATCATTTGCTTTACTTCTTACATGCCGACCCTCGGAATTACGAGACAACCAAATCGAATGATACCAGTTCTTTAATGAGTCTTGAATTGGTGTTTTCAATTTGTACGAACAACCAATGTAATACGTATGTTTACCACCGTTTGCCATAACTATCTACCAAGTTTATAAACTTTAGTTGTAATAACCATCAATCGGCGTCCTTTTCCGGTTCTATAACTTACCGATTTAATACCTGAAACACCTTTTTTTGCAAAAAGGTTTACACGGTTACCCTTTTTGGAAACTCCCGACCAACTTTTTTTTGCACCTTTTAAAACATTCTTTGCACTTTTCATATTTTCAAAATTTTAAAAATTTAACCCAAAAATTTAACTTTATTGTCTTTTACTTGCGTGTATTGCGGATTAGCGCGGTTAGTAGATAACGTTAAACGCTTTCTACTATCTTTCGGATTATATGCAACATGAAACCAACTCCAGCCATATTCATTTATTAGCTGTGAATATGGGAGATTCATATCTAAAAACAATTCAGCAAGTTTCTTATTTTCAGCGTTCGAATAATCAAACCCCTCAATATCTACCGCACAGCCTTTTAGATGGTCACTTGTAGTTGAGCCACCGCTTGGCACATAATCACGTAAACCACTATTCACGTGAATAGGGTGACCGTATTTTTCTCGCAACGGATCTAAAACCTTTTTCACTAACGTATCAAGGTTTTGCATCGTTGCGTCGTCAATATCAACTTCTTTATTTTTACGTGTGTCAAGTTCCGACAACGTGAAATATTTCCAGCCTTTGGACTTTGTAATTTCCGATTGTTTCTCTTTTACGGCTTTCATTTTCTTGAATTTTTTTAAAAGAAAAATTCCGCCACCGACTAATAAGCCGAATGGCAGAATAAACATCAACAATATTGAAACAAACTTTTTCATTACCAAATACAACGATAACCAGTCAGCAACAAATCAACTTCTCCCGCTTTAGATGAAGTAACTTTAGCATAACGGGCAAGACAATAACAAGTTTTTACATCATCAGAATAAACGGTCTTAGACGTTGCAGAATTAACACCCAAAGCAACCAATGTCAATAGCCCAGATTCTTTTTTAGAGTTTTTTGAAAGCAAACCTTTAATAAAAATAGGTGCGCCAAAATCAACAGCATCACTCATTGAATATGCAGTTGAAACCGTAATTGTAAATTCCTTTTGATATGGTACAACATCATTTGGCTTTGTTCCATACACACTTGCGCATAAATCCGCAATATATTTTTTTTCTTCTGTATCAATCATTTCTTTAAAAATTTAAAAGATTTAAACAAAACCTTTCCATCCGTTAACGTTATCAAAGTAAATTTTGTTCAGCTCAGAATAATAATTAGAATCCCAATATTCTTTAAGGGCATTTGGCAAATCATAAGCCTTGCCAAGTTTACCCTCACGAATAGCATACTTTTGTACTATCAGATTCCAATCTGATACACATTTGATTGGAGCATTAAACAAAGCGTCAAGAATTCCCCTATCATCTTCATGCCACCATGAATCATATATACAATGACCTATGGCATTGGCGACATCTAACGCCCTATCTTCCGTTATTCGCGGACCAGCCTCAACTATAACCTTGCCTGTTGATGTTTTCCCTACAACAACACCCTCAACAGGATGGGAATTTTCTACATCATCTATTGTATCGCCAAATTCAGTTTTACCTACTTGGCTACCACCATTGTCTTTACCATCTCCCTTACCGAAATAGTCCTTTATTTTTTTAGCAACAAATACAACAACAAAAACTATTAACAAATAGGGTAGAAATAGCACAACAACATTAAAAAAAGAATTAAAAGACTTCATATTCTACAATTTAAACCAACGACGTAAAGTACCACGTGTCTTTTCTGCCAATGTGTCGGCAAGTGTATCAACTTGCGAATCCAATACATAACCAGCTGTATTGCGCAAGCGTTCCTTTAAGGAAATATCACTGTTACTAACATTGTCTAACGTTTTGGTAGCAGTATCAGCAAGTATTCTTGAAGCATTATTTTTAAGCCAAAGAACCAAAGCAACAACACCACCAATAAAAACGAACACAAGAAGTATTATCAAATTATTTGTTTTCATAAAACCTCCTTATTTCTTTTTAAATGCAACTAAAAGAATAACAATGAAAGCCAAAACACCGCCACCAATACCGACATATTTAATAGTATTATTTTTATTTGAATCCGTACCTGGAGCATGGACATCAGCACCAATAAATGGTGTTTGTCCGCTCGCAACTGAATCAGGAACATACGAACCATCATCATAATATTCCTCATCAGAACCACCGCCAAAAATACCACCTACGGCACTTCCTATAGACTGAAATACACCGCCTACAGAATTGCCGTCTGTAATTCCTTGTTCTGCCAAAACCATTTTAGCGTCTGCTTTAGTCTGTTTGGCTTCTGCACGAATAATTTTAGCATCTGCCTTGGATTGTATCTTATTCGCCTTGGCATTTTTCTTTGCTATTTTTGCTTCTTTCTTTGCAGTTTTCAAAGCCTGCTTTTGCTCTTTTTTCGCTTGCTTTGCTTCTTTTTTTTGCGCCTTTTTAGCTTGGCGTTTTTCTTTAGCATTCTGCAATTTTTTCTTTAAACTCATGACTTACAATTTTATAATTATAAAAAAAAGGGCGGGACTGTGTTCGCTATCAGCCACCGCCCCCAAACAAAGGACTAAGCCCCGAAAACTATCTAAACAATGTTACAACATCATATACTAATGAATACTGAACACTTGTACTCATTGACGCTGGACGAAGTTTCAAGTTTACTTCTGGGTCTAACATAATTTCACGGTCTGACAAACGTACCGACTTTTGCAACGTTTTCTTTGCAATTGCCGTTACCGAACCGTTCGAGACAGTTGGAGTGATAAGACCATCAACATCTGCCATTTCTAAAATTTGAAGTTCTTCACCAGAATAATTACATTGAGCATATTTTGAACTGATTGCACAGTTCAATATAGGGTGCAATGATGTTGAATTGAATTTACTGTCGTTTGATTCAATAAATTCATTATCACTCTGAATGAACAAAATGTTTTCAACATTACCCATGATTTGCTTTGCCTTGTCACCGCTGATGTTAATTGGTTCAGCGTACAACTTGAATTTTTCCGTACAAGCGTCATCTGACTTGTCAAAATCAAATAGAATAGCAGATTCTGAATCCGATTCAGAAGGGAAGCAGGTATTCATACGAATAATAAATTCGTGATGACCAGCATACGAAGCAAATTTAACCGACAAGTCAGCAACTTGCGATTCGTACACACCACTTGCGGCAGTGACAATCATTTGACCTATTTGACCATTCAAATATTGCATGCGTTTAGTACTGTCAAAAGCACGAAAAAACAATGCTTGAATGAATGTTGCAAGGTCACCAGCGTAAACTTGGTCTCCATCGCATTTCCAATCAATAATCACGTTTTTGTAAGAAGCAACTGTTGTCAATGCAGTATTTGCAGAATCTGCAACATACTTTGACAAGATTCTGAAACCCTCTATACAACCATCATAAGACATTGTGTCGGTTTCGCCATTTTTCAAAATTTTCATAATCTATATTTTTTTTGTTAAACAATTATTTTTCTATCCACAAATCCCAATCTCTTACATCTCCATTTTCATCATAACAACGAGCATTGGAATAATTTATAACACGACAACAGCCAAGAGGAACGGCACAAGGAAGTATCGCATTATAAGCAGTATTATCCTGAATATCATAATTCAGTAAAAAGTCTGCAACATTTGAATAATTAAGGGTGTCAACACTCAAAAAGAAATCATCATAAACCTTTGGAGTGAAATAACCATAAGTAGGAGACTGACAAGACCCAAGCACCAAATAAGCATCTTTATTATCCAAATGAATACAACCAGAAGTATGACTTTCAATGTTTTGAAACAAAGAATAACAACCAGGTTCATCTAAATCTGAATCATAAAACAAGGAAACCTCGACAAAAACATCATTATTTTGAAATTTGAAATTTTCAAAACGTATTTCAATTTCATTGCAGGAATGAATTTCGCCGAAAATTGTATGATAGTAATTAAGAGTATTAAATGTCGTATTCTGCCAATCACGAAAATAAAGAGGATTTCTTTTCATTTTTCTCGCAGTCGTCAACATTGCAAGTTTGCAAAGCTCACCGTCAAATGACGGAGATGAAACACTACAATGAGCATCAGTATTAGAACCGCAATAATGACCATTGCCAGAAGAATAACAAAAACGTACAATATTAAACTTCTGGAGCCCTTTATAACAAAAAACTCCAGAAGAATTGCTAAACCGTTTTACACATACTAAACTACGCATTAGTTACTTTTTTTTTTGAAAATAAACCTTTGATTTTCTCACCCAAATTGAATTTTTTAAAACAAAAAACTCCACCAGCAATAAGAACAACACCAATTACAATTTTTTTAACCTTTTTCATCGTATAAAAATTTTAATATCAATTTTCTATATAATACCGTTTTTACAATCTTGTTAAAGCCCGAAAATATCAGCGAGATGCATAGACACACAATCAAGGTCACAACACCCAAGGGCAACGCCAGCACCAAGCATGGCAATAACAAGAATTTTCCAAACCAACTTGACTTTATTGTTATTAGAAGTAGTTGAAATGTTTTCAATATTTCCACTATCAGCGCTATCATTACGCAATACCTTTTCTAATGCATTCTTAATTTTCATCTCTATTCATTTTCCAAAATTTCAGAAAGCAGTTTACGTTTGTAATCAGCTTTCATCATATCCTCCTCGGTTGCATAATCAAGTTTTCGACTTTGCTTTTCAACCCACTTTACACCAAGTGGAGTAAGCAACATACCAAGAACCGATGTACAGAAATCATTTATCCATTCATTGACTTTTCCATGTTTCGCATTTCTCTCCGAAATTGAAACTAAAACATCGTCAATTTCATATTCTGTGATATATCCCATACGGATATAAGACTGAACAATAATACGGTCAAGCGGTGTAACCTTGATTTGCAATCGTTGTTGCGCCTCGTCAAGCATTGATTTTTCAATGTTTTCTTCTGTTTCGGGAGTAATTTTTTCCTTTGCCATAATCTTTATTTTTTATCATTACGGCACTAAAATAAATAAGCCCAACACAATAGGTTGGACTTATTCAACTTTAATAGGACATAAACAAGTTTAATCAACTTTTATACAGTAATACTCCGATAAAATTTTAACTTGAATAGGAGTAAGTAACTTGCAAGTAGGAGAGTAGTCCGAAAATTCGGGAAATTTATCCCGAATGGCATTGATATACTTTTTCATGGTTTCAAGAGAAACACCAGCGCAACGCGCTAACTCATTCTTGTACATTGCTTTCATAAATATCATTATTATAAAGTTCATTTTCTTCTTTTTGCCGTTTCTCTAATGCTGTAAGCAGAGATGTACGCTCTAAATAATTTTCGCGTACACGCTTATTTATATCAGGAATAATAGTTGTCAAATCTGTATTCTCATACTCAACATCAAAATCAAAACTTTCATAATCGTTCGGACGTGTTGGAAGTTCGTAATACTTTACAATTGTGTCCAACTTTTCTTGTAGTCTATAATAAGACGTTTTGGAATAACCATAATACATTGTGTCAGCTGGAACTTTTAAACAACCACAAAAAGCTATTATAGGAGTAACATTATAATGCAAGTCATTTTTTATTTTTTTGCGGTTGTTACGTAGGAATTTAATAACATGGTCATAATCTATTTCAACATTTTTAAATGTGTTGACATAAGACTTTAGTTTAGACCAGCCAAGAGAAAGAAGAGTAGAATTGACACAAAAATGTTTTTTTGAAAAAGCTGTCTTATTTATATAAAATTTCCATTCCCTTTCAATCTCTCTTATAACATTGAATGACGTACGAAAAATAGGAGAGAATAATTTTAAATTTACGGTTGTTGAGTCTCCACAACCGACAACAACACTCAATATAGAATCAAGAAAATTATAAATAGCATAATCATCATTCACATCCTTAATTTTATCCTGCAAATCCTTACAAAGAACATTGCTATATTTCTGCCAAAAGATACGGACACTATTCAACTGACGTTCACTCAAATTCATTTTACAACGTGGCGCAACGGGATAATAACGTCCGTCAAGTTGCGGACGTTGATACAAGTATTCAACTTGTATCCAAGACTTGAATAAGTTAAGCGAACGCATAACGTTCACTACCTTACGGTAATTAGGCAGATTAAAACGATACAATGTTTTCTGCGCAAAATCAAATTTGTCATAATTGTTAAAAAACAACTGCTTCAATTCAGTCTTACGCAACGAAATCTCGGCACGCATAACCGACTGGGAAAATGCAAGCAAACCCGAAGCACGTCTTTCCGCTTCGTCCTCACTTAATTTCAAACGACTTTCACCAAAAAATTTCTTTATCTCGTCATAATCGTGCGTCTTAAACTCTGCTTCCTTATTATACAACTTAACACTATACTGTTTCGTTACTTTTGAAAATGTCTCATCATTGTAATTCGTATAACGGCCATTGTGTTTTTTGCGAAAAAAATCTTTTAAAATACCCGTATAATAGTCAAAACTATTTGGTGTTGAAAACTTGTAATTATACGATAAATCAAGCCTGTACAACTCAGGAGAAAACGAAAGAGAAGAACAATCAAAAATCTCATAAGTAAAATCATGAACAAACTTTTTTAGACAATACAAACTTTGCAAGTCGGGTATCGTGTAAAAACCTTTAAATAAATCGCCTTGCAAGTGGCGGACTTCACTACGATACAACGAACCAAAATATTTATCCTTTTGCATATTTTCAATTGATTGAACATTTGGAAACAAGTTCAAATTATGACCATATAAAAATTTGGGTATTGAAAACTCACAACGAATAAGGTTGTTAACCTTACGAATATTCAAGTTATAGGAATAGGAGGGAGTAGGTGCAAAATACATATACATTGGCTTTTCCTTTCTACTATTACCGAATGAATCACGGTAAACCTTTATATCTCCTTGTTTTTGCACTTTAACACCAGGATAATGTAAATCATCAACACAAGGAATGTCGTCAAACAACACTTTTATCGAACTTGGAAGATCATCAAAAAATAGGGTGGTACGACCATATTTTTTGAATGATTCCAATTTGCGTTTCACTTGCTCTTGCTCCAGCAAGCCAATATCACACAAATCATATTCAAGTCCTATAGTGTCAAATGTTATCATTTATAACGATTTTTCCGTAAAAATTTAGTCCCAACTTTTCTTGAATTTAAACAGCCCTCAAATTCACATTATACAAGATTCAAGAAGGTATCAAAATGTGAAAAAGTTGGGACTGAATGTCGGTGTTACTAAAGCATATCTTGCCAATCTACCAATGATGTAAAAGTTCCGTTCAAAAAATATCTATTCCCTTCTGCTGGAACTAATAGAATAACATCACCAAAGTGGACAACATGATAAATATTGGACCAATAAAATACTATTGATTTACCCTTTATTCTGCTATAAATATTTTGAACGGTACACTTTTCAAGTGTCGCAACTTGCTTTATGCTTAAATAATAATCACAGCCTATACTTGTTAATTCACTTTTTTTCATGCCAGGGAATTTAAAAATTTAAAAAAATCGATAATTAAAAAAGATTAAGAGAAAGTTGATTATTAGGGATTCTATAATCATTTCCTATAAAATCACCTATTTTAATAACGAAAACACATTGAAATGGGGGAGCACCCCATTCTATTTTGCCCTCTTTTATTTCAATGCCATCACACTTATAAAAAAATTTATAACGGTACTCAACAATAAAACAAACAACATCTATATGTTTTCGAGAAATACGCTTTATCCAATATGAATTGAATTTTCGATATTCTTCTTTCTTAATTCCAGCATGAATCATATCATGCCATTTGCGTTCAATCGGTATATAAAGTATCATAGAAATTCACTAAAACTAAATTCTACAACCAAAGTATCAAGCACATCATGAGTAAAAAACATATATAAAGAATTAGCTACACTTTTAACATTAGAAGTCACACGGTAGACAATATCGTCAACCGTGTAAATATTTACAGATGAATATTTACCTGAAGAATCTTTATATACTTGAAATGAAATAATCTTATCAATTATATAACACCTCATTTCAATGTCATTTTTTAAAATCAGTGTCTTCATAATCAGTCGTTTGTGTAAAAATCTAAATACAAATGTTTTAACTTATCTACACACGCATTAACAGCAATGTCAAAACTGTTAAATGAACTGATTGTTTTTGATTCGGCATAATTTTTCAAATGAGCCTCTAAAATTGCGAACAGATGTTTTTTTTCGTTCTCAAATTTTTCTTGTGTAATCATAATATCAAATTTTAACAAAAAAACTCTTATTTACTTTTGTCTCATAATTAATATTATGTTAAATAGAACTATGGAAATAATTCCTATTTGGGTGGTTTTGTATTGATAGTTAGTCGTGAGTTGAGATTTTATAAAAAAATTATTCTATTTAATTCTCACAGGATTAAGCAGACCTTCGTACGTAAAGTTAATTGTACCATTGAGCCTCATAAAAAACTCTGCAAAGATTTCTTGCATGGTTCTGCATTGTGTGAATCTTTTTCTCATATAAATAGTGTCGTCTGTATTTTTTAGCGTGTAGCGTATGTTGTAGCCGTCACCATGATCAAGCAGGAACGAACTTATTGCTACCGTGTAGGTCTCGTTTGGATTAAGTGGATAGTTATACTTGCCTTCAACAATATTAGCAGAAACAACTCTCCTTTTTCCGTTTTTTACTTCTGCAAATCCATTGCGTTTAACAACCACAGGCGATTTAATGTTCGTATCTATCACATATTGAAGTCCTGCCGTGTGCAAAAATCCGCCATATTCCTGTGGACATTTTGATGCTCCAACTTCAAGCATATCCAAAATATCAGAGCCTTGCATCGTTACTATGGAAATGGTATCTTCAAACGGTACTGTTTCATATAAATCGTGTAAGGTGATTTTTCCATTAGGAAACGGCGCACGTATGCTGCCACCGTTTATCACCGCAATATTAGTTTCCAAAACTGTTTTCATGGCATCGGCGCACAATGCCCCGATTGTACATCCTTGTTTGTAGGGGAGCCTCTCTCCTTTCGCATCGTATAACGGCAGGTTAAGACCGTGGTTGATGCACAAATACGAATCGTCGTTTTTTCCTTCGCATTGTTCCTTGCTTTCTCGTATGATTTCTGCAATGTATTCGTTTTCGTAAGGTATGTCTTTGGTTGTCAGCAGTTCCGTACTAATTGTACCGTCTTGTGCAATAGTAAGCTTCCCTATCGATTGGAATTTGCATCCTGTTGAAGAAAGTACAACGTCCTTCCCTGCCTTGTTTTTCACGATTTGCATAGGTATGCTGTCGTGCGAATGTCCGTCCAAAACAACATCAATACCTGTCGTTTCTTGTATCAGTTTCGTTGATGTTTCTGTGCCAAGATGTGCAAGAAGCACAATGTAGTCAGGTTTATAACTTCGGGCCAGATCCACTTCTTTCTGAACAATCTTTGTGTAGTTTTTGGTACAAAAGTCATATACAACTCTCCCATTTTCGTCTATGAAATTTTTCGGTGACGATGAAACCGCCGCATCTGGCGTTGTTACGCCAATAAAAACCACAGAACGGTTTCCGAAATAATTCGTTAAACATTCATTAAACACTGGTGATTTCGATTGCTTAGAAAAGAAATTACAACAGACAATATGTGTCTTCGGCATAAATTGACTAAGTTCTATCAGATGATTTGGTGTAAAATCAAATTCGTGGTTGCCCAATGTAACGTATTCGTAACCGCAGGCGTCCATAATGTTTGCGATATACTCGCCTTTTGAACAAGTTCCCAAAGAACCACCCGACAAAAAATCGCCGCACGAAACAAGCATCACGTTTTCGTTTTGCTTTTTCAACTCATCGCGTAACCCGGCAATTTTTGCATAACCGTCAACAGCGCAATGCACATCGTTGTCGTAGAGAATAATGATGTCGGATTGCTGTGCCAGCAGACAAAACGGCAAAGCGACAATCCAAAGGATGCAAACGACGGTTTTATGTAAATTCTTCAACACTATGCTACTTCAAATTCAGCGACATTGTTCTTGGATATACAACGGTGTATGAAAGATTTACTTTCTTCGTTTCGGCAGGTTGCAAATTCAGATTCCAAGTCACAATTTTATCTTCGTTTATTGTTCCTTCATCGTATTTAATGTCCGAAACTGTTATTGTCGAAGATGAAGAAACTGGAACATTATCCTGAATTTCAAGTTTTATAGCAGTTGACTTATTGTTTCTTGCAGAAATAGAATATGTTACTGCTTGTTTGTAATTTTTCCCTATTGTTGATTTTTTATAAAAGTCGTCTGACAATGTTCGTTCAACCACAATGCCTTTATCTTGTCCTAATGAAAGTTGTAGCGTATCGGTTGTCTGTGTAAAATTAAAATACGATGTTCCGACATATTTTCCCGCTAAATACAAAGTAGCATCACCCGACAAGAAATTGTATTTTGCAAAATCTGTGATTTTTGCAACTAAATAAGCGTTTTTATCCAATTTTGGCACGCAACGATAGACGTATTCTGCAGGAATTTTGTTTGTGTTTATAGTCAACATTGCATCGTCTTGCTGCGACTTAACACTAAACAATTCGTCAATTGTAAATTCTATAGAAGTCATTTTTTCTTCGGTTATCATTGATGCATATGGAGCTACGTAATCAGCATTAGCCATTTCCACTATTTCTTCGTCTGCCACTGCAAAACTTTTTGCTTGAGCATAACTAACTTTGTTTACACTTCTATATTGTGGTTGTTCTCGTAAAATCCATTTTGAAAGTGTTGGAACCGTTCCGTTCAATGTTGGATTTCCCGTTGACAATGTTACTTTTACATTGTTCCAGTCAATGCTGGAAGATTGGTCTACTTTTGCTTTGTAAGCAACCGAAATGTCTTTGTTTACATCAGCCACACGCACTTCGTAAAATGGCGTCCAATGGGCATTATAAATAAAATATGACAATCCCAATGTGATTGTTTGAGCTTTCGTTGCAGATACGGTTACAAGCACATCGTTGTTGTTGTTTCTTGCATTTGACAATTCTTCCGAGACTTTTTTATATTTTTCTTGCAACTCCCCTTTTTTTGTCACTTCTTTCGCCTTATTCTCGTTCAAAGTCATCAATTTCTTTTGGTAGAAGTCAACCATTTGGTTTAACTCATTTGTTGTCAAATTTGAATTTGCACCTTTGATATTTTTATTTACGTCAAGGACTTTTATTGCTTCTTCAATCGCATTGATAGAACGGGATGAAGCCAAAATTTGTTCGTTCAGTGAGTTGTAAAGTTTTTTAAGGCTATCAATTTTAGGCGTTTCAAGACCAATTGCGGGCACAACACTGTTGATGGTGAAATCGCCAAGTCCTTCAATCTGAATTGATTGGTCGTTGTAACCTGACGCAATATTCGTCAATCTAATTGTACTAACACCAGCAGGAATATTGGCTTTGGAAACACATTCCAACGAAGCACCGCTTAAATAAATTGTAACGGCTTTTAGTTGTGCAGGAACAGAAATTTCTGCTGCGGACGAGCACAAATAAATTATTACAGCAGAAATAGTTACGATTATTTTTTTCATATAACACTCTAATTAATTGTACAACAAAGATAACATTGTTATAAACGGAAGCCGACTATATTTCGTATAACATTTCAACAAAAAATGAAAAGAGCCGTACACTTGTAGAATACGGCTCTCTCCTATTAGATTGTTCTTGCAAACACTGATAATTCTATACTAAAAATGCAGAACTCATTGATTCGTTTTTGAAAATCTTTTCGATTGAGTTTGCGAAGTATTGTGCGCACGAAAGAACAGTGATTTTGCTTGGCATGTTATCGTGAGGAATGGTATCGGTTACCAACAATTCCTGAATAGCGCTTTTTTCAATTCTTTCAAAAGCAGGTCCCGAACAAACAGCGTGTGTACTTAATGCACGTACACTCTTTGCACCATTTTCTTTGCAAAGATTGGCAGCCATGGTAATTGTACCGGCTGTATCAATCATATCGTCGACGATGATGACGTTTTTACCGTCAACATCACCAATCATCTGCATATTGTCAACCACGTTTGCTTTTGTACGTTCCTTGTGGCAGATTGCGATGTCGGCGTTCAAAATACGCGCGTATGCTTTTGCACGTTTTGTACCACCCATATCAGGTGCAACTATGCAAAGATTTTCAATATTCATATTTTGAATGTACGGAATGAAAATCGACGAACCAAATAAGTGGTCAACTGGAATATCGAAGAAACCTTGAATTTGTCCGGCGTGCAAATCCATAGTTACAACGCGGTCCACACCACTTTTTTGCAGTAAGTTGGCCATCAATTTTGCACCAATAGAAATACGAGATTTTTCTTTTCTGTCCTGACGTGCAAATCCGAAATACGGAATTACTGCCGTTACATGGGCTGCTGATGCACGTTTTGCCGCATCGATCAACAATAACAACTCCAATAAATTGTCTGCTGGAGCAAATGTCGATTGTACGATGTACACTTCTTTACCACGAACAGGCTCGTCAAAACGAGGCTCAAATTCACCATCGCTGAAACGAGTAACTGCAGAAGCACCCATTTCAACACCATAATACTTTACGATTTTCTCTGTTAAGTAACGGGTTGCATCTCCCGAAAAAATCTTGATTTCTTGACTATCAGCCATAATACTTTTTTGTTTTTAAGACGTGGCAAAACTACTTTATTTTTCTTTTATCGGCAACATAAACGCCACCTAATATTCCACCAAAAATGGTTTAGTTATGAACATTTATCAAACAAGTTTTTTACATTTGCACCGCTATGGCAGAAAAGAATATTTATATAAAGAATAAAAAGGCATCGTTTAATTTTGAGACGATTCAAACATACACCGCCGGTATTATGCTTACGGGGACGGAGATTAAGTCTGTGCGCGAAGGAAAGGTGAATGTTACCGATGCGTTCTGCTATTTTAACAAGAATGAATTGTGGTGCAAAGGAATCCACATTTCCGAATATTTCTATGGTAGCTACAACAATCATCTACCCGACCGCGACCGTAAATTATTATTGAACCGCCGTGAGTTGAACAAAATGGAAGAAAAGTTGAAAGACAAAGGTATTACTGTCATTGTGCTCAGTATGTACGTTAATCAACGTGGACTGGCAAAAGTTGACATCGCCCTCGCCCGTGGTAAAAAACAATTCGACAAACGGGAAGATATGAAAGAACGCGACGCTAAACGCGATATGGACAGGGCAAAAAGAAGATTCTGATGCAAGAACCAGCATTCGGGAATTGACAACAGAAAACTGCTATTTTTCAAATGGTTGTTCCTTATTAAAGTCAGGCTGGTAATAATCATTACTTTCCAATTCCTGTGTCCAGCCATTTTCAAAACCTAAATCGTCTAAAGCATCCAATATTTTGTTGTATTCTCTTACTGTAAGTGTTCGATTTATTGTATTGTCATTCAGTGCTTTATGTACGGGAAAATACTGCGACATTAATGATATGAACACATTTGTTCCACACTCTTGTTTGATGGTTTTTAAGACTTTCAAACTATTGGCTATGTGATTTGGCAATACCAAATGCCGGATAATCAATGCTGGATTAGTATCGGAAAGTACAGCCTTTTTTTGCCGGTACATTTCTTTTATAGCCGCGGTTGCTATTTGAGGATAATTCCGTATTCCTGAAAGTTGCTTGCCTAATTCTTCGTCAGCATATTTAAAGTCTGGTAAATATATATCTATATAATTTTCAATGCTTTGCAACGTGTTTGCATTTTCATAGCCGTTACTATTGTAGATGATTTTAGGAAAATATCCCCTTTCGTGGACCATTTCTATTAGTTTAATCATTTGTGGAATATGGCTGGTTGGCGAAACAAAACCAAGAAAATGAACATCGTTTTGTAATATTGCAACTATTTGACTTATAGCGTTTTCGTACGTGTTAATTTCAGTAGGGATTTTAGACTCAGGCTGACTGATTTGGTAGTTCTGGCAATACGTGCATCGAAGGTTGCAGCGTGAGAAAAACACGTTGCAGACACCATTCTCGCTCCCATCTAATGGCTCTTCACCTTTATGGAGACTGATGTTTGCTATATGTAGCCCGTCATCCAGTTTACAGAATCCCAACTGACCGTTTGCCCGGTCAACATTGCAATTATGAGGACATAAAGTACAAAGCATTGATGGTTGGAGTTAAGAGTTAAGAATTAAGAATTAAGAGTTAACCACTAATCGAATACGTCACTCTATCTTTTAGCGAGCGTGCCAATGTGGCTTCGTCGGTATATTCAAGTTCGTCACCGACGGAAACTCCCCGTGCCAGCATACTAACTTTGACGTGCGGATAGTTTTGTAGTTTCCTGTAAAGATAAAAACTGGTTGTGTCGCCTTCTGTTGTTACCGGCAAGGCAAAGATTACTTCCTGTATTTCCCCTTCTCCTATTCGTTCAACGAAAGAATCTATATTCAAGTCCATTGGAGAAACACCGTCTATTGGCGAAATAACGCCTCCTAGGACGTGATATAAACCTCGGTATTGATTTGTGCGTTCAATCAGCAACACGTCTTTTACGTTCTCTACAACGCACAATGTCGTGTTGTCGCGCGTAGGATTGCTGCATATTTCGCAAAGTTCCGAATCGGAAATTGTATGGCATTTTTTACAGAAATGGATTTCGGTCTTCAATTTCAAAATGGAATCGCTGAGATTCTGAGCAAATTCATCATTTTGTTTGAGAATGTATAGAGCCAGACGCAAGGCATTCTTCTTACCTATTCCCGGCAGTTTGCTAATCTCGTTGACGGCAGTTTCTAAATATTTCGATGGTAATTGTGTTTCTTGCATGGTATTAACAATCAGATATTTGCAAATAGTTTGCGGTAATATCTTTTGCAATAAGATTCATTTTGTCTTTTAATGTCAGTTCGTTGAAACCAGTAATTACTTTACGGCAATTTTTTGCTTTACAAAGACAGGGCTTATTGAGCAGATTATCAGTAACGGTTGTCTCTGTTGTGGCATAGTCAAACGTAACTTCATCCCCTTTTTTTATTTCCGAGATTGACAGCATAAGTACCTGTGCAATCTTTGTGTTTTCATCGTAATTGGTTATGACTTGCGTATTTGGCGCACAGGAATGATTTGCGTATGCGCCGAAATCCCCAGGTTCAATGTGTCTATCTTCTGACACTTGTATAGATGTGCGTGTTCGTATTGCTGTTGTCGGTCCTTCGAATAAGAATATGATAGTATTTTTAGCTATGTCGTTATTGGCAATCATTGCCTTTTCTCCTTTCACGAACAGACTATCTCCTATGATTATATTTTTATTCTGTATCAAATAATTACCAGAGTTCATTGTAAGTGTATGTTGATGTACATTAGTTGAACAATCGCGTACTTTGATAGAATCCCTTTTGATGTGGATCTTTTCTCATTCTCCACGATAAAAATATTTCGTGGCTTCCATACGAATATTGGCGGTTTTCGCCGATGTTGCAGTCGTATGAATAGCCTATGTAAATTCTATCTTTTAAAATAATGCCGGCAAGTCCGACAACGGATTCGTTTGCTCTATATGATGCACCCAGCCAGAATTTGTTGTTGAAATAGAAGTTTGTATTTGCCT
The DNA here is from genome assembly GCA_937892155.1 of uncultured Bacteroidales bacterium. Classification (GTDB taxonomy): domain Bacteria; phylum Bacteroidota; class Bacteroidia; order Bacteroidales; family UBA1715; genus UBA1715. The sequence goes on along the minus strand of CALAUG010000041.1, from coordinate 9,710 downwards.
CAAACTGTGTCTTGGCGCTACCATATTTCACCAATACTGTTGGTACTGCACAAACCTTCCCTTCTGGATTGATTTTGTATTGTCCGTACCAATAAATATGTCGTGGCAGTTTTGTCACCGATGCTTTGTCGAGATTGCTTGCTACGTGGGTTGCTGAAACTCCGAGAGTGAGGTTTTTTATAGCCAAACTTAAACCAACATTTAATGTTGGAATAATGTTATTGTTGTTGGCATCGTAGCCTTCCGGATCGCTTTGTACCTGGTTTTGGTAGACAAATTCCGAAATATCGACATATCTGTCTATGATTCCGACAGCAAAACCCGCCGTTAAACGGGAATGTTCGCTCATGGTAACTCCATAGGAATAATTAAAAGTTGCCGTTACAACATTTTCAAATCCAAGTTTGTCATTTACAACGTGTAAGCCAAGTCCACCTAAATGTTTTGTTGCACCATCTATGCTTAATGTTTCAAATAACGGAGAGCCTTCAAAACCGAGCCATTGCTTGCGTGCAAGCAGCGAAGCCCTAAATGTCTCTCCTTCGCCGGTAAACGCAGGATTGTAACTAATTTCATCAAACATATAGTTGCTTACGTCTATATCGTTTTGCGCAAACGTTTGCAGCGACAACATTGTGGCGCTGAACAATAGTATATATCGTAAAAAGTTCTTCATAACTCCGATTATTTGCTTGTTTTAGATTTCTGTATTTTCAGTAAAGCTTCATTAATTTGGATTCTATTACCATTTTCGTACGAAACGATAAATGAATTATAACCTAAAGCATCTATTTCATCTTTTATTTTTGAAGCCTCTTGGAATGTCTTGAACGAACCTATAGTATAGTGATACAACCCATCAGACTCTTTTGAGCAGTACGTCGGAAGTTTTTTGAAGTTGTCTCCTAATTTTGCATAAATCTTATTGTTTGATTTACTTTTAGAAGCTCCAATTTGCAGACGGAAGCAGATTCCTTGTTCGCGTGGAGCCTGTGTCCCGTTGCTTTCCAATCGCTCAATGGTATTTTGATGTTCTTCTTCTTGTTTGCTCAACTGCAATTCGTCAAAATTGATGATTGAGAATGTTGTGCGTCGGTTTGCCTGATGCTGTTCCTCGGTTTGTGCATTTTTGAAAATTGGGTTTGTCTCTCCCCAACCACGCCATGTAAGTCGTTTGTCATCAATACCTTGTGAGTGCAAATAATCAACTACTGATTTTGCTCTATTGTTTGAAAGAATCTTGTTGTAGGCGTCTGTTGCACGTTCATCGGTATGAGAATTAATTTGTATGCAAATATCTGGGTTATTGTTTAATATAGCAACTAATTTACTCAATTCTTCAATCGATGCAGGTCTCAATTCGTATTTATCTAAGTCATAATAAATATCTCGGATTTCATATTCTTTACCTTTTTCAATTTTTTGAAGAATGAAATTCATATCAAATCCATTTAAAGAATCAAGTGTAATGCTTTGCGTAACCCCCTGTGTGTTAATTAATTTTCCGTCTGGATTTAGAAATCCTGTTTTGTGCGCAAAAATCTTATATTCCTTATCTGGTTCCATACCTTGGAAGAAATACATTCCGTCTTTGTCAGTTATTATGGTATCGACTTGTTCGGTGCCGACAGTCTTAATAATTATCAATGCATCAGCAAGTGGAATTGAATCATTTGAAAGTACGCGGCCGGCAATTTCAATATTGACATCTTTCAGTTTGAAATAATAAATATCGTCGTTTCCAACTCCACCAATTCTGTTAGAGGCAAACAATCCGGTACTCTCCGACAGATATAACAAACTGAAATCGTCCGCACTTGAATTGAACGGTGGTTTTAAGTTGATTGGCGTTGCAAAACCAGAACCTGTCTTCGCTGCATAAAAAATATCCAATCCTCCATATCCGGGATGTCCGTTGGATGAGAAATATAAACCATTATTGTCAGCAACGAACGGGAACATTTCATTGCTTGCAGTGTTGATTGTTGGACCGAGATTTTGGGGCTCCGACCAATTGCTGGACGTGTCCGAATCACGATGGCACATCCAGATGTCCGTACCACCATATCCCGCTGGATTATTTGACGCAAAATACAATGTCAATCCATCAGGTGTTAAAGCTGGATGTCCAGAACTGTACGCTTTTGTGTGGTATTTAAATTGAGTAGGCTTATCCCATTCACCCTTACTGTCGTTATATTTTGAAAGATAAATGTTACAGTTTTTATCAGCTCCGCTTACGCCATTACATTGCATATAGTACGCGGTGCTGTTTTTTACATCAAATGTAAACGAACCGTCATTATACGAAGAATTGATACCTCCGTGTAATTTTTCAACTGGTGACCACGAATTTTGGTCAGGATTAAAGTAGGTCTCATACAGGTCTTCAAAGCCATCACCTGTATAGGAATAGATTAGACTGTCCTTTGTGAAACGTGATGTTGAAAATACAATATTGTTAAGGTGTTTTGCTGGAGCAAAATCTCCATAACGGCTATTAATCTGCTGAACATTCTGCACTTCGTACATTGATTCGAAAGTTTTTGCTGTATCAATAAAATCGCATGCTTTCAGGCGTATCTTCGTCAAATTGTCATCGCTTTTCACCGACAATTGTTTTTGATACATTTCACGTGCTTGCTGATAATCGCCTATCATCATAAGCATATCGGCATATTTGCGGTACATTGTTTTGCTTGAATCCTGATAATTCAAATCAATGGCATTTTTATAGAACGGTATGGCACGTTCGTAATTATTTGCTTCATAATAGCATTCTGCAATCTTATAACTTGCATAGGCCGTCTGTTCGTTGTTTCCTGCCGCTTTTGCCGTTTCAAACGCATTGATATAGTATTCTTTTGCCGTAGAAAACGTCTTCTCCTTAAAAGCTTCGTCTCCTCGTCTTAAATCGCGCGACTGTGCAAACGATATGGTAGCAAAAAGACTACAAATTATGAATATTGATAGTTTTTGTTTCATAACAAAATTAATTTCTAATTAACATTAATGGTCCTTCGAATTTATCGCCGTTAGGCATTGTTATCATATAAAAATATGTTCCAGCCGACATTTCCTTTCCATTACACATACCGTCCCAACCACCGATGCCTTCAAATACTTTTTGTCCCCAACGGTTGATGATGATTAATTCAACTTCGTCCATATTTTCCAAGAAAATATCGTTGATGCCGTCTCCGTTCGGTGTAAACACATTCGGTATCAAATATTCTTTCAACACTTCCAAAGGTAATGTATATGTATTTGGACATTCTTCGTGGATATACGATGTCAATGAAACGTTATACAGTCCATCTTCCATAAACGTGTGCGATGAATTGAATTCTTTTGAAGACTTGCCATCATCAAAATTCCATTCCGTGAATACTGGCAAACCAAAAGCCGTGTCTGTTTCGTTGGTGAACACGACAGTTTCTATCGTCTTTGCAGGATTTTGCGTAGTTGAGAACATTACATCAAGTGTACGCAAGACATTCAAAAACCCAGTGGAATCTAAACGGTACTGGCATCCTTGAATAGTAGCTGTCAATGATAAATCATACAAACCATAATCAAAATCCAAGGCTGCATCTTGCGTTTTGAGCGTATCACCAGAACTGAATGTCCACTCCCAACTATCAACTTCAACAGGCAATGACGTTGATGTATTGTGAAGTACCGCAGTTGTTGGTTCGCACAAAATCGAATCACCTTCAAAACTTAAATTGGCGCTGTAAATGGTAATCTTGTCACCAAGAATTGTTACTTCACAATTATTGTCATCCGACAACAACAATGTAGGAATATAGTAATTACCTACTTTGTACGTATATTCTGTTGAATCCACATCGCCGGTTTCCCAATATTGACCATCACCAAAAATCCAAGTGCGGTTTGTTGCTCCAACGACATTCACACCCTTAAACTGGATTGTATCGTACGTACAGCCTGCGATTTGAGATACTGACAATTCGCCTCGTGGACCATAAACAGTGATGTAGTCGTCTTTAAACAATGTGTCTTTACAACCAAAATTATCGGTTACAGACAATTGTACATCGTAAATTCCCGATTTGAAATATTTCCAATATGCATCAGTTACTGTTGAAGGCAGACTACCGTCGAAAAATTCCCAAGCATACGAAAGATTGGTTCCCGTCGATAGATTTGAGAAGTTCACATCTGCTGGCGGACACGTGAAAATAGAGTCACTTGCAATGAAGTTTGCTTGTGGCGAACGAACTTTAATTACTTTTGAAAAGGCTGGATCGCTTTTACATTTAAATAATGTATCAACAACAGTCAATGTGATTGTAAATGATGTATCGCTGACAGCTCTATCCATATATGAATGTGTAGGATTTGCGACAATACCCTGTTCCGTTTCATCGCCCCACTCCCACAAATATTGCAAATTGCTACCGACAGATTTGTTTACAGGCTGTACATCAGTATAAGCACAGACCATATCCGGAATTGTGAAACTCGGTTGTGGATTGGAAACCATCACATATTTTGTCTTGGTCGAATCTTTCGAGCAACCTTTTTCGTCTGTAACTTTTAGAGAAAGGTTATATGTTCCTTTTGTGTATGTATGTTGTGGAACTTTATCTGTTGATGTTTTACCATCACCAAAATTCCAGAGGTAGGAAACGATGGCTGCCGGACCCGTTTCCGACGAATTAAATGTTAAATCGAGTGATTTACAACCAATTACTGAATCGGCATCGGATTCCATTGCCTTAAATGAAAGTATCCGTGGTAAAGGATTGACGATTATTATATTGTTTTTTACCGTTGAATCTGCACAGCCGTCACCGTTTTCAACCCTCAGACCTACGTTGAATGTGCCCGCTTTGGAGAATACATACGATTTCTTTGCCGATGTAGCGGTAACCGTATCGGTGTCAAAAATCCATCTGCGGCTTATGATAGTGCTCGTTGCCGTTTTACTGGTATCGCTGAATTCAATAGCATCACCAAGACAGATTTCTGTTGTGTCTTGTGTAAATCCTATCTTTATGCCCGACATATTGATTCTCATTGGCAAAGTGTCGGAGCATTCTCCTGCGTACGAAATAAGTGTTACTGTATAATTATTTGCAACAGCATACTCGTGTTTCGGCATAAATGTTTCAACATCGGCTTCAATAACGTCGCCAGTCTCTCCGCCCTTTTTCCATTCATAATGACCGTCCGAAATTTTATTGATAAAAATTTTATCCGTTTCATCGCCGAAATCCCATAAATACGACTCTGCTCCTTTTGAATTTGATGGGTCAAACGTCATTTCGCCAGGGAAAAAGCATAACGCTCTTGGTGAATATGTAAATTCCGACTTTGGAACATTAATAGTTATTGTTTTTTCGTCTGCTGGTTCCGATGGACAATAATATTCACGTGCCACAAGTTTCATCGTGTACGTTCCAGGATCTCCGTAAATATGCTTAAACGATACTTCTCCATCGGCATAATACGTAGAATCTTCTCCGTCGCCAAATTCCCAATCCCAAGTATTCGATTCGGCCGAGATTGCTTTCAAATCTACTCCCATTTTGTTGTAGCAGGCATCATCGGCGACAATGACCGGTTTTGTCGGAACACGTCCAATTTTTATTGTATCGCTGTATGTAGACTGACATCCGGCTGCGTCGGTTATTGTTAATTCTACAGGATACACACCTGATTCACCGAAAATAATCTCAAAATTTTGTCCTGTCTTCGTCTGCGATGTTATTTTGCTTTCATCAAATGCAGACCATTGATATGTTAATCCGCCAAAATCGGAACTACTTTTGTCTGTGATGGTTGTCGTTGAACCAAGACAGAAATTTTCTCCGTCGCTTGATGTGATTTCGAACAAAGCAGTCGGATTTTTTACAGAAACAACTATTGGCGCACTTGTGTTTTTGCAACCATTGGCATCTGTTGCCGTTAGCACTGCGTTATAAGCACCTTCTGTCGTGTACGAATGCGATGGCGACGGTGAAATTGACGTTGCTCCATCACCAAAATCCCAACTCCAAGATGAAACATTGGAAGAATTGTCGGTAAACGCAACGGTTAATCCGTCAGATGCGCAACCTTGCGTTTTATCTGCCGAAGCAGCTACCGTCGGTCTTGCATTGATTTTATATGTTTTTGTTTTTGATTTCACACAGCCTATGGAACTTGTACCTTGCAACGATATTGTGTAGTTGCTGGCGCTTGTGTACGTCGTGGTTGCATTCTGCGTTGTTGCGCTTTCTCCATTCCCCAGATCCCATTGCCAAGTTCCCATGGTGGAATTTGCAGTCGCCTTAAACTGAATAGATGTGTTGTCGCATAAACTTGAAGCGGGTTCAAAATCAACGTCAAACGTATTGATTTTGATAAAATCGTTGAATGTCTTGGAATTGACGCATCCAGTGTTTGTCGTTGCCGAAAACGTTACGTTGTAGCTTCCGTCGGCATTGTATGTGTATGCTGGATTTTGTTCTGTTGACGAATTTCCATCTCCAAAGTCCCATAGATATTCCACGGCCGTTCCGTTTGTAATTGTCGGTGAAAACGTCGTCGTCATTGGCGAAGCACAAGCTTCTGTTGTGCTTGCGGAAATCGAAATATTCAGTGGCTTGGAAACCTTAATTGTATCGCTGAATGTTTTTGTTTCTGAACAGCCGTTGGCGTCTTTTACAGTAAGCCCTATCGTATATTTTCCTTCGATGGCATAGGTATGCTTTGGATTTTGTTGATTTGAACCGCTACCATCACCAAATGACCACGTATAGTTTGTTATGGCAACAGGTGACGTTGATTCGTTCACAAATTCAAATTCGGTGTCCGTACAGCCGTTAAATCCAGATAACGAAAACTGCGCAGTTGGTGTTTCGTTAATGGTGATTTTTTGCGAATAAGTATTTGTTTCCGTTCCTTTCCGTACCGTTAAAGAAACAACGTATTCTCCTGGCGCGTAAGTAATTGCGTGATTTTCCTGCTTCGTGTAACTCATTGGATTGGAACCGTTCCCGTAATCCCAAATCCATTCATCAATATCGCCTGTTGATTTGTCGGAAAACAAAATTGGAGTTACTCCACAGGCAACAGTCGCCGACGGCGTAAATAATGCTTGAATACTTTGACCAAACGATGCTGTCGCAAAGCACAACGACAACGAACTCAGTACCAAAGACTTTCGTATAGTTTTCAAATTCATAGTAACCTATATTAATCGTGGAAAATTAAATAAAAATCACACGTTATTTTTATTGATTTTTATAAAGTTATGGACAAGTTTCTCACAATTTTACATATTTCACAATAAAAAGTTTATTTTGCATAAAAATTTAAGTTGATGATTAGAATCAAGAATCAGGATTTAAGAGATATAATCTGACAACCGACAACTATGATTTCTTTGTCTATTCTAATACCCGTTTATAATTATCCTGTCGATGTGCTGGTTCGGGAACTACACCGCCAGGCAACGGCTTTGAATATACAATTTGAAATCATTGTAGTAGATGATTGTTCATCTGTAGATTTTGAGAATCAAACTATACAAAATATTCCCTCTGTTTCGTATAGTAAATTGCCCCAAAATATTGGACGCACAAGTGTGCGCAATTTGCTTGCAGCAAAGGCTAAACATCAATATTTATTGTTCATTGACTGCGATGCGGCTATACCTTTACAATCATATTTGGCAGAGTACGTACAAGCGTTACAGGAAAAAACAACTGTAATTTGTGGAGGAACAATGTACGATTCCCACAAGCCGGAAAAATGCAAACGTTTACGGTGGAATTATGGGAAAAAATATGAACAACGTCCAGCAAAACAAAGACAAGAATGTGAATATCGTTCCTTTTCTTTGTTTAATACTGTTATTTCCAAGCAGATTTTTGAAAGTATAAAACTAAATGAATCTTTAAAACAATACGGACACGAAGACACATTGTTTGGATTGCAGTTGCAAAAAAATGGCATTTCTGTTTCTCACATAGACAATCCGTTGATTCATTGTGGCATAGACACAAACGAAGTGTTTCTCAGTAAAACGAAACAAAGCATAGAAAATAGTGTCGTGCTTAAACAAACCTACCCTGATATTGATATTAGATTACTGAATGTTGTACAGAAATTACAAAGATTTCATGTGGATTCCCTACTGTTAGGATTGCATAAAATATTTAAGAAACCACTCGAAAATTGTGTCATACGAACTTCTTCGTTGAATTTGTACAATTTATTTAAAATCTGTTATTTGATAAAAATTTCTTGATGTACACATCGTAAGTTTTTTTACCTTTGGAGAAAATAAACTATTATGAAAAGAATATTCTCATTATCTGTTTTTAGCTGTGTAGTCTTGTTTGGATTTTTTTCTTGCCAAAAAGAAGATGTAAAACCAGAAGAATCAGAAACTATTGATAGTACATCGTTAAGGCAAATCACAATTATACAACAACCCGTTGGCGACACCATTACCTCAAACGACCCATTCTATTTGAGTGTAAAAGCAACAGTAAAAACTGGTGAACCAATTTCTTACCAATGGTACCGCATTAAATCTTCGGGAACGGCTTCTAAATATTCAACAAAAGATTCCATAGCTATAAAACCTGGAAAATCGGGTGATTATTATTGCGTGTTATCAACAGAAAACGATACTTGTATTACCGATACAGTTTCGATTTATGAAATAAACTACCGCAGTTTTTATGGTGCAGAGATCTATAGCAACGAAACGTTTCAATATGGGCGTTTTACTGCTCGTATGAAAATGGTGTATGCTCCAGGATGCATTAGTTCTATGTTTTTGTACTACAACAATTCCGACGTTGATAAAAAATATCTGTGGAACGAAATTGACATAGAAATTCTGGGAAATGATTCTACACAATTACAATCAAATATCATTACTGGTAACAGAGAGGCAAAAATTACGAGCGAAGCAAAATACGGATTTGCAACTTCCCCTATTTCAAACTACCACTTATATACGATTGAATGGACGCCAGAATATGTGGCATGGTTTATTGACAACGAGGAAATTCGTCGCGATGTTCTTGGCGAGGCAAAGGGTGTTTTTCAAGGCTCTGTAGTGGAAGACCAAGTTGACACATTGATTGAAAAACAAAGTTTGCGTTTTAACGTCTGGTCAAGTAAAAGTACCACTTGGGTAGGTGCATTTTCGCATTATGGATTGCCAACACAACAGTACATCGACTACATAAAAGTTGAGACCTACGATGTTGATACAAAAACATTTACCGAAAAATGGACTGACGATTTCGAAACATTTAATGCCAGCCGTTGGAGCAAAGGAACCTGGCAAATGGAAAACGTAACGTTGAACCCTAAAAATGTGGTTGTAGAAGATGGTTGCCTGCAATTACGTTTAACAAAGGAAAATCCATTTTATACGAAATTGTAGCGTTGTTATTATAAAAGATGTAATCATTCCTCAAAAGGGAATTTACATCTTTTTTAGCGTATCCCTAATTTTATATTATTGCGAAAAAAAAAGAGAACCTTTTCAAGTTCTCTTTTAAATTTTAGTACCTAGAGCGGGAATTGAACCCGCACGGACGCAATGTCCACAGGATTTTAAGTCCTGCGTGTCTACCAATTCCACCATCCAGGCGAATTCATCTGAGCGAGAAACGGGACTCGAACCCGCGACCCCGACCTTGGCAAGGTCGTGCTCTACCAACTGAGCTATT
>CALAUG010000040.1 GCA_937892155.1 uncultured Bacteroidales bacterium | reverse complement strand
CCGTTCACGGTTGCAGAACCTTTCAACGCACTTGCATCGGTTCTTTCACTCAACACATAGTCCCACTCATCATTCGTTAGTGTTCTCCATTGTCCAGTAGCGTTTCCACCGTTGCTTATCTTGTTATACACGCCCCAGTCGTAGTTCGTGCCAGCTACGTCGGCATATTCATCACCTACAACACCATAATCGCTATTATTTGTGCTTGTCATATACGGATTCTTTCCATTGTATCCACTTGTTCCCCAACCAAATAAATCTATCCAACGTTTATTTGTCTCACTTATCTTTTTATTATCAGCACCGATTGTGTCATATTGATGTTCTGCAAAACGCCACGTCTTTGTACTTGCCTGGTATTGCAAATTGCCTTGCGAAAAATACACTTTCGTTGAATCACTTACCGAAAATGTAGCAAGAATTGCCCCATCTTGTATTTGCACAGATTGAGAATATCCCACAAATGCAAGAAGAAGAAATGATAATATGGAGATGAATTGTTTCATAGGTTTTTATTTTACATCTTGAACAAGACGCACAGAGAATCCGTAGCCACGGGCGTCAACAGTCACGTTGGCATTGTCACTATAGTAGTAGATTAGATGGTCACCATATTCAAAGTGGTACGAAGACGAAGACCAGTTGTACCCGCAGTAACCCACGAAGTAAACATCCGAACCATGGCGGCGACCAGCAGCAGGAAGGAATATGGAGTTTCCATTTTTCTTACTTGTAAACAAACCTCCATTAACTCCATTTTGCGTTGTCCATTTATAATCACAGTTTTCCAACAATTCATTCATTTCTTCTCGAGTTGGCACTCGCCAATTAGAATTTGATAATTTTTGTGCTTCATCAAATGTATAATAGTTGCCATATTCTTCTGGCTTACTTGCACCTACATTGCACGTTGCCCATTTCACTGAAAGACCTAAATCCACTGCTTCTTGGCAAAAACCTGCAAGACCAAGAATGAGAAAGATTGCTATGGAGAAAAGGTGTTTCAACACTTTTTTATTTTTATGTAAACTTCCCATTTTTTTGACATAGTAAAACTATACAAATCTTTTCAATTTACAATTTTTGCGACTTATTAGACATTATTCGATTTTTTGGAAGAGATACTCCAATATGATTTGAATGGTTTCATTCTGATTCTCATATTTTCAAGGGGAATGAAGAGAATAGTTCCAATGCTGCTGATGTCTCGTCAATGAGTCTATTTTTTACAAAATTCTTTGACTTTGTATCATTCAACACCTCGCCAAGACCTTGCATCAATAGTTTCGGACTTGATTCACGGACATGCCCTGCACACCATGCCGCATATTCACCAACGCTCTTACCTGTTCTTATTTTGACGATTTCTTCGTTAATCTCTGTATGATTCTGCAAGAAAAACCATACATCATAAACGTCACGAGGAGAAAGGCGTTCGCCCATAGCACAAAGTTTGTGTGCAAACATATCAGGCAACGTCATCACACGAATATCCGTCCCTGCTAACGAACGCATTTCATAATGGTTCGGATACTGACGGATTGATATTTCCACCTTCAACATTCGTTCCCCCTTACCATAATTCAACACAAACACTGGTCCATATAGTTTCTTCGCTTCATCGTCAATTGAGCCAAAACGAGTTAAAATAGTTCTCACCTTATCGTACACCATATCAAGTTTTTCTGGCACAAGCAAATTGAAATCCAAGTCGGTTGAGAAACGATTTAGATTGTGAAAGAACATCAACGATGTTCCTCCTTTAAATGCCAACACATTACACAAATCCTTATCCTTAAACAGAAGACTTAGAATCTGCGCCATATAGAGTTTATGTATATTCTTATCCATTTCTATTTCAATGTTAGTAGATCGGAAACTCTTTCTTTCAGCACTTTCGACTGATACAACGGAAGAAGTTGTTTTACTTTTGTTTTATTGAGTGGGCGGAGATTATCAAAGTAGCAGTTGCCCGCACTAAGATATACCATATCAAGAAACGCTCGTTCCGGAGTTGCTATCAGTACGTTGTCATTCTGATTTATCCCCTCCATCCCAATCCACAACTCTGGATTTATGATACGGAACTGATACGTTTTATTATCTACCTCAACAATTCGGTTCAAGTAACTTACACACGTTATGGCATCATCGTACTGAAATACAACACCAGCTCGCTGAAGCACATACTCCAACGAGATATAGGCAGGACGAAACAAGCTGTAGGCCATTTCCTTTTCATCATAAACGGCCTTTGTATAGATGCCACGACGAGGATTTCGTATTTTTCCCTCTTTCACATAATAATTGAGAGACTTCGTTAATTTCCGACTATCTTCACATTCCGTCAACATCCTCAACGATTGCACAGTGAATACCGTTCTACGGCTATTCAACATTACCTCAAGAATATTATTTTGCGAACTCATAGTCCTAATTATTTGTATTATCAGTTTGCAAAACTAAAAAAAATATTTGAAAGAATGTCAACCTTTTTCCTAAACAAATTAGTCATGCTTTTTTTTCTACACGTGTATCGTTTTAGTCTCGGTGGACATTGTGCGATTTTTAGGGAAGGCTACATATCTGTAAACTTCCCTTTTTTGTTGTGTCCAACTTTTGGGGTTCACATCATTTTTAGGGAAGTGTACATTTTTGGGGAAGGGTACAAAATCTAATACAGAAGTAACAACAGCAACAGGTACGCTGTCTTTCGACAGCAATGTTGACACCGATGGCAGAAATGTTTGGTCGTTCATATTAGTTTATTATTCGTTATATATATCTTTTTTTATCTTTTTAATGTTTTGCGTCCTGAAATATAAAATAACAATGAAAACCGTAAGACCAAGAATTATTGATAAAAATTGCATACCTAACCAAAAATCATTGAAAATAGTTATCTTTCCTTCACATTCTCTACATTTATACGGTAAAGAATTATAATTAAAACCATACATCCACGCCCCTAATCCACCATATTCACTACAAATTTCATTCTGATTAATTTCACTATAATGCCTCAATGTTGGAAAGAACAATAAAAATAAAACATATAAATATTTATCTATATTACTTAAAGCTTTTCTCCTTCGATTATACAAGACAACCGAAATTATAACAAAAAACATGACACTTATATAATCATTTTCAAATAATACACCTGTTGGTAGTAAAAAGTAACTTACAGGAAAAAAAAAGTATAAAATACTTAATTGTGAGACCAGATATGCATAAAAAACGCCAATAACAAACAACGAAAACCAGATGCCACTATTATTTAATATTTTGAAATGAACAAGACTATAGTATATAATTGAATACACAACAATACAAAATCCAAAAAGGATTACAGAGTTTGTCATTATTGACATTATAGAAAATACAAAACTGGATAAGAGTAAGAGATTGTAAATATAACCGACAGACATGACTACAAATTATTTAATTTATTTAAACTCATTACATATAACCTGATAATTTTTTTATTTTCTATTTCCATGTTTTGAAGTACTATAATTTCCTATATGTTAAGAATCTAGACTTATCATCAGTAACATCCTGTCTCTCCAATATATAAATCAACTCCCTTAATGCCAACGACTTTTCTGTATCATGTAAGAAATCATTCCATAAGATTGGAGGAAATTGCAATGGAACTATCATGTCTCCATTTTGTATTACACTATTTACATCTCTATATGGTCCACACATATTATATCACATTTTAAACTCATCATATAGTTCAAGGAACCTCTCATATTTTTTATAAATCATTTCACAAAGTTCCTCGAAATTCTTTAATCCATAAACTGACAATATCTCCTTGTCTAAAAAATCATTGTAATTATATCGCAATTCTCCATCTATCGTTTCTAAAAACATATACTGTTTGGCACGAGGGTTAAAGCCCTTCCATATTTCATACGTTATCCTCATAGAGTCTTGTTCTGGATACGGATTATAAAAATCAATTCTAAATTTGTACTTATTTTTCAAGTCCATTATCAAAGGAAAGTCGCCCGAAATAGTATAATAAAAAGTGGAAGTTGCAGTGTCGTTGATTCTAACGATATTATATTCCATATAATCATCACATGGTCCGTAACGACGAATCTCATTAAAACGAGTATCAGTATTTTGGGGATTCATCACAACCTCTGCTAAAGTATAATAGATTTTTGCATATTGACTTGTATCTTTATGAAGAGAATCTCCAGCGTACATTGATTTCCAATTTAATAGTTTTCCCGAATCATCGTAAGATAGTATTGATAAATCACCTTGCAAATTATATGTCCATGTCCCTACACGAATTCCATCACGCAACTTACCCTCGCATGCCAAATACCCTTCTTTGTGCATAAAGTCAAAATCCTTATAATATATTGAAAAAGAAGAATCTACCGAGAACGAATAATCATATTTTTTCAGCAAAGAAGAGTCCATTTCTTTTACCTGTTCGTCTGTTAGTCCGTGCATTTTGCACCATAAAACAATGTCTGATTCAAAAGGAGAATCAAATAAACTACCTGGTGGATTTCCCATAATGATAGATTTCCAATTTTTATGTTTACTGTATAAAATATCTGGATTTAAAATTGGCGATATTTCGCATTTCTTCAATTTTTTTAATTTCAGTATTTGGGGACTTATTTCTATTGGAAAATATCTGCTGTATATTGTCAGTCTTTCTAAATTTTTACATTCATATACCTCGTTTATGTTTGTGATTGAATGTTTCCCCATCTTACATTCAAACTCTTTAAGTGTTTGAAATTCCGAGATTCCTTTAATTTCAGCAGCAGCATATGTCGCATCAATTTTCAGGGACTTCAAATTCGGAAAATCTTCTGGCGTAATCAAAATTGAATCACCAACATATTCATCCAATTCAATTTTTTCGACTGTTGAACAACTTTTATCTTTAAGATATTTCTTAAAATATTCATTCTTTCCCATATCGCACATATCTGAGAAATATATACGAAGAGGCGGCGTTTCAAAATCCTGTGCAAATACAGAGAAATTGAGCAAAACTACTATTATTAATAAACCACGTTTTAACATGCCTATTTAGTTTTGAAGTACTATAATTTCCTATATGTTAAGAACAAAATGTACTTTTTGATTTGAGAAAGTGGATTTTTTGATTTGGGGGTTATAATATTTACTTAAAATTTTTATCAAACACTTTTTTTATATTTTTCTCATTACATAGAGAATCCATATATTTGTTTTCTATTAAATATAGATTAATATGTACTGTGGTATCAGTTTCTTTTAGAGAACCTTTTGTCCAATATGGTGGACTAAACACCTCAAAATTCAACTTTTTCTTACTACTGTATATTTCATAGACATGAGGTGAAATATTTAACGAACAACTTTTTATAGTTGAATCTCCAACTATCTTTCCTTTATAATCTCTAAAAACAAATACTAATTTCGGATTAATTATTCCCTTTACAGAACGTATTTCTTTACCGTTCTCCATACCAATTATTATGTATCCCTCTTCCTCACAAAAACAGTTTTTGTATTGTAGATATGCATAATCACTAGCAAACTTAGGATAAAAAAACGTATCTATTACAATTTTTCTGTCCTGTCCATACCCCTTCAATCCTGCACCAAGCAACAGAACAAGACAAAATAATATCTTTCGTATCGTTTTCCCTATTCCCATATCACATTCAAATTATCTCGTTTCCGTAGTCTTCGTTCCATGCCGTATGAATTAAGTTGTATGCTATGTTTTCGCGTTCTCTTTGTTTTGTTTATAGAATAATTCTGACATGATTTTAGAATGACTTGCGGTAAATCGTTTTCACACGGAACTAAATCTGTGTTCCTTGTTTGACGTAAAGAAGGAGTATAACCTGGTACCATAAAAACACCTTCTTTAAACTTACAACCATAAAACCAATATTCAAATTCCTCAAATAATATTGGAAAACTTATTATTTGTTGCAGTTTAGTAGTTTTTTCCGTTATAACCAAATACCCTTTTATTGGCAGTTTATTGCGACATTTTGTATTATGCCAGCGAACGTATTTACCTAAGCGTTTGTCTGGAGACTCTCCAATATATGCCTTTTCACGGCGAATAATAGCATCTTTGTTTACAATTTTTATGGTATCGTGGCCGAATTGAAATAAAAATTCTCCATCTCGTTCATCTGCTATTGTGTCGAATGGCATAACTTTTATTGTTCTATAAAAAAACTCGTAATCATATTTTTCACTATCATCAACGATTTGATAAATTATATTATGACATAAACTACCTATCTGCGCTTGTACAGATGAATACAATGCAATTGAGAATATAAACATAGTATCGTTCTATAGTTTTTCGAGTGCATATTCTAATAATTTAGTCGTTTGCAATGATAAAATTAACGAATTTCGTACAATATCAACTAAATTTTTTGTTTCCATCTACAAACAAATTGTAGATATAAAAAACATATAAATTTCTTTTTCTCAAAGTTATTCTCAAAATCAATCACACCACGCGCTATCCCCCCCTGGTAATTTGTTTTTGCAGACACCACATCAACATAATAGTATCCCCAATCATATTGTATATTTTCTATAACACAGTACACCTCATATACGTTATCAAAAAGGATCACCATTGGCACCTTACCTTTACTCTTTATGGAAATAATTATCTTATTATTTTCTCCGACATCTATGCGATTTACATTTGTATATGTACGTGCACTAAAATGCTGACGTGCTTTAACTTTTATTTTATAGTCCTCCCAATTAGGTAAAGATAATTCTAAACACCCATTATAATTTTGTGAATATCCCTGCAAAGTCACGGCACATATTAATAATATAAAAAAAATCTTGCTTTTCATAAATATTCTAAACATCTTTTTATTGCTTCGGTTGTTTCTTCTATAATCTCATTCATCGTATAAGGTCTCACAAACACATCATTAGGAATGTATGGCTCCAAATTTTGGACGTGAAGATGACCTGTTGTATGTAAAATCAATATCAATATATGGTATTCATCAATAAATTGTAATATTTCTTATCTGGGTGTTTATAATGGGCATATTTATAAAATCTCTTATATGAATATCTTTTCATTACTTTGTATTTCGTTCCTGATTTGTTCCATTTCTGAAAATATAATCCTGGATTCCCGTATCCATAACCATAAAAGCATTCATATTTGGGAATCCATTCCTTGTCCCATTTATAGATTTTTCTATTTACTTTCTGGTTTCCTTGAACAATTACATTTCTCTGTTCTCGTTTATAGCAGGGTTTCCATTCTTTTTTATGTTTCTTATAGATTGTAATCGTATAGCAAGTGTCGGTTTCAGTACAGACTTTCTCGTTTACAATCTTTTTATAGCTGTTCCATTCGTTATTCTTTTTGTTCCAACGGAAATAAGCCATGGTTTTATCATTCGATTGATAACGACTGCCAACCGTATCTCCATAATCTATACTTAAAGTGTACAAAGAACGTGGGGTGATAGCGTTGAAGTAGTGCAAATCATAATGTACATACATTGAGTCACCAAGTAAATTTTTATCTATCATCCGTTCTTCCTGTAAATCCATTTTCCACTTGTTTTTATCTTTTTTTCGTCTATATACCCACCATTCATCGGAATCCATTTTAATGTCAAAAAAATAACTAGAAATTTTTTTTCCAACATAAAAGAACCTTCGATATTGTATGTTTTCAGATTTTAACGTTACGCAATAATCACCATTTGGATAAAATGTTGTATCTCGTTGCCATTCACAATAATTCTGGGCACCAAGAAACATCCATGGGAAAAATATTGCTATTGTTAAAATTATTTTCCGTTTCATTCCATTAACAAAAAGAGAGTCACTTTGTGATTTTATGGTAGCCTTATTGTTCTTTTTGTTGTAGATAAAACATTCGCTTTTGTGTTTCAATTTCGGCACGAAGTTCCTCTTCTGTTGGCAAGTAGGTTTTATACTTTGAAGCAAACAATTGCTCGTTGCCGTTCAAAATAGAATAGCGTGCAATATCTTCGTCGGTATCAGCACAAAGCACAATACCCAATGTTGGGCCATCGCCTTCGGAACGCTTCAGTTCGTCGTACATACGAATATACATATCCATTTGTCCCACATCCTGATGCGTTATTTTGCTTGTTTTCAAATCAATCAGCACAAAACACTTCAAAATGTAATTGTAGAATACCAAATCAATGTAATAATCATCCTTTTCGGTGTGGATATGCTGCTGGCGAGCAACAAAAGCAAATCCCTTACCCAATTCCATTAGAAATTTCTGCAAGTTTGATATAATACTCTTTTCCAGCTCATTTTCCGTATAATCACACCGTCCTTCCAAGCCAAGGAACTCAGCGACAACAGGATTTTTAATGAATTCCAACTTATCCTGCAAAGCCGAGGTTTTACTAATCATTTCTTTTTGTACCAATCCCTTCTTTTGCGACAAAAGTGTGCGTTGGTAATATTGCGAGGAAATATTGCGCTGCAAAGTGCGAACACTCCACATTTGTTCTGCCGATTCTTTTGCATACCAAAGACGTGCATCATCGTTAAGTTCCTGTAAAAGAACACGATAATGTGTCCAAGAAAGCAAAACGGAAGATTTTCCACTCGGTGAGTGGAAAATTTCAGGGAAGAGCTTATAAAAATTAGTGAATTGGTAAAGATTAGTTTTAGTAAACCCTTTACCATATTCTGCCGTTAGTTCTGACGAAAGATTTTTTATTAAGGCTGCACCATATTCCGCACGGTTTTCGCCACGCAATTCCTCTTCGGCAATTCGTTTTCCCAACAGCCAATTTCGTTGCACCAAAGCAACATTCACTGCGTGATATGCATAGCGTTGAGCATCGCTAATAATTTGTTTTGCATCGCTAACAAAATTTTGCGTACATACATATTGTAGAGGAAGCTGTTCGTCTTTATTGCTGTTTCCCATATTTACATTCAAATTCTTTTATAATTTCATCAATCACCAAATATACGCTTTATTAAGTTGTTGCCAAGTGAAAATATTGCAAGCTTCCCTTTTTTGAACATTATAAAACCTTACCAACTCTATTCTCCAGTCAAACGTCTTTGTATGTTTAATACACTCGGATAAAATGAATTACTTGCCATAACTATATTGATTTAACGAATTTTGTCTTGGTTCACATCGAAGATTACTATACTCAATCTCACTACTTACAATCAGTAGATAAATATTTCCCCAAACACATTGTTCCACTATTATTATCTTTTATTTTTACAGTATCTTGATTAAAAATCTGACCTTTTTCATCGTAAAACATTCTATGATACAAATACTTGCGTGTACTATCTTGATGGTATTCTATTCTAAAATATTGGGGAACGAAAGAGTTTCAAAATCAAAAATGTTTGGAGTTCAAAAATAAGAAGATTTTGTTTTAGTTTTTGTATTCGGTGAGAAATGACAAAGAAAAAATTTATAAAAAACACTATCTATTTTTTTATATGGAGTGTTTTATTTTCATTTAGTTCTTATCTCTTGTGTTTCAAACTAATACGAGCAATTCGTTACATTAAACAGATACATACTGTCAAGAATATTAAGATGAAACACATTATCTATAGAGTCAATTCTAATACGTTTAAGATGCACAGAATTTCCATTAATTTCAAAATACACACGAATGGGCCAATCACCACCACAGAAATCCATTTTTTTTGCAACTCTACGTCGCTTTGGAATTAGATACAATCCGTAAGTCGCACTTGATGGCTGATATGCCAACTCAGACAAATACAACTTGCTGCCTTTCAGTCCACTACCATCACATATTCCGACAAAAACATCATACAAAATGTCATATACATATTGGGTGCCGTCAAATTCAAGTTCTATTTTTTGGGGAATAATCTGAATATTTCCATCCACTCTCTCTATTTTTCGGGAAGAATAATGAAACTTTCCATTCTTATTCTCTTTCGTCATTTTGGAATAAATATCTGATGTGAAATATATCTTAGCATCGGATAATTCTTTGTAACGGCTTATTCTATTATAAAAATCCTGTTTTTCTTCGTCATAGACTGGACGGAAAGAGTCAACTTGAGCGAAAGAATAGAAATTCGCAAGTACCAATAGGAAGAAAAAGCAAATTCGTTTCATCGTTCCATTTATTTTTTTACAGGTTATTTCTTCGTCACCATTCTTCTTCTGGATGCAAATTGTTTATGTGAATTCCTTCCCAATTAAAAGGATTGGAACCATTGCTTCCATAAAACGACTCCGCATTTTCATATATAGAAATCTTACGTGCATATTCTGGTAATTTTCCAGGAAACACCATAAAAAAATCATACGAACGTGCGTTCCATTTTTCACCATTCTCATCTACATAAATAAACGGTTTACTTGCATATTGTACATTTTCTGGAGCATTAAGGGAAATCCATTTATCAAACGGCAACTCACGTTGAATGCTGTCGGAAAGTATGCCAAACTGCTGTATGGTACTTATAAACGAACCGCAACGCAAACTGGTTTGCGAACCCATTCCGACTTTGTCGTTTCCCAACACGTTGTATCTGAATACCACATAGACCTGGTTTGGCTCCACAACAACTTTCATAATATGTATGTAATCACGACTTTGTCTATCAACTTTGGGATAATACGTCGTAATTGTCTGTCCTACTACCAAAAAAGAAAGAAACAGAAAAACTATAGGCAGTATGGAACGGGAAAGTTTCATCCAAAATTTATTTCAGCATATTCGGTAACAAATGTATGGCAAACAACGGAACATTGGTTATTTTTTCTCCTTTGAAATATTTCTCCAACGAAGTGCGAATCACGTTCGGCGTGTTATACCGTTTTATAAACTGGGCAAGTGATTTTGCCTTCAGGTTTACCTCCGCCTTTACCTCTATGGGAACAATACTACCATTCAACTGTACGACAAAATCAACCTCGGCTATGCCTTCGTCGGGTGTCCAATAATGAATCTTGATTTCATCGAAAAGTACAAGTTGTTGTAACACAAACTGTTCCGTCAACGCACCTTTGTATTGCTTGAAAAATTCGTTACCTGAAATCAACGATTTTGCATCCAAACCCGTCATTGCACCATGCAAACCAACATCAAGCACATACATTTTAAACGCATCGGCATCTTCGAATCCTGTCAAAGGCAATTCGCCAGCCCTTACTCGGGTAACTTTGTAGGCAACGCCGGCATCGCACAACCATTGTATGGAAGTTTCAAAATCGCGTGCCCTCGCACTCGGACGAACGGCAGTATAAACAAACTTTTTGTTCTCCTTGGCCAACTGCGACGGAATCGTATTCCACAGCAGTATCATACGTTTTACGATTTCCTGTGGCGGATGCTTCGAAAAATCCTTTTGGTAGGATTCAAGCAATCCGAGTTGGACTTTGCGGACTGCGACATAATCCTTTTCCTCCACAAATGTCCGTACCGCCTCGGGCATTCCACCAACATAATAGTACTGTCGCAATAATTCTATATATTGACTTGAAAATGAGTTAATTAAGTCCCAATCCATAGAGTGAAGCATTTGCACCAACCCGTCCTTGCCCAATGCCATCAAAAATTCTTCGTACGACAACGGATAAATTCTTTCGAACTCCACTTTGCCCACAGGAAACGAATCATCCTTATGGTCAACCACGCCCAACAAAGAACCAGCGGCAATCACATGGTATTCAGGTGCTTTGTCGCCAAAGTATTTCAACGAAAGCAGTCCACGTCGTGCATATTGAATCTCGTCGAAGAAAATCAGCGTCTTACCTTGTCGTATTTTTTTCCCCGTAACGGAACGCAATGCCATCAGAATCCGTTCTATGTCGAAATCCATTTCGAACAACGAGCGGAACTGCTCATTGTCTTCGAAGTTTATTTCCACATATTCGTCGAATTCCGTCCGACCTAATTCCCGCGCAAGCCACGTTTTACCTGTTTGTCGTGCTCCTTCGAGAATAAGCGGTTTTCGCTTGTCTGACGGCTTATTTTTCCAAGCAATCAAATTCTGAAAAACATTCCGTTTCATAGCAATTAATCAACACTGTGCAAATATACTCAAAATTAACAAATCACAAAATTGCAATCACATTTTCTTGACGAATATTTTAAAACCAATCACATTTTCTTGATGAATATAGACAAAACTCTCACATTTTCTTGACGAAAGAGACTCAAAGAATCACCAATCTTTCAACGTTTTGAAACCGTCGGCTTCGTATTTCCTAATCCACGATTCTGCAGGCTGAGTAGGGAATGTTTTTTTCTTAGTTTTTATAAAAACAATAGCATTGTATCTAACATACGCCTTTAACTCTTCTAATGTATAAGTTGGAGTATTTAATTCATAGTCAAGCAATCTTTTATATTCTTCTTTTGATCCCACGACCCTACCTTGATACATCATCACTGAATCAGCCACGTGAAACGACGAATCTTCGGAGTTCCATTCGTAATTAATATGTGTACTAAAGTTACGTGGCTTGAGTTGTGTGTCAACAGAATATCCTACTGGTGTTATAACACCAGTAGGCAATAGTTTGCAACCTATCGTTCCTGTTTTGGGTTTCTTATTTTTATCAAACCATTGAATATCTATCGTATTTTCTTCGAACGAAAAATTTTTTATCTCTATATAGGCACGTTCCACCGTGTCGTACACAAAACCTGATATATCACGCAATTTCCAACAGGAATCAGGTTCGTTTTCTTTTTTACAAAACTTTACATCAAGATATGAATTGTCAAGACTATCTACAATATGCCTATACAACGTACTCATTTTATGTCGACGATCCCACAAGTAAGCGTCTTCATCATTTTTTTTGTATTCGTATGTGACTGTATCGTTAAACTTTATCTCTTTTATTGCTAAAACCCATTGTTCCGATACACTATCTTTTTCATACCTGGTAAAATTATAATAACTATGGCCATTAATAAAAGATTGCAGTGACGTATCTATCCTGATTTTTGATTCAAAAAAACGCAAATAAACCAAATCAGGTCCAAAGAAGTTAAAGACTATCTCCTTGTCAACTTTGTCAATAGAGTCACGCCAATCATATACAGTATCTATAGTTATAGTCCTTTTATGGTCTGGCAAATGCTTCTTCTCTATTGTACGTACACGCTCTAAAAATAATTGATGTGATGCATCCACATACCGATAATACCGATAATATTTAACCTGATTATCCTTTATTTCAAACACAGTTTCGTGCCTTACAACTTCGCCATATTGTTGCCTCAATTCAATTTCTTTTGCGGCAAAGGCGCTATCCTTCGGAGATAAAGGTTTGACCGGTTGCGTGGCTGTTTTTGTTTCTGCCATTTCTGATTTTTGTACCACAACCTCTTGCTTCGTCGACTTTGAATCCACAATCTCTTGTTTTGGAGTTTGCTTTATGTATTCTTTTCGAACTCCGTTAATTGTTTTAGCAACAAGTCTATTCAACGAATCATATTCCATTTCCGTTGTCGTAGTGTCTGACTTTATCAAAATAGTATTTCCTTTTTCATCGTATTTGTACTCTGTTTTCACACCATTCGACAAACTCATTATTTTCCGTCCTACCGAATCATATTCGTATTCCAACGAGTTTTGTAAATCTTTCTTACACAACAATTTACCTTTTTCATTATACAATTGTGTGCGTATAGGATATTTATCGCCGTTGGCAAAAACCATCGTATCTCTAATTATTTCACGACCTGAGGAATAGTTTCGATATAATAACACTTGAGAACCATCTTTATATGTCAACACACGTGTATTTATTGACTCTCTTGAATCCAACGAAAAATTTTTTCCTAAAATTTCTATTGTTGTATCAATTGCCGTTGCATATTTTTTTTCTTTCGCTAATTGCAACTTTCCATCTTCTAAAACATACGTTGAGAAATATCCTTTTTTTCTATGTGTGGTAGTTATAGTCTTCGAATGCAATTCGCCACCGCTCATAATTTGCTTTAACGTAGGAGAAGAAAACGTTGTCTTTGTTCCATGCCAATATTTCGCATCTGCAACTGCGCCATTTATGTCATAAATAACCAACCGACGATGATACTTGCGACAAACGACCTTTTGATTATATTTTGGTCTAAGAGAATTTTCCTTGATACATATTTCGTAGTTTTTTTCTCCATTTGATGCATGATAGCGAGTAATTTGCGCTATATTCAAAAATCGTCCTTTAGGAACAAATATTGCCGACGGACTTAGAACATACGGGAAACGAAGTCGTTTTTTTAGATATTCTATATACGAACACTCTCGTCCTACACTATCGTAACATCGCGACGACAATGTAGTCTCCACACTACGCTTATTCTTTGAAACTACTTTCTCGTATATTTTGATTTTTTGCGAATCGGAACTATAGCCGATTTTTCTTGTATAAAATTTTTGAGAGTCTGCTTCAAGAAGTCCAACACTATCCCTTACCCTATGGATATAATCAACATTATTGGGCATTTTAGTAAGTATTCGAAAATATGGTCGTTTGTAAACTTTGTGTCCTTCCACAACCAAACGTTGCCCCATTCCTATTATAGAAAGGAATATGAAGAAAATTGTCAATATGTGCCTTGGGGACTTCAAAATAACTATAAAAGGTTTAATTCAAAAATTATTTTCATCGTTTTTTATTTCACATCTTGAACAAGACGAACAGAAAACCCGTAGTAGAGATTAATGTTGCCCTTTTGGGCATGGTCGCCGTAGAATTTCATGTAGTAGGCGTAGTAACGGAGGTAGGTAGACGAAGACCAATAGTTCCCGCTACACCCCACGCTGTACATATCCGAATCGTAGCGGAGACCACCAGCTGGAAGAAAAATAGAATAGCCATTTATTATACTTGTAAACAAACTTCCTTCAACTCCATTCCTCGTTGTCCACTTATAGTTACAATATTTCCACAATTCTTCAAATTCTTCTATGGTTGGCACTCTCCAATTAGAACTTGATAATTTTTTTGCTTTCTTAAATGTATAGTATTTCCCATATTCTTCGGCCTTGCTTGCACCTACATTGCACGTTGCCCATTTAACGGATAGACCTAAATCAACTGCTTCTTGGCAAAAACCTGCAAAACCAAGAATGAGAAAGATTGCTATGAATGCGAGTTTTGATTTCATATTTTCACAATAATGGCGTCATATACAACGGGAGATACACTATATCGTTTTCTATTTTAAAATCACCAGAATGGATTACATACGATACATACAGATGCGAGTCGAATTTTTTTCGGAATTTCATCAATGACGAAACCGTATATCGCTGCGATGATTTTACCTCCACTGGACATATATTGTGTTTATTCGTGACAATAGGTTTCCGAATAAGAAAATCTATTTCCATGTGTTCATTTCTGTCAGCGGATGTTTTCGAATAGAAATATAATTGTCGATGATTTGCCCGAAACATTTGTGCGACAAGGTTTTCCACAAGCATTCCCTTGTTTATTTCCAACTTGTCGAGCATAAGTTTCCTATAAATTTCCTCGGATTTAATCTCATCTTCGTCAAACGCATGCGAAATAAGCAAACCAGTGTCTCCGACATATAATTTGTATTTTGATTCATCGGCATTGAGTTTTAAACCTATACTTGGCTCCGTTGCCGCATAACACGTGTTTACAACCCTTGCCTCGTTGAGCCAGAAAAATGCATTCGCATAATCTCTTGTACGGGCTCCTTTTTGCAAATCTCCAATACGGAACCGTTTTTCGTGCCGTTGCAACTGACTTGGAACCGAATCCCAAATACGAACGACCTTGGGAGCATCGTCACCAGAATACTTGTATATATCGTTTCGATACAATTCAAGTATATTCCGTTTAATATGATCGACTTCAACAAAATCTTTTGTTTCAACATATTCGCTGACAGCCTGCGGCATACCTCCAACTATCATATACAACCGCATGTAGTCCATAACTTTGCGATGCAATGCACTTCCGAGTGGCTGTTGCTTGTTGTAGCAATCTGCAATAAACGGCATAAGCATATCTTCGCCCATTGCCCACAAAAATTCTTCAAAATCCATCGGATACATATCGAGATGAAACTCCTCGGACGGAATGGTTATTCCCTCGGTATTTTTACGGATACTAACAAGCGAACCTGTTTCTATATAGTGATATCTTCCATCGGCGACAAGCCACTTAATTGCCTCGCGTGCTGGGGGATAACATTGTACTTCATCAAAAATCAGCAAAGATTCGTGTTCATACAATTTTGTGTTCGACCACAATTGCAACCGCATGAACAACGCATCGGGATTGGTAAGGTAGTTGTCGAATATTTCTCGGACTTCCTTTGTCATTTTCGAGAAATCAATTAAAATATACGAACGGTATTCATTCTTCGCAAATTCCTCAACAATGAAACTTTTCCCTATACGCCGTGCTCCATCTATTAAAAGAGCCTCCTTATTGGCTCTTTTATTTTTCCATTCTGCTAAATCATTGTAAATCTTACGTTTCATATATCAAACTACACCAAATTGAATTTATCAAACTATACAATAATACACCAAATTAAATTTATTGAATAGTGCAATAATACACAAAATTACAATTATTGCATGCTTTTTTGAAAATATCTTATTCAAAACGGTCAGTAAACTTCCCCTTTTTTGACATAGTTATCGTTTTGGTCTCATTAAATCCACTGCTTCTTGGCAAAAACCTGCAAAACCAAGAATGAGAAAGATTGCTATGGAGAATATGTGTTTCATAGTCTATAAACAGAAATCAAAAATATGAAAAACTTTTGTTATTTGAGCAACTCGCAGTTTCAACAAATGTATATATGATGCAGAGAATGTTAGTTTTTAGTTAAAACATTTTAACTTTTCGCAGAATTCCGAAAAATTTTTTTTCTATTTTTATCACATCTAACTAAAAAAAACAAAAAAATGAAAAGAAAAATTTTATTAGCCTTTATGGCATTGGCAACAAGCTTCTCTCTTGTAAGCTGTGGTGACGACGACAAAGATGATGATCCTAAACCAAAAGGTGGTGGCGACATCGAAAATTCTGCATTCTCAATCAAATACGAAACTGGCGACGATTCGTACGAAATTTTCACAATTTCTGCCGACAGGAACCAACTTCGTTTGGACTTTTTTTACGAAGATGAAACTTGGTTTGACGAAACTGAAGCAGAATTGGACGAACCAAGATCTGTTATAGACCATTGGGTTTATTTGAACACAGACGAAGGTTATTTTGAGTATTACGACGGAGAATGGGAAGAATCATTCCAAGCTGCACAATCATGCAACAATTACTACGCTGAACACAAAGATTTAAGCAAATACTACGTTCAATACAGCAATTTCACCGAAGCTGGAACAGAAACTATTTGTGGCGTAACTTGTACAAAATATGTTGGTGTTGAGAGCGATGACCAAAACATTGGCCTTTACAGCGAATTTATGATGTCAGGTGCGAAAAACGAAATCGTTGTCGGAAGTGGTTTCACATTCCGTTTGGCTGAAGAAGACTGGATTGACGAAAACACAAAAGGAATGGATGATGTGCTGAAAGCCGTTGCTCTTACGACAGATGTGCCAGACAAAGCTTTCACAAAAACTCTTGATGTAACATGGATTAAATAAATCTTAAAATTTTATAGATTACGAAAAGAAATGATATTAGAAGAAAACATATTGTTCTCTACTCAATTTATCAAAAACATCAGCAAGAATCTTCCAAGTGTTATAGGAAATGATTATCGTTCTATTCCTCTTACAACAACTTTGGATGAAAAAGCTCGTCCTGCAACAATTGAATACAACGAATGCGTTTTTACATTTGAATATTTCGAATAATCAATTGGTTTACTAACAAGAAAGGCTGTCCAATATGATTTGGACAGCCTTTTTTCGTTTATTATGAAATCTAATTAGAATTTATATGAAAACTTTGCGTTCTTTCTACAAATATAAAAATTTTGTTTAATCACCTATTGTCGGTTGTGAACTTGTAGTTTTTGAAATGTGTTCCATAAGCTTGTGGAATGCCCGTTTCGCTGTCGTGATATTTCAAAATATGCACTGCATTCTTCTATTGATATACAATTATTTTATATATTTGCGCAAAAGAATTGGTGCTGCCACGTTTTTGTAAACGTACAGTGAAAAGGGAATCGGGTGAAAAACCTGAACTGTTTCCGCAGCTGTAAATTCCGCGAGGTTCTTTGCAAATCCTCAATTATCACTGTTCTTCGGAATGGGAAGATAGCAAAGAATGGAATAAGTCAGAAGACCTGCCAAATCTTATTATTACCAAATGAGCGTGAAAATCATTTTGTAACCAAAAATGAAAAGACAAAAAAATTGTATTTCATTGCTGTGCGTTTCCAAACGCCGAATGTGTAAGGTATTTTACCTCACACTGGTAACACATTGTTTTTCGCATTCATTCACCAACACGAAAACAATGTCTAATTTTTTAATTTATTACAAATGAAAAAAAACGTATTACTAATTGCGAGCATACTACTTGCTGGAAATTTCGTCTTTACTTCGTGTAAAAAAAATGACGAAAACAATGTGAAACAAGACTATTCAAACGCAACTTTCGTTGTATACGAAGGTAATTATGGTTCAAACGATGGTGGCATTTCTGCCATATTAAACCAATCGGTTATCGACGATATTTTTTCGAAAGCCAACAATCGTCCAATTGGCGACGTAGTTCAATCAATGACGATTATAGACGACAAAGCCTACATAGTCGTAAATAATTCAGGGAAAATTGAAGTTGTTGACAAAAACTCGTTCAAAAGCATTGGACATAGTTCCGGTTTTTCGTATCCACAATGCGTAATCGAGCGCAACGAAAACGAAATATTTGTTTCAAACGGTAAAGGCTATGGCGACGATTATATTTACACCGTCGACAAAATATCGTTACAAAAAATAGATTCCGTTGCCACTGGTATGGGTCCAAAATCCATGATTGTAACAAACAATAAATTATTCGTAGCAAACTACGGAGGCTACTCTACCGACAAAACCATAACAGTAATCGACAACACAAGCCTAAAAGCAGAGAAAACAATAGAAATTGGCGATATGCCTTCCGATATGTTGTTAGACGAAAATGGCGACATAATAATTGTTTGCAAAGGAGCAACTGAATATGACGCACAATGGAATCCAATTGGCAGCACAAATTCAAAAATTGTAAAGCTAAATCCTACAACGTTTGAAGTATCTGAAATACTAAGTTTTGACCATCAACTTGCAAGCTACGGTTCAAATTTGATTGCCTACAACAATGGCACACTCTACTACATTGACGATGCTGTATATGCTTACACAAACGGTAACGCTCAAAAACTGATTGACGGATATTTTTATAGTATTGATGTTGATTCAAAAACTGGCGACATTTGGACAACTTCGACTCCTGCAAATGGACTACACTATGTTTCGCAATACGACAAGAACGGAACATTTAAACAAAAATACACTGTTGGCAATTTTCCAAACGGTATTGTGTTTTAACAAAAAAAATAATAAAATGAAGAGAAAAGAATCAAAAACCACGGTTTCAGTCTTGAATCTTGATTTTTGATTCCGTGTTGTAACAAAATCTTCATTATGATGCACATCAAATGTAAATCTTTACTAAATTTGCCACCGAAAATTTTTACGCGTAATGATACAAATAACTTTTCCTGACGGAAGCGTCAAGGAGTATAACAACGGCATAACTCCGTTGGAAATAGCACAAAGTTTAAGTCCACAATTGGCTCGCGAAGTCGTTGTTGCAACCGTTAATGGTGCAGATTGGGATTTAACTCGTGGCATTAACGAAGATGCAACTATCGCTCTTCACAAATTCGATAACAAAGAAGGTAAACATGCATTTTGGCATTCTTCAGCCCACTTGTTAGCTGAAGCTTTACAAGCTTTGTATCCAAACACAAAATTCGGTATCGGTCCAGCTATCGAAAACGGATTTTACTACGATGTTGACCTTGGCGACATAACTTTGACAGAAAAAGATTTGACCGCCATTGAAAACAAAATGTTGGAACTTGCCCGCCAAAAGAACGATTTTGTTCGCAAAGACGTGCCTAAGGCTGATGCACTAAAATATTTCGGTGATAAAAACGAAACTTACAAAGTTGAGTTAATCAACGATTTGGAAGATGGCAAAATCACCTACTACACACAAGGTGCTTTCACCGATTTGTGTCGTGGTCCACACTTGCCGAACACAGAGCCAATCAAGGCTGTGAAATTGACAAGCATTGCCGGAGCATATTGGCGTGGTGATGAAACTCGCAAGCAATTAACCAGAATCTACGGTATCACATATCCAAAAAAGAAAATGCTTGACGAGTATCTTGAATTACTTGAACAAGCAAAACTCCGCGACCATAGAAAAATCGGTAAGGAAATGGAACTTTTCATGTTCTCCGATTTAGTTGGTAAAGGTTTGCCTATTTGGTTGCCCAAAGGTACGGACTTACGTCTTCGTTTGGAAGATGCATTGAAAAAAATCCAAAAACGTTTTGGCTACCAACAAGTTATGACGCCACATATTGGTGGTAAAAATCTATATGTAACATCTGGTCACTGGGATCATTACGGAAAAGATAGCTTCCAACCTATCACAACACCAGAAGAAGGTGAAGTTTATCTATTAAAACCGATGAACTGCCCTCACCACTGTATGATTTACAAAAATGCACCTCGTTCGTACAAAGATTTACCATTCCGTTGTGCGGAATTCGGAACAGTTTACCGTTACGAACAAAGTGGTGAATTACATGGACTTACACGCGTTCGCTCGTTTACACAAGACGACGCTCACATTTTCTGTCGTCCTGACCAAGTAAAAGACGAATTCTTAAAGGTTATCGATATTATTCAAATCATTTTCAAAGCTTTGAAATTCGACAAATTCGAAGCTCAAGTTTCTCTACGCGACAAAAACAACACTACTAAATACATCGGTAGCGACGAAGATTGGGAGCGTGCAGAAAACGCAATTATTGAAGCAGCCGCTGAAAAAGGTTTGGAAACAATCGTAGAATACGGCGAAGCTGCTTTCTACGGACCAAAATTGGACTTCATGGTTCGCGATGCTCTTGGAAGACGTTGGCAACTAGGAACTATCCAAGTTGACTACAACTTGCCAAAACGTTTCGATTTGGAATACATTGGAAGCGACGACCAACGTTACCGTCCGGTTATGATTCACCGTGCACCATTCGGTTCAATGGAACGATTCGTTGCTGTATTGATTGAACACACAGGCGGAAGATTCCCATTGTGGTTGACTCCAGACCAAGCTGTCATCATTCCTGTAAGCGAAAAATACAACGATTATGCGAAAAAAGTTTTGAATTTGTTAAATAATTCCGATATTCGCACGCTCATTGACGACAGAAACGAAAAGGTTGGTAAAAAGATTCGTGACAACGAAATGAAACACATCCCATACCTTATCGTTGTTGGCGAGAACGAGCAAAACGATGGTACTGTTTCTGTCAGAAAACAAGGTGAAGGAAACAATGCTGAAGTAATGAAAATTGAAGATTTTGTAGCGAAAATTTCGACAGAAGTTGACGAACAAATGAATGAATTGAAATAAAAAAGTATAAACGAGATAAAACGAATACATGGCAGCTAACGAATTAGCAGACAACTTTAACATCAACCACAGCATTAGAGCTCGTGAAGTACGATTAGTTGGTGACAATGTAACTCAGGGGGTTTACTCAATTTTTGATGCTCTAAAAATTGCTGATGACCAAAACTTGGACTTGGTTGAAATTTCGCCAAATGCCGATCCACCTGTATGTCGTGTGATAGATTTCCAAAAATTTTTGTACTCTCTCAAAAAGAAACAAAAGGAGATCAAAGCAAACAGCGCAAAAGTGGAAGTTAAGGAAATTCGTTTCGGACCGCAAACCGACGAACACGATTATCAATTCAAATTGAAACATGCTCAAAAGTTCCTTTCAGAAGGTGCAAAAGTAAAGGCATACGTGTTCTTCAAAGGCCGTTCAATTTTATACAAAGAACAAGGAACCGAAGTTTTAACACGCTTCATTAAAGATTTGGAAGATGTTGCACGTTTGGACCAGGAACCACGTTTGGAAGGCAAAAGAATGTTTATTCTTATGTCTCCTATCTCTAAGAAAAAATAATTGTTTAACTAAATAAGTGAAGTAAAATGCCTAAGATGAAATCTAAATCCAGTGCTAAGAAACGTTTCTCATTCACGGGTACTGGTAAAATCAAACGTAAAAAAGCGTTTAAAAGTCACTTGTTGACAAGAAAAGAAACGAAGCAAAAAAGAAATCTTCGTTATGCTACAACTGTTGACAAGACTAACAAGAAGAGCGTAGAAACAATGCTCGTATTTTAATTTATTGTGTAACAATGATTCTGCAACCAAGAACTAATGAAACAAGTAGTCGCGAATCGTTAAAAATGTAAAATTATGCCAAGATCAGTAAACAACGTTGCCTCAAGAGCACGTAGAAAAAAAATCTTAAAACAAACAAAAGGTAACTACCTTGCAAGAAGAAATGTGTACACAGTTGCAAAAAACACCTTGGAAAAAGGTTTGCAATATGCATACAGAGACAGAAAAGCTAAAAAAAGAAATTTCCGCGCATTGTGGATTCAAAGAATCAATGCTGGAGTTCGTGCTTATGGAATGAATTATTCACAATTCATTGGTGCTTTAGCAAAGAACAACGTTACATTAAACCGTAAAGTTCTTGCCGACTTAGCAATGAACAATCCAGAAGCTTTCGAAGCTGTTGTAAAAGCAGTAAAATAAAAAATAACTTAAACAATTATTTTAGGGAAGTCTCGTGCTTCCCTTTTTTTTAATAACACATATCTAAGAAATCACAAACTAACAAATGATTTCTAAAAACTGAAAACTCTAAAACATGAAAGTTGCACTTATCGGTTACGGAAAAATGGGTAAAGAAATTGAGAAAATCGCCATTGAACGCGGTCACTCAATTGTTTTGACTATCGACATAAACAATCCACAGGATTTTACAGTTGAGAATCTTCAAAAAGCTGATGTTGCCATTGAATTTACTACTCCTAAAACTGCCTACAACAATTATGTGCAATGCTTTAAAGCTGGCGTTCCTGTAGTTTCTGGTTCTACCGGCTGGACTGATAAATACGACGAAATCGCTTCTTTATGCAAAGAATCGGGAAATACATTTTTCTATTCTTCAAATTACAGCCTTGGCGTAAATATTTTCTTTGAATTGAACAGAAAATTGGCTGCAATAATGAACAAATTTCCTCAATACGATGTTTGTGTTGAAGAGGCTCACCATAATCAAAAACTTGATGCTCCAAGCGGAACCGCAATCACTATTGCAAAAGACATTCTTGCAAACGTTGAGCGCAAAAAAAACTGGCGTTTGAACGAATTCAAATCAACCGACGAATTGCAGGTTGTTTCCAAACGTTTGGGCACCGTTCCTGGAACTCATATCGTTGAATATGATTCCGCAGACGATACATTGGAAATAAAACATTCCGCAAAATCACGCCGTGGACTTGCTTTCGGAGCTGTTCTGGCTGCCGAATTCGTACAAGGCAAAAAAGGTGTTTTCGGAATGAAAGATTTACTTGATATTTAATAGTTGTCAGAAATCAGTTTAAAATCTAAACTCTGAAAACCGAAAACTTTATACAATGAAGAACATATTAAATTTTCTAAAAAACAAATGGTTCATCTTCGGCATTTCCGCTGTTTGCTGGATTTTATTTGTTATTTGGCTTGGAAATTTTTGGTGGCTATTGGGCTTGGGCGTAATCTTCGACCTTTGCATCACTAAAAAAGTTCCGTGGGCTTTTTGGAAAATTTACAAACCAAAAGGAAAATTCGGAAAATGGGCAATGAGCTGGGTTGACGCAATTATTTTCGCTGTCATTGCCGCATCATTCATCAGAATATTTTTCTTCGAAGCATATACAATTCCTACCTCATCCATGGAAGGAACTATGCTTGTCGGCGATTATTTATTCGTAAGCAAGTGCAACTATGGTCCTCGAAAGCCAATGACACCAATTTCGTTTCCTTTTGTACACCACTCTATGCCATTTTCAAACGGAATGAAAAAAGCATATTCGGAAATATGGAAACGCCCATACGAACGAATGGCAGGATTTGATTATTTGAAAAATGATGACATTGTCGTTTTCAATTTTCCCGAAGGCGATACGGTTATTCTAACCCGTCAGGCACAAAGTTACTATCAAATAAAACGGGATTTTTTGGAAGACGGAGAGCTCTACCCTATCTCTCAACGCGACTATATGAGACTCAATAAATTACGTGAACAATATCCTAATCTACTTGATTGTTTTAATGAATATTTTAAAGATTCAATCGTTGTACGTCCATTGGATAAACGCGAAAACTATATAAAACGCTGTGTTGCCGTTGCGGGCGATACATTACAAATTATTGGCGGACGGGTAATTGTAAACGGGAAAGCTCAAAAAGAAATTCCAAACTTACAATTCCGCTACGACATAGAAACTTCTGCGCCATTAAAACCTGCAATTTTCGAAAAATTGAATATTCGTGAATATGGCTACACTGGTAACGGCTACATTATGTTGCTAAACGACGAACAAGTAAAAACATTACAAACATACACCTCGGTAAAGAAAATCACCAAAGGAGAATTTCCTGATGGCTTCCGCTACAAGGAATGTTTTCCACAGGATTCTCGCTACAATTGGAACAAAGATTATTTTGGACCAATTGTCATTCCTCAAAAAGACGTAACTATTCCTTTAACAGTTGATAATTTGCCTCTCTACAAACGAATTATAGAACTTTATGAAGCAAACAACCTTCGTGTTGAGGGCAATACAATCTACGTAAACGATACTATCGCAACAACCTACACATTCAAGCAAAATTATTACTGGATGATGGGCGACAACCGCGATAATTCACAAGATTCACGTTTTTGGGGATTTGTTCCTGAAGATCACATTGTTGGTAAAGCCGTTGTTATTTGGTTTTCATCGGAACAAAACAAGCCATTCCCAACAAACATTCGTTGGAGCAGAATGTTCAATATGATTCATAAGGATTAGGTCGGCGATGCATGTATGCCTCCTAACGCCAATGTAAAACATTACAGAATCAAGGATTTACGAAGACATTTGTAAATCCTTTTTTTCGTTCCTTCTACATACTAAAATTCACCAATAGTTCTACTATTTGATTTTTTTACTATTTGTAGATTTAGGTCTAACGACCAGAAATACTAACATCTACCATTAAAGAACGACAAAGAAAACAAGCACATAAAAAATGTACACTTCCCCAAAATGGGAAGTGTACATCGTTCGCAAAAGCGTACATATCTCACACACAACAAAAAAATCTTAATTCGTAAGAACTAAGATTTTAAATCAAAAATACCAATGTCGTAATTCTGGCAAATGGCAACTCTATTCTTGTGCCATTTCAACCAATTTCATTTCGTCGATATACACTTCAGCAGTGCCTTCGAACGACATAATCAATTGATTGATTTCAACAGGATTCAATCCAGAATCAACAAAGCGGAAAAATTTCAATGGAATTTGTACTCTTTTCCACGTTGAATTCACACCAAACCCTTCATAGAATCTACTACTACATGCCAATACCGGCGTTGAGTTGTTGTTATTATCCAAGAAAGAGAAATTGATTGGAACAGAGCCAATTTCGTCGTCATCAGCTGTACGAATCCAAAATTCCAATGCCCACGTTTCAATAATATCGGACATATCAACTGTCTGCCAGTTGTTCCACATAAAACCAACGCCAATCCAATCGCAACCTTTTTTTGATTTGTCCCATTTTAAGTGAAGACTACCCATTCCTTTGTAAACAATGTCGGGAGATACTGTAAAATCGCGGCAAGCATCCTTTTCAAAACCCCAGCATCCAGGCAAGTTGTCCAAGAAAATACCAGTAGCCGTGAATTTTTCTATATAATCTTCGTTTTTCTCTTGATTGATTGTGTAGAACGGATCGTTATCTTCTGCCGTGTCGAGAGCCATTGGCAGCATCTGTACACCGCAACTGTTCATCATAAACAAACCTGCAATCAAACTTGAAATAAATGCAACTTTCTTCATATCCTTAATATTCTTTATTCTAATTTAGTTATACAATGGAAACAACGGAGCTTTTTTCGTTATTACCAAACAATCCACGGCACACTTCACATCGCCAGGCTCACCATTGGAGAACAAGGCAAAAATGATTCTATCGACTTTATTATAATCGAAAACACCTTCTTTTACCGCAAAATGCGAAACAGGAATAGAAATGCCATGCCATCCTTCTTCAACCATTATTCTATCGCCTGTAAGACCAGCTTCCGTACTTTCTCCATTCATCAATGCAATATAAAAACTTGAATGATCGCAATAACCCGGGAAACCGTACATCATCAAATTTATATACGTTGTTGCTGTGTCTTCCTGTGTTATTGGGTACACACCATCCAGTTGCGTCCAACCCGATGTTTGCGGATACGAAAATCCACCACCTACAATATACCATTTGTTACCTGTTTCGGCACCCTGTAACAAACAATACGTTGAACCTTCACCAGCAACAATATCACCACTTTTCTCAAATGTAACTGTTGCATCCTGATACAATGGTTTTGTATTTGACGACTCAAAATCTCCAAACACACAGAAATCAGTTTTTAAATACGATATTTCTTTTGCCGAAGCAATTTTTAGGACTGTTTTGCTGGTATCAACACCTACAAAATCATCAAATGACAACATTATAGTACAAGCCTCACCCTGCTTAAAGGAAGTCACCTCATCGCTTTCCTCAAAAACATCAACATTGAATTTCTTATTCAACAATTTATATGGAAAATACTGCACACCATTACCAACATTTCCCGTCCATGAAATGCCCTCTAATGATTTTGAAAAACCTTTGATTGTATCAGTTTTTCCGGATTCATTTCCCACAATAACAATTTTCCAATTTGTTTCTATATTCCATTCACCAACAAAAGGAAGTGTTTCACCTTTTGCAAAATCAACAGAAATAGTATCCTGAGTAGCATTCAAAATATCAAAATCCTGTATCATTTGTAAAGATGCTGCATTGCTCCATATATCATCACCTTCATCACACGCGACAAATCCAAAGACTGACGCAAGTAAAACACACTGAATTATTATCTTCTTCATACTCTTTCCTAATTATACAACGAGAACAACGGTTTTCCCTTGGTTATCACGAAATAATCCACTGCAATCTTTGCAGAGCAAGCCGTTCCATCAACCGAAAACAATGAATAACCCGCACCTGTAATATTTGAGAAATCAAAAGGTTTACCCGTTTCATTTCCTGTTTCACGGAAGCGGGACAAGGGAACCGAAATTCCGTTCCAACCAATATTCTGAATAGTAAATCTATCCTGAAATCCTATTTGATTTTCATTTGCATCGGTAAACATCACAAACACCTGCGAGTTTTTGTAATATTCTGGATATCCGTATACAAAGAAATTCAAATAATTATTGGAAATATCAACCGTATCAATTTGCAACGGTGATTCATTTATCATCAAAATATTACCTGCCAAATAATATTTTCCCCCCGTTTCCAGTCCACTCATCTGACAATAATAATTACCTTGAGGAGCAACTATTCCCTCGGCTTCAAACGATAGTTTTTGTGTAGGTGGTAAAACAACACCATTTTCCACAAGTGGTTCACTTCCAGCCCAACCTTCTGCTTCAACACCATCGTAATCGGAAAGAATAATGCAGTCGATTTCTTTTTCGGAAATGACCTGCACTTTATTGTCGGACTTTTTGAAATCGTTATAATTTTCGAACGAAAGCGTCGCCTCGCAAATTTCATCTTGTTTAAAGAATACCAAATCCGAAGAGCCATCCCAAACGACTGATTCGTCAACCGACTTTCCGTAACCTTTCAACGTTTTTGTTGCACCGGAAGTCATTCCTTTTACGGTAATAATCCATTTTGCATCAAATTCCCACGAACCAACAAAATGAATTGAATCGTTGTTTGCGAAATCAGCGGAAAGCAACACATTTGGATTTGAGTTTTCAATATTAAACGTATCTATTGCAATTCCGTCGATGCTCGGCCCCACCATTTCCTCCTCGCAACTTCCAAAGAGAAGAAGGCTCGCCGACAAACCAATGAATATCAATCGTTTCATAGTTTTTCTCTTCATTAGAACAATACGTTAAACAACAAAAATGCTTGATTGATTTTGTACGAATTTCCTTCGTCAAGATTGTCTTTCAAATTGAATCTGTCATATTGCAACGTCAACGAAATGTTGTCGTTGAAACGATAACGCAATCCTGCTGCCGAAAGAATTTGTGAACCATCGTACGTTTCGCAATTGTATTTTACTGTTTCGTTAAAATCATTCAAGATTGCTTTGAAATCGGAACCTTTGTAAAACAACATTTTCGTTCCCAATAAGAAATCCAAACGATTAATCAATTCTATGCTCGTTCCCAAATCAATTGTGTGGGAATGTAAATCAACGGCTTCAACCAAATCCTTCGACATTTTGTACACGCGGTTTTCGTCGCGCTTTGCCGAAGCAAATTGATAACCCGCAGAAAAGCTAATTGATTTCTTTAATTCTAAGATTTTATCAAG
The DNA here is from genome assembly GCA_937892155.1 of uncultured Bacteroidales bacterium. Taxonomy (GTDB): domain Bacteria; phylum Bacteroidota; class Bacteroidia; order Bacteroidales; family UBA1715; genus UBA1715. The sequence continues at coordinate 80,680 of CALAUG010000040.1, read as the reverse complement.
ATAAATATTTCCGCTTGCTTGAGCCAACAAATATTGTTTCTTTTTGTCGGAACCTTGTCCTGCAACGTCCTGAAGCAATTGAGCTTCAACTTTCGCATCGTATTTTCCAGCTTTTTCGCTATAAGCCACATTTACATCAAAACCTTGACGGTTTGGCGTTGCTTTTCCGTATGGCGTTACGTTGTTGAAAATCATTTCGTAGTCCATCAAACCATACGAAATTGCTTGATTGTAAATTCCATCGTCGGTAACCAAATCAAGCAAAGCAATCGAACGTTCGTAAGAATTTTCGCCAACTGTCGGCAAAACATTCACCGCATTTGTATAATTAATTCGTTTTGATTGTGCGCCGGCACTGAAAAAGTTTTGGTTTACATAACGATACGAAACGCTGTATTTCAATTGATTGTCCATATCATTTCTACCAACACCAAAATCAAAGAAATAGCCATTCACGTCAACTGTCTTTGTGTCTGATGTATCTACATAATCAATTGAAGATAAACCACCTTCACCAAATACGTACAATGCTTTCAAATCAATATTTGCATTGATGGTCCCAACACCGTTTGTGTATTTTTCGCACGAAGATTTAGAAACCGTTTTCGGCAAATCGAACAAATTAATGTAGTTCACACCTACATACGATTTTTCGTTGAAATTAAACTTGATATTTCCACCAGCCTGCAAACGGTCAGGTGTAACTCCATCGTTCAAACTTTTATTACGCATTGCAAATGCTGTAAAATCGGCCGATTCCAAAACTTTATCAAAACCCAATCTCCACGACAAATCAGCACCTTGGTTTCTCCACGCATTTCCATAATTGAAATTTTCCTGATGACGAATTTCACGAATGAAATTGAACACGTCAGCTTCGTTGTTTGTACATTCTCCGTCGTAATTCCACAACGTATAAGGAGTCATTTTTGAATCAATGTCACCAAAACGATATTTCAACACTTTGCCGGCAACGCCTTTTATTGAAATTTCACGCAACTCCAACGTTGCACCTTGTCCCCAGAAACCACCAATTGCATTTTTCACACGCAACGTAGAATGAATACGGATTGCTTCGTTTGGATGAATATTCAAATGTAAATCAACCAAAGCGGCACCACCAAGACTTTGGTCAACATTTGTCGTGTCGTCCGAAGCAAGCCAGTTGTGCAGCATATCGCCACGAGCTACTCCGTTGAATTGTATCTTAGGATTTGCAGTTTGTGCAAGAGTTGTCAAACCTATAAACGCAAGACCGATAAATAATAAAACTTTTTTCATTAGTACTTATATTATATATGTAACTATCAATTTTAAAAATGAACTTTTAATTCAAGAGAACCTTCAAAACCACGATAATGATTCAAATCGTTATTTTTATCCTCGAAATCAAACCAACGGGTGCGGACATACAAGTTTGACATTTGCGCCAACACAATATCCAATCCCAAACCAATAGCCTTTCCTATTTCGTTTACTGGATTTGCTCCCGCTTGTGCATATACATATCCTTCGGTTCCCTTCATATTTTCAAGTCCGAAATAACTTGCCAAGGCCAATTTTGTGCTGATTTTATAATATGCTTCAAATTCGTGATATTGTACGCGCATATATGCTTTGTCTTCTTGAACGACAGGCAACGGCGACAATTTTTTCTGACTTGACGCATACGAACCCAAATAGAACAAATAAACTGGGCGATTTGCCACATTGAATTTATATTTCAAATTCAACTCCGACACGGCGAAACGAACTTTTGAATGAATATTCGACGTATCGAGCGGATTGGTTTCGTAGTAACTACGATAGTTTGTCGTCAAAGCACTGTATGGACCCATATAATTTTCGTAGCCAAACACACGAGCGAACATAATTCCGTTGATTCTGTGTCCGAACGAAACCGATGTCGACTGGTGATCAACTTCTTCGGAAAATCCTGTAGCCACATTCACCTTCACACCAGCCAAATTCAATTCGGCACGTAAATCCAAACCTTGTCGGTTACCATTGATGTAGTCCACATCAGACATATTTGCACCAACCGGATACGAACTTCCTCCTTCACCATTGTAACCAGCAGTTGACTTCAAATACGTGTTGAATCCTCCATCGAGATTTATGAATGACGGCGACAATCTATAGAAATGCAATTTCAACGGAGAACCAATAATTTTCTGACGAGAAAGCAAGACAACATCCATGGCCTCGCCATACGATTTTTCCAACGTTTCGTCCTCAACATAGCGGCCATATCCAAATTCTCCCGTAACATTAAAATCAGACAAAAAGTCAAGACTAAAATCTACCGTAGCAATATTGTAACCGATGAAACTTCCGTTGACAGTCGTGTCGTAACTTACAGAATTAAACGTATTTACACCGACATAATTTTGTCCAAACCTTTTATGAATGTAACCACCATAGGAAATATTCGGAATAGTGTCCAAATACGACGATTGTCCTCCATTGTTCGGCGTTTTGGCATAAATAATACGCGACTCCAACCCCCAAGGCAAATCATATACCGAAGCGACCAAACCTTGACAGAACTGATTTCCCCAACGATAATCACGAATGATTGTTCCCTGCGCATAATACGATTCGTAGTTTTGTGCGGCAGTCTGGAAATTGTCCCACGTATTTCGTTCAAATAAACTCTCGCCTTCATTTTCCGTTGACCACAACGTCAATTTTGAAAGACGCGTATATTGCAGACCACCAAGACGGAAGCTGATTTTTGCATTGTCGTAATTCATTTGACCATCAAGGTTCACTCCCATTTGCAAACCAGTTTCGTTGTCGTTGTATCCAGCGCCAAGCATTGGCGAATACAAATAAAAATCGGTATGGAACGCTGTTGTCGATGTAGGACGGGCAATAACATTCAGTTCCAACTGCGACTGGCGGCTTCCATCGTTTGTAGAAAGCAACATTTTCTCTTGCGAATACGAACCGTCGAACAATTCGTCCATGTTGCGATAGTAAATCATTCCGCGGTAACTTCCCGTTACTCCGAAATTCGTCAAACCTTTCTTGCCAATAAATTTTCCAACCAAATCCTTATGCTCGCGATGAACTTTCGACGTATCGCGCACAACCCCACCTGGCGAAGGCGAGTTTGCCCAAGAAAAAAACGGTAGCAAAACAAGACAAGAAATCTGTAAAAGTTTTTTCATTCAAAAAAATTTATTCATTTCTTCTATTGATTTTCCAAAGTAACGGAATATTTTTCAAATAAAGCGTAAACATATTAGTGTTTTTTTTACACTTTGTAAAAACATATTCCGTCAATTTGTAAAAAATTTTTTTCTCCTTACTTTTGCTTGATTTCTTTTAACAACTATGAATTTTAAAGACGACGTTGAAGCGATAGATTCCCTTAAAAATGTGTATAGCACATTAAAACAGGAAATACATAAAAAAATTATTGGTCAGGATGCGATTATTGACGATGTACTGATTTCAATTTTCAGTAAACGTCATTGCCTGCTTGTTGGTGTTCCCGGACTTGCGAAGACGTTATTGGTAACATCGGTAGCCCAAGTCTTAGGGTTAAAAAACAACAGAATTCAATTCACACCGGATTTGATGCCAAGTGACATCACAGGTAGTGAGATTTTAAACAGCGAAAGAAAATTTCAGTTCATTCCTGGACCACTGTTTACCAATTTCTTATTGGCTGATGAGATAAACAGAACACCACCGAAAACCCAGGCTGCATTATTGGAAGCCATGCAGGAGCATGCCGTAACAGTTGCCGGACACAGATATGTATTGGAAGAACCGTTTTTTGTATTGGCAACACAAAACCCCATTGAACAAGAGGGAACGTACCCGCTTCCAGAAGCACAACTTGACCGTTTTATGTTCAACATAAAATTAGATTACCCTACTATTGACGAAGAAATTGATATTGTGAAAGCTACAACTGGTAATGCCGATATTACGCTTCAATCAATTTTATCGGCAGAAGAAATCATTGCATATCAGCAAATTATACGCAAAATTCCAGTAAACGATGCTGTTATTCGTTATGCCGTGGAATTAGTAGCAAAAACAAGAAAAGAAAATCCACAAAACACCTTGGCACAGGAATATTTGTCGTGGGGAGCCGGACCACGTGCATCTCAAAATCTAATTATTGGAGCAAAAACACACGCTGCCATTAACGGTAAATATTCTCCTGATATTGAAGATGTTAAGAAAGTTGCTTTACCTATTTTACGCCATAGAATTGTAAAAAATTACAAAGCCGAAGCCGATGGAATTTCGGTGGACGAAATCATTACCAAACTAATGAATTAAATGAAACGCACGAGCCTTGTCATAATATTGTTATTTGCCTTTATTTCTGTTTTTGCCCAAAAAACAAAAGTGGAAATTAAGCACACCGATTTAATGAAAGGTGACCGCGAAGTACGAAAACTTTATGGCAACGTCATTTTCAAGCACGACGATGCATATATGTACTGCGACAGTGCAATTTCTTACACCAAAGACAACCGTTTTGAGGCTTACGGAAAAGTGCGCATTGTGAATAATGCAGTTACTGTATACGGTGATACACTGTATTATTCAAGTGCGACAAATATGGCAAGTCTTCGTGGAGACATAAAAATGGTTCACGAACGAATGACATTAACCACACATTTTTTGGATTATGATTTAAAACAAAACATGGGATTTTATCAAAATGGAGGTAAAATCGTTGATCCCACAAATATCTTGCGAAGTGATATTGGACGATATTACGTAAACGACAGAATGTTATTTTTCAAAAATAATGTTGTACTGACCAATCCGAATTACATAATGAACACCGATACTCTAAAATATAAAACAAGTACGAATGTGGCGTATTTTGTCGGTCCAACAACGGTTACGAGCGATGAAAATCTTCTTTATACAAAAAACGGATGGTATAATACCAAAACCGACCAGGCACAAATGTATGAAGGATCATATATAAACAGCGGTTCAAAATACATCTATGGCGACGACATGTTTTACGACCGCAACAAAGATGAAGGCACCATACGAAAAAACGCCGTCGTAAAAGACACCATTCAAAAGATAACGTTATCTGCACAATATGGATTGTATGAAGGATTAAAGAAAAAAGTATTTATGACCAATAAGGCATTGGCAATCAAAGCTTTTGATAGAGATTCGCTCTTTTTGCATGCCGACAGTTTGTATTTTTCACAATACACTATTCCATCACCTGACTCAACAAGAATTGACTCAATAACATACGAAGAAATCAAAGCATATCACAAGACACGCTTCTACAAAAGCGACATACAAGGAGTATGTGATTCAATTGTGTATAACGCCTTGGATTCTATGATTTACCTTTGCACAAAACCTGTTATTTGGTCTGACGAGAATCAAATGACTGGCTTTGATATTCGCCTAAAATTAGGAGACAACAACAAACGGATAGATCAAATTATAATCCAATCGGATGCCTTTGTTGTCGCCCAGTGCGAAGATGACAAATTCAACCAAATGAAAGGGAAATCACTAATTGGATACATACAAAACAACGAACTTGTACGCGTTGATATGTTTCAAAATGGTGAGACACTCTATTATTTAAAAGATGACGATGAAATTGTTGGGGTAAACCGCGCAATTTGCAGTGATATTTCCGCATATCTCAAAAATGGAAAGATTGATCAAATTGTTTTCAAAAACAAACCAGAAGGGACATTCAGTCCAGTAGAACAATTCCCGAAAAAAATGTCGTTGATTGACAATTTTAAATGGTTGGAATCTATTCGTCCAACAGATGCCAACGACGTGTTCAATTGGCGGCAAGAATAGCACAATAAAGTACGAAACTAACGACTTTCATAATTTTGCCACAGGTATTCTAAAACTTTTACATTCAAGTTTTTAGTTTTTTTCATTTCAAATCACTATTTTTGCAAAAATTTTAACAAAAGATACTTTCAATGAAAAAAATATTTTTTACACTCCTTATTACAGGACTGAGCGTTTCTGGTTTTGCTCAAATTACAGATAACGAAGAAGCACTTCGTAAAAACAATGTTTCTGCCGACACCGTGACCGGGTGGAAATTTGGTGGATTAACAAACTTACAATTTACAAACACAAGATTATACAACTGGGCAGCTGGTGGTGATAACTCTGTTGCAATCAATGGTATTTTCAGTGTTTTTGCAAATTACAAAAAGGATAAAAATGCATGGGACAACTCTCTTGACCTTGGATATGGTATTATGCGTCAAGGAGAGAAAACATTCGAAGCAAACGGAAAGGAATGGGACCGTCCATTCAAGAAAACTGACGATAAAATCGAATTGGTTTCAAAATACGGACGTTTAGCATTCAAGAACTGGTACTACGCTGCATTGTTAGATTTCAAGACTCAAATGACTGATGGTAAAAACTGGATTGGTGACACAACAAGCACTGTCATTTCTAAAGCAATGGCTCCTGCATATTTAACCGGTGGTATTGGACTTGATTACAAACCAAACAACTATTTCAGCGCATACATCTCGCCTATCACGGCACGTTTCATTTTCGTAACCGACCAAGATTTGGCTGACGCAGGTTCTTTTGGTGTTGATCCTGCCACATATCTACAAAATCTTGCTGGAGACGCAGATTCTCTTGACGTAAATGGCGACAAAATAAAACTTACATCTGGTAAAAATTTGAAATATGAACTTGGTGGATATGTTCGTTTGCAGTACACTCGTACGGAATGGAACACTGAATGGTTGAAAAATATTGGTGTAACAACAAAATTAAACTTATTCTCCAACTATTTGGAAAATCCTCAGAATATTGACGTTGACTGGGAAACATTAATTACTTGGAAAATCTATAAATTTTTCAGTATCAGTTTCAATGCACACTTGTTGTACGATGATGACACCAAAAATATCGTACCTGATGAGTTAACAGGAGAAAACATAACGAAAGGACCTAAGGTTCAATTTAAGGAAATTTTGGGTGTTGGTTTCTCATATAATTTCTAAAAGAATTGACTGACAGTATTTTATAAACAATTTTCTTTTTTAATGTAAAAAGTCAAAATACTTGTAACAAGTTTTGTATATTTGTAAAGGTTTGAAACATAAAAATGGCAAAAGATTCTAAAATAGCACTAGAAGAACTAAAGGCTAAACTTTCAGTCTTGATGTCAATGTTTTCTGTTTTGAAATCACAAAACAAACAATTAACAGAAGAAAAAGAAAATTTAAAAAGAACTATAGAACAACAACAAAACACAATAAGTGAATTAGAGAATAAAATAAAGACTTTGCAAATAGCAAAGGCTGTATCTGATTCGTCGGGCGAGACAGATGATAAATCCGCTCGAAAATATATTGATGGAATTATACGTGAAATAGATTCTTGTATTGCATTATTAAATAAATGAGCGACAAACTACCCATACGGCTTTCTATCCTTGAACGGGAATATCCATTGAACATTCAATGGAGCGATGAAGAACGCTTTCGTGAAGCAGCAAAACGCATGAACGATTTGGCCACGAAACTTCGTCAAGCCTACCCGAAAAAAGATGCTCAGGATATTTTAGCCATGGTTGGTCTACAGTTCGCAAGCAAATTACTGGGCACAGAACAAAATCTCCAACAAAATGAAATTGGAGATGATATTGAACGGTTGTGTGAAGAACTTGATGAATTTATTAAAATAAATCAATAGAAGAAATACATAATTACTCGTATTGTTTCTTTCATTCGCGGAAAACTCGACATTTATTTTCGCACAAAGAGATCAGTTACAGCCGCCTATGATAGGCCTCACTCCTTCGGGAGATCTTCGGATCAGTGGAAATCAGAATCGGCATACTCTCTAACCCTGTTGATTTTGGGGTTTTCTGGATTTGAAACAATATGAGTTTTTTATTTATTATATATTGATTTATTATGTCAACAACCATTATTATTAGCATCATTACATTTTGTGCGGGAGTAGCTCTTGCATTTGTAATACAAAAAATATTTCTAAAATCTAAAGCAACCTCTATCATCAGCGAAGCTGAAAAAGAAGCCGAAGCACTCAAAAAAGAAAGAATGTTTCAAGCCAAAGAAAAGTTTCTGCAGATGAAGTCTGAAAACGACAAACAAATCAACGAACGAAACAATAAAATCGCTCAGGCTGAAAACCGCATAAAGCAAAAGGAGGCATCATTACAAACAAAACTTGATGAGATTCAGCACAAAAATCAGGAAATCGCTAATCAAAAAGAAATCCTGAATAATCAAATCCAGATTAACGAAAAAAAATCTGAAGATCTTGAAAGACTTCACAAACAACAAGTAGAACAACTTGAAACGATTTCTGGCTTGTCTGCAAACGATGCAAAGGAACAATTAATTGATTCTTTGAAAGCTGAAGCAAAAACAGAAGCAATGTCTTTAATCAATGAGATTATGGACGAAGCTAAAATGACAGCCAACAAAGAAGCCAAAAAGATAGTTATCCAGACAATACAAAGAACAGCAACAGAACACGTCGCAGAAAATTCTGTTTCTGTATTCAACATTGAAAGCGACGAAGTAAAAGGACGCATTATCGGCCGTGAGGGAAGAAATATCCGTGCATTGGAAGCTGCTACTGGTATCGAAATCATTGTCGATGATACTCCAGACGCAATCATCCTTTCTGGTTTCGATCCTGTTCGTCGTGAAATTGCTCGTTTGTCACTTCACCAATTAGTAACAGATGGTCGAATTCACCCAGCAAGAATTGAAGAAGTAGTAGAAAAGACACGTAAACAAGTAGAAGAAGAAATTATCGAGACTGGCAAACGCGTTGCAATTGACTTGGGTATCCACGGGTTACATCCTGATTTAATCCGTCACATTGGACGTATGAAATATCGTTCATCGTACGGACAGAACCTTTTGCAACACTCAAAAGAGACTGCGAAACTATGCGGTATTATGGCAGCAGAATTAGGATTGAACTCTAAAAACGCAAAACGTGCAGGCTTGTTACACGATATTGGTAAAGTCATTGAAGAAGATGACGAAAAACCACACGCATTGTCTGGTATGGACTTGGCAGAAAAATGCAAAGAACGTCCAGAAATATGCAACGCAATCGGTGCACACCACGAAGAAATTGAAATGGAAACACTTATTGCTCCTATTGTCCAAGTTTGTGATGCTATTTCTGGTGCCCGTCCAGGTGCACGCCGCGAAATTGTTGAATCTTACATCAAACGTTTGAAAGACCTTGAAAATATAGCTCTTTCTTACCCTGGCGTATTAAAAACATACGCTATTCAGGCTGGACGTGAACTTCGCGTAATTGTTGGCGCAGAAAAAGTAAGCGATTCTGAAGCTGAAATTCTATCTATGAATATAGCAAAGAAAATTCAGGAAGAAATGACTTATCCTGGTCAAATCAAAATTACAGTTATTCGCGAAACACGAGCTATTAATTACGCTAAATAATATGCTGACAAACAAGAACATATTGGTTACAGGCGGTGCCGGATTTATTGGTTCAAACCTTATTGAAGCATTGTTGGAAAACAATAATACAGTTACTTGTTTAGACAACTTTTCAACGGGATATCGGAAAAACATTGAACGTTTTTTCGATAATTCCCGTTTCACACTAATAGAAGGCGATATTCGCGATTATTCAACATGCGAACAGGCTGTAAAAGATAAAGACTTAATTTATCAAGAGGCTGCTCTTGGTTCGGTCCCTCGTTCTATTGCAGACCCTGTAACAAGCACACACGTCAACATTTTAGGATTTGTTAATATGTTGACTGCAGCAAAAAATGAAGGTGTTAAACGATTTATCTATGCCAGTTCATCTTCTACATACGGTGATGCTGACTATTCCCCAAAAACAGAAGATAAAAAAGGTAACCTCCTCTCACCCTACGCAGTTACGAAACACGCAAATGATTTGTTCGCAAAGAATTTCTCCGCATTATATGACATTGAAACTATTGGACTTTGTTATTTTAACGTATTTGGTCCACATCAGGATCCTAACGGTGCCTATGCTGCGGTCATTCCCAAATTCATCAATTTGTTATTAGAACATAAACAGCCGACAATATACGGAGACGGGAAACAGTCACGTGATTTCACTTACGTTAAAAATGTTGTGAAAGCAAATATGCTTGCCGGTGAAGCAAGCCTGCAAAACAGGCATGAACATATTAATGTAGCCTGCAACGAATCTATTGACTTAACAACACTAACCCAATGTATTATTGATAGTTTATCAAAATATGACAGGGCTGTTAAAGAAATACAGCCAATCTATGCTGAAGCACGCAAAGGAGATATTAAAAACTCTCTTGCCTCAATAGAAAAAGCCAAAAGAATATTACAATACGAACCAGAAATTTTCGTCAAAGAGGGTATTGCATTGACAACAGAATGGTTCAAAAATCATTATAATTCAATAAAATAAAAGCCCTTTTTTTTAGTTATACACAGGATAGTCTAAACATTGAAACGGATTATATATATAATATTGGCTTGCATGTTACTCCTACCGTGTTGTTCTACTAAGAAAAACACGTTTAGAACAAGAGCATACCATAATATAACCTCGCGATACAACATCTATTTCAATGGCAGAGAAGCCTATAAAACTGGTGTAAAATCATTAGAACATAATTTTAAAGAACCATTCAACGATATTTTACCTGTATTTTACTATAAAGAAAAATCATTGTACTCCGGTATTTCCAGCGATATGGATAAAGCACTGGAGAAATCGGCAAAAGTTATAAAAGAACACTCCATCACATCAAAACCTCAATCAAATCATCAAGCCTCTACTCAACGACAAAAGACATTTTACGCACAAAGAGAATTCAACAAATGGGTTGACGACTCATATTTGTTGATGGGGAAAGCATATTTCTACAAAGACAATACCTTTGAAGCACAAAAAAACTTTCAATATGTACTAAACGAGTACAAAGGACAAGATATTTGCCACGAAACAAATCTTTGGATGGCAAAGACAAAAGTTGAAATGGACCAATACGAAGAGGCTAAAGAAATTATAGATAAATTGTTGGATGACAGCAACAATACTCCAGAAAAAATAAAAAAAGAATGCTATCCCCTATTAGCAGACATAGCCATTCAACAAAAACAATACGACGAGGCAATTCAATACCTTATTCAATCTTGCGACAACACACGCAAAAAGAAAGTCAAAATTCGTTATAACTACATCATTGCACAACTATACCAAGAAGCCGGAGATAACGCAAACGCACTAAAATATTATGATGCCGTTATCAAAATGAATCCCAAATATGACATCGCATTCAATGCAAAAATTAATAAAGCAACGGCATTCGATGGAAGTTCTTCTAGCAAAGACGTATTAAATTCCTTAAACAAACTTCTGCGTGATGAAAAGAACAAAGAATATCAAGACCAAATATACTTTGCAATGGCAAACGTCTATTATGCTGACGGAGAAGAAGATGATGCAATTGAATGCTATGAAAAATCAATAGAGACAAGTGTTTCTAACCAACAACAAAAAGCAATCTCATATTTATCTATTGGTGAAATCTACTACGGATACAGAAAATATGTTGAAGCACAACCGTATTTAGATAGCTGCATTAACGTACTGCCTGAAACATATAGAAACTATGCAGAAATAAAAATAAAATCGGAAAACCTCAATATTTTGGCAAAGAACCATAATGGTGTCATCTACGAAGACAGTGTACAACGAATAGCAAATATGAGCTCTGTCGAGCGCAATAAGTATATTGATAAAATTATTGACAAAATTAAACAAGAAGAAGAAAGGAAAAGACAAGAAGAAGAGATTGCAAATATGAACTCCAATCTTTATAATCAAGAATTTGGACTAAACAACCAAAAAGTTACTGGCAAATGGTACTTCTACAACGAAAGCGTTGCCAGCTTTGGTAAAGCTGAATTCATCAAACGTTGGGGCAATCGCCCACTTGAAGATAACTGGCGGCGAAGTAACAAAAGTAATGCTGTAGATTTATTTGCCGACGACGAAGACGATGAACTTGACGAAGATGAAGAAAATACAGAAGAAACGAAAAAACTCGTCACCGACAAAAAATCAAGAGAATACTACTTGCAAAATCTTCCTCTAAACGATTCTCTAAAAAAAGTTTCAAACACAAAAATTGAGAATTATATGTTCAATGAAGGAATGGCCTATATGAACCTTATTCACGATTATCCATACGCAATCAGTTCACTGGAGGCATTTATCAAAAGATTCCCTAATAGTGAATATAAACCGATGGCTCTCTATTATTTGTATCAACTATATACCGAGACGAACAATTCATCGAAAGCAAATACTGCAAAAAGTGACTGTATTTCTCAATATCCAGAAAGCAATTACGCCAAAGCACTTTCAGATCCTGATTTCCAAAAGAACTTGAAACTACGCGACAAACAATTGGAAAAAGAATATGCAGATTGCTACAAATCATATATGAAGAATGATTTTACAACTATAAATCGTAAATGCAGGACAATCATTTCTCAAAACGAAGATTCGTATCTTGCAATCAAATTCAAATTATTATTAGCAATGGCAGACGGGAAACAAAAAGGTACCGATGCGTTAAAACAAAATCTGGAAACATTCATAAAAGAAAATGCTAAAACCGAAGAAGCGGCATACGCAAAAAAAATTGTCAACTATCTGAATTCTAACGAAAGTAACGCTTCCTTCGAATCTGCTATTATAGCACAAAGTCAGACTAATTCCGAAACAAAGCCTGAAGAGCAAGCAGAAGAAAAAGAGCTTTACACGTTTGAAGAAAATGTTCCGCACTATTTTGTCGTAAGCGGCAAACAAGAATTTGTTGATTTTAACCGATTAAAATTCAATCTAATCAACTACAATCTTGACTATTTCACAAACTTCAACTTTGAGATTGAGATAAAAGAAATTGATTCTAAATACAGCATGTTGCTTGTAAAAACACTTTCCAACGACAAGCAAGCAATGAGCTATTTAGAATTGATAGAATATAATCCAGAGCTATACGAGGGCATTGATAAAGTATTCACAAGCAAATACGTTATCTCACAAAAAAATTACCAAACATTGTTACAAGATAAAGACGTCACAAAGTACATAAAATTCTACGAAGAATATTATGCACAATGAGATTATATCAAGTAATATCGGTTTGATGCTCTTTTGTGAAATGTGCTTTCGCAGGTAATTTCGTATTTATCAATTATACGGACAGCTATAAAACTTCCACCACAACTTCCAACTTAACGCCACGGGAACCCTTAACAAGTACCGTAGCATTTTGTATAGGAGATTTTTGAAGATACTCTTTCAACTCTGTGGAAGTTGAAAAATATTTTGCCGTAATATCTATATGAGGCCAATTCCCCACCAAGAACATCTGCTGTATTGAGGATTTTTTTAGCAAATCCAGAATTGCCAAATGTTCCTTCTGAGACGCCTCTCCCAATTCGAACATTTCACCCAAAATCACACATTTATTTAAAGCATTCATTGTGATAAACGTTTCCAACGAAGCACGCATACTTGTCGGATTTGCATTATACGCATCAAGAATCAATGTGTTTGTTGCCGTTTTTTTCGTTTGCGAGCGATTATTCGATGGAACATAATTGGTTATTGCATTTTTAATTTGCTCCATTGAGACGCCAAAATATGTACCTACAGAAGCTGCAGCCAACATATTCTTTGCGTTGTATTCTCCATACAACGAGGAATATATCGAAATTGAATGGGAATTATGAGAAAATTCAAATGCTGCGTAAATTGCATTATCCAGCATCTTTCCTACATATTTTGACTGTTTATTAAACGAATATGTTTCGAGTTTTTTGACGCCACGAAGATTGTTGGTTAGATTTTCATTGTCTTCGTCAATAAAAATAGTTCCATCAACAGAAGCAATAAACTCATATAATTCAGTCTTCGTTTTTATGATATTTTCAAAACTGCCAAATCCAAGCAAATGAGCCTTACCAACATTTGTAATCAAACCGTACGTAGGACATGCTATATTCACCAATGTCTTAATTTCACCAGGATGATTTGCCCCCATCTCTACAACTGCTATTTCTACATCCTTGGTAATAGACAACAGGGTCATTGGTACACCGATATGATTATTTAAATTACCTCGAGTATATTCAACTTTATATTTTTGTGCAAGAACTGTAGAAACCAACTCTTTCGTTGTTGTTTTTCCATTTGTACCCGTAATACCAATAACTGGTATATTCAATTGCATACGATGATAATGAGCCAAATCTTGCAAAAATTTCAAAGTATTTTCAACGCATACACATCTATCATTACAGATAGAGGCATCTTCAACAACTGCATATGCAGCACCTTGTTTCAATGCTTGCAATGCGTATTGATTGCCATCGAAATTCTCTCCTTTTAGAGCAATAAAGATTGAATCTTTCTCTATCGTTCTCGTATCAGTTGAAACGTGAGGATACTTTAGGAATATTCTTTCGTAAAATTCTTGTACTGTCATATTCAAAAATGTATTCAAAAAAAAAGCCCCACAAACGGGGGCTTCTTATAGTATGTTATTATTATTAATAAGCTACTGGACTACCAACGCGGGTCATTGCGCAACGGAACCCGATATCGTCAGTTGATTTAGATTCGTCTAAGAATCGGCGAGAACCAGGAGCCAAGTAATAAGCTCTATCTCTCCAGCTACCACCTTTATATACACGAGAGTGATCATTTACTAGAGTATACCAACCAGTTTCTGCGTATAAATCTTCATCAGAAAGGTTCTTTTGTTGATACATCAAGTTTGAACCATATAATCTTGCAGAGTCATCAATTTCTTCATTGAAATCGATACTTGACATTTGGTCACCATCTAAATAGTTGATATTATCTGATTGACGGTAGTTCATTCTACCATAAGCATCAGCAACAGTAACATCTTCCTTCACCATGTGACCTAAAGAATCTGGTTCTACATATGTACCTTTATCAGCACCTTCCTCTTCCATATATTTCTGGAACACGTTACCACGGAATGGACGGAATTCTTCAGCATCGGCAGAAGTATTAGCACGATATACATCCAATACCCATTCGTTAACGTTACCAGCCATACAATACAATCCATAATCATTTGGCCAGTACGACAATACAGGAGCGGTGATATCAGCCATATCGTTCAAACGACCGGCAACACCCATTTGGTCACCACGAGCACGTGTGTAATTAGCCATCATTTGACCACGTTCACTTACACCAGCATTACGCATTTGGTGTCCGTTCCATGGGAATATTCTTCTTTCATAAATACGTTCATCAACAGAGTTACCTATAAGAGCCAAAGCTGCAAATTCCCATTCTGCTTCTGTCGGGAGACGATATTTAGGAAGTATAATACCATCTTCCTCACGAACTATACGAGTACCATCACCGTTTGAAGGATTGTAGTCATGTAAATTTTGATTTACAGAACCTTCATACAATTGTTTCATATATGTTTCAACGTTGAAGTTATCTGCACCAATTTGATCAGGATTTTCATTCAAAATACCTTCACGAATCAAGATGCGTTCGTTTACACGGTCAGTTCTCCATACACAATAATCGTTTGCTTGCAACCAACTAACACCAACAACTGGATAGTTTTGGAATGCAGGATGTCTCAAATAATGTTGAACGTATGGTTCATTGTAACTTAATTTGCTTCTCCAAACCAATGTATCAGGTAATGCTGCCCAATATACACTTGGTTCTTCAGCGAAAACACGTGTTGTCCAATACAAATATTCACGATAATCCAAATTTCGTACTTCGGTTTCATCCATATAGAAAGAAGAAACACTCACTTTACGTGCGACATTATTCCAATCGTACATAACATCTTGTTGTACAGCACCCATCGTAAATGAGCCACCTTCAACCAAGACCAAACCTGGACCAGTTTCTTGTTCATAGAAGTCATCATATTTCTGATAACCGCCATTTTTTGAATCATTGTAGTTCCACCCCGTTGTAGTAGAAACTTCATCAGCACAAGAACTCATCAAGAAAAGTCCTGCAATCGCTGAATACATCAAAAGATTCTTAATATTCATACCACTTTGTTTTTTAATTTCACTTCTATATTAAAACGTCGGCGCTTTCACCGCCTCAAATTTTTTCTTTTTTGTTCGACAATCAAATTGATACCCTAAAGAGACCTCATGAGCACCAACTCTTTTAATCGAGTTTATTGTCATATCACAATTGTAGGCAAATCTAAACTTTTTTTCAACAACACCAACAAAAATTGAAAAAGAATTTGCATTTGTTGGAAAATTTTGTCGATACGCACCTCCTAACTGAATCATCCACTTTTGTAAAATCAGTCCCAGCTGGGCATATGAAGACGTTCCCCCAATGACCACATTTACATGCGGATACAACCAAATTAAATAACGTAACATATACGCTTTTGTTGTGGAAAATTTCCCCATTGCATGAAACGACACGATACGGGGCAACAAATTCACATTTTTATTGTCATCCGAAATATTTCCTTGTAGATTTTTTATCGTCATGCCTGCATAAAACATCTCATTATAAAATAGAACACCCAACTCTGAATTAAAATTATGCCGGACGATTTTATCCAAATCCTCTCCTGTCGCAGTTGTCCCTTCATCAAATACATTCAGCATATCAGAAAAAACCAGATTGGAATAATTCGTCGCACCATATAGATATCCTGCCGAAAGTGCCGCATTCATGAAAAGTTTTTTTCGTAATTGAAAAGTCTTGGCATACACCGCCATCAATTGTGTCTCTGAAAAAATATTACTTTGATTATCTTGCAAAAAAGTACCTCCAACACTTCCATAATCTTGCTTCAAATCCATATCGAATGATAAAAAAGCCGAATTATAACTGGAACCTGCCAAATCCTTTGTCCTAAACGAGGTAAATAAGTGTGGACACGACGTAGTTCCTACAAAGGCTGGATTGAGATACACATAATTATTATAAATTTGGGAAAAATCCGCAATTTGAGCATAGACACTTTGCATACATATAAATATATACAAACAGAACAACTCTATGACATGAACAACTTTCAATCTTATAACGATATTCTACAACTTTCCCGCAAGCCTTGTACAAATGTCTCTGTAGCTTCTTGCAATGTCCCAACGAATTTGCCTCCGGACGCATTAAAGTGTCCACCGCCGTTAAAATATTTTTTTGCGAAATCGCATACGGAAAAATCTCTTTTAGAGCGTAACGAAACTTTTACTGTTTTATTTTCATACTCGGTAAATAAGGCACATACCTTCACGTCTTTCATCATCAACGGATAATTCACAAATGATTCTGAATCTCCCAACTGAAAATTGTGGTCTTTTTGGTCTTTTAGGGAGATTGTCATATACACAGCGTGCAAATCTGGCAAATAAACAAAATTATCATGAAGTACTGTTGCCAAAAGTTGCATTCTATCATACGTAAACACATTATATATTTTGTCGTGTATGTAATTCTTACGTATTCCTTTTTCCACCAAGGCTCCAACGACTTGATACACATCAGCATACGATGATGAATAGTCCAATCGGCCTGTATCAGTAATCAGACCCGTATACAGCGACTCGGCGACATCAGTAGAAATGTATTTCTCAAGCCCGCACATTTGAATCACATAATATACCAATTCGCACGTAGAACTTGCTTCGGGAACTGATATTGCCGCTTCATTTTCTATATCCAAGCCAAGATGGTGATCAATTACTATGCGTGGTTTTGTACAATTTGCAAAAATTGGCTCCATTTTTTCAACTCTATTCAATTGATTCATATCTAGACAAATGATCACATCAGCCTTATCTAAATATGCAGAAACCTCCTTTTGCTTTCTCTCAAAATTTAAAATCTCTTCAGTTCCTTTCATCCATTTAAAAAATGCAGGGAAACCATTGGATAAAACAATCTTCACCGTTTTTCCCATTTGACGCAATACTTCTGCCAACGCTGTTGACGACCCAATAGCATCACCATCAGAATTATAATGAGTCGTTATCGCAAATGTTTGATTGTCGGCAATAAGATGCTTTATTTGTTCAATATCAGTTTGATTAATTTTATCCAGTATCATTTATCTCTTTATATTTTTTAGTTCTATATCAAAAATCAATGGAGTGTATGGTGCAATGGAGCCATCCGATGTTCCTTGCTCGCCCCAGGCATATTTGCTTGGTACAATTATTTGTGCCCGTTCGCCTTGTTTCATCGTAGCCAACACCATTTCTATGCCCTTTATCACCTGCCAATCACTGCCATATACAAAATCAAGAGTAGTAAAGTGATTTATTATTTCACCTTCCAAAGTACTTCCCTGATAGGTAACCGTTAACACATTTTTTGCCTTGGGTAATGTTCCTTTCCCCCGTTTCAAAATACGTTTATAAATTCCATTTTTCAGATGAACAAACTTTACACGATGACGTTTCATATACTGCGAGATTTTGTATTCTTCAAAATCCTGCTTTGTCTGCTTCCACAGTTCTGTTTCTTTTTTATGTAAATAGTATGCTGTACTATCCAAAACCGAAGTTACCAAGACTGACAATTTCAATTCCTCTGCGAACGCAAGTGCAGAGAACTCTTCGGGAAAGACTGCCTCAACAGCAAAACTTTCCATTGGAACAATGAATGACAAACTATCACCTGTATGAGCGCCTTTGAGCAACATTGGTAGTCCCAACGTATCTTCATTAGAAATTTGTACTTCGTAATTTGCAACAAACGAAGCTGTATCAGAATCAACCAAAGAAAATTGGATTGTTGCAGCAACAAAATCACCAATCTCGGCTGATTTATACGAATCTTCAAATGCAAGCAGCCTATAATAGTAATCGTACTGTTTGTTGTATGTATAGCCATCATACTTCTTAGCCTTGCTACAAGAGATACAAGTTGCAAGACAAAGACAAATAATACAAACTGATTTTGTAATTCTCATTGGCAAAGAGCCAACAATCTATTGACTACCGTTTTAAGTTTTTCTGTTGTTCCTTAGCCATTTTTTCCAATCGTTCCTGAAAACTTGATTTACGTTTTTTAGGAGCTTTGGCTTTATTAGCTTCCAATTTCTTCAAGATTTTTTCATCATTTACCAAATTACGAATCAACATTGTTTGCAACATTGTAATCACGTTGGCCAGTAAATAGTAATAACTCAAACCTGCAGAATAATCATTAAACCAGAATATCATCATGATTGACATAATCCACATCATCACATTCATGTTAGGCATACCCGGCGTATTAACTTGTGCGGTATTTGCCGTGTTGATTTTGTTAACAATGATCATTGATGCTGCCATCAACAATGTGAACAAGCTGATATGGTTTCCATATATGGACGAAATAATTGGAATATGTGTTGACCATTCAAAAATAGAATCATACGTTGACAAATCTTCTGCCCACAAGAAACTTTCCTGACGAAGTTCTATAGATGCTGGGAAGAAACGGAACATTGCAACCAAAATTGGGAATTGTATCAATAACGGCAAACACCCTCCCATCGGGTTAATTCCTACGCGTTTATACAAATCCATGGTAGCCTGCTGTTTTTTCATTGCATCTTCAGGCTTTGGATATTTTTCGTTTATTTCTTCAACGTATGGTTTAATGACACGCATCCTCGCTGTCGACAAATACGACTTACAAGTCAACGGGAACAATACCAATTTCAAAATGATTGTCATCAATAATATGACAAGTCCCATGTTGTCTATGAAGCCACGCAACCAATTAAAAATAGGAACTATAGCATATTTTGTAATGAAACCGAACCAACCCAATTCAAGCATACTTTCCAAATCAACACCTTGTGCCTTGAGAACTGGCAAGTGATTAGGACCAAAGAAGAATTTCAAACCAATATTCTGTTCCTTTGCGAGGAATAAATTTGCAGAAAATTCCTTCATTGTTGTATCGCTGTCAGTCAGCACTTTTGATGTCACAGAACCATCACGCTCGAACTTGTCATCTGCTATTAACACAGCAGAAAAGAAATGTTGTTTAAAACCGACCCATTTAACCTGTCCTGACAGTTTATCTTTTTCATCGTCTTTTGAACGTGGATTCAATGATTCGGTATCATCGTCATTGTACTTCCAAACAATGTTTGTATTTTGAGATTCTGCCGTTTTTGATTTTTCCAACACATTCATTGTGGTACTCCACAACAAATTGTAACGAGTTTCACGAATATATTGCTCCATTCCTTTCGTAGAAACCGACATTTCCAAATTGTAAGAATTTGGTCGTAAAGAATAGGTATATTCCAAGTACGAATTTTCGTTAACAGACAATCGGTATGAAATTCTTTGTACAGAATCTGTTTGAGAAAGTGATACTTCGCTTTGAGTAAAATACATTTCATCGGTAGAATGTCCAATTTCACTCAACAATAATCCAAAATGAGTACTGTCACCAGCCAATATGTACAATGGACGTCCGTCGTATGTTTTATAATCTTTTATCAAAACACGATATGGCTTTCCACCACGACTACTCAAAGTAACAGCCATTAAATCATTTTCAAGTGTCACAAATTGTTCTTCACCTTGAGCAGATTTATAAAAACGGCCATATTCGCGCATCAATGATGCATCGCTCTGGACTTGTATATCGGCTGCTGTATCCTGATTTTGTAGAGAATCCTGCAACATTTCAGCGGCAAGAATTGAATCTTCTAGATGTTGTAGTTGTCTCTGCTTTTCGACATTTTGAAGCGAGTCCAAATATTCCGCTCTTCGTTGTAAATCTTCTTCTGAAGGTTTGGTAAAGAAATAATATCCCACCATCAACAGGCATATTAGAACTGTTCCAATAACCGTATTTTTATCCATTCGTGCTTATTTTAAATTATGCGCAAAAATAAGAATATTATCGTGTTGACCGGCACAAGAAAATCATTATTTTGCTTAATTGATTTTTATCATTACGTTTCTGGCTGCCGCAATTTGTTTATTCAGTGTGGCAACATCTGATTCCAACAACAATCTATCTCCAAATCCACCATAAACAGAGTCTATTTTTTCAAGTTCTTTACGAACCTCCGTAACATACACATTATCACCTTCATCTAACAAAGAAACGCATTCAATCATCTTTGTCAAATAATTTTTTTGTTCCACAATGTTCGTTACCAATTTTGATTTTATAGCAACTGACTCTGTTCTATTAAAGAAAGTTGTTGTTATGTACATATTCTCGACCCAACTGCCAACAATTACCAGTGAAGACAACAAAAACTGCTCTTCATTTTTCAACATACGCTTTGCGTTGTCATACACCGCAAAAATGATATTGATTAGGGAATCTTTATTTTCTACATTTGACTGATATTCCTCTACCATTTGTTGATCAAAAGCCATCGCTACTCCAATTTGGTCTGCAAGTTGTTTCGACGCCAGCATATATTTCATTGAATATTGCGTCTGACCAAAATGTATTAAATAATTCAATTCTGCCCCATAAACACCCATATTAACGGCCTTATTCTTACTTGTATTACAGAATTTCACATTTTCCGTAGGATTCAACAATGCATCATCGTACAAGCTTTTATCAAAACTTGCCAACAAGCCAATCATTTCATCAGAAAGCGAAAGATTATCAATCAAATAATCCAACTTGTTAGGCATGCCAATCTGTATCAAATCCTCGCCCAACACAACATTGTCATAGGATGAATCTTGAAACACATCGTCATTTGGTTGTCCATTTTTGCAAGAGACAAACAATAACGATACGAGAATACAATATGTTAGTTTTTTCAAACTCATTTACGTTCTCTTAGAATAGAATAAATTGTTTCTATCTTTTGTTCCAACTGTACAATTTCCTGTTTTCCCTTTTCTATATTCTTCTCAACTGAAGCAATCAATTTGGAAGCATCCGTTGATTTGCTGAAAAAACCAACATTATTCTCTAACGATTTTATTTCAGTTTGCACCGTTGACAATTTACCTTTCAAGCGTTTAACCTCCTGCAACAATCTATCTTCTCCGTTCTTCTCCAGTGCCAGCGCCGACATTTTGATTCGGAAAGCCAAATTATCGGATGCAGTCTTTTCAACATTCAGTTTTGTCAAAACCGCATTAACACCTTCAGAAAAACGTTTCTGTAAATCAGCCTTTGCGCTTGCTGGGACCTGGATTTTCGACCATTCGTCCTGTATAGACGCAAGAACTTTTAACGCATCTTCTTTTACATCAGTTGAGATGTCCGTCAATTTTGAAATCAGTGCATCTTTCAATGCTATATTGTCGTTTAATGCCTGATCCTGCTGAGCCTCATAATTTTTCTTTGATTCAAAGAATGTATTGCAGGCAGATGAAAATCTATTCCACAACTTCTGAGAATCACGAAATGCTGTTGGTCCAATTTTCTTCCAGTCTTTTTGCAACCGAACAAATTCCAATGTAGCCTCTTTCCAATCCGTACGAGAATTCATAGCCTCAGCTTTTTCGCACAAAGCGACCTTTTGCTTTTTATTCTCATTTTCTACATCGCGAACTTCACCAAAGAACGACTTTTTTGCAGAAAAGAATACGTCGCACGCTTTTGAGAAACGTTCATAGATAGCGTTATTTTGCTTTTGTGGAGCAAAGCCAATTGTTTTCCATTCTTTCTGCAACTCAAGAACTTTGTCTGTTGCAGCGATCCACTGTTTTTGTGTCAAATCAAGATTAGCAATAATCTCATCCAACCTTTCACACAAAACAGTTTTTTTCTGAAGATTTTCTTCTTCTGTTTTTTTTATGCCTATGAAATAATCCTGATGAGCCTTATTAATAACTGTCGTCGCATTTTTAAAACGTTCCCACAATTGTTCTTTGAATTCTTCTTTAACGGGACCTATTTTTCTCCATTGTTCGTGCAAAGACTGCAAATCACTGAAAGCCTTCACCACAAGTTTTGATTCTGACAACTTTTCCGCAGCCTCGCACAACGCAACTTTTGCATCATAATTTTTCTTTTGATCCAAATCGCGCAATTCACGGTCTATTTTTACGTAATCGTAGAATTTTCCAACTGCTAAATGATACTTATCCCATATAGCCTTTTCTTCTGTAGAAGCAACATCACCCGAATTTTTCCATTCTTCTTGCAATGCGCGAAATTCAGAAAACGTTTTATTCATTGACTCTGGAGTTTCCGTCAATTTTTCCAACTTCTCAATGATGTCAAGTTTTTTCTGAAGATTCTTTTGTTGTTCGTCTACCTTTTGTTGCAGCAACGTAGCGCGCAACTCACGAATACGTCCATAAACTTCCTTAAATTCGTTTTCTTTGGTTTCATACACAAAACCCGAAATATCGCCATGTTCCTCAATATAAGCTTTGCGTGCTTCTTCAGTTTCGTTTTTCTGTTTCTTATAAAAAAGCGAACGAATTTCTTCTATTTCTTTTCTATGAGCCTCTACTAAATCTTTTGTGCAGAATTTCTCAAGCTCTGCAATTAACTCCGACACAGAAAAACCATGATAATCAGCAACATTTGTTACTCCTATCTCATCATTTTTAGAAGATTGCTCAAGATTTGCATCTTCCAGACCATTTACATCATCAACTACCATACGTAAATAGATTTTAGAGTATCTAATAATATCAGTACGCTTTTACGCCAAATACGAATTATCTTGCGAAAATATATATTTTTGCAAAGAAAACGATTAGATTTTTTGAAAATTTTCAAGATATGAGAATTGATATCATAACAGCGGTTCCGCAAGTAATAGAAAGTCCTCTTGAAACGTCAATTTTGAAACGTGCAAAAGAAAAGGGCATAGTTGAAATTGTTGTTCACGATTTACACGACTACTCTGCCGATGAGAAACACCATCACGTTGACGATTACCAATTTGGCGGCGGAGCTGGTATGGTGTTACAAATTGAGCCGATTTACAAATGTATATCCAAACTGACAGCAGAACGAAAATACGATGAAATTATCTATATGAGCCCCGATGGTGAACAGTTTACGCAAAAGACAGCGAACCGACTCTCTCTATTAGAAAACATCATCATATTGTGCGGTCATTACAAAGGCATAGACCACAGAATACGCGAGCATTTAATTACAAAGGAAATTTCCATCGGTGATTTTGTCATCACTG
Organism: uncultured Bacteroidales bacterium; assembly: GCA_937892155.1. Taxonomy (GTDB): domain Bacteria; phylum Bacteroidota; class Bacteroidia; order Bacteroidales; family UBA1715; genus UBA1715. The sequence goes on along the minus strand of CALAUG010000040.1, from coordinate 56,469 downwards.
GCGGGGAACTTGCAGCTGCTGTCGTTACCGACAGTGTTGTAAGAATTCTTCCTGGTGCTATGGGCGACCTTGCTTCTGCACTTGATGATTCATTTCAGGATAATCTTTTAGCAGCTCCAATCTATACACGACCAGAAGTGTTTAACGGCTGGAAAGTCCCTGACATTCTTCTTTCGGGAAACACAAAAGAGATTGAAAAGTGGCAATTAGAACAATCATTGGAACGAACCCGATTGTTGAGACCCGATTTATTAGACGAAGATTAAATTACATTCTTTCTGGAACGCGAATTCCGAGCAGTCCCATTCCTGAGGCAACTATTGTCGCTACTTCCTTAGATAGTGCAAGACGAAATTCCTTTATTGCTTGACTTTCCTCGTTCAAAATTGAATAATCATGATAGAATTGATTGTACAATTTAACCAAATCGTATGCGTAGTTTGCTATGTACGACGGAGCATGGTCTTTTGCAGCCAATTCAATAATTGAACCATAACGGGAAATCATTTTTATCAATTCTTTTTCCTTATCGTTGCATTCTGTAACTGCAAATTCAGTCTTTACAGCAATGCCTTGTTCCGCAGCTTTTCTCAACACCGAACAAATTCTTGCGTGTGTATATTGAATGAACGGTCCTGTATTTCCATTGAAATCGATAGATTCTTTTGGATTGAATAACATTGTCTTACGTGGTTCAACTTTCAAGATGAAATATTTCAAAGCACCTTGTGCGATAATTTCGTGAACTTCCGCAGCTTCTTCAGCCGACAATCCGTTCAATTTACCAAGTTCGTCGGAAATTGCCTTGGCGTCATTCACCATAGCTTCCATCAAATCGTCAGCATCGACAACTGTTCCCTCACGGGATTTCATTTTTCCTTCTGGCAATTCAACCATTCCATACGACATGTGGTAAATACGTTTTGCCCAATCATATCCTAATTTTTGGAGAATCAAACTCAAAACCTGGAAGTGGTAATTTTGCTCATTACCAACAACATAAATCAGCTCACCCATTTCGCCATATTCGCGGAAACGTTCGATTGCGGTGCCAATATCCTGCGTCATGTAAACCGACGTTCCATCAGGACGCAGCAACAACTTTTGATCAAGACCGTCACCTGTTAAATCAGCCCAAACCGAATTATCTTCTTTTTGGAACAAAATGCCGCGTTGCAAACCGTCCATCACGACTTTTTTACCCAACAAATATGTTTGTGATTCGTAATAAACATGGTCAAACGAAACACCCATACGTTTGTATGTAGCATCAAAACCCTCGTAAACCCAACCATTCATCGTCTTCCACAACGAACGAACTTCTTCGTCGCCTTGTTCCCATTTCACAAGCATTTCACGTGCCTGCAACAAAATCGGAGCTTCTGCTTTCGCTTCATCCTCCGTTTTGCCTTGAGCCATCAATTCTGCTATCTGCTTTTTATATTCTTGGTCGAAACGAACATAATAATTTCCCACCAAATGATCGCCCTTTAAACCAGTTGACTGCGGAGTTTCGCCATTACCGAACAACTTCCACGCAATCATCGACTTACAGATATGAATACCCCTATCGTTCACCAAATTCGCTTTGATAACTTTATTACCATCCGCAGCCAAAATTTGCGAAATAGAATAGCCCAACAAATTGTTACGGATATGTCCTAAATGCAATGGTTTATTGGTATTTGGCGAAGAAAATTCAACCATGACTGTTGGCGAATCAGCTGTTATTGGCTTTCTACCATAATTTGCGCCTTGGTTCAATGCATCTTGCAAGAAATTCAACCAATATTTTATAGAAATATTCAAATTCAAGAAACCTTTCACAACTGAATATGAATCGATTGCATCGATGTGGGAAACCACATATTCTCCTAAATCTGCGGCTGTTGCCTCTGGATTTTTCTTAGAAAAACGAAGCAACGGGAAAATCACGACAGTCTTGTCTCCCGCAATTTCCTTCTTTGTATCTTGAATCTGAACGTTTTTCGCATCAATTGTTTCACCGTACAAATCGCGTACAGCGTTAATAATTTCTTGTTCGATTAAATTTTCTAATGTCATTTCGTAAAAATTTGTGCAAATGTATAAAAAAGCGTTGTTGGACGAAAAACCAGAAACAGTTTTGTTTTTGTAAATCCATTAATATCGAACTTCGACCATGTTTCCTGAATAATTTACTGATTTTGCAACATCTTCTACTGAATCGGAAATGAGTACAATGTTGAAAATTCGTTGTTGTAACATTCCTGGAAATTTGCCTTTTCTGTCGCTTATCGTAAGTGTTTTGGCTGCTTCATTCCATGAAAAATCAATTGTTGCAAAAATTCCTTTTTCGTAATTGTAGTTGTCGTTTTCATCTTCATACAATGTAAACGAGCCATCAGCACCGGCATATATGCGGATTTCTAGTTCTTCGTCGGCACATTCCGTAGCATATTGTTTCACTTTTGCCATAGGAATGATTGAGCCTGCACGTACGAACAAAGGCATCGTTTCAATTTCTGCATTAGCCTGAATAGTTTGTCCGCCGTTGAATTTTTTCTTTGTCCAGAAATCAAACCAATCGCAACCCGAAGGTAAATAAACAGGACGTGTTTTGTGGATTTCTTCCGCACGTAATGGAGTGGCATCTTCGGCTAACATTGAAGGTGTTTTCCAACATAAAATTGTTCGTGCTGCACCCGAAGAAGAATTTTCCGTTTCCAGTAAGAAATCGTATTTTGTCCCTGCTTCCAATGTTACGTATTCCGTATATTTTTCGGTTCCACCTTCGGTTTGCTTAACTTCTTTTCCATTGATATACATACGTTTTGCATCGAAGTTTTTGATATGGAAACGATATTTCCCTGATTCTGGAACTGTCAAATAACCATCATAGCGAATTGCAAACATTGAATCCGTTGCGTAATACGGACGTTCGCAATACCAGTGAACATTGATTTTCTCAACAATTGTATCGCACGCTAAATTTTGGTATTTGTTGTCTTTGTAGAATTGTGCGTGCAAACCAGGTTTTCCGTCCTTTGTCGTAAATGCGGATGTTGGAACTTCAACACTGCGTTGTGGAGCGCGGTATTTTTGTTGTTCGGTAACTGGTGCTACCAAAATTGACGGACCGAACATATATTCGTCTTTAATATTATAGACGTTTTTATCTTTTGGAAAATCCATTGCCAAACCACGCATAATAGTGTAGTCGTTGTTATATACTTTCCATGCTTGCGTATAAATGTAAGGCAACAAGCGATAGCGCAATTGGTCGAATTTCACCAGAGTTGGCGTAAATTCTCCAAATTCCCAAATTTCGCGTGGCGTTTCGGAACCGTGAGAACGGAAAATCGGGCAGAAAGAGCAGAATTGGAACATTCGGGTGTACAATTCCTGATAAGCAGGATCTTTCTTGTCGTTACTGAAAACACCTTCGTATGAACAAAGTACAAAAGCACCAACATCGAATGTCCAATATGGAACGCCGGACATACAGTGGTTCAAACCAGCCGTGATTTGATTTTGGTAAATATCCCAAGCGGCGCCAATATCACCACTCCATGTAACAGCGGCAGCACGTTGTTGTCCCGCGTAGGTAGAGCGGGTAAGAATATATTGACGCTGTGGTTGTTCCGATTGTAGTGCATCAGCTTTCATCATGTCGTGAAGTTTCGTTAATTCAACCAACGAAAACGAATTCATGTATCTATCGAACGAACCTAAATAGTTTTTGCCAGTTGTTTTCAAATCGTATTCGGTTGATTCTTTTGTCAACGCATTGGTAATATCTGGTTCCGTGGAATCGAACCACCAACCGTCCCATCCAGAGCTTGCAATACCTTCTTTCAAATATTTGTAATATAATTTCACGGCCTCGGGATTATAAGCATCAAAATATTTGAAACCAGCCCAACCGATTTTGTTGAACAAATATCCTTTTGATTCAAAGTCTTTGTACATTGGTGCATTCGGGCCAATCGCCGGCCATACCGAAATCATGGAATGAAAATGTTTTTCGTGAAGTTCATCGTTTAACGCTTTTGCGTCGGGGTAACGAGTTGTGTCGTAGTACATTCCGCCCCAATCTGCCATAGTTCCCCAATAATTCCAGTCTTGAATTATTACGTCGCAAGGATAGCCCAACTGACGATATTTTCGAGCGACGTTCAACAGTTCTTCTTGAGTGTGGTAATGTTCCTTGCATTGCCAATATCCATAGGCCCATTTGCCGAACATTGGTGCTTTTCCCGTCAAATATCGATAGCCGGAAATCACGTTGTCGGCTTGTTCGTCAACAATCACGTAGTAATCAAGATTGTCGGCCACATCCGACCAAATTGTGCAACCATTTTCGTTGTCGGTGAGAATAGTTTTGGAATAATTATCCCACAAAATTCCATAGCCGTTTGTTGACCAAAGGAAAGGAATTACAGCGTCTGTATTGGTTTGTACTAATTTGACTTCGCTGTTGCGATAGTTCATTAAACCATTTTGGTGTTGTCCCAATCCGTAAATTGCTTCATCTGCAGTTAAATCAAATGTCTGTGCTACGCTGTAAGCCTTTTCGTTTGCCGATTCGTACGTTTTGAACGAAGGAAAATCTTTTTCTTTGAGAATCTGATTTCCTTTTTGGATATATGTAATGGCACCAGTTTTTGTGCAAATTTCAACTGTAAGTTCTTTGCTTTCAAGCGTTACGATTTTTTTAGAAGATGAAACTTTAAAATCAACTTGTGGCAAAGAATCTACAATGACCATCAAACTATTCTTTTCCAAAGAATTAGGTGTTTTCATCACGCGGACAATATTGTCTTTGTAGAATTGTACCTGAACAAGCGCAGAATCAGTTTTGATTTGAACACCATTCTGAATATCAGTTACTTTTGGTCCAGAACAAGCGGCCAAACTTCCTAGCAAAACTATCAAGCAAAAAGAATAAAACTTTTTCATATTGTTATAATTAGTATTAACGAATCAAAACTACATTACCATATTTTGTTTTTTTACCATTTTTCAACGGGTAACCTTCCCAAATTTGTCCGTCCATAAACGTTGCTTCAATTTTCCAAATATAGGTATCAGATGCCAATTTTTTCCCATCGTATGTTCCATCCCAACGACCGACGAACATGCCATCCTCCACTTCATTTGAGAACCACAACAAATTGCCCCATTTATCATATACAGAAACTTCACACGTTTTAAGATTATACCCCTTCGGTTGGAAATAACGGACATCGTGTGCTGGATTTGTCGGTGCAAACGCCGTTGGGACAAACAACCCAGATGTAATATTTATAAAAATACACTCATTGTAAACATCTTTACAACCATACGAGTTTTCTACCGTCAAAATAGGGCAATTATATCCATAAACATAACTATCCTCTCGAATTGGGAATCGTCTCTTTTCGTACGGAACTTCCAAATCAACGACATCTTCTAATTCACCCTGATGACCATAATTCCAATAGAGAGTATACGGAACTTCCTCTGCAATTCGCTCACCTGACGGAGTTATATCGCAAATTGAGTCCTGAACTGTACTGTCTACCAATTCTATGACATTTGACTCGCCTGGCAGCGACCATGTAAACATTGCTTTTGGTGTATTGGCTATCTTCACTATCATAGTATCGGAACCTTGACAACCAGCCCACGTTTGCTCAAAGACCACAAGTGTATCAATACCTTGATTCATCCAATCAACATAACGAACGGACGTAGCCGTAGCATCCTTTGAATAGTTTGAATTGCCTCCTGTAACCGACCACATATAGGTACTACGGGAATCAAATGTTGTGAAATATTCTTCCGTTGCACCAATACAAACAGAATCGGCGCCATAAATTTTTGTTTGTGCCGCTGGAGCAAGAATCATTTCTACCGTTGTACTATCACTATGACAACCCGTTTCTGTATTTTCATCAAAAACTATGAAATGGTAACTTCCAACAGGAATATCACCCTGTTTCGTCGCAAACGTATAACGTGTACCCTGCGATATAAGCGGCAAAATACCATCAATACTCATCCACGTAATATTTGGTGAACCGAAAGCAAACAAAGGTTCTATTTCCTCACCCTGACAAATAACTTTAGACAAAACAATAGGCGTTCTCGCCTTGGCATTCGTGATAATCTTTATTGTATCAGCATCGCTTTTACAGTATTCATCAGCTGACGCATTTTTTACCATATATTGAGCACGAACAGTGTAATTGGTACTTTCGGTATTAGGTGATGACAGCGTTACATAATCTGACATACGAAGAGAGCCAGTCGTTTGAATTGTTTTATTTCCTGGGAAAATATGCCACTCAACGTAATCGTCTTCACCCATTTCAGGAGAAAGAAGTGTTTCCAACGTTTTTTCCTCATCGTATTCACAACGCTTCAAAACAGGAAGTTCTTCTTCGTCAACGAGAATAGAAACTTTTGGTGCTGCTATAACATGAATTGCGGCCTCAGCAATTGGGCTCATACAGCCATTTCGTTCACGAACGACATAATAAACAATATCGTCAGTAACATTGTCTATTTGTAATGAATTTCCTATACTTTCCAATGATGTTAATTCTTCATCCGAATACCAACTATCTTTTAACCCGTCGCTAGAAAGATTTGCTGTTGACGCATAACACACAACATCATTTTTCACCATTGGTTTTGCTGGACTTTCAACTATGTTAAACGCTGCCATAGCATAATTTCCAAGGCAGCCATTTTCGCGTTGACGTGCAAAATAGCGCTGCATACCCGACGAAGTTACAGTATGTGTGTACACATTTCCCGTTGCAAGAAACGACGTAGTATCCATGGAAGAATACCATACGACCTCAACATTTTCCTTTGAAGCAACAGACAGAATATGTTCAGTATCGTAATCGCACGACACAGAATTTGTTTCTATTACCGGAACTTTCGGCAATGGTTTTATCGTATATGTTGCAATCTCCGTTTGACTTTCACAACCATCAACCGTCTGAGTTGCATAATAGGTATATGTTCCTGGATTTGCGACAGATGGGCTGTAATCGGAAGATTTCACCAGCATACCTGTTGCGTCAATATTCATGTACCACGTAATAAATCCACCGTTGTCAGCTGTTGCACGAACCGCAGCATTATTGTTTGTTTCGCACACCGAAGCATCTTGTGTTTGTGGTTTATTTGGTATTGGTTTTATTTCATAGGATGCAGAAACTGCTTCGGACAAACAACCATCCACAGTTTGAGTCATCCATACCGTATGATTTCCAACTTGGTCGAAAGACGGAATGTACGAAGTACCATCACCATCAGGATTTTCTGCTGGATATGTCGGTTCATTTTCATACCATTGAATATTTTCACCTATACCTCTCAACGTTGGATTGTCTTCATATTGACATATAGCATCTAGAGACAGTGAAATCTTTGGTTCCGACGTTTTCACAACATTCAAGGTTACTTTTGCACGTTTTCCCTCGCACGCAGCAGGAACAACATTTTCGTCGTATTCTGCAACCCAGAATGTATATGTAGCCGCCTTTGTCTTATCTATATTTGGAGTAAATGTCCCTTCTAAGTCACTTGAAATCGGCGTTGTTGCATTTTCTTCATCATAGAAATTAAACACGATAGAACCAGACCCAGTTGGACGTTCTGCCCAATCGCCCAACGAAGCTTGTAATTCCGGAACAACATCGTAGTTACAAATTGGTTCTGGCGAAACAATCACCGGTTTGGGGACTGGACAATCAATAATATCAACTTTTGCTTCCGATTTCTTACTTTCACACGTATTGATTGTTTGCGTAGCAAAATATGATTTATGAGTGACCATTGTTCCATTATCACCAGTTTCAAATACGGTATTATTAGATTTCTTTGCATTATTCGCATCATACCAAGTTATCTCTGCATCATTGCTTATTGGCGTTGCAGAAACAACAACTGTCTTATTTTGTTCCGTCAGTGCTGCAAAATCAGATACCTCTGGTGCTAGAGTAAATTGAACCTTGATATTCTGTTTTGCCGTGTTCACACACGATTTGCCATCGGTGTAAGTGTATGAAATTTCATACGTGCCTGTTTGTTCTCCGAATGCGGTTGGATTAAACACGCCAGCCGACGTAATGCCATTGTTTTCTGTTCCGTCAACAGCCCAAGATCCACTACCAACACCGTTTGAATGATAGTCAACACTTGTTTTCCACGCAACATCGCCTCCATCGTAACAAACAAGTTGTTTGTTCGACTGGTCAAAGGTAATTTCTGGCAACGGATTCACCACAACCGTAACCTCTGCTTTCGCACTTTCGCACTGAATATGCGACAATACATCGGTTGCCAAATAACTTACATAGAACGTGTATGTTTTCGAAGTCGCCGTTGAAACGCCTGTAGCGAATGAATTTGCAGTTCCACGTGTCAATTCATTTTTATCGCCATCATACCATATCCACGAATCAGCAGAAACGGTTGTTGACGACGGTAGCGAAGCCGAAATATCCGACAAATTTGTTCCGTCTTGACAAATCTCCGTTCCCGTTGCAACTGGAGCCATAAACGGACAATCATTAATTGTTACCGTTACGGGAACTTTCTCGCTTTCGCAACCTTGAACCGTTTGTGACAAATTGTAATTTGACGTGTGAGCTTGTGACGGATTATCGTCTGTTGTCCATTGTGTACTATTCGAAGCAACAACACCGTTAGCATACCAATTCGCCGTTCCAAGCAACTCCAAGAATTGTGCGCTAAGGATTACCGGGTCTGGTTGCGAAGTCAAACCTGCATAATCATTGGCAGACGGAATTTCTGGATATTCAACCGTGACAGTCAATTCATCATAATTTGAACAATTCGTATTTTGGTCGGTGTAGGTGTAACGAACGTTGTACGAAGCGTCAACCTGACCATTCTGTTTTGAATTGAAGATACCATAACTTGACACTACAGCCGCATTGTTTTCAACCGACCAATCACCAGCAGTCGTCATTGTTCCGTTCACCGTTGCCGACATTTGGTAATCGCCAAGTTCGTAACAAATCGCGTTATCAACAGGAGTAATCGTAACTGAAGGCAATTCATTAATTGTAACCGTAACCTCGGTGAGCGGACTCGGACATTGTTCTTGCGTAGTCGGTTCCGTTGCAAGATAGCCAACATAGAATGTGGTTGCCCCAGCCGTCGCCGTTGAAACTCCCGAAGTATATGTACTTGCCGTTCCCGCAGTCAGTTCCGTTTTATTTGCGTCGTACCAAATCCATTTGTCGGCAGGAACGGTTGTCGTTGTTGGCAACGAAGCCGTTAAATCATCTAAACTGGTTGCGTTCTTACAAGCAACGGCAGAAACAACGTCAGGTTTCGCAAACGGACAACTTACAATCTGCACGGTCGTCGTTGCACGTTCGCTTTCGCAACCATTGACAACCTGCGTCAGATAATAGGTAGATGTATGTTCCGTTGCAGGATCATCGCCTGTTTTCCACGTATTGCCTGTAACTGGCGTATTTGAATTTGCCGCATACCAACGAACTTCGGAATAACTTGCTTCCAACGAATTATCGTCAGCTGCAAGTTCCACCTCTATCGGTTTTGAAACAATGCCAAGCCAACCATTCGATGATGGCTGATTTGGATATTCAACATTAAATTCTTCAGAAGCCGTGAACGTACAATTATTATCGTCAACATACGTATATTGCAACGTATAAGTTCCATCCATCTTTCCAGCCGAAGTCAGGTCAAGCACGCCAGACTGAGCATCGACGGTAATTTCGTCACCAACCACCGACCACGTACCAGCTGTAGAAACGATAGAATTTATCGTTCCCGTTGCCGTGTATGTTCCATCGCCATAGCAAAGGTAATCTATCTGATTTATAGACACTTGTGGCAAATCATTCACCGTAACCGTAACTGGCGTTGGAACAGACCAACAATCTTTATCGGCGTCATATTCGGCAGCATAATATGTGAATACAGCCGCAGAAGTTGTTGCCACCGTCGTTGCATACGTGTCGGAATCGTCTTGCAGAATGGATGTCAATTCTCTGTCGCTGAACCACGACAACTTCTTGCTACCACCTGCATTTGTCGCAGTCAACGTAATTGCACCATCGTCGCCCACACATAATTTCTTACTTTCGGCAATTGGCGATTTTGCGGAACAATTAGAAAGAACCAATGTTGCCAGCGTGCTATCGCTGTAACAAGCTTTGCCATTTATGGTTCTATATTCCTTTACAAAATATGAATACTGGCCTTCCGTAGTTTCGGGGCTTTCGTAAGAATTTCCTGTTTCCAATTGAGTACGTGCTTCATCTTGCCAAATCAACTCGTCTGTTGCCACGTTTGCTGTTGCAGTCATAGTCGTCACATCAAGCAAAACGCCGAAGTCATCAATTGTCACAGTTTTAGGATTCGGCGCATCAACAGTCGGAGCAAGCACTTTAACAACCTCAAGATTATGTGTTGCAGAATTTTGACACCCAAACGCATCGGTGTAAGTGTATGTTATCGCATTTTGTCCGACGGCAGCCGTTGCCGGATTAAATTCTGCCGAAGAAGCTCCGCTTGTACCGACAAACTTGAAGTTTGCAGCCGTTGTTGTTGCCGGTTCAACCGCCAACGTAACTGCAGACGTGTTATAACAGATTTCCGTCGGGTTTGTTGACGCAAATTTCACATCAGGCAATTCGTGAATTGTAACAATAGTTTCAGCCGTTTTCTGACAAGAATTTCCATCGGTATACATCAACGTAATAGTATATGTTCCCGCACCATTTGAAGTCGGAAGTGTTCCATCGGTTCCGATTGTTCCATTATCGACGGAATATTCGAAAGTTCCTGTCGTAAGCGACGGCGTCATCGTAACGTCTGCACTATATTCACCACTTGCACACACGTCGGTCTTACTTGGAGTTATGGTTATTTCTGGCAAAGCGTACACGCTCATCGTCAGCGTTGCCACATTCGACGCACAGTTCGCATCACTTGTGAACTGATATGTCACTTCGTAATCGCCAGCACTGTGAGAACTTGGCACGAACGATGCAGATGTCTTTGATTCATCGGTAACATTCGTCCACTGGAACGTACCATTCAAATCAGAAGGTTCTATTGTTGCCGTAATCGTTTGTGCTGTTGTTTCTGAAATACAATTTCCAGCTTTTGCCGTTGAAAGCGAAACTACAGGAATTGGATTGACTATAATAGTTATTTCTTCTGATGTTCCCGTACAACCACTACCATCAACAACATCAACTTGCAATGTATATGTTGCAGGAGTAGCCGTCGCCAAGAATGTCGGTGCCGCCATCGAAGTAGAATTCATAAAGTTCGTTGCCGTACCCGTCCACGTTTGACTATCAAAATTCTGAGCCAAAGAAACGTCTATTTTCGTTCCTTCACAAACTGATGTTTCCGACAAGACAATTTCAGGTGTCAGTTTATCTTTTACCACAACCGACAGTTCTGCCTGTTCACTTTCGCAACCGTCAACCACCTGACTTACATAATATTTCGTTGTCCCCACACTTGCTGTTGAAGGTATCGGACCCGTTGCCGAAGGAGTATCCGTTCCTGTGGTTCCGTACCAAAGCGGATTAGTCACGCCGTTCAATGTCAGCGGTGTTGTAACTTCGGCATTCAAGCAATACGAAATAGTTGTAACTTGTGGTTTGTCTGGTTTTGCAACGATTGTAAAATCTTTTGTCGATTCTTTTGATTTACAAGAATGACCATCGGTATATACATACGAAACAGTCAACGGCCCAGCGGCATTTGCACTTCCGTCAATTGTTGCAGTTGTATCAGTAACTTTCGTTGCATTTGTCCAATCTCCTATTCCATCACCATTTCCTGTAGCAACTTCTTTTAGCAGACGAACACCACGTCCATATCCTCGGTTGTATTGATAAATAAAACTTGTTTTATTGCTTCGTAATCCAAAATAACAAGCTGATGCTCCACTTGTTGTGCTTGACCAATAAGAACCGTCTTCATTAATATATTGTACGGTAGTTCCTGCCAGTGTACATGATGTTGGCAAAAATAAAGCACCATTTGCTTCCATTTTCTTCCATTCATCATAGGTATATTCATTGATAGTCTTGAAGTATTCGCTTCCATTGCCAGAAGAGAAACCAGGATTGAATGTGATACCACTTGGTAGTTCCCAATTATCAGGTAATATTATTACACCATTAACATTGTTGACACTCGCAGCTGCTACTAAATTATCGGCATTGGGTCTTCCAGAACGTAGATATTCCCATTCAGCCATAGTCGGCGTTCTCCAAAGTCCTGCCTTATTTCCGCCATTTGAAATTGCATTATAAATACCCCAATCGGCATTCGCATAATCCCCAGTCATATTATTTCCTGCGGAACCACCTAAATAGTAGTCATTATTTCCACCACCCAAATCATATGGTTGATATTTATTAGCTCCCGAACCAGACCAACCACTTGTTCCCCAGCCAAACAAATCCACCCAACCATCGTATGTTGCCGATTTATTTGCGTTTCCTTGTTCTATGATAGTAAATTGTTCATCTGCAAATCTCCACGTATTCGTGCTTGCCTGATATTGCAAATTACCAGGAGCGAATTTTGCTTTTTGAGTCGGACCAACAGAAAAATAATATTTATCCGCATTAGAACTATTTACATTTGCTTTCACGTCCAATTCCTCATCGGAACAAATGTAATCCTTCTCGGCAGACAATGTTACCGTTGGCAATGCATACGTTGTAATTGTTGTAAATACTGTTGAAGTACAAGAATTTGCCCTATCTGTTACAGTCAATTCCAAAGTATAATCGGTATCGGCAGTAACTTCGGCGTTGAATGTAGGATTATCCAACGATATACTGTTCAATTTTGTAGCACCGTCGCCTGCCCACGCATACGAATACGTTGATGTTCCATTGTTTGTCGGCGTCAATTCCAAATCGGATTCGGAGCAAACCGTATATGTTGCAGCAAGCGACACCGAAGGATTTTCGGCTACCGTGACAATTGCCGTTTGCGTATTCACGCAATACGGAGACGTGGTACCCTTGAGTTTCACCGTAACCGTATATTCGCCAGCCGTCGTTAAATCGCTCAGAACGCCAGCAGCCGTAATCGTACCTTTATCTGTTTCGTATGAAAGTGTTCCCGTGCCGGCAGTAACGTAGTTGCTCACGTCAACCGCATCGCTTCCTGCGCACACACTTGGGATAGAAACGATGGACAAATCAGGTGTTTCCAAATCAACCACCTCTACGCTGGCGGCAGTCGCCGTCATTTCACAACCATTGTCATCGGTCAACGAAGTGAGCTTATACACGCCACCCGACGGATTAGTAATAGTAAATGTGTTTTCAGTTGAAGTATTTGCTCCTGTCACATTTTCAGTAAACGTAAACGGAGCTTTACCAGCAGTAAACGTAATTACAACAGGAGTTTTCGACTCTGATTCTGGGCAATAACTACCAGCACCTGTAATCGTATATGTAGGATTTTCACTTTTTACAATTGTTTTTGACTCAGTTGTATATTCACAACCATCAAGTTCCAAAGTACATGTATAAGTTCCAGCCTCGGCGTTTACAATTGTAGAAGATGTTCCCGCAACAGCAGTTCCATTAAGCCATTTGAATGTTGCTGTCGTCAAAGCGACTTCGCTCTCCAATGATAATTTAACATCCGACGCTTCGCCGCAATATCCTTCTGCAGTAGCAGAAATTGTAGCGACCGGATTTGGCTTTACAGTAACAACAAGCGATGCACGTTCACTTTCACATTCACCTGTCGTTTGCGAAACATAATATGTTGTAGTTCCAACACTACTCGTCAGCGGTATAATTTGCGTACTTGCCGTACCACCTGTTTCTGTTTCATACCACTGTAAAGATTCTGTGGCAGTAGCCGTTAATGCAGACACTTCTTCACCCAAACAATACGTGACATTTTCCGTTGTTGGTTTTGGCAATGCACCGACAGAAACCGTGATTTCTGCTTTTTCGCTTTCGCACCCATCAACAGTTTGTGTTACGAAATAAGAGACATCACCTTCAATGGAAACGTCTGGTACAGGAGCAGCAGACAATTCCACATCACTACCATTATACCATTTTAATGAACTACCAGTGGCTGTCAATTCATCAACACTAGTCTGATTTTTGCAGAGAGAGACATTAGAAACTACAGGTTTTTCAGGCTGAGTAACTGTTACGGTCAATTTTGTTCTTGCACTTTCACAACCCCCGACAGTCTGAGAAACATAGAAATCAAACGTTCCCACCTCTGTTGCTGTAAATTTAGGCGAAACCGTTTCTGTTCCTGTTGCTGAAGAATACCACGTATATTTAGCATTTGTCTCACCTGTAGCAGAAAGATTTTTCACCTCTCCGACACAAACCGAGACGTCCTCGGTTTCAGGAGCATCAGGACAGACTGACGCACCACACTTAACAGAATTTACGACCCGAATTTCATCTTGTCCATACACTTTTGCAACACCATAATTGTTTATATAACTATTGCAGGCATGAACTGTTGCATCGAAAGTATACGAAACCTCATCGTTTGGCGCAATTGGTCCACTGACCATAGGCCATGTAATTTTGTTAGTTCCCGCACTATATGTACCACTACCAGAAATGTTTGTAATGTTTGTCAATTCCGAAGGTAATTCGTCAGACAATTGAATATCAAAACCGTAATCAAGTTCGGAGCGGAAATTATTCAAAGCAGTCTGATTATTTCCATTGCTATTTACGTACATTCCAAAATATCCTGGACTTGTTGTTAATCCTGACCAATCTTTTACAACGCTGGTCCAGTCATTTTCTGCGTCATTAATATACATATATAAATGGTCGCCATTCAGCACAAACTTGAAAACAGGATTTTCTGCATCACCAGAATATTGGATTGCATCGGCCCATCCAGAACCTTCTTTCTTCAACAACGTGCCATTATTATATAATTCATATCCAAAATTGTGATTACCGTCTATATTAATCAACAACTTCATACAGACACCCTTAAAATTAGAGTTCCCCGGTGTACCACTTTCGTAACGCATAACGAAATACAGATTTTGTGTCGCATACGGCTTACCCGTAAATGACAAATAAACCGCTCCATCTTTTCCGTATGAATACTTTGGTCCGAAGAAATATGAGCCACTCAACTTCAATGCACCATTAGAAACAGTTGACATTGAACCATTACCCAATGTCATCCAATTCGTTGTAGAAGAACAATCATCATCGACAATGGTACCCTTGGTATTGACATATTTTAATTCATACGATATTTCGTCTCCCACTGATGCCGTCGTTACCGAAGCGGTTTTAAACAAGGCATCCTGAGGCTCAATATATGGAGGCAAATCCGAGCAAGTTGTCATTAATTCAACAGATGAAGAATCAGGAGAGTCTGTGTCGGAATAAATCCAAGCCGCATTTATATAATATGTATCCTCAACATTCGGACAACCAAGGTCTTTTGCAACACAAGTATAAACCAATTTACCACTTTCACCGACCAACATTTCAGGGATTGTCCATTTTACAATACCAGAATAACTAGCACCTGCGGGAGCAGCAGTGTACGTAGCATCTATACCAAGCGCTTTTTTGGTAACAAACGCATCGAATGTCAATTCTTTTGGAATTGTATCGACAATAGTTACATGATATGCTTCTTTTCCTGGAAGTGGGCCACGACCTTGAATACGACGCCATGTATAACCATCAAATTCCTCAACCAAAACACGGTCGAAGTTTTTCAATTTTGATGTTGGACTACTACACGTATGACGGGAATAATTATCAATTTCGTATCCTAGATTCTCGTAATTTGCCCAACATGGAGTAATCAATGTGAACGTTTCACCTTGTCCATCAATTGTTCCAGCAGTAATATCAGTAGAGAACGACCAGTCATCCTGCACACGAGTCGTCAAGTCTGAATTCGGATTTGATGCCAAACGTGCACGAATGAAACCCGGTCCCCAGACACCCTTATGCAACAAATATTGAGAATCCAACTTGTCGTATACATGAGTTGACGGAGCCATCAAAACATCGGCAAATCGAATCATTAAACGTTGATTCCATTTTCCATACTCATCTTCACCTTGAGGAATTTTTTGGTATGTGAACGTAATTGGACCAGTTGCTGGATTGTATCCATATTTATCAAGGTCATTCTGGTTATCAACAACAAAAGTCCATCCTGTAGGATTCGTAGTGGCATCATACAACCCTTGTGCAGCGGCATCATACATAAAATATGACACACGGTAATTATTCATATTAATATATGCTTCGTACGAATCGTTCCAGAAACGATACAAATGATAAAATTGATACGCATTTCCTTTCATATAATAATTTCCATACGAAATGCGGACATTATCGCGGCCACCATTCATCCACGAATCATCGGAAGAAACATTTTCAAAATTTACAGTGAAAGTGACCTTATCATTTGGATTAAGTTCGGTTCGATTTGCTGTTTTTTCAAGAATCAAACTACGATTAGCCAACACATCAACACAGTTACGTTCCATTGTGTAAGTTGCATGGTTTGGATATTCGTTGCTTATCCATTCATCGAAATTACTACCGCTGATTGTACTTGTTTCGCACACACGTGAATTTGCCAAACTTGTAATCTTAACTGTAAACGCAACCGAATCCTGAGTCGCAGCAAGACCGCCAGATTTAAATCCTTTTACAGTACCTATATTCCAAGTAATTGTATGTGTTGCTGGATCATAAACGCCACCTTTTGTGGCACTTACAAACGTATAATCTTCATCAAGTGGCGTTTGAATTTTTACATTTTGAGCGTCTAAAGAGCCATAATTTCTATACTGCACAGTATATGCGACTTTATCACCTTCGTACGCGTATGTCTTGTCAACCGACATATATACCTTCATGTTAGCAGCAGGTTTCATATCCTCTGGAGCTTGCAAGTTTCCAGAGCACACCAGCATACCCAATGTTCTAAACCACCCGTGAAAATATTTCGGCGTACTACCAATATAACGTTCTTCCGGATCTAGTT
This sequence comes from uncultured Bacteroidales bacterium, assembly GCA_937892155.1. GTDB lineage: Bacteria > Bacteroidota > Bacteroidia > Bacteroidales > UBA1715 > UBA1715. The sequence goes on along the minus strand of CALAUG010000040.1, from coordinate 39,411 downwards.
TTGCAGCCGTATTATTACCATCCCACATAATTTCGCACTGACGGTAAATATCAGCCAACAATTCCAAATCCTCGGAGGCAACAGCAGCCGTAGCACCTGCACCTACAGAATAATTTGTATGATATGCCGAAGTAATTCCACCATCCAAACGCCACTGTTGTGGTATTTGTGAAACACCAAACCACAAAGGTTGTCCAGGATCGGGACTTGCACCCATTTTAGAACACAACTGCGTTCCCGAGTTTGAAGGGTTCTTTAACAAAGCTGCATGACGGATACCCATCAAGCGTTCAGAATTATTCGTTTGTCCTTCAATAACTTGGTGAGTAGTCGGATTCCAATCATAATCAGCATCTCCATGCCACAAATAATCCAAGACATGCCGCCAACAATATCGAAAATCTTCACCATCGACATATACGCCAAAGGTAGGAGAGCCATCAGTATTCATACTAACATTACCAATTGAAGCATAATATCCTTGATTATAAGCCTGTTGATTCAACCAGTTTCCCGAAGCAGCAGCACGTTTAAACTGATGTATTTCCCACGGAGCCAAATTTTCATTATTAGAATCAACGCCATCTCCATTTTTCAACCAGCGCCAAAATTCCTCAAAGTAAGAAGGAGCATCGTAATCTATATAGTTGCCACCATAAATTGACAACAAATTAGGTCCTACATTATATGGCCCATTAACCCCAGGATATTGAGCATTCGCGGCATCGGTAAAACGCCAACGAGTTAATTCACCCCACGAATTACCACGTTTTTCATATCCATCAATACCAACAACACCACTCAATTCGCCCGTCAATGCCCCACTACCTTTATCCCATTGACCAAGTGTATCAACCAAAGCACCAACGACGCGTTGTGTTTCATATTTCAATGAAATAGGATTACCTGCATTATCCTTTACAACCGCACCATCTTGCATCATCCATTCGCCCCATTGTTTGTAGGCTATCAACATTGCCATGGCGATATCAACATCACCATCGGTTGCCGAGTGGCTGTCCGAGCCATACGCAGCATTGAAAGTTTTATCTTTCCATGCGGCTAAATACGGACCAGCATAATCATTCGCATTCAAACCTCTCGTCCCACCGTCACGAAAACGCTTCACACCAGAAAAACGAATATCATGAATCCACATATACAAGCCATTGAATGTCTTTTGATCGGCGAAAATCGCCGCTGCCAAAAGAGCGTAACCATCCCCTTCCGACACAAATGTTCCATAGTTGCCTGCAACATCATCCCTGTTGAATGAAATATAATCAACACCGCAATATTTACCCTCGTAGCGGCAACGGTGCATCATAATCTCGTAGGCTTCGCGCAGAGTTTTTTCCATATCGGCATGCGTGACACCTTCGGCATTATATTTCGCCAACGATTTTCCTCCACCTTTATATTCCAAAAACTGCGGAAACGGATAAGCGGGATTTCCAGAATTTATATTTATATCGATGAAAACAGAAGGATCATACGCCGCGGTTTGGGCAATGCCCCAAACTGAAACGAATAATACACATATCAATACATATAATTTTGTATATTTCATAATCTTTAAAATACGCAATATGCGAAAGGAAAACATTACACCAAATTAATTCTCCAAATATACTGAAAATAAAAGAATAAAAAAAAATCATATTCACTAGAAACGGCAACATGTTCACTATCAATATCATGTGTATAATCACACAGTCTTAAAAAAAATGTTTTTCCCTTTCGAGACAAAAAAAAATGGTGATTTAGGACGATGTTTATTTTTTTTCATATATTTGCACAACTGCCTATTATCTAAAATTGGCAGAAATAAAAAAGAAATTGTTTAGGAAACGATAAGATAGAAAACAATGAGAAAGATTTACATTTCTATTATTGCAGCGGTCACGTCTTTGCTATTTGCAAATTCGTTGTTTGCACAAGACCCAAACTATTCTCAGTTCTACTTAAAGGAAACATATTACAATCCTGCAATGACTGGTATAAATCCTGGTTTACGGGGTACGATTACAGACCGTCATTTATGGACAAATGTTCCTGGAGAATGGGGTACCCAAAGCATCTGTTTCGATTACTACGATGTTAAATTTGCTCAAGGTGGTATTGGTGCTTATTTAACTCGAAATACTCAAGGTGAAAACTGCTTGAATACATTTCAGGGCGGTTTAGCATACGCAAAACAAATTCGTGTTCTTCCTGATTTGATGTTCCAAATTGGTGCAGGAGCACAATACGTTCATAAAAGAATTGATTATGATAAATTGACCTTCACCGACCAGTTGGACCCTCGTTTTGGTGCCATCTACGAAACTGAATTCGTACCTCCAACTGATGGTATTGAAAGTCAAGGTGTATTTGATTACAATGCAGGTGCGGTTGTACAATTCAACATCCGTCAAACTCCAGTAAAATATTTGGCTACTGGTGTTTTTGGTGTTGCATTCCATCACCTTTCTCAACCAGACATGTCTTGGATTGATGATGGTCAAGAATCACCTCTTCCAATGAAATTTACAATGCACGGTTATATGCAATTCCGTATCAACCGTCAAGGTTTCCATAACAAATATTTCTTGTTATGCCCTGGATTCATATTTGAAAACCAAGCTGAAGCCAATCAATGGTTCAAAGGTTCTGAAGCGGGAGCAAAGACTCTTACCTTTGGTTTGAATGCAACAATTCCTTCTAAAATATCGTTTATGTCTTCCCTTTATGTAGGATGCTGGGCTCGTAAACAATATTATAAGAAAGAATCTTTGGAAGATATAGCTAACAGCATTAAAGCAAAAAGTTTTGATGCTCTTATCCTAACACTTGGTTATATCAAATATTCAAAAGATAAAAAACAATTGTACCAATTCTTGTATAGCTATGATATGACTATTTCAAACGCAGGTTTGTCGACAGGTGGTACACATGAAGTAACACTGAGTTTTGAAATTCACGACTTGGCTATCAAAGGAAAGAGTGCAAAACGCTCTGCTATTCCGCATCCAAACGAAAAATTCCTACGATAATCCGTTATTCATAAATATGACTAAAAAGGAAGCCTTTATGACTTCCTTTTTTTGTAATAAATTCGCCCTATGAAATTTCCAATCGCTGCAATAGAACTAATTCCACAACGTCCACCATTCGTGATGGTTGATAACTTCACATCATTTGAAGGGAAAATTGCCACAACAGAATTTGAAATAAAACAAGAAAATATTCTTCTCGACGAAGACAACAAACTCAGCGCTGGAGGAATTGTCGAAAATATGGCACAGACTTGTGCCGCAAGAATTGGTTACATTAATAAATATATGGAATCAAAGACGGTAAAGATTGGCGTTATTGGCTCCATAAAGAACTTAACAATTTTTGACTATCCTACAGTTGGTGATAAGCTAAAAACAACGGTTGAAGAAACATTTAGCGGCATGTTGAACATGACACTGCTGAATGCAAAAATTGAATGTAACGGGAAAGTTGTTGCTGAATGCGAAATAAAGGTAGCTTTAACCGATAAAGAAAGCAGATAATGGAAGAGAAAGTTTTACAAGCAGAAAAGAATTTTGACATCCGATTCAGCGAAGTTGATTCAATGCAAATTGTTTGGCATGGTTCATACGCACTATATTTTGAAGATGCACGAGAGGAATTCGGAAGAAAATATCAACTTGAATATATGCGTATGTACGAATTTGGATTCTATGCTCCTTTGGTAGAATTAAAATTCAATTACAAACGTCCACTTAAATACCAAGATCAGGCAAAAGTTATCATTAAATTTAGAAACACCTCAGCAGCAAAACTCATTTTTGATTACGAAATCTACGATAGAAATACAAACGAACTCTGCGCAACAGGTCATACAGTACAAGTTTTTCTTGATAGAGATTATAATCTAATGTGGACTATCCCACCTTTCATAAATGAATGGAAAAAAATGAACGGATTACCAATACTTTAGTCAACCATATAGTAGATACTACCTAGATTACGGCCTATATGTTCATAGTCGAATCCACATCCAATCACCCATTTATCAGAAGCAATTACAAAAGGATTGTTTTTTACGTTGTAACGTGCTAAATCTATACCCTCACGCACACACATTGGACATACATAAACATTTTTTGCCTGTGCTATATGTTTTCCCCAACGTACCATATATTCCATCGTCCTTCCAGAATCAATAATGTCCTCCAAAATAATCAATGTCTTACCTTGAATTAATTTTGTTTCCGGCAAACTCACAGCTACCAAATCAATCTGCTTATCCTCCGAATAACTTTTTAACAAAGCATATTCTATATCAACTACCAAACTTGGTATTTTATCAAATACACGTTGGGCATACCAATTCGCACCATTTGCCATAACGAGTATTATTACCTCATCAGATTTTTTTATAATCTCTGCCGTACGTTCAACAACCGATTGTATTTCATCCTGGGAAATAAGAACGTCAAAATTCTTGTCTTTTACTGTAATCATCTCGAAAAAAACATTTCACAAAATTAGCAGTTTATATGAAACACTTCTCATACTTCTTGCCTTTTTAATAAAATGTAAAATCTTTTAAGTATTCTATTTTGAACACGTTGTAATTTGTATTTCCTTTGCATTGTTAAAGTAATAAAATGATTTATCAACTTTCACATTCAATTATTTCGTCGCTGGGATTTTCTTCCGAAGAAAATTACACGTCTGTCAAAGCTGGTAAAACAAATCTAAAACTTCTACAGAACACATTTGAATTACCAGAACCATTTGTTGGAGCATTGATAGACAACAATAAATTAGATGCAGAATTTGAACAAATCAATTCAAAAAACATACGCTACACCAAGTTTGAGAAAGCGGCAATTCTTAGTGTTTATAAAGCACTGCAAAAGACTAACATTTCTGCAAATTTAAATTCTGTACAATTTATTGTATCAACAACGAAAGGCAATGTTCATTTGCTTGACAATCTTGATGGATTTGAAGAAGATAGAATTCATTTATGGAAATCAGCTCAACTGATTGCTGACTTTTTTGGGAATCCCAATGAGCCAATCGTCATTTCAAATGCATGTATTTCTGGAGCATCGGCCCAAATAACAGCCATGAGAATGTTACAAAGCAACGACTGCGAAATGGCAATAGTGGTCGGTGCCGATATGTTGTCCAAATTTATTGTATCGGGATTCCAATCTTTTAAAGCTTTGTCTCCAGAATTATGTAAACCATACGACAAAAACCGCATCGGATTAAATTTGGGCGAAGCTGCCGCTACGATTATCTACGGAAAAATAGATACTAAACTTCCAAAGAATAGCATAATTCTATCTGCAGGCGCAATGGCAAACGATGCAAACCACATTTCCGGACCATCACGAACCGGAGCTGGATTATACGCCGCGATAAAAAAAGTTATGAAAGGGGTAACTCCTGATGAAATTGCTTTTATCAATGCCCACGGAACAGCAACGGCATACAATGACGACATGGAATCTTTAGCTTTAACCAGTGCTCAGCTACAAGACCGACCAATCAATAGTCTCAAAGCATATTTCGGACACACACTTGGTGCTGCCGGAATATTGGAAACAATTATATCATCTTTAGCTATCATTGACAACACAGCGTTGAAAGTCAACAACTTGACAGAACGAGGAACCGTTGCTCCCATACATTCATTACTTGAAAATCAACTCTGCAACGAGAATAAGTTTCTAAAAGTGCTATCTGGTTTTGGCGGAAGCAATGCTGCACTACTATTTACGAAAGTCACAGAATAATATGAATTTAACAATTTCATCATATTGCAGGATAACAAATGACAAAGTAATTGTCAATGGGAAAAACATTGATGTACAGCGTTCCGACACTTCGTGGCTAACCGACATTTTCCACTCACAGAACATTTCATATCCAAAATTTTTCAAGATGGACAATCTTGCAAAGTGTGGTTTCTTAGGAGCAGAATTGGCGCTACAATCAGTTGATTTTGACAGAGTTACACCCAAAGAAAACATTGCCGTTGTTTGTTGCAATCGAAGTTCCTCATTGGACGACGACAGCGCGTATCAGCAAACAATACAAAGTTTAAGCAACTACTACCCTTCTCCTGCTGTATTTGTTTACACGCTTGCAAATATCGTCACAGGAGAAATTTCAATTAGAAATAAAACGATGGGAGAAAGCGCTTTTTACGTTATGGAGCACTTTAATCCACAAAAATTTTGTTCCTTTGTACAAGGAGCGTTTTCCGATGAAACGACACACTCTTGTCTTTGTGGCTGGGTGGAGTATTTCAAAGGACAATGTGATGTTTTGTTCTTATATGTTGAACGTAGCGACTTGAGTACAAACATCTTTAATACAGAAACGTTATACAATTTATATAATTAATATGGAAGAACTAATAGTAGAATTAAAGAAAGAAATCATTGAAGTTTTGAACCTTGAAGGTATGACTCCAGACGACATTGACAGCGACGCACCAATGTTCGGCGACGAAGGTTTAGCTTTGGACTCAATCGATGCTTTGGAACTTATCGTTTTAATGGAGAAAAACTATGGTATTAAATTGGCTAACGCAGCTGCTGGTAAGGAAGTATTCAAATCTATACGCGTTATGGCCGAATACATTTCAAAAAACAGAACAAAATAGTTGACGCATACACGTCACACACTCTCTTTTTGAACAAAATTCAAGGAACTTATATGAATTCATTACGGACTAATGAATTTGTATAAGTTTTTTTCATTTGCATTGTAGAAAATAATCTCACCTGTACTTGCCGACTGCATTTCCCTATTCACTTCTTTTGATTTGTTATTTTGGGGACTGCTAGGATAGTAAAATAACGATTGGTGATTATTGTTTGGAACCATCTTCACAGAAATCGTTTGGCTACGATTTTCTCAAATTTTCACCATTGTTTGGATATGATTTTTACAATTTTTCACCATTGTTTGGGTATAATTTTCTCAATATTCATATCTTTGCTGTATATAAACAATTGATATATGAAATATTTCAAGAGACGCATTGATGAAGCACTTTTACGTTGGGCTAAATCAACAGATAGGAAACCTTTGCTATTGCGTGGAGCCAGACAGGTTGGAAAGACAAGTGCTGTTCGTCATTTAGGCGAAACGTTTGAAAAATTCGTGGAAATAGACCTCAACGAGCGAACAGATTTACATTCGTTGTTTGCACCTCAATTTTCTCCTCAACAAATTTGCGATGGATTGAGTATTGCAACAGGGGAAAAAATAACTGCAGGAACAACCTTATTATTTCTCGACGAGATTCAGGCTTGTCCAGAGGCTATAAATAAACTCCGTTATTTTTACGAAAAATTTCCAGAGCTACACTTAGTGGCAACAGGTTCATTGTTGGAGTTTACCCTTGAAAACCTTCCTTCGTTTGGTGTAGGAAGAATAGAATCGTTGTATATGTATCCATTTTCTTTTGAGGAATTTGCTGGTGCAACTAATAACAATATGTTGTTCGATGCAATAAAAACGGCATCTTTTCAAAATCCTTTATTGCCCGTGATACACGAACAGGCAATAGATTTGCTCAAAATATTTCTTTCTATTGGTGGTATGCCCGAAGTTGTTGCAATGTATGTCAAAAACAAAAATCTATTTGATTGCCAAAAAGTTCTGAATACGCTTATCAATTCATATAAAACTGATTTTGTAAAATACCGCAAACGTATTGATCCGACATTAATTAATGACGTTTGGATGTCGGTTGCAGAACAAGGACATGGGAAATTTGTATATTCTTTGGTAAATCGTGAACTTCGTTCCGAAACGATTCGTCAGGCATTGCAAACCCTTGTATTGGCGGGACTTGTTTACCCTGTTGTACATTCTTCTTCCAACGGTTTACCTTTGGGAGCGGAAGTGAATAGAAAATATAGCAGAATGATAATGCTTGATACAGGTATAATGCAACGACTACTCAATCTTAATTTAACAGAATTTTTATTGGCAAAGGATTTTTCAACCATAAACAAAGGTGCGTTAGCCGAGGTTTTTGTAGGTACGGAGCTTATAAAATCTGCGCCATTCGACAGTCAGGCGGAATTATATTGCTGGCATAGAGAAGACAAAACCGGGAATGCCGAAATAGACTATGTAACGGAATTTGATGGAAACGTGTTGCCAATTGAGGTTAAGTCTGGAACACGAGGTTCTATGCAGAGTTTGCGGTTGTTTCTCACACAAAAAAAATTGTCACAAGGCTGGCGTGTTTCATTGGAAAATTACTCTCAATATGGTGACATTTCCGTTGTGCCACTCTATGCAATAGGCTGCATTATGAAAACTGTTTCAAATATTAAAATGAATGTTTAACAAAAAACATTGTAAATATGTAATTTCCACCTATTTGTAATAATTTCAGGTACTCTTTTGGCCATTAGATAATGGAATGGTTTATCTACAAAAATACTGTTTTATATTTCATTGTACCGAGTCAATATTCGCACTCATCATTTTTATCCCGCTCGTTATTGATTTAAATTCATTATCTCCCAACAAACTTTTCCGTTTATTGGAATCACCCCAAAAGCGAACTACATCATATTGGCGTTTCATCATCGGTTCTACAATGATTTGCGATTTACTTTTAAACTGTTTTACAATGATATTCGCAACATCAATCAGTTTGTTTTCTATACCTGGAGATATATGTAATATTTCTTTAACTTCTTCATGAACTGTCAAATAGTTGATACAACGAATTATTGTTTCAATTGTGTCGTCTATAAATGTGAAGTCAATAATTTGTGCGCCACCATGTAGAATTAGAGGTTCGTTATTTTTCGCTTGTCTGACAAAGGTTGGGATTACACGTTCTTGACGATCATAAGAATTACCATACACATTAGAAAAACGAAGAATCATATATTTATGAAGAGTTTGGGTTAGTATTTCACCTTCTAATTTTGTGTGTCCATAAACATTTAGAGGACATAAATCCGTCATTTCCACAACGGGAAAAATTTCTTGCTCACCATAAACTTCACGACTTGAACCAAAAATCATCCATGTCTTGGGGCTTTTAGCAATACAATCAACAATGTTTTTTGTTCCACCATAATTTACTTGCACACACTTTTCCTTATCATTTTCCGCATCTTCGACTCTTGACACAGCTGCAAGATGAATAACACCATCAAAAAAAGTATTTTGAAAAATTGAGGATATTTCTTCTTTATTGCAAACATTGGCTTTATGGGAATGTATACGCGACATATTTAATTCTGTAATTTCAAATTAGAAGTGCAATTTTTATTCAAGTAGTAGAACAAAAAATTCTTATAGGTTTTGTTTTTTTACAATTCCATTACCTCTCCCTAATCTCCACCGTTCGCACGGATATATATCGTTGGTTGGACTTATTTTTTTATTCTCCAGGAAAGTTCAATCGGATTTTTCTATCTTTGCAACATCATGGAAGAAGAAAAAGCAACACCGTACCCACTGTGGACGGAGGATATTTGTGATGTCGTTTGTGAGCCCACAACCGACTATGGGAGATCTATTGTTTATCAAGGAACTACGATTACTAATGCCCTAAAGGATTACTACACGTTTTCAACAAACCGAGAAAAGGTTTCCGTGTTGAAATGGATAGTTACACAACCAGCTTTTACCGAGTTGACACGGTTGTCTTTGGCAGAAAACAAGATTTATACCTTATATACAAACCAATATGACGAAATACTGAAAACTGGCGAGATTCCCAATAATCTGCAAATTGCACAGAAATTTTTGGCTAACAAATTTGATGTGTATCTGCTTGCGAATCCACGAACGACCAAGAGTGCCGATTTTATTATTAAACAACGAAATATTCTTTACTACGTAGAAGGGAAAACATCCAATGGAGGTAGTGCCTTTGCTGAACGTCTACAAGAAGGTGCAAAACAAGCCGATAGAATAGCAATAAATTTCATTGGTAACTCCATAAACAAAACATTTTCTAGAGAAATTAAAAATGCATTTGAAAACAACGAAAATCTAAAGTATGTTTATGTTTTTAAGGGTGCTAAATTGATTTTTATAAAAAGAAATGAGGCACTATCAAAAACATTCTCTCATAAGTTTATAAAACTATGGACTGTCAAAAAATAAAAAAGAGAATCTAAGATTCTCTTTTTTAAGGAATTTCGCGCCGTAGCCGAAACTCCGCACGAACTTAATCGGCTTCTGTCCGGGTGTTTCGGGATGAACCCTCATTTTTCACGTCCGACGTTGCAAATATACAACATTCCATTTCGGTTGTCAACCCAAAAAACAAAAAAAGAGATGCACTCTCGGGAATCCATTAATTACGCATTAAAAAGGGCCGCCTCACGGCGACCTTTGAAATTATAACATTTCATTCTATTCTAATGTTCACCTTGTTTTACATTTAAGGTTTGCAATTTGAAACTTTAAATGTAAACAGAAAATTAATTCTGCAAAAAAATTTTTAATTTATCTTCTACAGTAGTTGTTTCTTTTAATGCCTTTTCTAATTCTTTTGTTTTTGTATTTATACCTTGATGCATAACATCTACAATCTTAGAAAATTGCTTCATTATATCCAGATGTTCTGGTAACGTACTATTCGATAATTGTTGGTACATATATCCGGAAACTTCAGTGTATGCGTTATATAAGTTTTTTGATGTAGTACATTTAATTGTACAATTTTCATTTGTAAACCTAGGAATTTTTGAAGAGGCAGCATTTATTTCTCCTTCAGAGTATGTTGACTTTGTATAGTATGTAGAAATATCAAACATTTTTTCGATTATTTCATTCTCTATTTCACATAACATAGTCAAACTTTTAATAGAATTCAATATATTTTCATCGTTTAAATTTTGAGCCAGTTCTATCATTGTTTTGACTGTTTCATCTGTAATTTCTTCATAAGTAGTATTTTTACTACCTAATGATGTGTTATTTTCTTTTATTTTCCCATAATAGCCATAGTCAGACAAATTATAGCTATTGATGATATCTCGTAAAGAGGAAATACGCATAGAATATCCCTTGTATAACAAGTTTTCTACATTCACATCTATTACGACAGGATGAACGTAACCATCAGAGGTGTAATAATTTTGTATAGATTTCAAATACATTTTTTTATTAAATGTGTTAAATGATTCCACAAGAGCATTTGCTTTATTATATGCATTTCTGTACGCATTTTCTCGTAAATACTTAGCTTCGCGCTCAGCTTTTTCCCGCTCTTCTACTTTTTGTGTAGCAAGGATATAATGCTCATGCAGGGTATCCTTAGACGCCTCGGAAAGATAATAAGATTCTCTAATGTAGTGTTCTATACCCGATATTTTCCCTAAATCTAGACCCTCATATGTTATTAAAAATTTATACTCTGGTATATTCTTCAATTCATCATAGGGCTTATCAACAAAGCGAGGAAGATTTATCACATATTTCTCCATTCCACCATATTGGTCACTTGGGAACTCAAAGGAAATAAATTCACCTGGATCTTGTAAATTTGGATTGGGGGTATTGGTTGGTAAAATATTTTTGTATCGTTTAGCTTCGGTTGCATCACTCAAATAAGTCAGTTTACCCTTAATCACTTCTCTTGGACGAATAGAAACAACTAATTCAGAATTATCAGCTAAAACCCCGTTAATCGCCTTTGCTCTGAAATTATTTTCTTCTGTCCAATATCCTTGATATGTGACATTTATGTCTCCTGTCATATAGCCATTGTACATATCAACAGTGAAGTTGTCTAATTGTTTTAGAACAAGTTCCCAATTAACTAAGTTTTTTTCTAGCGGAGTGTAGTATGCTTTGTAAACATTCCAGTCATTCGAGTATGTCAATTTCCCATGTAACACTCCATTTTTATAATTACACTCCAATTTTCGATTTACTTTGTAATCATTTTTATTAACATTCCACGTAATCGTGTACTTTCCATGACGAACAGGTTCCCCTTGTTCATTTATATAAAAACTATATGTACGTACAGTTTCGTTATTGATTTTTTCTGTTTTCGTTTGAATTGTTTGAGCAATTGAAAAAAAAGGAAAGTTTACAAATACCATCAAACTTGTGTAAAAAAATATCTTTTTCATTATTATAAAATTTTTAAATTAGTGTATTCCAATTAGTGGCACATATTTGTGTGCCAATTCAGTTTCAAAAATTTCCTCCACAGGAATTACTTCGTCAGGCAATACAATAATATGCAGACGAAAATGCAAATTCATAGGCTTTGCCCAATCGTTAAGTTGCAAACCATGTGATGCAGGGTTACGATGATACCCAAGATGTTGGATTATTCTACCGACAATAGATTTCTTTACTTTACCGACATACAATGTGTTATATGTAGCCTTTGCTTTTTTTAGTACGCGAGGCGTGAATTTTTGAAGTTCGCCAACAGCTTGTTTAATGTCGTCTTCATTGTATGGTGATGTTATTTCCCAACGATATAAACAGGGGAGATTGTCAACTTCCGTCAAAGCATCAAACATCTGCTTGAATGGTGCAGCATGGCGAACATCCTCCTTGTCTCTATATTTGTTCTCAAAATCCTTACTGTCAATCTCAAACGACATCTCTTTAACAATACCAATTTCCGCAATGTGCCGAAACAACGTGCTATAACGTTCCGCTGTTTCACAAAAAAACTGTTGTTCCATAGTTCCTGAACAATTAATTCTTTGCCGACTCCCAAGCAAAATTGGTTACTGCTAAAAATAAAAAAGCGTGGAATCGTACCTGTTACTCGTTCCACGTTTTCAGGCTCACGCATTGCCCCACAAGTAAACGAGCAACGCCGAAGCCCACGCCGTTATGACGAGGATATAGCTATCCCACAAATCACAACCCGTAAGCATTCATCGTTGCAATGTTTTGACTTGTGTTTTTGAATATTGCGTGATTCGAAAACGTCAAAACAAAGCGTTAGATAAACGCCTTTCTATGTCAGCCCACCCAAAACAAAAAATGTCCCTCGTGGGCTTTTACAAAAATAAAAAAAATCAATTTCCTACAGAAAAACGATAGTGAAAAATCACTACAATTCCTGTACTAAATTGAATAACAATATTTTAGCAGCACAAAGCACCGCCCCAAATTAGCGAAGCAGGTACAGCGGTGGCTTTCTTTGTTTTTTCAGCTATTGGGAGAAAAGAACAACCGATACGTGCAAATAGACGAAAGTGCCTAAATCCAGTTCTTTCCGCCATGGGTGCAGTGGGCGGATATAATTAAAAAGGCAAGGCTTGGTCAATCACTTCTTTTCTTTCTTCTACAAGATAACTATAAACATACCTTGCAGACTGATAATACAAACCTGTATTTGCATCGCAAAGTTTGGCAAAGGTATTAGACTGATACAAAATATCAAAAGCCTTGCTAACAGAAAGATGATTTTCTTCTGTCAATATGGTTATCAGATCGGTTGTAAGCGATTGAACCATAAAATCAAACTCCTGCTTTGTAACATTCATATCCTTACCAATTTCGATATTGCTAACTCTGTACAAAAGGCATATTGAAAAGTTATGCCTTTCATATATTTTATACGTTCCAAGAATGTTTCAAAAGATATGTAACCATTCCTAAAATTATTTATTTGAGCACCAACTCTATCATTGGCTATAGGACCATACACAACATCGAAATCATGCAATGTTCGTCCTTGCTCATCATTTCTATGTTCAAAAATAAAATGTGCCCACTCCTCTGTATAACTATCAAAACTTTTGAACCGTAAAGTTCCGTCATATATCAACGAATCATCAAAGTCAAATGTCATAACAATCGGATCACCACCAAGAAAAACAGCTTTTAAATTAGCCATTTCCTCAGCCTGAGCACAATCATCAGACAAATAGAATGCCTTTCCAAAATCTTTATTAGGTTTAGAATAAGACAGGTCTATTTTGTCAATAACCATATTTGAACCATGATACAGTTTCACGACAAATTTCCTCCCTTTCTTTTACAGAAAGCAGACAAGCCTTCCACCATATCCTCAAATCGTTGCGTATGCATAATACCATAATGAGATTGAATCATATCTAAAGCACCATAACTACTCAAGTAAGACTGAGCTTCCTGGTAACTAATGTTATATCTCTTAGCAAACGAGCCAATCAACATAACCATATATTCTACTATGTCTCTTAAATTATACATACTAACAATTCATTTGCTCCAACAATTTGACCTTTGGTCTTCCTCCTTGAAAGCAATGGGTGGATTACAAAAATAAAAAAAATCAATTTCCTACAGAAAAACGATAGTAAAAAATCATTAAAATTCCTATATCAAATTAAACAACAATATTTTAGCAAAAAAAACAATTTCCAAAATTAGCGAAGCAGGTACAGCGGTGGCTTTCTTTGTTTTTTCAACTATTGGAAGAAAAGAACAACCGATACGTGCAAATATTTTACAAGACTAAGTGCATAATTCCGTAAACAATTGTCACTTTTTCTGTTTTTCACAAAAAAGAGTTTGTTTTTCAAACAGCTCCAAAAATGGCATTTTTTCTACATAGTTAGGGAGTTTGAACTACATAACTATGCAGTTTGAACTGGTAGGCTTTATCGTGCTTTTTTACACGTAACAACGATTTTGGGAAAATAAAAGTTCAAGACGGACCTTCTCCCCTAAAAATCTACTCGTTGTACGAAAGAAGTTGTTTAGTGAGACTGTGGTATCGGCGCGCGTTTTGATAGTTTTGGGTAGAAAAATCTGTTGTAAACGACTAATATAAAACCTTGTTCGATTTTGAGTGAATGGTTCAACACCGTTCTTTAGTTATTTTCTCGTTATCGCTTATTTCTTTAAGATTTTTCTATCTTTGCAGAGGAGCAAAACTCTTTTTGAATAATGAGCAAATTAGTTGTAACCGGAATGGGCATCATTTCGGGATTGGGAATTGGGAAAGAAAAAACTTTGGAAGCATTACTTGCAGAAAAATCTTCTGTGGGAAAAATCAAGTATTTGCAGACCACACACACCGATATGCCGGTTTCCGAAGTTCCCATGAGCGACGAGGAAATGAAATCGTTTCTCAACATTCCCCAAAAACAACTCGTTACACGCACACCTCTTATGGCGATTGTCGCCGCCAAAGAAGCAATTGAACAAGCAAAACTACAAGAAAAAAAGCCTAAACGCATTGCATTCATAAACGGCACGACCGTTGGCGGAATGGAAAAAAGCGAGCAATTCTACATTGATTTTCTTGAAAACGAAAACCACAAAGAATATATTGCAGCACACGATTGTGGTGCAGGAACCGACGATGTAGCCGATTATTTCGGCATTTTTGATATGACATCGACAATTTCCACAGCGTGCTCGTCTGCCATAAATGCTCTGATTCTTGGTGCAAATCTCATAAAAACGGGCAAAGTTGACGCCGCTGTTGTTGGTGGAACCGAAGGTTTAAGCAAATTTCACCTCAATGGTTTCAACACATTGATGATTCTTGACAGAGAAACGTGCAAACCGTTCTCTCAAAACCACGTTGGGCTCAATTTGGGTGAAGGTGCTGCTTATTTGGTTATAGAAAAAGCCGAAGATGCGGAAAAACGTGGCGCGGAAACGTTATGCGAATTGAGCGGCTATGCTAATTTTTGCGACGCATTTCATCAAACGGCTACTTCGCCAAACGGACAAGGTCCTTTTTTAGCAATGCAAGGTGCGCTCGCCGACGCAAATTTGCAACCAACCGACATTGATTTTATCAGCGCCCACGGAACTGGGACGGGAAACAACGACACAACCGAAGGTATTGCAATCACTCGCGTTTTTGGAGAAAATGTCCCGGATTTTTCATCAACAAAAGCGTTTACCGGACACACAACGAGCGCAGCTGGAAGCGTGGAATCGGTAATCTCAATTCTGGCACTACAACATAATTTCATTCCTGCCAATTTGAATTTTTCGGCAAAAATGGAAGACGTGAATGTCGTTCCTGTCACAAAAACAAAACACAAAGAATTGAATCACGTCATGAACAATTCGTTTGGATTCGGCGGTAACGATTCATCTTGTATATTCTCAAAAATCAAATAATATGGACATTTTCATTCAATCGGCAGCACAAATTTCGATTCAAAATCCACTTTGCGAAGATTGGTTTGAAAATCCTATTGCACACACCGAAGACTACAATCGTTCCATCGAGCCAGATTACAAGCCGTTCATAAATCCTATGGCGGCACGTCGAATGGGCAAAATCATAAAAAGAGCTATCGCAACTTCTATTTCCGCTATCCAACAAGCTGGCGCGAAAAAAGTTGACGCAATTATTACAGGAACAGGTCTTGGTTGCATCGAAAATACCGAAAAATTCTTGTCTGCCATGGTTAAAGAAGGTGAACAACTTCTGCAACCAACCTATTTTATGCAGTCAACACACAACACGATTAGTTCGCAAATCGCACTCAACCAAAAATGCAACGGTTACAACTGTACGTACTCGCATCGTGGAACTTCCTTTGAATGTGGACTTTCCGATGCCTTGTTGCAAATGCAGTTAGGCAGAATTTCCAACGCACTTGTCGGCGGTCACGATGAAATGACTCCCGATTATTTTAATATGCTTGGGAAAATTGGTTATTGGAAAAAGGACGAAATAAACGAAACCATTCTCAAACAATCGAATTCGGAAGGTTCATTTGCCGGCGAAACCGCAGTATCCTTATTTTTAGGCACAAACAAAACAGAGAAATCATTGTGCAGACTTCGCGATGTGGAACTGTTGTACAAAGCTTCGGCAGAAAAAATGTCCGAAACAATTCAAAATATGCTCAAGCAAGCAAATCTGCAATATTCCGACCTCGATGCGATTATGCTTGGTGTAAGCGGAGATGGCGAAAACGACACAATCTATAAAGAATTCGCGCAGAAAAATTTTCCACAAACTCCAATTGCCTGGTACAAGCATATTTTCGGAGAATCGTTTACGGCATCGGCTTTTGGTGTTTATGCAGCAGCAGAATGTTTAGCTAAAAAAATCATACCAGCAAATTTGCTATATACAAATGGTAATGCTGTTAAAAATCCGCAAAACATATTGATTTACAACCACTTTCAAAATAAAGACCATTCATTGATTTTACTATCCAAAGCATAATTACCACAAAAAAAATCAACATACTTTTTGATTATTTAAAATAAAGCATAAATTTGTAAGTGTATTTTTTACACTAAGTATTATTTTTATAAATTATGGCAAAGAAAGAATTCTTTCCTGGTATTGGGAAAATTAAATTTGAGGGAACAAAAAGTAAAAATCCGTTAGCATTTCGATACTACGATGCAAATAAAGTTATTTTAGGTAAAAAGATGAGCGAATGGCTCAAATTCGCTATGGCGTGGTGGCACACACTTGGTGCAGACGGAAGCGACCAATTTGGCGTTGGAACCAAAACATTTCCGTGGAACAGCAGCGACGACCCTATCCAAGCTGCAAAAGACAAAGCTGACGCAGGATTCGAATTCATGCAAAAAATAGGCATTGAATACTATTGTTTTCACGATGTTGATTTGGTAAAAGAAGCCGACAACATTGAAGATTACGAAAAAAATCTAAAGGAGATAGTTGCATATCTTAAAAAGAAACAAAAAGAAACCGGCATAAAACTTTTGTGGGGAACAGCAAACGTGTTCGGACACAAACGTTATATGAACGGAGCTTCCACAAACCCTGATTTCGATGTGGTTGCACGTGCTATCGTCCAAATAAAGAATGCCATTGATGCAACAATTGCTCTTGGTGGCACGAACTACGTATTTTGGGGCGGTCGCGAAGGTTATATGTCGTTGTTGAACACCGACATGAAACGCGAAAAAGAACACATGGCAACAATGTTGACAATGGCTCGCGACTATGCTCGTTCAAAAGGCTTCAAAGGTACATTCCTTATTGAGCCAAAACCAATGGAGCCAACAAAACATCAATACGATGTTGACACAGAAACAGTTATTGGTTTCTTGAAAGCTCACAATCTTGACAAAGATTTCAAAATCAATATTGAAGTAAACCACGCAACATTGGCTGGTCACACATTCGAACACGAATTGGCTTGCGCTGTTGACGCCGGCATGCTTGGTTCCATCGACGCAAACCGTGGCGATTATCAAAACGGTTGGGATACAGACCAATTCCCTATCGACAATTTTGAACTAATCCAAGCAATGATGCAAATCATCAGAAATGGAGGTTTTAAAGACGGTGGTTCGAACTTCGATGCAAAAACTCGTCGCAATTCCACCGATTTGGAAGATATTTTCATTGCACACATTTCTGCTATGGATGCAATGGCCCGTGCTCTTGAAAACGCAGCCGAATTATTGGAAAAATCTCCAATCAAGAAAATGGTGGCTGATCGCTACGCAAGCTTCGACAAAGGTTTAGGTAAAAAATTCGAACAAGGAAAATTGACGTTCGAAGAAGTTTACGAATATGGCAAAAAAGTAGGCGAACCAAAGCAAACAAGCGGAAAACAAGAATTGTACGAAGCAATAGTTAATATGTACGTTTAGAGTTTAGAGTTTAGAGTTTAGAGATTATGAATGGCAGTAAATTATATCTTTTTAGTATCGTTCTTGTCGCTGTAATTGGTGGACTGCTTTTTGGTTACGATACAGCAGTTATTTCGGGAGCGGAAAAAGGTTTGCAGGCATTTTTCATGTCGGCAACCGATTTCACCTACACCGATGGTTGGCACGGAATAACTTGTTCCAGCGCACTAATCGGTTGCATTATCGGTAGTGCCATTTCTGGTTTATTGGCAACGCGTTTCGGAAGAAAAAAATCTCTATTTATTGCCGGTATTTTATTTTTCATATCCGCACTTGGTTCTTGGTGGCCTGAATTTTTATTGTTCAACTACGGTGAACCAACATTCTCTCTATTACTCGCTTTTAATTTTTATCGTATTATTGGTGGTATTGGCGTTGGACTGGCATCGGCAATTTGTCCGATGTATATTGCCGAAGTTGCACCTGCAAATATGCGTGGGACTTTGGTTTCGTGGAACCAGTTCGCCATCATTTTCGGGCAATTGGTTGTGTACTTCGTGAATTTTGTGATAATGAAAAACCACACAATTCTTGATGTTGTTGATGCAGATTGGTATATGGCAACTGGCTGGAGAACGATGTTCGTAAGCGAAGCCTTCCCTGCCGGAATTTTTGCATTGCTGATTTTAGCAGTTCCAGAAACTCCTCGTTTCCTTGCCATGAATGGCAACGATGACAAAGCTTTACACGTTCTTTCACGTATTAACGGCGACGACAAAGCAAAAGGAATTCTTGCCGAAATACACGAAAGTGCAACGGTAAAAACCGAAAAAATATTCACGTATGGTTTCTTGGTGATTTTCGTCGGAATTATGTTGAGCGTATTCCAGCAAACTGTCGGAATCAACGCCGTGTTATATTACGGTCCACGTATTTTCGAAGGAATGGGTATGGACAATCCAATGACAATTCAAGTAATAATGGGAATTGTGAACATCACCTTTACCCTATTGGCAATCTTCACCGTTGAAAAACTCGGACGAAGACCGTTGCTAATTGTTGGTTCTCTTGGAATGGCTGTGGGCGCATTCGGCGTGATGTTGTATTTTGCGTTAGGTGGATTTGAAGGTTCTTTGCCAGGAATGTTTGCAGCAACAAGCATTATGATTTACACCGCTTGCTTCATGTTCAGCTGGGGACCAATTTGCTGGGTAATGATTTCCGAAATATTCCCGAACACAATCCGTGGTGCCGCAGTGGCCGTTGCCGTTGCTTTCCAATGGATTTCGAACTTCGCAGTAAGTTCCTCATTCGTTTCAATGTTGAATTGGTCGCCTGCAGGGACATATTCAATTTTTGGAATAATTTGCGTAATTGCCGCCATCTTCGTCTGGAAACTTGTACCGGAAACAAAAGGCAAAACCTTGGAAGAAATGGCAAACCTTTGGAAAAACAGATAATCAGGGAACGTTTTTATTTGACTAACATTCGAATAATTTAAAGGAAAGTATGAAAATGCTTTCCTTTTTTTACGTATTCAGTTCCTTTTACAAAACCAATTTGTTTTCAGCAAACTGTTATCGGTACGATTTGAAACATTTTTTTATTTTTGCCTACGATAATTGTGCAATTAAGGATGTTCCCTTTCACAACAAGTGTTAAGATATAGCATGTTACCTCTCGAAAAATATTACAATAGACACAAAGAAAATCTCCGTTTGCAACGCCGCCACGGATTAGTGGAATTCCGCGTCGCACTCAAATATATTTTGGATTATCTGCCCAAAAACGAAGACAAAAAATCCATAAAAATTCTTGATTTAGGAGCAGGAACCGGCCGTTACACAATCGAATTGCATAATATGGGTTACGATATTCTTGCAGTGGAACCTGTTCAGCACAATATAGACGTAATGCTGCAAAATGCACCCTACCTACAAGCAAAAAAAGGAAACGCACTTGATTTGTCGTTCTTACAAGACGAAACTTTCGACGCAGTAATTGCTTTCGGACCAATGTACCATTTGATTAGCGAAAAAGACAAACTACAGGCCTTGAGCGAAATCAAACGTGTAGCAAAACCCGATGCCGTTATTTTCATCGCATACATTCAAAATGATTACAGCATTTTAACATATTGTTTTGCAGAAAATCGAATGCCGGAACTGGTTAAAAACGGCTTTGTTGACGAAAACTTCCACATTCACGCTGCCGAAGACGAAATGTACGATTTTGCCTCGTTAGAATACATTGAAGAACTAAATCAAAAAGCCGGATTTCAACGACTTACCATACTTTCCCCCGACGGACCTTCAGATTATATGCGCACGCAACTCAACTATATGTCCGACGAGACTTTTGAACTTTTCATAAAATATCAAATGTGCCGCGCCGAGCAAAAAGATTTGCTTGCTGCAGGTTCCCACTTAGTTGATATTGTGAAAAAACTATGATAATATCTGCGGTCTATACCTGTTCTACTTCGAATGTAGGCATTAAATTCACCAACAAAAAGGCCAACATCTCAATCTATTTTATAGATGGTTGATTTTTATTCAAATAAAACCCGAAATACGGCGTTTTTTACATACCTTTGCATACTTAATGTAATGATATACCTATATGAGTCTTATAAACAACGTAATACGAAAAATATTCGGTGGTACGAAATCCGAAAAAGATATACGCGAAATTCAACCACTTGTTGAACGAATCAACGAAATTGAAAAGCAATTAGATGCAGGAACAGCAGATGAGCTTCGTGCAGCAACAAAACGCCTACAAGCAAAGATTGCAGATGCCATCAAACCACAAGAGACTGAAATTGCAGAATTACAAGAAAAACTTGAGACAGAGGACATCACCTCGGTAAACGAGCGTGAAAAGATGTATGACCGCATTGATGAACTAAAAAAAGAAATTGATGAAGTCATCGCAAAAACATTGGACGAAATTCTGCCTGACGCTTTTGCTATCGTTAAAAATACCGCCAGAAGATTTGCCAACAACGAAACTGTTGAAGTAACAGCAACGGAATATGATAAAGATTTATCTGCAATTTGTCCACATATCACAATTGATGGAGACAAAGCTATTTGGAACCACACATGGATTGCTGGTGGAAATCCCGTAACGTGGGATATGATCCACTACGACGTTCAGCTTATTGGTGGTACCATTCTTCACCAAGGGAAAATTGCGGAAATGGCTACTGGTGAAGGTAAGACATTGGTTGCCACATTACCTGTTTTCTTGAATGCACTTGCAGGACGGGGCGTACACGTTGTGACTGTCAATGATTATTTGGCAAAACGTGATGCAGAATGGATGGGTCCTATATTTCAATTTCACGGACTAAAAGTTGACTGTATAGACAAACACGAGCCTAATTCTGAAGCTCGCCGTAGAGCCTACCAAGCTGATATTACGTATGGTACGAACAACGAATTCGGTTTTGACTACTTACGTGACAATATGGCTATTCGTCCAGATGAACTTGTTCAGCGTGAACATAACTATGCAATCGTGGACGAGGTTGACTCGGTTTTGATTGATGATGCGCGTACTCCATTAATCATTTCCGGACCAGTTTCAAAGAAAAGCAACGGTGATGAATTATTCGTTGAATACCGCCCACGTGTGGAACGTTTGTACAATGCTCAAAAATCATTATTTACAAAAACATTTGCCGAAGCAAAATCGTTGATTGGTTCTCCAGAAAAAGAGAAAGCCGAAGAAGGAGCAAAATTATTGTTACGTGCTTATAAAGCTTTACCAAAAACCAATGCACTTATCAAGTTTTTGAGCGAACAAGGCATGAAAACTTTGTTGACTAAAACTGAGAATATTTATATGGCAGAAAACAACAAATACATGCCTATCATCACGGATGAGTTGTTTTTTGTTATTGATGAGAAAAACAATATCATTGAATTGACAGAAAAAGGTATTGACTTTCTTTCTGCCGATTTGGAGGATAAGAACTTCTTCGTATTACCAGATATTGGCGATAAAATTGCAGAAATTGAAAAATCTACACAATCTGCAGAAGATAAAGTCAAAGCAAAAGAAGATTTAATACAAGATTACGCAATCAAATCAGAACGTGTGCATACAATCAACCAGTTGCTGAAAGCATACGCCCTATTTACGATAGACCAAGAATACGTCGTTATGGACAACCAAGTAAAGATTGTCGATGAACAAACTGGACGTATTATGGAAGGACGTCGTTATTCCGACGGATTACACCAAGCAATTGAAGCCAAAGAGCGTGTTAAAGTTGAAGCAGCGACACAAACGCACGCAACAATTACGTTACAGAACTATTTCCGTATGTATAAAAAACTTGCTGGTATGACTGGTACCGCAATAACCGAGGCAAAAGAATTCTGGGATATATACAAAATGGAAGTAGTAACGGCACCGACAAACAAACCTGTCATTCGTAAAGATTACGATGATTTGATTTATAAAACACGCCGTGAAAAATACAATGCTGTTATTGACCACATTGAAGAATTAACAAATGCCGGACGCCCAGTGCTGGTTGGTACGACATCGGTGGAAATTTCAGAATTACTTTCAAGAATGTTGACAAGAAAAAAATTGCCACACACCGTTTTGAATGCGAAGTTACACCAAAAAGAAGCAGAAATTGTTGCACTCGCTGGTCAGCCTGGTCATATCACCATTGCAACTAACATGGCTGGTCGTGGTACCGATATTAAATTAACACCAGAAGTAAAAGAAGCTGGTGGTCTTGCAATCATCGGAACAGAGCGCCACGATTCCCGTCGTGTTGACCGTCAGTTACGTGGTCGTGCCGGTCGTCAAGGTGATCCAGGAAGTTCTCAATTCTTTGTATCACTGGAAGACGATTTAATGAGAAAATTCGGTTCGGAAAGAATTGCACGTATAATGGACAAAATGGGACTGGAAGAAGGCGAAGTTATCCAACACTCTATGATTTCCAAATCAATAGAACGTGCACAACAAAAGGTTGAAGAAAACTTCTTCGGTATCCGTAAACGATTGTTGGAATACGATGATGTGATGAATTCGCAACGCGAAGTAATTTATACCAAACGCCGTCACGCATTATATGGAGACCGTATCGGCATTGATTTCGCAAACATGATGTACGATGTTTGCGTCAGTCTTGTTTCGAATGCACACGGCAATATTGATTATGAAGAATTTAAATTCGAATTACTCCGCATTTTGTCTCTTGAATGTCCAATTGACGAGCAGGAATATTTAAGACTAAGTCAAGATGAGATTATTGAGAAAATCTACAACGCGCTTTTGGAAATATACAACAATCGCGTCAGCAAAATTTCTGAGCAGGCAAATCCTGTAATTCAAAAAGTATACACAGAACAAGGTGCAACATACAAAAACATTGTCGTTCCAATTTCCGATGGTAGAAGAATGTTTAACATTGTTACAAACCTTGAAAAAGCAGCAAAATCAGAAGGACGAGAATTAGTCCGCTCATTCTTAAAAACATTTATCTTAGTCAGCATTGACGAAGCTTGGAAGGAACATCTCCGCGAACTTGACGACTTAAAACAATCTGTTCAAAATGCTTCATACGAGCATAAAGACCCATTGTTGATTTATAAATTTGAATCATTCGACTTGTTCCAGGCTATGCTTGAAAAAGTAAACAAAGAAGTTGTTTCAAGCGTATTGAAAGCACATATTCCACTACGTGCAGAAGCACAGGAAGCGCAAGAACAACGTCATCGTTCTATGAGCAATATGCAAGCTAGGAAAGATGATGCACAACAAGGACAAACCAACAATATGCAAGACACACGCCAACAACAGAAACAAATGCCTGTTCACAATGAACTGAGAATTGGAAGAAATGATCCTTGTCCCTGCGGAAGTGGCAAAAAGTATAAAAACTGCCACGGCAGAAGTGGTGCAGAGTCTTTAGATTAGTAGGAAATTAGTATTTAACGATTGATTTGAGGTTTTGCAAAAAACAAATTCTCGTTGTCATGTAGCACGATGAAGATAGGAATAATCCTGAATTATTCCTGAAGTTTTCTTCCACGTAACATTTCGCGCTTGCCAGGAGGGCCATCTGTTCGTTCTACCCTATATCCTACAGATTGTAGAGTCCTTCGCACATCGCCTTTTGCGCAATATGTTGTTAGAACGCCATTTTCATTCGTATGTTCATACAAATACTGGAAAATTTCTGACGACCACATTGATGCCTGCTTATTTGGAGCGAAAGCATCAAAATATAGTACATCGGCAAACGGTATTTCTGGTAAATCTGTTATATCAGCATGTAGTTTCTTCAGATAAAAATAATCAGAAATCTGCACGAATTCATTCCAATTTGCTTCATGTATTTTGTTAAATAAACAAGCGGACTGTTCGCCTATCAAATTTGCATAATTCAATTGGGAATATTCCTCTTTTGAAACTGGGTATTTTTCTATTGAGATATACACAGTTTTCCGTTTTTGTTTTTCGGCCTCATTCGCCGTCAGCAATGCATTCAACCCTGTTCCAAAGCCAACTTCGAAAACCGTTGGATTTGCAGCCGCCGAAAAATTATAAGCCTTGTTTATATAGATATGCAACGCTTCCTGAATTGCGCCGTTTGTGGAATGGTAATGTTCATCCATTTCGGGAATATAAATGGTATGGGAGCCATCGAGCGTTTGCTGTAAAATATGAGTCATCTTTATTCCGATAAAACAGATTCTTCTGATTCTGTATTTTCGTTTTCAGGAAGTGGAGCAATTTTAACTTTATCTATCACAATTAATGGTGAACGACGTTTTAAAGCCTCCAAATGAACTTGCGGAACATCTTCATCAACTTGTATATACGAAATCTTTTTTGCCGCGTACAACGGTCGCAAATTGCGGACTTGAGTATGACCAAGGTAGATTTTATTGAGTTTTTCACAAGCCTCCATCCCCTCCAACGAGGTCAAATTACCTGCAGAAGAGCCATCAAACCAGACCAACGACGGGCATCCTGACAATGCAGACACACTGTCAACCAAAGTTCCAGAAATATTCAACCGTTTTAACTTTGACATTACTGACAACGTAGAAATATCGCTTACGTTGGTATTAGAAATATCAAGCATTTCCATATTCTCACATACGCTTAATTCTTCTATGGATTGAACTAATGTACCATGAATGCGAAGTTCTTTCATGTTTAACTTATTCTTCAAAAACGAAATGTTTTTTGCTTTTGAATTGGAAATATCAACCTTTTTCAATTTTGAAGCACGAATCAAAGCATCAAAATTTGAAATTGAATCGCAACCAACCGCATAGAATTCCTGCAAACGTCCGACACAACTATATAAAAATCCCAACGATTTTAAATGATCGCAATCCGACACATCAACTTTGGTCAATGTTGACACATCGGAAAAAATATCAAGATTATCACTCGTTGCCTGCGGATTACCTGAAACATTCAAATATGTGAGTTGCTGCAATTTAGCCAGAGTATCATAGTTCTGAAACGTATGATTTGCCCCCATCACATTCAAACTCTTTAATTGAGTCATTGAAGCCAGAAAGTCCAACGATGTAATTGGTGACTTTTCAAAAGAAATCTCTTCCAGTTGAGTCAACGCACCGAGTGATTCATAATCAACGACCTCGGTTGATATAACAAATAAACGTTTCAATGTTTCCACATCTGACAAAGGAAGCAACGAAATTGGTTTTCCCGGAGAGCATTTTTTTAATTGAAAAGATTCCAAATCCTTCAACTTGCGCACAGATGACAAATCTGAGATATCATGGGAATTTTCAACACTTAACTTAGTTATCCATTTGAGTCGGGAACAAACATCATCAAAATCAGACTGAGAAAGTTCCGAACCAATCAAAACAGAACGACGTTCTATATCAGGGACCTTATTTATTTCGGATAAAACCGAAGCACTTGCATCATAAATTCTCACACTAACTGTCGACAACGAAAAGCCTTTATGTTGTCCGAAGGAAGAGGAAGAAATGAGCAAAAAGGATAAAATAGAAATAACAAATCCAAATAATTGGTGTTTCGCAATTAACAAACGGGAATAAGTGATTGTAGATAAAATGTTATTACTCATCACAAAAGACCAATTTAATGTTTTATTCTGGAACCACAACTACACCTTGAATAAATACGCGGGATTCGGGATGCACTGGATCATTTGAAATAATTGTAATTGTTTGTCTCACATTACCATTTTTACTACGGGTGTTCAACGTTACATTTACAACTCCATCCTCGCCTTGTAAATACGACATTTTATCCATAGAGCCAGCCGTACAACCACAAGAAGTTTTTATTTTACGAATCTCCAAGGTTGATTTTCCTTCATTGGTAAAATGGAACTGACATTCCACAGGATCACCTTGATGCACTGTGCCAAAATTAAACGTATCAGTCACGAACGAGATTTTCGGAGCATTTTTTATTTGACTTTTCGTCAATTTAGAAAAATCCTCAGTTATTGTTCCTGAAATAGATATGCGCATTTTGTAGTTTACACGCTTACCTTGAAATCCCATATACAACTTATCATACACATTACCCCACTCCTTGCGTTCTCCTGAATTATACGACACAAGCATCATTGCTGACGAATTTGGTTGAATTGTTTCTGGGAACATTTTCACAGTCATATAATTAGGCACGTTAGGAAAAACCAAAGTAACAGCAGTATCTTGTGGATTATATACCCAAACAGTATCGGTTACAACTGCAGGATAATATATCTTGTTAAAATTAATATTCAATTTTGACAAACGAACAGCATCAAAGACGCTCGGATATTTTTTCTCGATTTCCGGATCTAAATCCTTCACAGTTCCGGTAAGCGTCAATGTAATTTTCGGCAACATTTGGTCCGTTGTATACACATCGACGTACTCTCTAAACAATGATTTATAGTTTTGTGGATTAAACGAAATACTGATAGCGCTACGTTCTCCCGTATCCAAGGTGTCACGAGAGACATTACAAGTAATTGCATCTGTTGACGGAACCACTTTCGTTATAATTATTGGATAAGTTCCACGATTGATACATGTAAACGTGGCTCTACTATTTACGTTTGAACTGGAAATTAATCCATAATCAAAATCCACGTCATTAAATGACAAAAATTGAGCAGATGCTGGCATAACCGACAACAATGTACAGCATACAACAACTAAAAGAGAAAACTTTTTCATATCCTTTCGTATTTTTTACAAATTTACACGATTAATTTTGTTTTCACATAAAGCATTCGCTTTATACTGAAAATAAAACAAAAAATAATCTGGGTCCAAATGCCCAAAACTGACAGATATACATCGACAGTTTCAACTCATAATTTTTAAACAATTATCAAAAATCCTACAACTATGCCAGGTTTTTGCACAGATACAACCATTCTTTGCATCAATTAACTGTAGTCTCGAGTTGAAAAAAAGTTTTTTGATGTATGGAATTACTTTCCCACATATTATCAACACACGTATTTTCAAAGTAAAAATTATTTTTATTTGCTAATGCGTCTTGAAGGAATCAGATTCCCATCAACTCTGATTTTCAACTCACAAATTTTTAATCATTAATAAAAAAATGAATTTTACTCATTTACACGTCCACTCGCACTATTCAATTCTTGACGGAATGTCGAAAGTTCCCGCCTTGATTGAGAAATGTATGAAGACTGGTATGACTTCAATGGCGCTTACCGACCATGGTAATATGTTCGGTATTAAAGACTTAATGGATTCTACTAATAGCTTCAATTCTAAACCAAAGAAGAAAGTTGCCGAATGTGAAGAAAACATTGCGAAAGAAAAAGCAACCATAGCTTCAACAGAAAAAACAGAAGAAGATAAAGCAAAAGCGAGGACACGCTTGGAAGAATTAGAAAATGAATTGCCAAAGTTGCAAGAAAAAGCAGCAAATTTTGTCCCTTTCAAACCAATTATTGGCATAGAAACATATTGCGCGCCCGTTTCCATTTCAAAACGTGACGGACGTGAAGACAGAGGTTGGCACCTTATTTTGCTGGCAAAAAACAAAACGGGATATCAAAGTCTCTGCAAATTAAGTTCGATTGCATACACCGATGGTTTCTACTACAATCCACGTGTTGACCATGCATTGCTGGAGCAATACAAAGAGGGATTGATAGTCTGCTCCGCTTGTCTTGGTGGTGAAATCCCACAAAAAATTATGGCTGGCGATATTGCAGGTGCTGAAGAGTCCATTCGCTGGTTTAAAAAGAATTGGGGCGATGATTTCTATCTTGAAATCCAACGACACAAAACCGACAAACCGAATGCCGACCAAACAACATTCGAACGTCAGGAAGAAGTGAACGCCGTGATTTTTGAACTTGCAAAAAAAACAAATACAAAAATCATAGCGACAAACGATGTCCATTTCGTTGAAGAAGAACATGGCGAAGCACACGACCGTTTGATTTGCCTGAGTACTGGTAAAGATTACGACGACCCGAACCGAATGCACTACACGAAACAAGAATGGCTGAAAACACCAGAAGAAATGGCTGCAA
This sequence comes from uncultured Bacteroidales bacterium, assembly GCA_937892155.1. Classification (GTDB taxonomy): domain Bacteria; phylum Bacteroidota; class Bacteroidia; order Bacteroidales; family UBA1715; genus UBA1715. Next base: position 10,286 of record CALAUG010000040.1, on the reverse strand, counting down.
TCTTCAGCGATGTGCCAGAGGCTCTGGAAAACACGCAGGAAATAGTTGACAAAATTGAATTGTTTTCAATTGATTCGGGACCAATCATGCCGATGTTCGACATTCCAAAAGACTTTGGAACCGTTGAGTTATATAAAACAAAATTCACAGAAGAAGATTTATTCAACGAATTTACCCGCAATGAAAAAGGTGAAGTTGTTTTGAGTCAAGAAGAAGCAGAAAAGAAAATAAAAAAACTTGGTGGTTACGAGAAACTCTATCGTATAAAACTTGAAGCCGACTATCTTGCAAAACTTGCATGGGATGGAGCAAAAAAACGCTACGGTGAGACTTTAACGGAAGAGCAAAAAGAGCGTATCATATTTGAATTGCACGTAATGAAAACCATGGGTTTCCCTGGCTATTTCCTCATCGTTCAAGATTACATACGTGGTGCTCGTGAAGAACTTGGCGTTGCCGTTGGTCCTGGCCGTGGTTCTGCCGCCGGTTCCGTTGTCGCTTACTGCTTACATATTACCGACCTCGATCCTCTCAAATACGATTTGCTGTTCGAGCGTTTCTTAAACCCAGACCGTATTTCACTTCCCGATATTGATGTTGACTTTGATGATGAAGGACGTGGGAAAGTATTGGATTGGGTTACAAAAAAATACGGTAAGGAAAAAGTTGCACACATCATAACATACGGCACAATGGCATCCAAATCATCCATTGCAGATGTCAGCCGCGTTCAAAAAATTCCATTAGCAACAGTTAGCGAAATCAAAGCACTCATACCAGACCGAGGATTTGATGAAGATATGGTTATGAAGGTTGACAATCTGAAAGAAAAGCCAAACAAAATGCCGAAAGTCAACCTAAAGAACTGCTATAAATACATACCAGAACTACAATCGATGCTGAACGGAGAAGATAAAAATATTTCCTCCATGTTGACGTATGCGGAAGAACTGGAAGACACGAACAGGCAGACCGGTATTCATGCTTGTGGCGTCATTATTGGTGCCGACGACCTCACAAAATTTGCTCCAGTCTGCACTATCAAAGACAAAGACACAAAAGAGGACATCATAGTCACCCAGTACGACGGCCACGTTATAGAGTCCGTTGGTTTAATAAAAATGGACTTTTTGGGGTTAAAAACTCTTTCAATTATAAAAGAAGCACTCAAAAATATAAAGAGACATACTGGAGAAGTAATCGACATTGACCATATTCCAATTGACGACGAACAAACCTATAAACTATATTGCGCTGGATTAACGGTTGGAGTTTTCCAATTTGAATCTCCTGGCATGCAAAAATACCTTAAGGAACTACAACCAAGCGTAATTGGCGACCTAATTGCCATGAACGCATTGTATCGCCCAGGACCAATGGATAACATTCCTTCATTTATAAAAAGAAAACAAGGCAAGGAAGAAATCAAATATGATCTTCCTTGTATGGAAAAATATCTGAAGGATACCTACGGAATTACTGTATATCAGGAGCAAGTCATGCTTCTTTCCCGCGAAATTGCAGATTTTACAAGAGGTGAATCTGATACACTTCGTAAGGCAATGGGTAAGAAACAAATTGCGAAAATGGAAGAGTTGTTCGGGAAGTTTATGAAACAAGGAGTTGCCAAACAATGCAAAGAGAATCCAAACCTTTCCGAAGAACAAGTGACAGAAATTCTCAAACACATTTGGGAAGAATGGAAAAAATTTGCTTCGTACGCATTCAACAAATCTCACGCAGCTTGCTATGCTTGGGTCTCGTACCAAACAGCATATTTAAAGGCACACTACCCTGCTGAATATATGGCCGCGCTTCTTACCAACTCCATGGGAACACCTGCCGATGTCGCAAAATTCATGACAGAAGCAAAATCTCTTGGTCTGAGCGTGTTATGTCCAAGCGTAAACGATAGTGAGCTTACTTTCAGCGTAAACGAGAAAGGAGACATACATTTCGGATTAAAAGCAATTAAAGGTTTCGGTGAAAATACTTCACAAGCTATCATTGATGAAAGAGAGAAAAACGGGAAATTCAAAGATATTTTTGATTTCGTTAAGCGTGTACCTCTTTCCAGCAAAAACCTTGAATTCCTTGCATATAGTGGTGGACTTGACTGTTTTGAACTCAGCCGCGATGTGTACGTCAGCTCTTCTATGGGAGAAAAAACATTTGCCGATACCTTGGCAAACTTTTCATCTTCTCTCGCAAAAAAAACAGATTCATCAATGATGTCACTATTTGGTGACGAGGAAGTTGATGTAGGTCACCCTCCTATTCCCAAAGTTCGAAAGCTTAATCCGCTGTATTTACTGGACAAAGAGAGAGAATTAATTGGTATCTATTTGTCCTCACATCCCTTGGATAAATACAAATTCTTGATGAAAGGATTTGGGAAACTGCAATTAAGTGACATCGACAACATTCCAACCGAACATAGCAGCCTGATAAACAAAGAAATCAGAATTGTGGGAGTTGTTGACAAAGTTTCACTAAGCACTATAAAATCCGGTGCTGAAATGGCAAAATTCACGATTAGCGACTATACAAGCTCTTACGAATTTGTGACCTTTGGTGATACGCCAAGCAATGGTCAGGAACAAGCAAAAAATAAGTACAAGAGAGAAAATCGGTATCCATATTACAAGCACAATTTAAAGGAAAAAGAAGTTATTGTCATTGTCGGCTCCATGAGAGAAGTCAAAAAGAAAGATGAGAATGGCAATGAGACAAAATCCTATAGATTTTATATACAAGATGTTATATCCGCTTCCGATATGCTTAACGACATCAAAGAAGTTGTATTAAAAGTTAATGTTCAAGATATTACAAACGAACTGATACAAACGTTGGATAAATGGATTTATCCAGACAAAGAAGGAGTAAATATCTCTTTCCTTGTTAAGAATGATGACTTTTACACACAACTGACGTCGAAAACATTCAAGATACAATTAGAAGACAATTTCTTCATTGATATGCAAAATTATCCTATTGAAATTAGATTAAATTAAAATATTATGGCACTTCAAATTACAGATGAGAACTACGATCAAGTAGTTGACACAGAAAAATTAGTTGTTATTGACTTTTGGGCAGAATGGTGTGGACCTTGCAAAAAAATTTCTCCAATCGTTGAAGAATTGGCAGAAGAATATGCTAACAAGGTTATCATCGGCAAATGCGACGTTGAAGAAAACACAACTATAACTTCAAAATTTGCAGTTCGCAACATCCCAACATTATTGTTCATTCGTAACAAAGAAGTTGTAGACAAATTAGTTGGTGCTGTCCCAACGGAAAAAATCAAAGAAAAAATTGATGCAAACTGCTAAGATCAAGATGCGTAGTGCATTTTGATTTGCCAATCCTATGGAACCAATTAATTTACAATCCATAGAATTAATGCAATCCTTTGACAATTTTGAGCTATTGGCGCGTCAAATTGTTGAAGGATTTTTAACAGGACTTCATAGAAGCCCATTCCATGGTTTTTCCGTAGAATTTGCGGAACACAGACCGTATAATGACGGAGAATCAACCAAAAACATAGATTGGAAATTATTTGCTAAGACAGACAAATTGTTTTGCAAACAATACGAAGAAGAGACCAATCTTCGATGTCAAATCGTTATTGATACGTCCTCTTCCATGTTATTTCCTTTCAAGGAGCATTCAATACAGAACAAACTGGCTTTTTCTTTATACTCGGCAGCCGCACTCATACATCTTCTCCGCAAGCAGCGCGATGCCGTTGGATTAACATTATTTTCCGACAATATTTCCGTACATACTCCGGCAAAATTATCGAACACACATGCACAAATGTTATATTCCGAACTGAATAAATGTCTTCAAGCCAGTACGACCAACGCATCTTTTAATCAGAGGACATCGTTAACAGAAACATTAGAGAAAATTGCAGAAACCATACATAAACGTTCTTTGGTAATTATTTTCAGCGATTTTTTTCAAAATGCTTCGTATGACAAACTTTTTGATGCACTTCAACACATTAAATACAATAAAAACGAAATAATTCTTTTCCACGTTACAGATCCGCGGGTAGAAGAAGCATTTGATTTGGAAAACAGACCAACAGAACTCATCGATATGGAAACAGGAGAATCCATAAAGATTAATCCCAACGAAATACGAAAAGATTATTTTCAAACGTTACAAAAAATTAATAAAGACCTTGAACTCACGTGTAATAAATTCCAAATAGATTACATTAAGGCGGACATTAAACAAGGTTTTAATCAAATCCTGACAAATTATCTTGTAAAAAGAAATAAGCTGTTCTAATCGAATAAAAACAGCATCTAGTCAAGCAGTCGTTTTATTTGTATAAAAGAAATTTTGTTGCTAATACACTAAAAAAAAGAAGGGAACCAATAGGTTCCCTTCTTTTCCTATATAGAACTGGATTTTATTCCACTACAGCCTTCTTGAAATTTACTTTGAATTCCACACGACGGTTTTGTTCACGACCTTTTGCAGTTTTATTATCAGCTATTGGTTTAGTATCACCGAATCCTTGAGCTTTCATGCGTGAACTTTCAACACCTTTATCTGACAAATATTTAAGTACTGCAGCAGCACGATTTTCAGATAATGTTTGGTTCTTTGCAGGATCACCTACGTTATCCGTGTGACCGTTGATATCCAAATTGTATGTTGGATTATCTTTCATTACTTTCACAACATTGTCAAGAATAGTATATGAAGATTTCTTAATCACATCTTTACCAGTTTCAAACTGAATACCTTGTAATGCTTGTTCGAATACTTTCAACACCTCTTTCTTAATTTCTGGGCAACCATTATTTGCTTTTATACCAGCAACTTCAGGACAAACATCTTCATTATCAGCTATACCATCGCCATCAGTATCTGGACAGCCATTGAATTCTTTTGAACCTGCAGCATTAGGACATGGATCATCCTTATCAGGAATGCCATCACCGTCTGAATCTGGGCAGCCATTGAATTCTGCTAAACCAGCTTCATTTGGACATTCATCTTCAGTGTCAGGAATGCCATCACCATCTGAATCTGGACAGCCATTGAATTCTGCTAGACCTGCTTCATTAGGACATTTGTCATCACAATCTGCCACACCATCACCATCTGAATCTGGACAGCCATTAAATTCTGCTAAACCTGCTTCTTTTGGACACTTATCCTCAAAATCAGCGATACCATCATGATCTGTATCGAATGCACAACCATTTTCATCAACTGCAATTCCATAAGGAGTGTCTGGACATTTGTCTTTGCTATTTACAACGCCATCTTTATCACAGTCTCTATAACCGAATTTATATACAAAACCTAAAGATACTGTGCTAAACATATCTCTTAAGAATTTGTCATTTGTGTTAGATACACAAGCATCTACCTTATCCGATTTTATCAATGTCATAGATCCATCCAACGTAAAAGATAATGCTTGGTTAACCTTCCACTCCAATCCTAAACCAACTGGAACTTCAATTTCGTGAGTTGCAGAAGTTGCAGTCCAACCTTTATAACCAAAAGAACCTTTTGTTGCACCATTTTCAGAATCGGACAAACGACTTCTAAAATTAATCAAACCAACACCAGCATAAATGTAAGGAGCTAGTTTCTTTGAACGCAAATTGTCATTAAATCCAAACAAATCCAACTTCAATGTTGTGTTATATTCCGTGTATTTGTTTTTGAACATCAAATTGGCAGCAGCACCACTCTCGTATTCATCCTTCGTTCCTGCTAAATTTCCATAGGCTACATCAAATCTCCAATACAAATATGGAGTTAATTGTTTTTGAAGACCAATATTTACCATTGCACGAATGTCTGAAAAAGGAGTTTCAGAAACATCACCGAAGAATAAATTTGCGCCCATGTTAGCATTCATTCCCCAACCTTGAGAAAACCACTGGTCAAATTTTGTAGGCTCTTTTGCATCTTGACTTACAGAGCAAGCCTCCTGAGCATACCCTACCGTAACACTTAATAATGCTACTACAACTAAAGACTTTAATCTTTTCATAATCACTTATTTAAATAACGGCGCAAAATTATAAAAAAAATACATTCACCAAATGTTATTACCAACTTTTTTTAGAGGGAAAAATACGTAAACAAACTGAGTGTAATTGAAATGCACTCTCTTAGGATTTAACGAAGAGTCACGTATGAATAGTTACTTCTCAGTTTTAATAATTTCATCCATTGGTATCCCTGTCATTTTCGTAATCTGCTTGAAAATATAAAACATAACTATTACTAAAATAATAGTACATGGAACTGCAATAATAGGGAAACTTAATCCTGTCAATTTTCCAATTTCTGCAGTATATTCTTCAGTTCCCGGTTGACTTTGCAATATAATTCGGGCCAAAGTGAAATTTAAAACAGACGACAACAAAAATGACGCAACCACCCAATATGATGATTTTTTATACATGTCCTCGAAATCTTCTCTTTTTTGCTTTTCATCAAGTACCGCGTAAACACGTTTCATATCTACAATATCTTCATTAAAAAACAAACTTGACACTAGGTTCTTATTCATTTTTATTGACACAAAAACAATTACCGCTATAATGAGCGGAACGGATGCTTCTTTTATTGCCAGCATAAGAGGGTTAAGTTCCAGCAATCCGAACACGCCAGTCAACAAGACGCTTACAAAACCCAACACAGAGATAAAGTTTACCTGTTTAGTTCTAAAAAAAGAAACAATACCATACACTAACGGGAATGACAATGCTACCACCAAGCTTATTTTAGGTCCAAGAGCCAAAGCGCCCTCTGTACCGTTCATTTTTGTCATTACGATTACTGGTATTACTATATTAAATAATATACTTAATAATGTATTTTCCTTCTTTGTTTTTTTTTCTTCCATACACTTGACAACAAGGCATAAAAAAAGCACCTACTTTTTCAAATAGGTGCTTTTTTATCAAATTAAATATTAGTCAACCAATTTTGCACTAATCCAATAATCCTTAGTCAATGGATCACCAGATTTAGCATCTGCTGCAGCACTTTGAGATTTCAAAGTCAATTTAACAGGATTTTCTTCGCTTCCAGTCAAATTAACTGACCAGTAATACAATGCGATTGCACCTGCTGTATTGTAAGACCATGTTGCACCTTCTGGGAAAATAGGAATACAGTTATTAGCCTTAAATACCAATTGACAAGAATCCAAATTCTCTACACCACTTGATTTAGAGAATGTCATTACAAGTCCAGGTTCTATGCCAGCTTTTGGATCCTCATAAATCACTTCATAACCTTTACCTGCACCCGAGCTAATCATTTTGTATTTTGAACCAGATTTACCCCAAGCCTTACAAATGATACGATAATCTGTAGCATTCGATATATAAGGATCAGAGCCCCACAAATCAACCTGATCATCAATTACAACAATAGGAAATCCTTTTGATGTAACTTCTGAATATTCACCTGATTTATAATCGTAGTTTCTTGCCGTACAATATACCATATAAGGATTACCTACTTCTGAAATTGCCTTATAAGTATACGTTGCAATTTTACGTCCCTTCGGGTCTGTTGTAGCCAAGGCAAGACCTTTTGCTTTATCGGCAACGTGATTATTTGTATCCTTTATCAAAGAATCTGCTAAATTTCTTTCTTCGAATTTACATCCTGGTTCTCCAGTCCACACCACATAGGAATTAGCATCTGCCGATGAAGCCACAAAATACAATTGATCACTCAATCTCACCGTATCTGGGTTCGCATTTGCTTTAGACAAATCTATTTGATTTGCCAAATAATCTGAAGATAGATACCACGAAAAATCTGCTGATTCTGGCTCCTCAACTTTATCCTTGCACGCTGAAACACCGAACAACAATGCAATAAATATTAAAGAATATCTTTTCATAATTTTATACTCCTCTTACTTAATATTAATACTCAGGATTTTGTTTCAAATTTCCACCCGCATGAAGAATGATTTCTGCCTGAGGTATTGGCCAACGACCTAATGTTTTAGGGTCATATTTAAATTCATAACCTACAATATCTTTTGTTCTAAATTTATAAGTTTCATCCCAACGAACTAAATCCCAATAACGCTCACCCTCACCGTACATTTCTACACGTCTTTCATGTTTTACAGCATCCAAATCTGCAGTTGCCAACATTGGCAGTGCAGTTGATGGAGTATATGTATAACATGCTTCCGTAGAGCCGTCAGCTGTGTAATCAATTGTTCTTGCACTATTGTTTGCACGTGTACGTAAAGCATTCAGCAAATCCGTAGCTTCAGTAACATGACCACTTTGAACACCAGCTTCTGCAGCAATCAACATTACATCAGCTAAACGTATTAAAACATTGTCCTTGCCGACACATTGAGGATTCAAGCTACCCATGATTCTTGGAGAAGAGCAACTTTTCTTCATATTGTAGTATCCTGTTGTCCAATCAGTTGCGCCGATTTCATACCAACCTTCGCCACCTTCAATATTTGCAGGGCTACACCATGCTTTTGTATCCAAATTCAAACGTGAAATTGTACTTGTTACATCCGAATTTTTGTATGGAGAAGCAACTACCATTGTAGCGCGAGGGTCTCCATCTTCAAATTCATTCATCAAATCCTGCGTTGGAATTGCGAAACCATATCCAAGTCCATCTTCTCGCACAGAAGCACTTTCTGAAGGATCATAATAGTAACGAGGTGCCATATACAGTGGCATAATTGAGCCTTCACTATCACGTCCGTATACAGAACCTTCCATGTGTTGAACGGAGAAAATAACTTCTTTACTCCTTTCGTATGCCTCACTATAGATATCGAATACATTTTGATAGTGTTCCTCCAATTGATAGGTACCTTCAGAATACAATTTGTAAGCAGTCTGGTATGCGTTCTCCATATCATTGGTACCACACGTATTAGCACGATACAAATAAGCCTTTGCCAAGAAAGCTCTTGCTGCCCCATTCGTCACCTTTCCAAATTCAGAAGCTGTCACTGGCAAATCATCCTTTATTGCTTCCAACTCATCGATAATGAAATCATATTGAGCTTTTACTTGTTTAAAACCATCTGGATCATCAGAGGCTCTATTACCCAAATTCTCTGCATCTGCAACAGAAACAGTTTCTTTAAGTAAAACAACTGGACCAAATACTTTTGTTAATTGGAAATAATACCAAGCACGTAAGAAACGAACTTCACCTCTCATTACTTTAAAGTCCTTTTCGTCTTTTACCTCTTCAGTACCTGCCAACATTGCATTTGCACGAGCAATAGCAATATAGGATGCTTCCCAAATTCCTGTCATGATTGTACTTCTATCAGAAGCCTGGAATACACTAAGTTGTCCACCTTTATCCCAGTCATCACCCATAGTGTAGTTGGCTTTATCATTACCACCACCACGTTCACAATCATCTGAACAAATATCACCAATTTTCCACAAATACTCATCATGCAAATTGAACCACCCAAGCGGATCATAGACTGCATTTACAGCTAACTGGCATTGATCTACATTTTTATAATACGTAGCACTACTTGCAACCCCAAGCGGATCCTTTGTGATAAAATCCTCGGTACAAGAACAAAATCCTAATGCTACCAATGCAACTATTATTAAATTCTTTTTCATACTAATCTCCTCCTTTGATTAAAATCCTAGATTAACACCGAAAACAAATGAACGAGCTTGTGGATATGTACCACGGTCAACGCCCAATTCTGGACCTTCCCAACTCATTGATTGGTTTACACCGATTTCAGGATCAAACCCAGAATATTTCGTAAACGTCAACAAGTTCTGAGCTTGTACATAGAAACGTAAGTTTTTCAATTTAATTTTTGAAATAATGTTTTCTGGCAATGTATAACCTAAAGTAACATTTTTCAAACGGAAATATGAACCATCTTCTATGAAAGCAGAAGATAATTGCCATGTTTCACCATACCATTTTGCTCCATCGGTTGGTTCCGAAGAACCAGTGTTTTCAGCTGAATATGCATCCAATCTTCTAGTAGAAACGTTAGAACCTAACACTCCACCATCAAGATACAATCTTGTTGAATTATAGATATCGTTTCCATATACGCCTTGGAACGCTAAACCTAAATCAAAACCTGCGTATGCAAAATCAAAATTGAAACCATATGTCAAATCAGGATTTGGATTTCTCAATTCATAAAATTTTGTTATGAAATCAGCAGTTGAACCGTTAAGAGTAAGTTTCTTACAAAATTCAACGAGTTCTTCTTTTATTTCTTTTGG
>CALAUG010000039.1 GCA_937892155.1 uncultured Bacteroidales bacterium | reverse complement strand
TAACAACATTCTTAGGAATGAGTGCTTTGTTTGCTGGTGCACAACAATGGAGTGGCAGCACAACAACTGCCGATACGATTTATAGATATGGATTGACGCGCATTTTGCCAACAGAAGATAGAAAACCATATTTAAGTTTGAAAAACTCAGAAGTAAGATTGACAGGATTATATAACAATCAATATCCTGGGAATACGGTTGTGTTAAATACCGACGGTTTGTTTTTCGATAGGTTGGTGCCTGCCCCAAGAAATAAAACATCCATTGGCTATGGAGAATTCTTGTTTGAATGTGATGCTAGTCATGCAGGAAAAGATTTTCAGTTATTACCTAATGGAAATCTTATAACCGAGGGTCAGATTTCTTGTACGGATACAATTTTTGCAAAAAACTTCACGGCAAACACTTCTATAAATACAATTAATGGTTATTTTACTGGAACAACGTATTGTTCACGAATAGCAATAAATGGTGCAACCCCCGACTATACTTACAAATTAGCCGTTAACAGCGGTATTCTTTGTGAAGAACTCAAAGTTATGGCAGATGTTCCTTCTTCCGATTATGTGTTTGAACCAACCTACAATCTCAAACCACTTTCGGAAGTGGAAGCATACGTTACCGAAAATAAGCACCTACCCGATATCCCTTCTGCAAGGGAATTCAAGGAGAATGGCTACAAGGTTGGAGAAATGGATAATCTTCTTCTTCAAAAAATTGAAGAGTTGACACTATATATTATAGATTTGCAGAAACAGATTGAGGAACTAAAGCAAGAAAATCATGAATAAAACATTAACATTCATAATTGTATCAACTATAAATGTTTTTTGCTTTTTTGTGGATTCTTATTCCCAAAATGAGCTTTATTATTGGAATCAAGGTAAAAAAGTCCATATAGTTGAGAAAGCAAACCTGTATATCTTATATGAAGGTTTCGATGATAATATTTTAAATGACAGTACTATTAAATTATTGCAAAATGGTTATAGCAAATATACAGGAAGCTATATCATTATAGAAACTGTTAAAAATTTAGATTGCAAAAATGAATTTGTACATCAATCTTATGTAACTGAGTATAGAGACACTGTTTTCCCAACAAAAAATCTCTTATTAAAACTTTCCGATGAACATAGTAATAACCGATTAAACGAAATATGTGAGAAATACGATTTAAAAATATTGGACACAAGATATAGAGTTAATAAATTACAAAGCAAAAAAATTTCAGAGGTATTTCAGATTGCAAATACTATTTATGAGTTAGAAATAGAAGTTGATTGGTGTCATCCTGCTTTTGTTGAAAAACAAAGATTAGATTTTAATCCAACTCAACCAATTCAACTTAAGAAATATTTTGTTGATATTCAAGATACAATTTTAAGTCCATTAAAACAAGAAACTCTTGAAGAACAAGGAATAACCATATATCCTAATCCGTGTAAAGGTAATTTCTATGTTGACATGAATAATAATATAACGGAAAAAACTCAAATAGACATATATACTCTACAAGGGGAAAAAGTCTTTTCCTCATATATAAACCATAATCAAGAAAACATTGCCTTCACAAAAGAAAAAGGCGTGTATATTATAAAAATAAAAAATGAAAAAATCGTATGGTCAGGCAAAATCGTTTTACAATAAAAATCCTATTTTCAATCATACTATCAATGGTTACGTTTATGTCTTCGGCACAACAGAAGTGGGCAATTACGACATCAATGAAGACAGCAAAACCATTAAATGCTGAGTATGTCCCATCAGAAAAGTCTGCTTACAACATAGATTTGTCAATTCATCGTATTCTTGCTAAAAACATCTATTGGGGTGCAGGTTTTTCATACTTTAACTATAAGTGTGAAAATTCGTATAATACAGAATTATTATGGAGAGCAACATTTGATAAACAATTTTTTTCTTTTTATTTATCGCCATTGTTGAGATTTTCTATAAAAGATATTATAACTATATGTCCTTATGTTAATGCAGGAAATTCTTTTCAAAGATTTGAATGCAATGAATTTCCACAAAATAAGAAAATATCTGTATTTGCTTTTTATTTGTCTGAAGGTATTTCTGTCAATTATCATTTTACAAATCATATACTCTTAGGTGTCGGGTACTCCGTATTAAGTTCTTTTGCCAATTATAATAAGCATTTTGAAGAATCATACGTAAAAAAACAAAATATGATTGCAACATATTGTGGAAATGAGAACACAAGAAATAAATATCATTATGGTCAATTGAACTTCCGTGTAGAATGTGTGTTTTAAGAAGTCAAATTGCTCAACGCCCAAAAAGAATCTTACGAATTATGTACCTTACGAGAAAACAGAGAGGAGGGCAGTTGAAAAACGAAAGTTGGGAATAAAATTTCTTTGGTAACCATGCAGTCTTTTGACTTTTTTCGGACTATATAAATAAAGAGTATTAATTTAAAAGATAAGTTATGAAAAGATTGTTTATTAACAACATTCTTAGGAATGAGTGCTTTGTTTGCTGGTGCACAACAATGGAGTGGTAGTACTACAACTTCCGATACAATTTATAGATACGGTATGACTCGTATTCTTCCCACGCAAAATATCAAACCATATTTAGATATAACGAATTCTGAAATAAGGATGTCGTCTTCATATAATGGTCAATATCCAGGTAACACAATGTTTCTAAATACAAATGGCTTGTCATTTGACAGATTGGTTCCTGCAGCAAGAAATAGTACATTTATTGGATATGGAGAATTTAATTTTCATTGTGATTCTGATCATTCAGGAAAAAATTTTACGTTATTATCTAATGGAAATCTTACAACGCAAGGACAAATTTCGAGTACGGATACTATTTTTGCAAAAAATTTCACGGCAAACACGTCTATAAATACAATTAATGGTTATTTTACTGGAACAACGTATTGCTCACGAATAGCAATAAATAATGCAACTCCCGACTACACATACAGATTATCGGTAAATGGTGGTATTCGTTGCGAAGAACTCAAAGTGATGGCAGATGTTCCCTCATCGGATTTTGTGTTTGAACCAAACTATAACCTAAAACCACTTTCGGAAGTGGAAGCATACGTTACCGAAAATAAGCATTTACCTGATGTGCCATCAGCAAAGGAATTCAAAGAAAACGGCTACAAAATTGGCGAAATGGATAATCTTCTTCTTCAAAAAATTGAAGAGTTAACGCTGTATATTATAGATTTGCAGAAACAGATTGAGGAACTAAAAAGCAAATAGAATGAGATTCTCCCCCAAAATACTACTTATATTGTTATTACTATCATATAGTTCTTCTCTTGTAGCACAAGAATTAGGACCAGATAAAGCAAATCGAAACTCAATATTCTGTAGCATAGGTTGCTTTCGTATAGCAGGAGATCAAGACATGATGGATGACAAACATAAAAAAGACTTCTGTCCTGGTGTAGAGTTCGGTTACTCTTACTCAATTTTTAAAAACGCATCTTGGGGGCTTGTATACTCATATAAGAAAATAGAGGACAAATCATACCATACTACAGAAAAAGAAATACCATATTTTGAAAAAGATAACGCTCTATTGATGGCAATAAATTATAAAATATCTATCTATAACTTTTTTGTGATGCCGACATTAGCGTACGGAGTTTGTCATGCTAAAATAGAATTATCAGAGGACAAAGATTTTATTAATCATTCATTTAGATTTGCCAAGTATCCTGGTGTTAGCCTGGGATATGCTTATGAACATTGGGATGCATTTTTAACATATAGATACGAATATTATGAATTTGACACATATAAAGCAATGAATGGTTACGTTATTGCCACATGGATGTTTCCCGAAGTATTTAGACATCACATGTTTAAATTAGGAGTTAGTTATAGATTTTAAAAATTTTCAGATGAAATATTTACAAGCACTTTTTTATACATTGTTAATCACGGTAGTAGCATTTTCTCAAGGAGAGTATTACATGTATAATCAATATGGGGAACGGGTCTATTTTATTGATAATAAAGAAATATTATATGTTCAGACAAATCAAGAAAATATCAAAGATCTTTTACATTATTCTACAGATATAGACAGCCTTATGCCCAATATTTATAAAATTAAGGTTAAGATGGCTGATTTTTATAAATGTAAGGAATATCTAACATCAATAGAAAACACATATGTCTGCGAAGAATTACTATCAAAAAAAGACAATACGGTTATGTATTGCTTCAATAAAATTTTTTTACAAACGAAAGATGATTTAGACCTTCAAAAAATTCTAGAAGAATTGGGAATACCATATATATCGTATTCTCCAATAGGATTAATGGAGAATGAATTTCTCCTTGAAGTTAAAGAATCAAACGCATTTCATTTGGCAAACTTATTGTACGAAACAAATATGTTCCAATATGTTGTTCCTGTATTTTACAGACAATCCATAAATAATCCTCTTTATTCTTCTCAATGGGGATTGAAAAATACAGGTCAAAATGGGGGTATTATTGGTATTGATATCAATATTGAACCAGCATGGCAAATATGCGATGGTAATAATGTAAAAATTGCAGTTGTTGACAATGGAGTCCAATTAGATCACCCCGATTTATATACAAATTTGTTAACTGGATATGACGCAATGAATTATGGGACTAATGGTGGTTATTTAGGTACTGCTTCACATGGTACATGTTGTAGTGGTATTATAGCTGCAGCAAATAACACTATTCAAATAAAAGGAATTGCATATAATGCCAAAATAATCCCTATAAGAGTAGGTTTAGAAAACAATATTAATGATGAAGCATGCGTTAGGGCATTTCAATATATCTATAATCATCAAGTAGATATTGTAAGCTGTTCTTGGGGCGGAGGAGAGGAATCTCCTACTTTGACAAATGCGATAAACGTCGTGGTAAATAATGGACGCAATGGATTAGGATGCCCTGTTTTGTTTTCTACTGGCAACGCAAGGGTAAACGTGGATGAAACATTTGTACGTTATCCAGCATCTTTGTCTTCAACAATAGCAGTGGGGGCAATGAGTCCATGTGGAGAAAGAAAAAACTTGAATAGTTGTGATGGAGAAACATGGTGGAAAAGTTGTTATGGCACAGAAATAGATGTTGTTGCTCCTGGTGTACTAATACCGACAACAACAATTAACTCTGATTACATTATGAATTTCAATGGTACATCTGCCGCTTGTCCTCATGCGTCAGGAGTTATGGCATTAATTTTGTCAGTAAATCCCTGTCTAACGGCTGCAGAAGCACGTGCTATTCTTTGTAAAAGCTGCGACAAGTTATCTGATTATAAATATTGTAATTCAACATACGGATTTTGGAACCAAGAAGTTGGATATGGAAAGATAAACGCATATAAAGCAGTATTGATGGCATTTGGATTAGTTTATGAAAAACAAGTAACAGGTATTGTTGGTCAACCAACATCTTCATATAATTGGCTTCTTTCTCAAAGTGGTTGTACAGGATTAACCAATGCATCTTATTCTGTTCAACGGTATGAGGTGACAAAAACAATCACGTTCCCATATACGGAAAACCCTGTTATACAAGTTTCTACAAATGGTTTTTCAGCGGCAAGTCCTAATCAAGGGAATAATTATTACAATATTACGAATATAACACATACATCAGCGGATGTAAAAACATGGAAATACAAGATTATTACAAACAATGGTGGTCAAACATATATTCCAAGTGGTGATGTCTGGTTTAAGTATATAGTTTATGATGATACCGCACCTACCGTATATGTATCAAATAAAACAGTCAGCAACACAACATATAATCGAACTGCTATCGAAAAACTTGTCATGACAAATTTTACGGTGCAAGGCAATTCCAACGTAGAACTACGGGCAGGCGAGGAAATAATATTTAACACAGAAACAAGCATAAAACCGACTTCAACGGGCATTGTTCATGCAAATGCAGAACCTTTTGTTTCTTGCGAAAATAATAGAGAAATTCAAAACGAATCATCGGATTTGTTAGTAAGTGAGACTGTTGTGTTAAAATCATTTAGTGATGAAAATACTGTGGAAATCACCAATGACATAGAGAATGATATAATCCCGGTAGTATTATTTCCTAATCCTGCAAAAGACGAGATTACAGTGAGATTTAATAATGAAATTGGAGATAAAGGTTTAACAATTACAGTGAACAATTCTTCTGGAAATAAAATTGAAGAAATAACAAGTACAGACAAAGAAACACCTATAAATGTTTTGCACTATTCTAATGGCGTTTATTTAATCACCGTTCGGAACAACGAGGATGTCTATAGGAAAACATTTATAAAGAAGTAAACAAATTCCCTGATAGAATCTGGCGAATTTTTACGTATGAAGGCGTTGAAAGGATAAAATAGTTGAGAGTTGAAAGATGAGAGAAAATGAAGAAAACAGTTTTTTTGATGCTATGTGCATCGTTTCTATGTACAACCCTGACAACGTCATGTAATAAAGAAGACGATATTACATTTGGAGGAGGGAAAGTATAAATCCTCCGCTGGGTTTTGTTGTTTTGCCTCAAAATGAATCGTTTATCGAATATAAGGATTATGTTCAAGTAGCAGTAAAAAATGGTTCTATAAGTGGATATCCAGGTAAGGGCGGTGTGGATGCAAGTAGTAACGGAATGGTAGAATTAAGAAATGGATATTTTTTCTTGAATCACATTTACACGCACTCTGTATTTACTGACATAACTTTCACTGAATACAACGAAATTTGGGAAAAGACTTTAAACGGAGAAATTATGAATATTGTAGATACTTTAAATACAAGAATTATTGACAACGACCCTTTTAAAGATGCCTATACGGTTGTAATTTCAAATTAGAAGTGCAATTTTTATTCAAGTAGTAGAACAAAAAAAAGGAAGGATTACTCCTTCCTATAATAGATTAATTATTTTTGTTTTACTATGTACAAACAATTAACCTGTGAGCAAAGATATACAATAGATATCTTACTCAAACAAAAACAGAGAAAAAAAGATATTGCACAGGCAATAGGTGTTCATCCATCCACGATTACCTGCGAAATAAATCGAAATAAAAGTAAACGGGGAGGATATAGCTATGAAATGGCGAACGAATTATCCGAAGAGCGAAATTTTCGATTGCCGGGAAACAGAGCAATCTCAGAGAGTGTCAAAAACAAGGCAATTTGTTTTTTGAAAGAAGAACAATGGTCGCCCAAACAAATATCAGGAAGTTTGAAACTTCAAGGGATCAACATCTCGCATGAAACAATCTATGAAATTATACGAGAGGATAAAACGAATGGCGGAGACCTGTATAAAAATTGTCGCCACAAGTTAAAACATCGAAAACGATGTAAATGGACAACAACACATATACGCGATAGAATTTCAATAAAAGATCGTCCTAAAATTGTAGATGAAAAGAAAAGATTTGGAGATTGGGAAATGGATACGATAGTAGGGAAAAACAATAGTGGCGCTATCGTAACACTTACGGAACGAACAACAAATTTTCTGCTTATGGAGTATTTACCCAACGGAAAAAATGCCAAGTCCCTCGCTGAGATTGTTTATCGTTTATTGTTACCATATAAAAAATCCGTGTTGACAATCACAACGGACAACGGTTCGGAGCTCGCAGAACATGCCATATTAGCTAAAAAACTTAATACAACCATTTATTTTACCGATCCGTATTCCTCTTGGCAAAAGGGTGCCGTTGAAAATATTAATAAGTTAATACGTCAATACATTCCTAAAAAGACGTCTTTCGGCTCTTTATCAACTAATTACATAAAAGATATTCAAATGAAAATTAATCGAAGACCTCGTGAAAAATTGTCTTTCCGTTGCCCTAAACAAGTGTTCTTTAAAAATTTTTTATAAAATTGCACTTGCTACTTGAATCTATAATATCTAAAATCTTTCCTCAATCGCTATCTTTTCTCCTTACGTTTCTCTATATTTGCTTTTGATATCTTAATTATGCTATGGCAAATAAGTATTTAGACACTTCATTAGTGGACAAGGCGATTAAGTTCGCCGTTGATGCGCACGCAAATACGGAACGTCGTGGAAAAGGTTTCCCGTACGTTATTCACGTGTTGGAGGCTATGGAAATTGTGGCGACAATTACAAATGATCCCGAAATACTTGCAGCAGCAGCACTTCATGATACAGTTGAAGATACAGATGTGACATTAGAACAAATTCGTCGTGAATTTGGTGATAGAGTTGCACAATTGGTAGATTTGGAATCGGATAAAGCTGTAACAGGTGTTGCAGAAACTGATAGTTGGAATGAACGGAAGCAAGCTGCCATATCAAGACTTGCACAAGCACCATACGATGCAAAAATAGTCGCAATGGGCGATAAATTGTCAAATATGCGTGCGATTGCACGCGATTATAAGCAGCAAGGTGATGCGTTGTGGAACATTTTCCATGCACCTAATGGGAAGTTAGACCACGAATGGCATTATAGAGGTTTGGCGAATTCTCTTTCTGCATTGAAAGGAACAGATGCCTATGATGAATTTTTGGAACATCTTGCCGCTGTTTTTGGTACAGTAGAAAATAATTGTAAGGACAGATAAAATAAAAAAGACATGCAAAAACGATTTGAACCGATTGAAGGACGTAATGCAGAAATAATAGAAACGGTTATGAATACAGAGGAAGTGAAAGGCTTACCTGAAGATATTCAATTTAAAATCCGTTTGTGCGTAGAGGAAGTTGAAGAAAATATTCTTTGTTATTCGGGTACAACGTGGGTTGAAGTTTCTGTGACGATTGATAATAACGCATTGTTTGTGAATTTCCGTGATGGTGGTGTTGAATTTGACCCATTAAAAAAACCAGATCCTGATGTAAATGCTCCTCTGGAAGAACGTCAGATTGGTGGTTTGGGAATCTTTCTTTGCAAACAAATGATGGATTCTTTAAACTATCATTTTGAAAAAGGCTGTAATGTGTTTTCAATGAGAAAGGATTTATAAAATAAAACATAAAAAATAACTGATATGAATGTCTCAATAAAAAAAGAAGCAGAAAAATTTCTTGTGACGTTGGTTGGTAGAGTTGATACAACTAATGCAGAACAATTTCAAAAGGATTTGCAACCTTTGATGGAAGCAGGAAAAACAAATATAGAAATAAATTGTAACGATATGGAATATACATCAAGTCAGGGCTTAAGAATATTTCTATTGTTGCAAAAATCAGTTTCTGCGCAAGGTGGTTCTATGGTACTTACTCAAATGAAACCACAAGTAAAAGAAGTATTTGATATTACTGGGTTTTCTAATATCATAAAAATTAAATAGTTTTTGTATAATACTAATGAAGAAGCTGCTAAATACAGTGTATCTATTTGTGTTGTGTTGTTGTGTAGCATGTTCTGGTTCTTCAAAACATTCCAGCAGAGATGCAAAAATGCCTATAGATATAGATCCTGTTGTTACGACGGAAACAAATCTTATAGGTGATTCCTTAAATGTTGTTCAAAAACATCTTTTGCAAGTGACGGAATTGTTGATTAATGCGGAATCATCAAAAGCGGCATCGTATTTTTTGTATCCTATAGAATTTGAATATCCTGTTCCTTCAATAGAGGATTCAGTTGATTTTGTGAAAAAATTCTCTAAATTTTTCGATGAAGATGTTCGTCATCAGATGATTCAGGCGAAGGTTCAAGGATGGTTTGAAGCAGGTTGGCGTGGCTATATGTTTGACAATGGTATGTTGTGGTCTTCAGATGAAAAATATATTACGGCGGTAAATTATAAATCAAAGTACTTTAAAACTTTGCGTGATTCATTGATTAAGGAAGAATTGATGAGTCTTGACGTTTCGTTGCAGGGAAATTGG
Source organism: uncultured Bacteroidales bacterium (assembly GCA_937892155.1). Lineage (GTDB taxonomy): Bacteria > Bacteroidota > Bacteroidia > Bacteroidales > UBA1715 > UBA1715. Next base: position 94,519 of record CALAUG010000039.1, on the reverse strand, counting down.
TTGCCTGTCGATGTGTATTATTGTAAAAATGACAAATCTATTGCCCGTATTGATAAAGAGAATTCGGAATCGGGAAATGGACAATATCGGTTGGCATTATTTGATAGACAATCGGATTTAAAAGGAAAACCTATGGCGTTGATGTATGGGACGTTGGATTTGCAAGGTTCTAGATCTAATAAATATTACCAGTTTACAGACAGTAAAAATAATACTGCTGAGTTATTTTCCGATGAGAACGGTTTGGAGGTACTAACAACCGTAATAAGCGATACTGCTGTAAGTAAAAAAATTGAACGTTGTTTCTGGCTTGATTTTATAGAGGAATAAATGTCCGCATTTGTCATACTTGCATTAACATTGTTGAGCGTAGGAGCTAGTTTTGTTCAGCGTGTGTGTGGGTTCGGTTTTGGCGTTTTTATCATGACAATGTTGCCGTATTTCTGTCCTTCGTATGGCGAGGCAACTACATTGTCTGGTTTGCTTTCGGCAGCACAATCTCTGTGGGTTTTAATTTTTTTATATAAATATGTCGATTGGAAGCAGTTGATTGTTATCTCTCTTTCGTTTACTGTATTTTCATTTTTTGCCATACAATTTGTTGCTCAGGCAACTGATTCAATTTTAAAAATTTTGTTGGGTATTGTCCTAATATTGTTAGGATTGTATTTTCTATTCGTGAGTCCGCAGTTACAAGTCAAACCAACCAAAACCTTGCAGGTTTCTATGGGTGCGCTGAGTGGTGTAATGGGTGGATTGTTCGGTATGCACGGTCCGCCAGCTGTTATTTATTTTCTTGCATCTTCGTCAACAAAGGAACGGTATATGGCTATTTGTCAGGCTTATTTTTTACTAACTAATATTGTGATGACAGTTTTTCGTGCACGTAATGGATTTTTAACTCCGTTTGTTGGCTGGGGATGGCTTGCAGCTGCTGCCGGTTTGTTTATTGGCTCATATTTGGGCAGCAAAGTATTTAATCTAATTTCTTCAGAAAAACTACGTAAGATTATCTATATCTATATGATAATCAGTGGAGTTATCGCAATTTGTTGGTGATAAAATGTTTCTTTGCAAAAAGAAAAAATCCAACGACACCAAGAAGATTGACAATCCAGGCGCACCAGAATGCTTCGTGATATCCGCAATATTCTGCTAAAATACCGCCTGCAAGAATACCCAAACCAACTCCAACATCCCAAGATACTAGTAATGAAGAGTTTGCTGTTCCTCGTTGTGAGTTTTCAGCCAAATTAATAAACATTGTTTGGTAAGCAGGCCACATATGTCCGTTTCCCAATCCAATGATGAGTGCTGCTCCGTAGTAGCCAATTTCATTATGCAGAACTGCAAAAAGTAAATATCCACCTAGCGAAATTAAACTGCCTATACTTGCATTTTCTGCAACTTTTCCTTTGCGTAAAGACTGCGCTCCAACTAAACGCGATAAAATAAGACCAATGGCCAGCAACATAAAGAAAAATCCAGTTCCGCCAGTTATGCCAAGTTCTTCTTTGCCATAAATGGCAACGTATGTTGAAATTACTCCATACGAAAATGCAAGACAAATCATACAAATTGCTTCGCGCCAGCCTTTTAGAAGAAAAAATCTGTCTAATGAAATAGCTTGTTTTGTTTTTACTATTTCTTTTTTAGGCAAATGCACTGTTGAATTAATTGTAAGACCAATGGCTGCAACAATGAGCGCTGTTGCAAAAATAATATTGTAGTTATTTGTTATCTGGTATATCCAAAGTGCAACAGAAGGGCTGATTGCTGTTGCTAGGTTGTTGCTAAGTCCGTAATATCCAATGCCTTCTGCTCGTCGTGATGATGGCAGAACGTCGATGGCAACGGTGCTGTTTGCTACTGTAACTGCACCGAAAGGAACACCATGTAGTGTCCTTACTATTGCAAACAACATTAGTGAAAGTGCTATGTCTGCAATAATGTAGCCAGAAAAAAATATGAAAAATAAGAAGTAACTGATAATCAACACTAATTTCCTTGAAAAGCTGTCAACTATGTAGCCACTGAATGCTCTTGCAATAAGTGCCATAATGGTATATCCAGAAAGAACTATGCCTATGACATGCTTGTCAGCTTGAAATGTGTCGCTCAAATAGATCGGTAACAATGGTGTGAGCAACATAAATGAAAAAAATATCATGAAGTTTGCGCACCAAACTTTTAAATAATTTCGATTCCAAAGTTTTTCTTGTTCTTCGGGCATTTCTGATAAGAAAAAGTGCTTTACGAAAGAATTTCAGTCCTTTCAAATAAAGCTAAACGGCCTTGTATTGAATAGCCTTTTCGTGGTGTATAATTAATTTTTCCGTTCGATTCAAGAAAACGAACCACGTGGTTAAAACCTAACATTGAAGCATTAAGAATACCCGCACGTGTGATATAAACATCATTAATTGTTTTTCCAACGTATTTTTCTATAACGTCTTTCAAGTAAACTGTTTCCATACGGTGCATATACCAACGGATAAAACGCTCCTGATCTTCTGGTGGAAATGTTTCTACATTGAAATGGTATCGTGCATGACCTTTTTCTGTGTATGTAGTGTCGAATGAATCGTAAATGTTTTGAACTTGTTCTTCTGTGTAGCCAAATTCCAAAAGTGCAGCCCGGCTCGCTTGATATTTACCGACCATTCTCATTTTGTTTGCAATATCGTAGTTGTGTTTTGACTCAATGCTTGCAATTTTCTTATATAAGTCTTGGTAGTTTATGTAGTCCAATTCAATAAGTTCTACATCTTCAATATTGGCCATCTCAAACTGCTTTTCGTTTATTGACAGCGGGAAACAAAGCAAAAGACTTAAGAAAAGTATGGATGTAACAACTTGTAATGTTTTGATATTGAGTAATGTACGCATTTGTGCTACCTTGTTTTTTGAACGAGGCAAAGGTAGATGTTTTTTTATTACATGCAAGACATTAAGAGAAAATATTCCTATATTTACAAAATCCTTAACTGAAAATTATTCTATATTTTTGATTGTGAATTATTTATATCTCTCCACCTTCCATGGCAGCTAACACAAATCTGATGTCGTCGTATGTTGCTTCTGTAACTTGTTCTTTGATTGCTCCTATAGTTTTTATATTTGAAAAGACTACTTTCTTGATCTTCTTCACTAAATCTTCTTCCACAAAATCGTATACATCAAGTTCACCTTCTGCAACAAAATATTGTAAATGTTTTGTAATTGTTCCTTTGGTCAATTCGCGATCTTCGGCGATTTCCGCAATGTTCATTCCTTCGCAGTACATCAGATAGGTAATTTCTTTTGTGTCTAATTTTTGGTCCAAATATTTTTGTGCTCTTGCGTTTTTCTGCTTTTCAATCGCTTTTTGTAATAAAATTTTATTTCGAGCTTCGATATCTATTTCAACACTGAGCGATTCTTTTGACAATTGTCCACCCGAAACGATTGATTGCAGTAATTTTTCGCTTTTTTTTATTTTTTGTTCTGCATTAAAGAAAAGAAGTTCCAGTGCTTGTAAGTCGTTAATATATTGTTTCGTTCCTCTGGTGATGTTCGCTTCGGCTATTACTCCATAGATTTCTGTGGAAATTTCTTCAAATAGGGGAGTAAAGTATCCAATGGAAGCCGTTACACGTTGTAGCAAATATTCGTTGTTATGCATTCTAATAATTTGCTGCAGTTGTACTTGAAATTTGTCGGCAATTTCAACTATTTGTTTGATTTTTGGCTCCAAATCTTGGATACGTGCGGCAAACAGTTTCCGGGGAGAACGGGTGTCTTCTATTGCATAGTCTGCAATATGATTGTTGAAATCTTCCGTCAGGGAATGGAGATTGTATGCTTCCAGAACAGTGTTTTCTATATATTTCTGTTTTTCTATCTTGTATATATCGTCGAGTTCATTTTCATTTTTTTTGTCGTTGGTAAATTCCAAAACCCGTTTGTTTTGTTCAGGAAAATCGTCCACAATGGCTTCCGACAATACCAATCCTTCTAGTGATTCCAAACGCGAAAGGGCAACGTAGATTTGTCCAGGTGCAAATGCCTCCGAAACATCTATAATTGCCCGCTTGAATGTGAGTCCCTGACTTTTGTGTACGGTTACGGCCCAGGCTAATTTGATTGGATAGGTGACAAATGTACCGAGCACTTCTTCCGTGATTTGTCCCGTTTCTTTGTCTAGTGTGTAGCGTATGTTTTCCCACTGGAATTTTTCCACATCTACAATTTTACCCGTTTCAGGAAAAATCACCTGTATTTTTTCCGATGTGAGGTCGTGTATTTCGCCGATTTTTCCATTGTAATAATGTTCTCCTTGTTGGTTGTCGTTTTTGATGAACATAATCTGTGCACCGACTTTCAGTTCCATTACAGGATTGAGTGGAAACAGATTATCGGGAAAATTGCCCGAAATTTCGGCGTGGTAGTACAACGATTTCTTGTTAATCTTTTTTAGTTTCTCGTCGTTTATGGCTTCTGCTTTTTTATTGTGTGTTGTTATAAATATGTACGGCTTTTTCTTTGGCGCTTCAAAATTTGGCTGATAATGTTTATTTAGTTCGTTAATGTCTTTCTGTACGAAAATATTGTTGCGTAGGTTGTTTAAAATTTCAATAAATAGTTTGTCATCCTGACGATATATTTTTTCAAGTTCCAATACCAAAGGTTGATTGTCTCGCAACACCAGAGCATCAAAAAAATACATGCTATTATAATATTGTTTCAGAAACTCCCATTCATCGTTTTTGACAACTGGTGGAAGTTGCAGCATATCGCCGATAAATAGAACTTGTACGCCACCAAATGGTTCACGTTTATTGCGTCTTATTGAACGGAGTGCAACGTCAATGGCATCCAGTAGATCGGCTCTCAACATACTTACTTCGTCAATGACAAGTAAATCCATTTTTCTGAGAACGTTACGTTTCCAACCTGCCATTTTTGAAACTTCTTTCGGTATTTTGCGTAGTGGCATTACGCTGAAGGAAATTTCAGTATTTTCAAAATCTAATGCCGGCGCATAGCATCCTGGCGGAATTTGAAACATTGAATGTATGGTTACGCCACCAGCGTTGAGGGCTGCAATACCCGTAGGAGCAACAATGACAATACTTTTGTGCGTGTGCTCAACAATTTCTTTTAAAAGAGTGGTTTTCCCAGTTCCTGCTTTTCCAGTTAAAAAAATAGATTTGCTGGTTCCGTTTATAAATCGAATGACTTGTAGGGCGGAAGAGTTGTCGTCAAAATTCATTTTCTTGCGTTTTGTGATAGACAAAAGTAGCAAAAAACGTGGACGAAATTATATAGGAAAGGAAAAAATAAACGTGAAAGTTATACTTTCTTATAGATTCTTAATTTTTAACTATCTTCGTTACTATTGGTTCCCCTTGACCTGGTAGTGGCTTATATATGCAAACCTCTATTTTTTTACCGTTGCATTTGCATTGAAATAGGTAATTCATACCAGCAACGACTTGTCGGCGCACTTTTTTAGGCTTGGCACCTCGTAATTCCTCAATGTCTTTACAAGCAGTTTGAAAAATGGCTTTGTCAGATGCTGTTACTTTTTGCATTTCGCTATATCCTCCAACCAGTTGTGGATGAGATTCAGGCATTGATCTTCGAGCACATCCCCATACTGCAACACAACAAAGCGCAATAAGTAACGATATAAATCCTATTTTCATAGTAGTCATTTTCTATTGTAAAAATTCTTAATTCTCTAATCTTTCATTCTAAATTCACTAGTGTAATCAAGTGTGCAGGTAGCATTTTCTGTAAGTGTAAGTGAAACGACGTGACCGCCTTTTTTCTTGTCGGAGGAAATAAAATGGAAATGCCAACCAATGGAATTTAATCCTGCAAAATGCTCTGGGAAATAAACGCCAACGATTGTTCCGTCAATTTGTTCGTATGAGAATTGACGTTCATCTGTGGCAAGAACTTCCATAAGTGGCTTGTAAGGTTTTTCCAGTTGAGCTAGTTCGCTTCTAACAACAATATGTTGAAAATTTCCATCAATTCGAACCATACAAATCTGATTTTCAGGATTGTTTGCCGAAAGCAGTGTGCCAAGCTGTGTCTCGTTTAAATCTTCATTTGTTTGAATCTGTTTATCGTTGTCTAACCACGAAATGTTCGCAAACGGTGTCGTCCCTTTTTCGTCGGCTACAACAACGGAACCATCGCCAAGTGCTTGATAAAGTACGCCGTCAAGGATAATCATTTCTCCGTTGATTTTATCGAAGGTTCCTACCCCGAAATCACCATGGTTTTTCAATTCTGCAATAGGGTAGATTCCATCATATTTGCCGTCTAACAATGATTGAATGTTTGAGTATTGGAACATCACATCGTTGTTTTTGCTGTCAGGCAAAACATCATCGTTATCGGCACAAGAGCATAGAATACAAGCTACTAAAATGACATATAGTTTTTTCATAGATATATTGTTTTTGCAAAAATATGCAGAATATGAATCAAATATGAATTCGTAATTAAGAATTAATTTTTTATAGGCAACTGTCATCTAATAACTAAAAAAGAGACGCCATAAAAATGACGTCTCTTTCAGTATTTAGAAAAAACTCTTTATTAAGCTTTGTCGTTTGAACCAAGAACGTTAACAATCTTGTGCATATACATTTTCTTCATGTTTTCACGAGCTGGTTTCAAGTATTGACGTGGATCGAAGTGACCTGGGTTTTCGTCGAAATACTTACGAATAGCAGCAGTCATAGCCAAACGTGAGTCAGAGTCAATGTTGATTTTACAAACTGCAGATTTAGAAGCTTCGCGCAATTGTTCTTCTGGAATACCAACTGCATCTGGTAATTTACCACCGTGAGCGTTGATTGTATCAACTTCGTCTTGAGGAACTGAAGAAGATCCGTGAAGTACGATTGGGAAACCTGGCAATTGTTTTTCAATAGCATGAAGAACATCGAATGCCAATGGAGGAGGAACTAATTTACCAGTTTTTGGGTCACGTGTACATTGTTCAGGTTTGAATTTGTATGCACCGTGAGAAGTTCCGATTGAGATAGCCAATGAATCACAACCTGTACGAGTAGCGAAATCAATAACTTCTTCTGGTTTTGTATAGTGAGATTCTTCAGCTTGTACTTCGTCTTCAACACCAGCCAAAACGCCAAGTTCAGCTTCTACAGTAACATCGAATTTGTGTGCATATTCAACAACTTTCTTTGTTAATGCGATATTTTCTTCGTATGGTAATGAAGAACCATCAATCATAACTGAAGAGAAACCATTGTCGATACAATCTTTACAAAGTTCAAAGCTATCACCGTGATCCAAGTGAAGAACGATTTGAGGTTGAGCCATACCCAATTCTTTTGCGTATTCAACTGCACCTTGAGCCATGTAACGTAAGATAGTACCATTAGCGTAGTTTCTTGCACCTTTAGAAACCTGCATGATGACAGGAGATTTTGTTTCAACTGATGCTTGAACGATTGCTTGCATTTGCTCCATTGTATTGAAGTTGAATGCTGGGATTGCATAACCCCCTTTAACTGCTTTAGCAAACATTTCTTTTGTGTTTACCAAGCCAAGATCTTTGTAATTAACCATTTTTTATACTTTAAAGTTGTTAAACAAATTGATTCACCTTTCGGTTTTTCGGGTGCTAATGTATAAAAAATACCTCATATAACCAACAAAAGATGATAAAGTTGTCTGTTATGAATTTTCTGCTTAATGGTCAAAACGGTACCTGAAATTTGAATGTTTTTATTTAATGGTCAAAAAGTACCTACTTTTTGTTCTAAAAATATTGGTAAATAAATTTCATTGATGTGCCCCAAAAACTTGGTCACATTAAATTATAGAAGTCATATACATTGGTAGGTATATCATTTATATAAAGTTCTTGAATTACCCACAAATTTAGATTTTGATGCAATAATGTTTAATTACATCAGTCTTTGGGGAATAAATAATCAATCACTTTTCGATTTGCACCATAAAAAAGCACCTACATTTTTGTAAGTGCTTTTAATCTTGGTGATCCGGATGCGATTCGAACGCATGACCCACAGCTTAGAAGGCTGTTGCTCTATCCAGCTGAGCTACCGGACCGACCTATTTTGGTGTGGCAAAGATAGTAATTAACCACAAAAATCAAATCCTATCCGCCTTTTTTTTATCGTTTGTCCGTTTTTTGTCTTCCTACAATTAATAACTGATGGCAAACAATGCACGTTTGTGAGATGGTTTTCCTGAATAAATACAGGTTCCTTCTTCGTCTGGTGCATCGAATGGAATACAACGTACTGTTGCTTTGGTTTCTTCTTTTATCTTTTCTTCTGTTTCGGTTGTACCGTCCCAGTGTGCTAAAATGAAACCGTCGCAGTTTTTAACACGTTCCTTGAATTCTTCGTATGTGTCAACTTTGTAAGTGTGTTCCGTACGGAATGCTTTTGCTTTTTCAAACAAATTCTTTTGGATTTCGTTAAGCAAATTTTCAACGTATGCGTCTATGTTTTCAAGTGGCAATGTTTCTTTTGTAAGTGTGTCGCGGCGGGCAACTTCAACAGTGCCGTTTTCAAGATCGCGTGCGCCCATAGCCAAACGAACAGGAATACCTTTCAATTCATATTCAGCAAATTTCCATCCAGGTTTTTGTGTGTCGTCGTCATCATATTCAACAGTGATGCCTTTTGCTTCAAGCGCTTTCTTGATTGCTTGTGCTTTTTCGGTAATTGCAGCCAATTGTTCGTCGGTTTTGTAGATTGGAACAATCACAACTTGAATTGGAGCCAATTTTGGAGGAAGTACCAAACCATTGTCATCGGAGTGTGTCATGATCAATGCACCCATCAAACGGGTAGAAACGCCCCACGATGTAGCCCACACGTAGTCTGTCGTTCCGTCTTTCTTCGTGAATGTAACGTCGAATGCTTTTGCAAAGTTTTGTCCCAAGAAATGCGATGTTCCCGATTGCAAAGCTTTACCATCTTGCATCAAAGCTTCAATAGTATAAGTGTCGAGAGCGCCGGCAAAACGCTCGTTAGCCGATTTTACACCTTTAATGACAGGAATTGCCAAGAAATTTTCGGCAAAATCAGAATAGACGTTAATCATTTTTTCTGCTTCTTCGCGGGCTTCTTCGGCAGTTGCGTGTGCTGTGTGTCCTTCTTGCCACAAAAATTCGGCTGTACGAAGGAATAAGCGTGTTCTCATTTCCCAACGAACCACGTTAGCCCATTGGTTACAAAGAATAGGAAGGTCTCTATATGAGTGAACCCATTTTTTATAGGTATTCCAAATAATTGTCTCCGAGGTAGGACGGACAATCAATTCTTCTTCCAATTTTGCATCAGGGTCAACAACAACGCCTTTGCCATCGGGATCGTTTTTCAAACGATAGTGGGTGACAACGGCGCATTCTTTTGCAAATCCTTCAACGTGGCTTGCTTCCTTGCTAAAAAACGATTTTGGTATGAAAAGTGGGAAATATGCGTTTACGTGTCCGGTTGCTTTGAACATTGAGTCCAGCTGATGCTGCATTTTTTCCCAAATTGCGTAACCGTAAGGTTTAATTACCATACAACCGCGAACTGCGGATGTTTCTGCTAAATTCGCCTGTACAACAAGCTCGTTGTACCATTGTGAATAATTTTCTTTTCGACTTGTTAACTTAGCCATAATTTTGGTATAATAATTGCTTGTAAGAAATTGCTTTAAAATTTTATACAAAGAAAAAAAAATTATTGATACTTTTAACCATTCGGAGGATTTAACTATGAAAACAATTTTTCCAGTAACGGTGATTAGTTTGATGTTGCTAAGTTCGTGCGCATCGTTGGTTTCGTACAATGCACAGTTTACCGACGTAACAGAACCAAACATAGTGTATGCGTCACCCGCATCAACCGTTGAATCAGAAACTATCGTGGCCGACGACGAAACAGGAGATACTGATTCTCCTACGGTGGTATATAATAATGATACATTCTACGATGACGATTATTACTATTCTCATCGATTGATGGTTTCGTACGACCCAACCTGGGATGTATCATTCCGTATTGGTGGACCATATTGGTATATAGGATATCGTCCATATAGTTATCGTACATACTACTACGACTATTATTATTGGCATCCGTATGTATATGATTATTGGTATCCTTATTCTTATAGTTATTATTACTGGAATCGCCCGTATTATTATCATCACTCACATAGTTACTATAGACCTCGTTATAATTACTATCGCCATTCTCGTCCGTACAGTTCTCATAGACCATTGGATGTGAAAGCGGATAGAAGACCTGTTCCTATGGGTGCAAGTTATGTGGAAAGAGGTTCGCGTTCTACTCCTGAAACACGTGCTGCTGGCGTAGCTTCTACATCATCACGCGTGACGACTGGCTCGTCAAGTACGACAAAATCGTCTTCAACGGGTTCTACTGCACCATCAACAATGCGTGCGCCTTCAACCCGTCAAACGGATGCTGCTACAAAATCGACAACAACAACAACGTCTTCTCGTGCAACAAGTTCGTCAACAAAAACGACGGCTCCGTCAACGACACGCGCTGCTTCAACTCGTCAGACTTCGGCAACGGAAACAAAATCTGCACCGGCGACTACATCACGTGCAACGATAAGCACTTCTTCAAGTTCGTCAACAAAGACAACGGCTCCGTCAACGACTCGTGCGACTTCAACTCGTCAATCTTCTACAACGACGACAAAGTCTGCTCCAACAAACTCGTCACGTACAACGGTTAGTCCTTCGTCAAGTTCGTCAACAAAAACAAGTGCGCCGTCTACAACGCGTGGAGCATCAACTCGGTCGTCGTCTTCAAGTTCGTATAGCTCTTCAAACTCATCGAAAAGCTATAGTTCTTCTTCGTCATCGCACTCAAGTAGTTCGTATTCATCACGGGGAAGTTCTACACGTGGTCCTCAACAAGCTCCACAAAGACCATCGTCAAGCTCGTCACGTAGTAGCTACAGCTCAAGTTCTTCACATTCAAGCAGCTCGTCGTACTCATCACGACCAAGCAGCAGTTCTTCGCACAGTAGCTCGTCATATCACAGCAGCAGCTCGTCTGGTGGCTCACGCTCGTATTCTTCACATTCGGCAAGACACTAAGGAGTTAAGAGTTAAGAGTTAAGAGATAAGAGTTAAGAGATAAGGGGGGAGAGGTGAGAGATAAGGGGTGAGAATTAAGAGTTTGGTGGTTGTTTATGGTGTTTGAATTGTCAATTATTAAAATTTATTATCTTTGCAAAAACATTTGAAATATGAAGAAAGTTAGTTTAATCGTTTTGAGTCTTTTGGGAGCTTTGTCTCTTTCTGCTCAGAGTTATAAAGATGCATTGCGTTACAGCGAATCGTTCCCTGAAGGAAATGCGCGGTATATGGCAATGGGTGGCGCTTTATCTTCGTTAGGTGGCAACATTTCTGCAATGAGTGTAAACCCTGCAGGTTCAGCTGTCTTTAAGAAAAGTGTAGTGGAATTCACACCGTGTTATGTTTATACAAAATCGGATAATGAATATTTAGGTAAAGACAACGCATTTACGAGTACGTTGAAGGTTCCTAGTTTCGGTATCGTTGGTTACAAATCAATGAAACAAAATGATTTGTTTATTTCGGGATTGACGTTTGGTTTTGCAATGAATGCACAGAACCGTTACCACGAGACATTGAATTTTGCAGGATACAACGACCATTCGTCTTTGAGTGACGATTTTATTAGATTGTATCGTAAAGGAACTGAAATTCCAGAGTACAATGTGTTGGCATACGATGCATACTTGCTTGACTATGATGAAGGAACGGATGTGTGGACTTCCGATTTCGTTGATGCTGCAGGAAATGGTACGTATGGCGAATATCAGGATATAGAAATTCAGCGAGAAGGTGCAAAACGTGAATTTTTGTTCAACTTTGGTATGGACTTCTCTGAATATGTATTCTTTGGTGCCGATTTGTCATTCTCTAACTTCTATTATAATGAATCAATGAGTTTTACGGAAAGTGACGACAATGATGATAAAGAATATTTGAACAGCTTCTCATATTTGACCGATATGGATGTAACTGGAAATGCAGTGGGTGGTAAATTCGGTTTGATAGTTCGTCCAATAGAATACATTAGAATTGGTGGAGCAATCCATACACCAGTTGTATATAATATCACTGAAGATTACGAAGCTGGTATTGATGCTTTGTTCGATAAAGGTATTGATAGTTTGGGAACGACGCATACATACGAACATTGCGGTTTCCCTAATGATTACAAGATTGGCCAGCCGGCTAAGTTCGTTGGATCTTTGGGATTTGTGTATAAAAACGTGTTGAATATCGGTGTTGATTTTGAACACATGAATTATTCGGCTTGTGAGTTGCGCGACGTTTCTTCAAAAACGGATAAACAAATTGACGACGAATTGACAAGCGTAAATAACATTAAGTGTGGCGCTGAATTCCGTTATGGACCATTCACGTTTAGAGGTGGATATGCTACATACGGAAATCCATACAAGAATGCAGAAGACAATTTCTACCGTCGTGATATTTCTGGAGGTGTAGGACTTGCAACTAACACATTCTACTACGATTTAGCCGTTGTTAATGCTAAGACAAAACAACAAAGCAATCTTTTATACACAGATTTGAACGGCGACGTTTACACAAATTCAACGGTGAAACGTACGTATATAATGTTTACAGCAGGATTTAAATTCTAACGATAAACTAAAGCTACCGATGGGGGCGGTTCTCGTGAGAGGCCGCCCTTTTTTTTAGATAAGAGGTAAGAGATAAGAATTAAGAATTAAGAGATAAGAATTAAGAGATAAGAATTAAGAGATAAGAATTAAGAATTAAGAGATAAGAATTGACATTAATCAACCTATTGTGTGTTATTTAGAAGTACAGATATAAATGTAAACTTCTTGTGCTTAAAACCGCTAAATACCTCACGAAATGTTTCGTCGTTTACTCATAGTCCGTAGGGCTTTTATATCAATAGAATGAATATGTACAAAAACAATTTCTCATACCCTGCCTAATTTCTAGTTTACTGAATAACAGTATATTATGCGTTTTTGCTGATTTTGTGTGAATTAAAGAAATAATAATGCCAACAGGTGTTTGTCTCTAAAAAAAACGTTTTGTCTTGTTTTTCTCAAAAAAACATTCTTATTTTGTATTGCGGTTTAGAAGGGATAGGTTGGATTTGCTAAATGCTTAATATAGAATGATTTACACTACAACATCTACAACAAAAAATATTCGTTCTTTAGTAGGAAAATGTTTCCTGCTCGTTATTTCTATGTTATTATGTGGAGTAAGTGCGTGGGCTGAGAATTACAGTAATGGAGGAACTATAACGAATGATGTTGTTATATCTGGTAATTTGACGATTAATGCGGGAAAAACTCTGACTATAAAAAGTGGTGCAACATTAACCATAACAGGAAATTTGATAATTAACGGCACTCTTAATCTTGAAGATGGAGGTGAAGAAAAAATTGGTGGCGGACTCGTAGTTGGGACGTGGATTCCGAATGCTGATAAAACAACTAACGTGTGTTCTAGTGGCGGTAAAATAACTATGAATGCAGATGCAAAGAATAAAACTTATTCTCTTTTGACGATTGGTTCAAATTCAGTTTTGGTTTGTAAAGATTTTGTGCAAAATTCAAATACATATAAACCTCCACTTAGCTGGTCGTATACATATTATGCCCAAATAAAAATGACTGAAGAAGCGTTAAAAAATAAATCGGAAGCCTTGTTTGTAGTAACAGGAACATTTACAGATGATGTAGGTGCGGAAAGCGCTTCAAATCATCCTTGGCTTATGTGTTTGAGAATATCATTTGATGATACGAAATATAATGAAGTGGCATCAAGTTCTGCAACGGGAGGTTATACTGAAAGTAAGTTTGGGGTAAGAAAAGGTTTAGCATTGTATGTGAACTCATACAAGAATGAAGATAATTCATATCTTTCTGTTTCCAGTCATGTGGCGTCAAATGGAGTTCAACGTAACGAAATCAGTGCTGCGAGAAATTTAGCATCCACTCTTCTTCCAATCACTCTCAACTATTTTACAGCCGAGCAAGATGGTGAAGATGTTGTGTTTGAATGGCAAACTGCTTCTGAGGTAAACAACGATTTCTTTACAATCGAATATTCTATAGATGGTGTACACTTTAAAGAATTGCTTCGCGAAGATGGCAATGGAACCACTTCCGTAACAAATGATTACTATGCAACTGCTTCTGCCGAAGAATTTGCTGGTATTACGTATTTCCGCCTTAAACAAACAGATTTTAACGGAGAATATTCATATTCTGATGTAATTCTGCTGAATATTGAAACTGAAACCTCGTTGTATGTATATCCAAATCCTGCGGTAGATGTAATTACCATTGCTGGTTCGTTCGAACGTATTTCTGTTTGCGATGCGTATAGCAGAACTCTTTCTGTGCAACAGGAAAGTACCAATTCTTTCAACGTAAGTGCTTTGCCAGTAGGAACCTACTACGTTGTGGCTACCACAAAACAAGGCAAGAAAGTGTTGCCGTTCGTTAAGAGGTAGGAATTGAAAACTCCGTCAGGCATTTCATTTCCTAATTTTCAATTATCAATTATCAATTGTCAATTCTTGATTTCTGACTCTTTAAAAAATAAGAGTAGGGGTTGCGTACTGTTCGTCTTATGATATAAAAAAAGCTGAAGCACAACGTGCTTCAGCTTTTTTATTGATTTCGAATCCTTAATTACTTAATGATTTCTTTCATTGCAGTCATTTCTGCACGAAGGTCTTCGCCAACGATTTCAATTCCGTGGTAACGAATTTCAGCGTTAACGCGAACTAATTCCATGTTGTCAACGTGAGCATCTTTTCCGTCGTTGTAGTTCTTACCAATAACGTCAGTGTCGATTTTGCTCATAAAGTCTTTCAACAATGGACGGCAAGCGTTGTCGAACAAATAGCAACCATATTCTGCAGTATCAGAGATTACCTTGTTCATTTCGTACAATTTCTTGCGGGCGATTGTGTTTGCAATCAAAGGAACTTCGTGTAATGATTCGTAGTAAGCAGATTCTGGTTTAATTCCAGACTCGGTCATTGATTCGAATGCCAATTCAACACCAGCTTTAACCATAGCAACCATCAAAGTACCTTTGTCGAAGAATTCCTGTTCTTTGATTTCGTCGTTAGAAATAGGAGTTTGTTCGAAAGCAGTTTCGCCTGTAGCTTTTCTCCAAGTCAACAACTTAACATCGTTGTTAGCCCAGTCTTCCATCATAGTCTTAGAAAATTCACCAGAAATGATGTCAGCCATGTGTTTGCGGTAAAGAGGACGCATAATTTCCTTCATTTCTTCAGCAAGATAGAAAGCTTTCAATTTTGCTGGGTTAGAAAGACGGTCCATCATATTTGTGATACCACCGATTTTCAAAGCTTCTGTGATAGTTTCCCAACCATATTGGATGAATTTAGCAGCCCATCCTGGATTGATACCTTTTTCAACCATTTTGTCGAAGCAAAGCAAAGAACCAGTTTGCAACATACCGCAAAGGATAGTTTGTTCACCCATAAGGTCAGATTTTACTTCAGCAACGAAAGAAGAAGAAAGCACACCAGCACGGTCACCCCCGATAGCAGAAACGTAAGCTTTAGCTATTTCCATACCGTCACCGTTAGGATCGTTTTCGCGGTGAACAGCAAGCAAGCAAGGAACACCGAAACCACGAGTGTATTCTGCACGAACTTCAGTACCAGGACATTTTGGAGCAACCATGATTACTGTAATGTCTTTTCTGATTTGAGTACCTTCTTCAACAATATTGAAACCATGAGAATAAGAAAGGCAAGCACCTTTTTTCATCAAAGGAAGTGCTTTCTTAAGAACTGGTGTGTGTTGTTTATCAGGAGTTAAGTTAAGAACTAAGTCGGCAGTAGGAATTAATTCTTCGAAAGTGCCAACTTTAAAACCAGCTTCAGTAGCATTTTTCCAAGATTGTCTTTTTTGGTCGATAGCTTCCTGACGCAAAGCGTAAGAAACGTCCAAACCGCTGTCTCTCATGTTCAAACCTTGGTTGAAACCTTGAGCGCCACAACCTAAAATCACAACTTTTTTACCTTTAAGATAGTTGCAACCGTTTACGAATTCCGAACGGTCCATAAAGTCGCATTTTCCAAGTTCTGCCAATTTAATGCGGAATGGAATTTCATTGAAATAATTTGCCATTATTACTTTTTATTAAATTAAACATCAATATTTGTGGGCCATTGTCACCCAACAATACGTACTACAAAGTAACGGAATTTCTTTTATATATTGTAGTAAAAAACACAATTTTATTCAATCACGAATCATGAATTGAGGTCGGGAGTTTGGATAAGTCGAAACTGACACCTGTAAACTGAGAACTATCCACTCCCGTTCGGTTAATATCTTTTTCAAAACTTCTTGAAAGATTATGCGAAATGCGTTTCTTGTTTGAAGAATATTTTGCACTTTTGCGTGGTAAAAAATTTTATTAATACAAATGAAGAAACATAATTTCAATGCGGGACCATCAATATTACCTCGCGAGGTAATTGAAGACACTGCAAAGGCAGTTTTGGACTTCCAGAATGATGGACTTTCAATTTTAGAGATTAGCCACAGAGCTAAAAACTTTCAACCAGTTGTTGATGAGGCAGTCTCCTTGTTCAAAGAATTGTTAGAGATTCCTGAAGGATACTCCGTTATTTTCTTAGGTGGTGGCGCAAGTTTGGAATTTTGTATGATTCCTTACAATTTCTTAGAGAAAAAAGCTGCTTATTTGAATACAGGTGTGTGGGCAAAGAAAGCAATGAAGGAAGCTAAATTGTTTGGTGAAGTTGTTGAAGTTGCTTCTTCTGCTGACGCAAACTACACTTTCATTCCAAAGAATTTCACAATCCCAACAGATGCTGATTATTTCCACATCACATCAAACAATACTATTTACGGAACGGAAATTTTGAAAGATTTGGATTCGCCAGTTCCAATGATGGCTGATATGTCTTCTGATATTTTCTCTCGTCCTTTGGATGTGTCGAAATATGGTGTGATTTATGGTGGTGCACAAAAGAACCTTGCTCCTGCTGGTTTGACATTCGTAGTAATCAAGAATGATTTGCTTGGAAAGGTTTCTCGTCCAATCCCAACAATGTTGGATTACAGAACACATATCGACAATGGCTCTATGTTCAATACGCCTCCAGTATTACCTTTGTACACAGCTTTGTTGAACTTGCGTTATTTGAAAGCTCAGGGTGGTGTTAAGGAAATGGAAAGAAGAAATATCGAAAAAGCAGCAATGCTTTACGATGCAATCGATAACAGTAAGATTTTCGTTGGAACAGCAAAAGCAGAAGATCGTTCAAGAATGAATATTTGCTTCGTAATGAAAGAAGAATACAAAGAAAAAGAAGCAGATTTCTTGAAGTTCGCACAAGACCGCGGTATGGTCGGCGTTAAAGGTCACCGTTCTGTTGGTGGTTTCCGTGCATCTTGCTACAATGCGTTGCCAAAAGAAAGCGTTCAGGCGTTGATTGACTGCATGAAAGAATTTGAAAGAACAATTTAATTATAATGTATAACAATGAAGGAGAAAGTTAAGCTTTCTCCTTTTTTAATTTTATAGATATGACAAAAGTACTTGTTGCTACCGAAAAACCATTTGCAAAAGCTGCAGTGGATGGTATTAAAGAAATCGTTGAAAAAGCAGGTTTTCAATTTGCTTTATTAGAATCATATACGGAAAAATCAGCATTATTAAGTGCTGTTGCCGATGCAGACGCAATTATTATTAGAAGTGATAAAGTTGATGCTGAAGTTTTAGATGCTGCTAAAAATTTGAAAATTGTTGTTCGTGCTGGTGCTGGTTACGATAATGTTGACCTTGCTGCCGCAACTGCTCACAACGTAGTCGTAATGAACACTCCTGGACAAAATGCAAACGCTGTTGCAGAATTAGTATTTGGATTGTTGGTATTTGCAGTTCGTAACTTCTTCAACGGAAAATCAGGTTCAGAATTGATGGGCAAAAAACTTGGTATTTTGGCTTTCGGTAATGTTGGTCGTAATGTTGCCCGCGTTGCTAAAGGTTTTGGTATGGAAGTTTACGCTTACGATGCTTTCTGCCCTGCAGAAGTTATTGAAGCTGCTGGTGTTAAGGCTGTTGCTAATCAAAACGAATTGTTCAAGACTTGCGATGTTGTTTCTTTGCACATTCCAGCAACACCAGAAACAATCAACAGCATCAACTACGATATGGTTAACCAAATGAAGAAAGGCGGTATTCTTGTCAACACTGCCCGTAAAGAGGTTATCGACGAAGCTGGTTTGATTAAGTTGTTGAATGATCGTGCAGACTTAAAATATATTACAGACATTATGCCTGCTGCAAATGATGAGTTTGCAAAATTTGAAGGTCGTTATTTCTCAACACCAAAGAAAATGGGAGCTCAAACTTCAGAGGCAAATATCAATGCTGGTTTGGCAGCAGCCCGCCAAATTGTTTCTTTCATCACAACAGGCGACAAGAAATTTCAAGTAAACAAATAACATTTAATTGATAGTTGATAATTGACAATTGATAATTATTTTGATTTCAGTTGTCAATTCTCAATTCTCAATTCTCAATTCTCAATTAAAATGCCAATATTAAAACCATTCAAAGGATTTCGTCCTGCAACTGAAGAGTTAGCTAAAAAAATAGCTTCTCGTCCGTACGATGTGTTAAATTCAGAAGAAGCTAAGGCTGAAGCAGGTGATAATAAATATTCTTTTTATCACGTAATTAAGCCAGAAATTGACTTGCCTGCTGATATAGACTTACATTCTATGCCTGTGTATGACAAGGCAAAGGAGAATTTGCAGAAAATGATTGATGACAAGGTGTTGATTCAAGATCAAAAACCTTGCTACTACATTTATGCGCAGACAATGAATGGACGTACACAATATGGTATTGTTGGTGGTGCAAGTTTTGAAGATTACGAGAAAAATATCATAAAAAAGCACGAATTGACACGTCCAGACAAGGAAGAGGATAGAAGAAACCATGTGCGTCATACTAATTTCAATGCGGAACCAGTATTTTTTGCATTTAAGAACAATTTGGAGTTGGATATGATTATCCACGATGCAATTTTGGTTGATCCAGTGTACAATTTCGTGTCGGAAGATGGTGTTGGTCATCATGTTTGGGTAATTGACAATGATGCAAAAATCAAGAGAATAGAGTACTTATTCGCAAACGAAGTTGATTGCTTATATGTTGCCGATGGTCATCACAGAACAGCCGCAGCTGCTGGAGTTGGTGCAGAACGTCGTGCTGCAAATCCAAATCACAAAGGCGACGAAGAATATAATTTGTTTTTGTCTGTTAATTTTCCGGCAAATCAATTGTCAATCATCGATTACAACCGTGTTTTGAAAGATTTGAACGGAATGACTCCTGCAGAATTGGTCTCAAAACTGGAAAAATCGTTTGTGGTAGAGAAGAAGGGCGCAGAAATCTACAAACCAAACACTTTGCATAATTTCTCAATGTATTTGGCTGGAGAATGGTATTCGTTAACGGCAAAACCAGGCACATTCAACGATGCAGATCCAATTGGCGTTTTGGATGTGACAATTTTAACCGAACAAGTTCTTTCTCCGTTATTCGATATTCAGGATTTACGTAGAAGTCAAAGAATTGATTTTGTTGGCGGTATTCGTGGATTGGGAGAATTGAAGAAACGTGTTGATTCCGGCGAAATGCAGGCAGCATTTGCATTGTATCCAGTTTCAATGGAACAATTGATGGCAATTGCTGATAGTGGCAAAATTATGCCTCCAAAATCAACGTGGTTCGAGCCAAAATTGAGAAGTGGTCTTATACTACATAGCTTAATTTAATCAACTTTCTCTATCTGAGAAAAGGAAAGTGCTTTATACAAAACGGTACAATAGTAAATAAATTAAGTAATAATAAAAAAAGTGTTTATGAAAAAAATTTGGTATGTGTTAGTAAGCGGTTTGATGTTATTTGCTGCATGTGGTAGTGATGATGATGAACCAACAAAAAAAGGCGACAAGGATCAAGCGTACAACGTGCAATCTATTGTGTGTTCGTATCCAAGTGAAACGACTGGAGAAATGGTAGAATCGTTGATCCTTTCGTATGAGTACAAAGATGGGAAAGTTGCTAAAATAGTCATTGATATGCTTGACTATATGAAACAAGAGGTAAGTTTTGAGTACACATCGAGTACAGAAGCGAATTATGTTGTCAAAGATGACAAAGGTGCTACGCAAATGACGGGTAAAGCTTGTTTTGATGCAAACACAAATGTACTTACCAAAATAGCATCTGATGACTCTGAAACTGCATTGACGTACGATGCGAATAAACAATTGATTTCTGAAAAAACAGTTTATGATGGAGGTAGCAATACCATTGAGTATGTTTGGGGAAATGGAAATCTACTTGCTGCCGATGTTTGTGCAATAGAATATTCAGATATTAAGAATAATACAAACTTTGATTTTGGCATGATGTTTTCTTCAGATTTTCCTCAAGGTACTTCAATAAGCCAATTGGTAGGTACTGTTAGTGCAAATGTTCCATCTGAAATAACAGATGATGAAGAAACTATTACAATTGAGACACAATTGGATGCTAAAAATCGCCCAGTTTCATTGGTTTTAAGTTCTGATGCAGTAATGACAATTACATATTGCGAATAGTAAAATACGCAAGACGGCTTAATAAAAATCACCGTAGATTGTTTTCTACGGTGATTTTTTTATGGGAATGATATACCTCTTGGCAACAATTTAGTTGTCAGTTGCCAGTTATCAGACATAGTTCTTTCGTCGTTAACGTTCTTCTCTTGTCATTTCCATTTTCTTACTTTTTGTGGTCAAGTTATTTCAAGAATTGACAAACCATAATCCATAAACCATAATCCATAAACCATAATCCATACACTCAATTACGCATTGAACATTCCACTTCGAACATTCCCCACCTCCACTCTTCCACAATTTTTGAATTGTAAAATTTCGCAGCCACTCACATTATTCGTATATGAATTTTATAGATGATTTTGACCAAAATAATTATCTTTGCCGCATTCAAAAAACAAGTAACAACTATGAAACTACGTTCTTTTTTAGCCACAGCGGTGCTACTTGCAGCATGCACGGTGAATGCCGTTGCCCTTACATTACTTACGTACGAAAACTTGACGGAAAACGGTTTTTCCGAATACGACACGGAATATGTTGGATACTATGCCATCACCAACGCCGAAGATTTATATGCCTTTGCCGACTCGGTAAATAGTGGACAAACCTACATAGACGGCGTGCTTACCAACGACATCAACCTCCAAAACAAATACTGGACTCCTATCGGAACATGCGAAACTCACTACGACGGTAACTATTACAATGGTAGCTTCGACGGAAGAGGACATACCGTAAGCAATTTTACTTCGGGAAACAACACTACCTTCTTTGCCGGACTATTCGGAGGATTGGAGGATGCTCAAATATCGAACCTTGGCGTTGTCAATGCAACAATCACGGCAACCAAAGGTGCCGGAGCAATTGCCGGAGGAGTTATATCTGATTACTACAACCATTATGCTTCAATAACTGCTTGCTGGGCAATCAATTGCACAATCTCCGTTCCCGACGACGATGGAAATGCCGGTGGTATTCTTGGTGGTTATTGGGACTCTTACAACCATGTAAACCAATGTTTTACATATGGCGTTACGACAACTGCCGATAATTCTGGTTCACTTCTCGGATACGGATACGAATCTGTCAGAAGTTATGCTCTTGGCAAGACCGAAAGCGCTCAAGAAAGAACCGCCGAACAATTCAAAAACGGTGAAGTTTGCTATCTGCTAAACGATCCATATTCATACTCTCCAACGTGGTATCAAACCATAGGCGAAGACTCATTGCCAACACTCGACACAACTCACGGAACTGTTTATCGGGCATACAACTGTAATGCAATCTATTCAAACAAAATGGATTCCATTGCCGAACACAACTTTGTTGATGGTGTTTGCAGACAATGCGGACAATACGATGCTTCTCCAACACTCATATCCGAGGAAAACTATGAGTCTTTAGGATTGGACGAATCGTATATTGGATATTATGCCCTACAAACCGCCGGTGACTTGTATTGGTTTGCAAATCAATATTACGATTACGACGTGGTTCTTCTTAACGACATCACCATAAACCCAAAT
This sequence comes from uncultured Bacteroidales bacterium, assembly GCA_937892155.1. Taxonomy (GTDB): domain Bacteria; phylum Bacteroidota; class Bacteroidia; order Bacteroidales; family UBA1715; genus UBA1715. The sequence goes on along the minus strand of CALAUG010000039.1, from coordinate 72,212 downwards.
CTACTTGATGAAAACTTGGAACTTCGTGATTCATATGACTATAAAATTCTTGCCTGGGAGCCAATCAACTCCATCGGAACTTTCGATGGTAACAATCACACTATTTCCGGAGTATATGTAAAGACGGACAACGAATACACCGGTTTCTTCCAAAACGTAAGTGGAAATATCACTCGATTAACCATTCGCGATAGTTATATCAAAGGAAAATATTATGTCGGAGCCATTGCCGGACGTTTCACTGGGGACGCACTCACTTATTGTAATTCCGAAAAATGTCACGTAGAAGGAACTACCTACGTTGGTGGCGTTGTTGGTAACATATATGCATATTCCAGTACTACGTTCGCATATTGCAGCAATTCATCCAAAGTCATCGGCGAAGGCAATGTCGGTGGACTGATTGGTTACTGCGAAACATCAGAAATGCAGTGTTGCTACAACACTGGAGATGTTATTGGTACATATAGTGTCGGTACGATTTATGGTCAAGGATATGCAAATATTAAGTCTTGTTTTAACTATTCAAGTAATCAAACAACAACAAGCCTTATTGGTTCAGACTCAGGAAACCAAACCGACAGCTACTGTCTTGTTACAGATTTTGACTTTTATGGAAAGACAAAAGAACAATTCCTAAGCGGCGAAGTCTGCTATTTGCTGAACGGCGGAAACACCGAAAATCCTGTTTGGCACTTCACCATCGGCGTTGACACCATACCTACGTTAGACACAACTCACGCAATTGTGTATGTTTCGGAACCTTGTCACCAAGTTTACACAAACGACAAAGAAGCTATAACAAAAGGACACTCATTTGTTCACGGAATTTGTTCAATCTGTGGAGCAGTTGAATCGACACCAATAATTGTTACCGAAGAAAACCACGAAGCATTAGGATTGGACGAAGGATACATCGGATACTATGCCGTGAAGAACGCCGGCGAGCTTCACTGGATTGCCAATCTTGTTGACGGAGTCGGAATGGAAAAAGGCAGGGCAAACGTTGTCTTGATTGACGACATTGTAATCAACAAGGACGTTTTGTCCATAACAAATACTCTTAAAGAGGCAAATACTTGGTATCCAATTGGTTTCAAAGAATACTACGAAGGACGTTTTGACGGAAACGGTCACACAATTTCCGGACTATATTGCAACTACAAGGGCAATCATCAAGGATTGTTTGGTAACTCAACAGGTATTATCACCAATCTTGCAATCCAAGACAGCTACGTTAACGGCGGTGACTTGGTTGGCGGTATCTGCGCATACAACGGCGGCACCATTGCCAATTGCTCATTCAACGGAGTTGTAGTCGGCAAGGAATCGGTTGGTGGACTTGTAGGTGAAAACTACGGAGAAATGGAAAACTGCCTTCACTACGGTTCCGTTAGCGGTTCTGCAATGGTTGGCGGTATCTGCGGACAGAATAACAACAAAGTCTCTAAATGCTTAAACATAGGAAACATATATTGCCATTTCTATGCTGGCTCAATTTCAGGAAACGACCTAACATCAACTGGAGGCGAAGAACCATATGGACACAAAGAGGACCTAACCGTTACAGAATGTTATTATGACCTGGAACTCTGCCTGGTTGGTGGTATGGATGGTAACGATGCGGCAAAAAGCGCCGAAGGAAAACTTACTTCTGCGTTATGCTCAAACATACCAAGCGGTTTCTCTTCTAAAATATGGGGAATCAAACCAGCCATATTGGAAGATGGAATAAAATCATACTACTACCCTTACCTGAAAACTTTTGGCGAAAACTCAGCAATCTTTGCAGTTTCACGACCAACAATTTTTGCCAAAGAAACTCTTGAAGTTCCAACTATGGAATATGGAGAAGTTGCCCCGTCATTTAAATTGGACAACTACTTTTACTCTGCCGATGGTTCAAAATTAACATACTCAGTTACTTGCGAATCACCGCTAATTGATGCCTACATCTACAACGACGAATTATTCCTAACTCCATACGCAAAAGGTAGCGCAGTAATCGCTGTTACGGCAACAATGGAAAATGGAGAATCACTTACGCAGACAGTAAATTTGAAAATCCATTCTGATATGTGTACGATTTCACTTACGGCCAACATCAAAAATCAATCCTGCTACGGAGTTGCCGATGGTTCAATCGAACTTACAGCCGATGGCGGAACGGAACCATATATGTTCAAATGGACAACAGAAACTCGTACCGACGGAAACTTGTATAATCTAAAGGAAGGACAATACACGGTGATTGTACTTGACTCGGTTGGTTGTTCCACAATTGCAAACTACACAATTTCATCGCCAGCCGAAATCGACATTTACGAAGATTTTTATCGTCCCTCTTGCCAAAGCAACAATGGTTATATCTATATCTATCCAACAGTTGATTCGGAAAATTTCATTTACAAATGGAATGATGGTTCTAATGACTCTTATATAGATGAATTGTCAGCAGGAACATACACCGTTGTCCTTACAGACACAATTACCGGCTGTTCAAGAACATTGACATACGATTTGAATGACCGTCAAGGACCAAATGTAAGAATTGACTCGGTTACAAAATCAAACTGTAACGGAGCAACTGGTGCAGCATACGCAAGTTCTCCGGACGAAACGGTAACATTCACTTGGAGCAACGGTGCAACTGGTGCAGCTCTAACAAATGTGAACGCCGGCGAATACTACGTGACTGCCGAAGATCAATATGGTTGTCGCTCGGTAACTGTAGCAACCGTTGGTTACGAAACTGTCGAAAATCCAGAATTGGCTGTCGTAACTGTCAGCGAAGAATCAGGAAACAACTTAATTGTTTGGTTGCGCGAAGACACCGAATGGATTGACTACTACACAATCTATCGCGAAACAAACAAAACAAACGTGTACGATTCAATTGCTTCGGTTCCATACAACGAAATAAGTGTCTATGTTGACGAAGAAGCCGACCCAGGACTTCGTTCATGGCGTTACAAACTTTCGGCTACCGATATTTGCGGAAACACTTCTCCATTGAGCGCTGAACAAAAGACATTGCACTTGGCTAAAAACATCGGAATGAACGGAGAAATCAACCTTTCTTGGGATGCATACGAAGGTGTTCGTTACTCAACAGTTGCCGTATATCAAATCACAACAACTGGAACATCGTTGGTTGCAGAATTGCCGGCAAACCTACATTCATACACAATCTACAAGAAAAACGTGCCAAGCAATATCGTTTCGTATGTTGTGGGAATCGTACTTCCAGAAGAAGTTGATCCAACAATCACATATTCCAAAGCTGAATCAGGACCATTCTCTCTTGCAATTTCCAACATTGCCGAAGTTGAAAACACCGATCCATACGACGCTGTGGAAGAACAAACAATTCAATCGGCAAGAATCTACACAATTGGTCACACAATCTATGTTGCCGATGCCAATTCAAATGTTGTTCTTTACGACGTTAACGGTCGCGTAATCAGCCAAAAAGAAGCTGATGAAAACGGAAACGCAGAATTCTCAGTTGCACAAAGCGGTGCTTACGTGGTTCAAACAACGACAACAAAACAAGTTGTGATTGTTCGATAAGAATACAACTCTTTTCATAACAGAAATGCTCGCCAAACGACGAGCATTTTTGTTTTGGATCTAATGGTCAAAAAAGTACCTGAAAACATTGTAATTACTTGAATTTTATATATTTACAGTATTTTTAAGATAATGAGTAAAAATCTGCTTTTATTGCAATGGGAAAAATGTAATTCGAAAAGGTGTTCAAAGAGGATTACAACGCTGGTTTTGTAAGAATTGTTGTCGATATTTCACAAGGACAGAGCAAATATCAACAGAACTGCTATATGAAGAATACATAAAGGGAAAACAAACGTTAAAACAACTTTCAGAATCCCATCAGATATCAATAAGTACAATCCAACGTCGTTTTAAAACAATACACCACAAGCGCTTGGTGTCAAAAGAGAAAGATGTGGTTGTCTTGATGGACGCCACGTATTGGGGACACAGATTCGGTGTCTTGGTGTTTAAAGATGCGCATAGGAATAAAATCTTATGGAGAAAGTTCCTGTCCAAGAAAGAAACTGTCGCTGATTACATAGAAGGCGTAGAATGGCTCGAAAATAATGGTTTTAACATATTAGGACTCGTTTGTGATGGATTGGTCTCGCTACGGCACTATCCAAGTACAAGGTTCAGTATTGTCAGTTTCATCAAGTAAAGACAGTGAAATTTTATCTTACAAGTAAGCCTGAACTACAAGCATCAAAGGAACTTCTACATATAGCATTACAACTTTGTCATACGGATAAAGACTCGTTCGTAGGAATGTTTGAAGAGTGGTACTTGCGATGGAAAGACTTCTTAAAAGAAAGGAGTGTTGAACCCAAAACAGGAAAGACTCGTTTTACGCATCAACGCTTACGTAGTGCCTATTTAAGCATAAAACGAAATATGGCTTTGTTGTGGACATTTTACGATTATCCTGATACAACCTTACCCAATACGAACAACGGAATAGAAGCTCTATTTACGGACCTAAAAATAAAAATCCGAGTTCATAATGGACTATCTAAATTAAATAGAATGAAATTTATTGACCAATACTTTTACAACAAAAAGTAGGTACTTTTTTGACCATTAAATAAAAATCATCAAATTTCAGGTACCGTTTTGACCATTAAGCCCATAATTCATAATGCACAATTATTTTTGTCCACGAATTTGCACGAATGAACACGAATTGTTTTTAATGCAGAATTCATAATGCACAATTGGATTGCCGATTGATAATTATCTCTTATCGTTCTTTGTCTTCGACAAGCTCAGGCAACTCTTATCTCTTACTTCTTATCTCTTATCTCTAAACAAACATTTATCGCAGTTTTCCTCTTTTTTCTCAAGTATTTTTCTATATTTGAAGACAAATTTTTGAAAATGACAGAATTAATAGTGCAAATTGATGATTTAAACTCGGTTGCTTCGGTGAAAAAAGCAATTGCTTTACTTCGTGGAGTTAGTTCTGTAAAATTACGGAAAACGAAAACAGAAACATTGCAATCCATTGCGAACAGTAAGGATTTACCAATGGAAATACAGTCTCTTATAGGTGTAATTCCGCAATTCACGACTCAAGAACTCGAGGCAGATGCTCGATTGTCATACATAATGAGTAAGTAATGAGAGTTTTCGTTGATACAAATATTTTGATTGATGTTTTGGCACAGCGGAATGGTTTTCTTGAAGCTGCACAAGTGTTGGCATATACAAATAAGCAAGGTTATTCGTTGCATGTTTCAACATTAACTATGGCAAATGTTGCTTATATCATGCGAAAAACATTACGAGGTGATATGCTTTATGGGGAATTGAATAAAATTTCGTCAATTGTAAATGTTGAATCTTTGACGAGAGAAAATTATGATTCTGCATTGCAGTTGAAGGCAAAAGATTTTGAGGATGCGTTGCAGTATTTTTGTGCAAAAGAATGCCAATGTGATGTTATAGTAACTCGTAATATGGACGATTTCTCTTTTAGTAAAATAGAGATTGTGACTCCAGAAGAATTTTTGAAAAAATGGCAAATACTATGAAACCTTTATTTAACTCAATTACTTTATTTTGCTTGGTAGTAATAACGTTGAGTTCTTGTAAAAAAGAAGACGATGTAACTCCTAAAGATGATGGTGCAAATGGGTGGGAATACGTTGACCTTGGTCTATCTGTGAAATGGGCAACGTGCAACATAGGAGCAAGCAAGCCAGAAGAATATGGCGACTACTATGCATGGGGAGAAACTTCCACAAAATCAACATACAATTGGAGCACATATAAACATTGCAATGGCAGTTACGATACTCAGACAAAATATTGCACAGATAGTGACTACGGGACAGTTGACAACAAAACAACGCTCGAAAAAAGTGACGATGTAGCATACACCACCCTTGGCGGTAAATGGCGAATGCCAACCGATGCGGAATGGATAGAGTTGAGAACACAGTGTAACTGGACTTGGGTAACGTATAGTGGTGTGAAAGGGTATAAAGTAGAGGCATCCAATGGTAATTCCATATTCCTTCCTGCTGCGGGTTCTCGTTACGGGTCGGATCTTAGCGGCGCTGGTTCCTACGGGTACTACTGGTCTTCGTCGCTCATCGAGAACGGTCCGGACCTCGCGTGGTACGTGTACTTCAATTCCGACGACGTGAGCAGGTTCAGCGGCCTCCGCTACTTTGGTCACTCTGTGCGCCCCGTTCTTTCGTTGGAATAATCAAGTCTTCGCATATAACACAATTAAATGCAGAATTCCGAAAGGGGTTCTGCATTTTTTTTAATGATTAATGCGAAATGCGGGACTAATGGACATTTTGCAGGATGAAAATCGTGTAAGGCATTGAATTAGTTATATTTGGGTCTAATGGTCAAAAAAGTGCCTAAAAACCTTGTAATTGCTTGAATTTTATATATTTACAGTATTTCTAAGATAATGAGTAAAAATCTGCTTTTATTGCAATGGGAAAAATGTAATTCGAAAAGGTGTTCAAAGAGGATTACAACGCTGGTTTTGTAAGAATTGTTGTCGATATTTCACAAGGACAGAGCAAATATCAACAGAACTGCTATATGAAGAATACATAAAGGGAAAACAAACGTTAAAACAACTTTCAGAATCCCATCAGATATCAATAAGTACAATCCAACGTCGTTTTAAAACAATACACCACAAGCGCTTGGTGTCAAAAGAGAAAGATGTGGTTGTCTTGATGGACGCCACGTATTGGGGACACAGATTCGGTGTCTTGGTATTTAAAGATGCGCATAGGAATAAAATCTTATGGAGAAAGTTCCTACTGAAAACTGATACCTGAACACAAATTATAGATGGACAAGCAAAAAAAAGTCCCGATAGACAACGTCTATCGGGATTTTTTTTATGATTGCAAAACTCTCTTATTTAGATTGAGCTTCTTCTACCAAAACATCAACTATTGCTTCTGCAACAGAGTCTTTTATTTCTTGTGTGGCACCGCTAACTGCATCAGTTGAATCCATTGCTGCTTGTTCAGGTTTTGCAAACGTATTGTTAGCATCGTATTTACGAACGCAACGAACATTCAAACCTGCTGTTCTACCAATATGGCTTTTGTTAAGTCCAACGTATTTTTTTGAATCTTTGCCGATATTTTTCATGAACACATACATAGCATTTGCTTCGTTGTGTGGGGTAGAAGTCCACCACAATCCAAGATTTCCTTCTTCGTAGAAATTACCATTTCTTTCGCGGAAACCAGCAGCTTTAGCAGCGAAACTTGTGCTATCCCATCCGATTGTAGTAGGAACTTGGTCCCAACCTTCTGGATTTTCAACAGCAGCGTATGTTGCAGCTATTTGCATCCATTCTGATTCAGTTGGAACTGTCCAACCTTCTGGACAAAGATTACCCTTTTCAACAGCAGCGTAGTTGTAAACAACTTCGCCATTTTCTTCGCTGTTGAACGTTGCAAATGCAGGTTCTTCAGCTTGAGACCAACCCTCGTCGGGAATGTTTGTGATAGGAGTTCCGTCGTTCAATTTTGTTGCTTTCAAGTTGCTGGCAAAACATTCCAAATCGCCGATTTTAACAACATCATATTTATTTCCATCTATATCGGCAACGGTGCCAAGAACATCGCTTTGTTGTGCCTTCGGACAACGGTTATAATTAGCTTCTGTCTTTTCTTCACTACAAGCGAAGAAGAAAGCAAGAGAAGAAGCGATTAAAAGTATTTTTTTCATAACGTCAATATTAATTGTTAGTTTCTACAGTTGCTTCGGCAGCTTTTGCAGCAGCTCTTTCGCGTAGTTTTTCTTGAATTTCTTGAACTTTTGCTTTAGTAAGTGGGTATTTCAAAATCAAAACAATTGTTAGAATCATTGCAATTGTTGGGATGAACACATACATTTCGCGAACCAGATTCAAATCCGATATAGAAATGATTGGGTTTGCACCGTTAATACCAACAAGAACAAGAACATAACCAGCAATGATTGATACCAAAGCGATAGCCAATTTAATAAGGAATCCACAAACAGCAGTGAACATACCTTCACGACGGCTTCCGTTTTCGTATTCGTCGTAGTCACAAATGTCGGCTGTAAATGCACCAATCAAAGGCCAGCACATTGCCAATCCCATATTGATGATTACAGGAGGGAATACAGCCAAGAATGGAGCGTTAGGAGTGAATAGGAACCAGCTCGAAACGTAACCGATAATTGCAATTACGGAACCGATAATCAATAACGTACGTTTATCGAAGAATTTTGCGATACGGTTCACAATGATAACCATTAAAATTTGTGTTGCTGGTTGAAGAATAGCAGTATAAACACCGATGTAACCTGCCAATTCTTTATGTGTTACAAATTGTTCTTCGAAAGAGAATGTAAATGGATGTCGCCAAGTCCAGTTGAAAATGTTGTGCATACCATCGGAACATACGTGATACATTGAAATGTAACCAAGCAAAGGTAACATGAAGAACAATGCAACATATACGAAGAACAAAGCACCCATCAACAATAGGAATGGTTTCGATTTGAACGTAACAACCAAAGAAGGCCAAAATGGGTCTTTCTTTTGTGATTGAGTACGAACCATGTTCTTTTCTTTACAGAAAATTGCAGGAATAATACCGAATATAATGATAAGAGCACCAACAATCAAACCGAGGTTACGAGCACCATCAACTTCATCGCCGGCACCTTTCATAAAGTCCATTTGGCAAATCAAATAAGCAGAACCTACAAGAATACCAACGATATACGAGAATATTGACTTGTATGTCTGTAGCTTGGTTCGCTCGGTGTAATCCTCTTCAAGTTCAAGACCTAAGGCACCAAAAGGCATCTGCCAAATAGCCATCACAATGTAGAAGATTGAAACAATTCCAATAAAATAAATTGATTGGAAAAGACCTGGAGTACGTGGTGTAAACCAAATAGCTGTGAAAGCTAAAGCCATAATAAAGGCTCCAATAAAAATCCAAGGACGACGACGACCCCATTTAGAACGGGTGTTGTCACTTAGATTTCCAAAAAACGTATCGGAAATTGCCTCGATAAATTTCGAACCACTTGTTGCAATGGTAATGATAAGTGGGCTGATACCCATACCAATTTGAAAGATGTTGAAACTTAACGATGGAAATACGTTCATAGCAAGGTTCTCGGTGATACCACCACTTGACCAAGCTAATTTTTCGCCCCCCGAAGACATCGATTTCGATTCTTTTTCTGGAGCAGTTGGGACTTGATTTTCGTTGTTATCCATAAAAGAAAAAATAAATTTATTTTAGTTTCTACAAAGGTAGGAAAATTCTTGTTTCATACCGAATATTATTGCACGAAAAAGAATCTTTTTTGAAATAAGTTATTAACAATGAAGTTTAGATTCGTTCAACGAAATCTTTTATTATCCACCCTTCATTCCCGTTGCCAAGGCTGATTTTTAACCATCCGAAAGCTTCGTCAATTACTTTTACCTTGAGCCCACCATGAATTGTGGCTAAATCCATGGCATTGAGCATAGGCTCTGTTTTTATGCTTGTTGTCGGCTCTATTACTATGGCATATTCGTGTGACGTTAATTCTGAATATCGTGATTGTGCGGAACAGAAAGCAATAGTTCCAATTAAAAGGGAGCAGAGAGAAATCGTCAATGCGATTTTTTTTCTGTTTCGTGTTTGGGAAAATAAAAATAAACAGAGACAAACGCAGAATGTCGCAGAACAGAAAATGCCTATAATAGCCCAGGTGTCAACAGTGAAAACTCTGTAAATTGTTTGATATATTTTTACCAGAAACCCATCGCCGATTTGTTCAATATTGTCTGGCTGCTGATTGTATGCAAATGCAAGATTGTGTTCAATGTCTTTGTCGTTTGGAGCAAGTAGTTTCGCTTTTTCGTAATAAACTAATGATTTTGCCAACTCTCCAGATTTGAAATATGCATTGCCTAAATTGAAAAGCAAATCAGCGCTTTCATATCCGTCGTTAATAATCGATTCGTACAATGAAATAGCTGTTTGGTAATCTTGATTTTTGTACGCTTCTTCGGCATTCACTATTGCGTTGGTCGAATCAACATTTTGTGCAAAAAGATTATAGAATATTGTTAATGAGAAACATATAGTGGTAATGACTCGTTTCATACTTTTTGAATTTTCCATTGTTCAAAAATACGTCTTTTTGTGATTTCTGCCATATTAGAATTAAAATTAATGAACAAGAATCGGGGGCGTATTAATTGCAATAAATTCTAATTCTTAAATCTTACCTTTTAGTTTTTAATTAAAAGAATGTTACATTTGCCTTCGTTTTTGTCAGATACGATGATAATTGTTCCAAAACATTCACCTCTTATAGAGAAATTAAATGCGGAAGGCTATTCTTTGACAGATGTCCGTCCGGCTGGTATTACACCCATTAAGATGCTGATATTGAATCTTATGCCGGATAAAGAAAATGCTGAGGCTGAATTATATTGTGCATTGTCGTTGATTGACAAACCGATAGAAGTCACCGCAGTGAAAATGAGTAATCTGTTGTATCATCATTCTCCTCAGGAATACGTTGATACCTATTATGAAGATGTTTCTGAAGTGATGGAACGTGGGGAATTATACGATGCAATGATAATCAATGGTGCACCGTTTGAACGGTTTGAATACGAGGAGATTTTGTATTGGAGGCAATTGTGTGTGTTCTTTCGTTGGGCCGATGTTCACGTTAAGTCAACCTTGCATATTTGTTGGTCTGCTTTTGCACGTATTTATTACAACTGGGGCATACACTTTAAGCGCAATGTTTTTCAGTGGAGCGGTATATATCCTCATACGATTCTTGACACTAATTCGCCACTGGTTGAAGGGTTGGCGGGAGATTTGTTGTTGCCTGTCAGCAGGCCGTGGTATTTGTCTCACGACGAAGTTGAGTCGGTTCCTGAAGCAACCATCGTCGCAGAATCTCCAGTGACAGGACCGGGGTTGATTGTTGCTTATGGAGGGAAACAAGTTTTTGCTGTGAGTCACCCTGAATATGGAAGAGAACGACTTCGTAAAGAATATGAACGGGATTGTGAGAAAGGGAAAAATCCAATGTTTCCATATAATTATTTTGAAGATGATGATATTCGGAAATCTGTGAAGTATTCGTGGAAACCATGTCGCGATGCCTTGTTTAAAAATTGGATAAAGTATTATGTTTGCCGTTGAAGCAATTCTAGAATGGGATTTTTAGATAATAGGTGTCTTTTATTTGAGGATAATTGCAGTCTGCATTTGAATAATTTGTAGATTTGTAATGAAAGAATATTGTTTCCCGATATGAGTAAAAAGAGGTTTTTAGTTTTTCTTTTGTTGATACTAACCGCTATGCAGGCATTACCCCAAATACATTCTATTCGTGTCAATCAGATTGGCTACCAGTTATTTGGACAGAAGTATGCCTTTCTCGCAAATATGAACACGCAATCTTTCGATGTGTGTGATGCAAAGACAAATGAAGTCGTTTATACCGGTTCCATGGGTGGTGGAACGTATTGGGATATGTCGGATGAAACTTTGCAGATTGCGGATTTTTCCGATTTTCAAACAGAAGGTTCTTATTATATTCGTTCGGGGGAACAGACATCTTTCCCGTTTGTGATACAAAAAGAAAATATTTTTACTGCAATTTCAAAGGCTTCAATTCGCGCTTTTTACTATTGGCGTGCTTCAACGGAATTATTGCCGGAATATGCCACGTTTAATGGTGTTGATTTTTCTCGTCCGCTTGGTCATGCCGACACGGAAGTGAAGATTCATAAGTCAGCAGCGACTAAGACGCGTCCCGAAGGTACGCTTGTGTCTGCGCCTAAGGGTTGGTACGATGCTGGAGATTATAACTTATACGTCGTTAACGCTGGCATTTCTTTTCATTCTTTGGCGTTTGCGTATGAATTATTCCCTGAATATTATAAATCATTGAATCTCAATATTCCCGAAAGCGGTAATGGCGTTCCCGATATTTTGAACGAATTGAAGTGGGAACTTGATTGGCTTTTTGCTATGCAGGATGAAGATGGAGGGGTGTATACAAAGTTGTCGTCTTTGCGTTTTTGTAGTATGATTCTTCCTCACGAAGACAATCTTGAGCGTTATATGATAGGGAAATCAACGGCTTCGGCTCTTGATTTTGCTGCGATGATGGCTATGGCTTCGCGAATTTTTGCGGATTACGAAAATGATTTTCCCCATGTATCGGAACAAGCGTTAACGGCTGCTAAGAACGCGTGGAATTGGGCAAAAAAATATCCAGCAGTGTATTATACCAATCCTATAGATGTTTTTACAGGTGGATACACAGATAAAAATGTGGAAGATGAATTTTTCTGGGCCGCTGCAGAATTGTATGTCACAACAAAAGAAAAAAAATATTTTGAGGAGTTGAACTTCAATAAAGATTTTACGGTTCCAGAATGGGGAAGTGTGACTACACTTGGTCTAATGTCGCTTGTGTTACACGAAAACGAGTTTCCTCAAGTTAAAAACATAATCCGCAGTTCTTTCGACAAACTCACGGCTGATTTGTTTACCAAATACGAAAATTCGGGTAACCGTGTGCCGATTGTGAAATATAACTGGGGAAGTAATGGGTATATTGCTTCGTGTGGATCATTGTTGGGATTGGCTTACAAGATATATGGTGAATCAAAATATAAACATGCAATGCTTTCTTCTTGGGATTATTTGTTGGGCTGTAATCCTACTGATTATTGTTTTGTCTCTGGTTTTGGTTCAAAATATCCTCGACATTTTCACGACCGTCGTTGTACGTCTGATGGTATAGAAGAACCGCTACCTGGTTATCTTGCTGGTGGAGCAACCAACATTATTCTGCGTGATTGTGGTGGAAGAACATATCCGTCTCAAGCTCCAGCCGCATGCTATTTGGATAAAATCTGCAGCTTTTCAACCAACGAAATTGCTATTAACTGGAATGCTCCGTTTGCATTGCTGGCAGGGATGGTGGAAAACTTCTAAAAACTCTCTGGCAAAGATTGCTTTTACGGGCTTTATTGCATATTTGAACAAAGTAGGGGAGTCGCCAACCGATATGATGAAATATACTGGCGACGAGCCGGAAGTGAAATACGAAATGCGCATCCGTATCAGTTCCGATACGAAATTCACAACGAAAGCATTGTACAGTCTTGGATTTTTATGGCCGTAGATTAGCAAGAATTATCTGGATAAGATGCTCGAAATGTTGATGGAATTTGACTTCTTTGATTAAGTTTTTTTATTTTTGCAAAAAATTAAAACAAAATAGATATGAAGAAAGTAGTATGGTTGGCACTTATGGCGTGTGCCGGTTTGTTGTTCACTGCGTGTGGCAAAGATGATTGCGACGATTGCGATCCAGAAACGCCGAAAACAACTGTTCAAGTTGATTTCAATTTTGAACAAAGTAATGATTTACATGAAGTTGCAGATGTTTGTCTTCACTGGCACGATTTAAATGGTGAAACACACGTAGATACATTGCCTGCAGAAGTTTCTGATACGTATAGTATGGAAGCGAAAGAAGGAATGACACCAGCATTTTATTTAACTTTTTCAGTAAAAGATGGCTATGTGCCAACACCAGGTGTTGAATACACGTTCGATTATACTTGGAAATTCATCGTTACGGTACAAACCGAAGGTGAAACACCGCTAGTATATAATACAGAAAGTGGTATAAATCATTATGAAGGTGTTTATGCCGAAACATTGTCGGAATTTTTTGAAACATTAAATGATCCTGCTGACGCTGAAGGAGCGCAAATCAAAAATGTGGATGGGAAATGGTATGTTTATGAATATACAGAAGAAATCAAGCCGCTTTTCGGTTTGCAAGATTCATATTCATTTCGATAGGTCGTAAGATTAATAATTTAGAAAAATGGAAGGTCACTATTGTTTCAGTAGTGACTTTCTTTTTTTACAAAATACATTAACAGAATCAAATAAATATGTAGTTTTGTTGAAAATAGGTTTTTATGGATATACAAAAAGAAATAAAAGATGCAACTCTTGTTGCTAATTTGATTGGTAATATAGATTCTACAACAGCTGGTGATTTGGAAGTACTAAAAGACGAATTGACTGATATACAGTCATTGGTGCTCGATTTTACAGAGGTTGGATACATATCGTCAAAAGGAATCCGTGTTATTCTGATGCTCAATAAATTAATGCAGGGCAAAGGAGGTATGAAGATTACCAATGCAAACAATGCTGTGCGTGAAGTCTTTAGACTTTCTGGTTTGTTGCCACTCATTACGCTTGAATAATGCGAAAAAAGAATGTTGCTCAAATAGACTCCGAATTATTTGCGGAAAATGAAAAAGTAACTAATAAACTGTTCGCCTATGTCATGATAGGTTGCGTGGCAGTTACGGTTGCTTCCTATATCTTAGCTAGTTTTGAATTTCCAAAGTTTAAATTAAACATAATACAGGAAGTTTGTGTTTGTTTAGTTTTTTTGATACCTGCATTAATCTGCCTTTATTTTAAAGGAGAAAGAGTGTGGATCAAGTATATGATGATATTCACAATGATATTGGGTTGTGCATATTTCGATGTGTATTTCTCGTTTTATTCGTTGTTGTTTGTCATTTGTCCAACTCTTATGAGTTCGCGGTATTATTCCCGATTATTTACGGTTGGAACTGCTCTGTTTACGATTGTAATGATTTTTTGCTCATCCCTAATTGCATATTATGGTGAACGAACTATTGAATCTATTCGCTATTTTCATCTGGAATACTTGTCATTCCCATATTATGAAACTCTTAGATATTTTTTGTATGACCATTTTGTGGATAAAATGCTGCTGTTCATTGTACCTTCAGTGATTTGCATTGTTCACGCAAATAACGGACGTAAATTGGTACGTCGTCAGGCAAAATATACAGAGGAACTTACAGAACAGAAGTTTGAGTTTTCAACGGCAGAAAAGGTTCAAAAAGATACTTTGCCTGATGTTGCAAGTCTAAGAGGCGTGGATGACGTGGATTTGTATGCGTGTATGCATTCTGCAAAGCAAACGGCAGGTGACTTCTATGATTTCTTTTTGGTAGATGACAATACATTGGCGTTGTTAATTGCGGACGTTTCCGATAAAGGTCTTCCTGCTGCAATGTTTACATTGTCATCGAGAAATATGATTCGCTCGTTGTGCTTGGCGACAAAAAATTTACAACAGGCTTTCTCTTATACAAACACGGTTGTTTGTCAAAAAAATGACGATTTCATATTTGTAACAGCTTGGATGGCGTTTATAGATTTAAAATCTGGGAAATGCTCGTATGTAAACGCAGGACACGTTCCTCCAGTTTTACGCAAAACTGATGGTTCGGTTATGTTGATAGAAAATGAACCAGAGCCATTTCTAGGTGCTGTGCCAGATGCTCGTTATTCCATCAAAACGTTTGATTTGCAAAAAGGCGATACATTGTTGTTGTATACCGATGGTGTGACTGATGCGGAAAATATGAAAGAAGAACGTTTTGAAATCGAAGGATTGTTGAATGTTGTTAGGCAACCTGTTCAATCGTCAAAAGAATTGTGCGAAAGAATTGTAAGTTCAATATCTAATTTTTCAGGATTGCATACTCAATTTGATGATATAACTATGTTATCGCTTCGTTGGGACAAAGGAACTGTTGGTGGTTTTGAAGAAAAAACAGTGGAAGCGGTACATGAAAATGTGTCCGTTGTTTTGGATTGGATTCAAATGTCGTTGCAGAAACAATGTTCAAACAATGAAGTTGCTATGTTGGTAGCTTCGGCAGTTGACGACATACTTTCAAACATTGTAGATTACGCATATCAGGGAGGACAAGGAACCTTCACAGTGAAGAAGACGTGTGACGCACATCATATCGAATTGCAGTTCATTGATTCGGGTGTGCCGTTTAACCCTTTAAATGCAGAGTCACCAGATTTGAACGATCAGGAACGTATAGGTGGTCTCGGCATTTACTTGATAAAGAATATTATGGATACGGTTAACTATACGTACGTCGACAATAAAAATATCTTTACAGTTTCTAAAAACTGGTAATTTTTCCCAAAAATCTCTTGACTCGTCCCCAAGGTCATAGACTAACTTTGCATCGAATTCAGAAATAACGTTATGGAGAATAAAGGTAATAAGTTAAAAATCAAGGAGTTCTCGTTGCTTTGTGGGGTTACGGTGAAAACGTTGCGGTATTATGAAAAAATTGGTTTATTGAAACCTTGTGAAATTGATGAAAGTACTGGCTATCGATATTATTTGGTAAAACAAATGCAGTCAATGGCAAATATTCGTACGCTCAAAGAGGTTGGCTTTTCTTTGGAAGAAATTATTGATTTGTTTGATTCTGGAAGTATAAAGCCTACAATTCAGTCACTAGAACACAAGATTCGTAGCACCGAACATGAACTTGCCATACTTCAGCGTCGTTGCCAAATGCTTCGTGCAATGATTGACTCTCAAAACAAAATTAAAAACATGGAAAATATTAGTATTCAGTCTCTTCCAGAGATTATTGTCGCATCGCATCGCGAAGTTATTAAATCGTACAGCGAGATTGGTCGTCTGTGTTACGAAGTTATCGGTCCTGAAATGGCTCGTCTTGGCTGTAAATGTCCGGCGCCAGGTTATTGTTACACAATTGAGCATAACGAATATCGTCCTGAAAACATCGATATTGAGTATTGCGAACAAGTGGAAGAAATGGGAGAGGATTCAAAAATTATTCAATTCAAGAAAATACCAGCGGTTCCCAAAGCTGTTTGTATGAAACATTATGGTAGGTATGAAAAGTTGTATGATAGTTATGTGGAAATCTTCAAATATATAGAAAAGCAAGGTTTCAAGGTTTGTGGTGCGCCACGGGCAAATTATGTTGATGGTATTTGGAATCAAGAAGATCCAGAAAAGTGGCTTACGATAATTCAAGTTCCTGTAGAATAGAAGTTGGATTGTTTGTTAATAAAAAAGGTCGGCTCGTTTTGAGTCGACCTTTTATTTTTTTAGAAGAGTAGATTATTCTTCTGGTTTGATTGCGCCAGTTGGGCAAACTTCTTCGCAAGAACCGCAGTCTGTACAAGCGTCTGCATTTACTTTGAAAATATCTCCTTCTTCAATAGCTCCTGCAGGACATTCGCCTTGGCAAGCTCCACAAGCTATACAATCTTCTGAAATTTTGTGTGCCATAATGTTTAATTTTTAATTGTTTATAAATCTATATGCAATAATACAAATTTTATCGCTAAAAGCAAAGATAGATAACTCGTTTTAAGAAATAAAACTATTTATAATTTGAATAATCCACTAATCACTTGTTATGCACCAATATGCCGTTGGCAAAGTACGTGTGTTTTGTGGTTGTTATATTATAAACTTCCTTATTTTCTGTCGATATACGTAAATCAGTTATTGTTACTGGTTGCAACGCATTGCTTTTCCCATCGTGTACATACAATATGTCGTTTTTGCGCAATTCATCGGCTCGAAGCCATTGAGATTTGCACCAAAATGGATGATTGTTCGTACATTGTATGCTTGTCCCATTCGATAGCGAAAGCGTGACAATAGGATAGGTATCCACCGTATGTTTCATAACTCGTAACACAAGTGCCGTGTCAATCTTGTGTGTTTCGGTATCATACGCCATTATCACATCGTTTTCTTTAACATCTGCAATGCGTTTGTTTCGTGAATCCTGTAATTCAACCAGAGTGTTTTTGTCAAAACAGGTACTGTACATTTGAATTAACGTATTAGGCAACTCTTTGTTAAATCTATCGTGATAATATTTAAGTTGATCCTGACATACAATGAGTGATTTCAGATTCTTTAATTGAAAAATGCCATCGGGAAGAATTTGCATTTCTTTTTGGATACATTGACCGTAATTTCCTAAATATAAGGCATCCAGTTGTTGTAATAAATGCATATTCGATGGTAATTCGTTAAAACATTCATAAAGAGCCAATTCTTTCAAGTTTTTAAGATTTGACAATAGTTTGATTGTTGCTTGTGGATTGGAAATCTTTGTAGAACGAATTATAATGTTTGTAAGATTTTGTAATTGCAATAATTCATTTGGCAAAGATTGAATAGGTTGTATGTCATTTATGAAAAGTTGCGTAACATTTTTACATAAAAAAATTTCAGATGGTATATTCTTAAATCCTCGACCACTAATAGTTATGGAACGTAATCTTGGTAATTGTGTTATTTTATGAATGTGTTTATTAATTATTGATCTATAGACACTATCTTCTTTATCATTATTATTGATTGACAAAGATTCTAGATTTATATATTGGTCGAGGTTACTGAAGATTGAATCAACTTGTGAGTAGTTTTTCTGTTTCCAACGGCAATCAATTTGTAGTTCATAGGTCGTTTCGTATGAGGAATTCTCAATTTTTCTTTCAGAAATCAAATTCCCTTGTTTGTAATATTCAACTTTTAGTGTATCGCCATTTTTGTTGATATAAACTGCATTCCCTTCAAGTTCATCGTCTTTATAATTACAAGTTACTTGTATGGTGTTGCGTCGTGTCCAATACGTAGTTTCTCCTTGTTTTAACCCATTTTTATAATGAAAAGTTCCATTTTTACCATCCAACCAATAATATGGATTGTCGTCATAAATCCAATTCGTAGTATAGTCACCATCAAGTTTATTGTGTACGTAATTGGTTTCAAGATATTTATGGCCATTTTTATTATATGAAATCCACGGGCCGTTCAATTCTCCGTTTTTATATACACACGATGTACGTAGTTGATGATTGTCATAGTAAGACTTCCATTCGCCAGAAAACTCGCCATTTACCACAGTACATTCCGCAGCCAATAGGGTAAAATCTGGATCGGCATAGATTTTATATGTACCGTCTTTTTTCAGAAACGCATTTTCAACAATGTCATCCCAATAGTCAAATATGTCACCATAATGAACAACCCAACTTAAATCAGAAGGATTCAAACCATATCTTGATTTGGATATGTCAAAATATGCGGTATCGTAAAAATTGATTTTTTTTGTTTGCCCAAAAATGTTTACGGTACAAAACAAAAATAGAATGTAGAGTAGTGCTTTTTTCATTTTTTTGTGTAGAATTACAACCTAAATGATTGAATAATAACTAAACAAGACGCGAGACCTCGCGTCTTGTTTAATTACTTTTCTTTGTATTTTTTGAATTTTAATGCTTTCATCAACCACATTGGTAGCGGTTTCTTTGGGTCGCGTCCTTTCATTGACAATGAATAGAATGGTAGTATTGGTAATTTGTATGTTTCTGTAAATTCTATCAATGTCCCACCCATATCTTCAATGTAGGCGAACATTCCGGCTGCGTCACCCATATCGAAGTTGCCACCATTTAATAGTTCCAATGTGTCAACGGTGAACGGACAACCTTTTTCTTTACATACGTTACGTAATACGTCAACTCCTTGAACGTCAAAGCATAAGTGAATGAAACCACGGTCGCCCCAGAAACGTCCTTCAAACATTTTCTTTGGTTCTCGGTCGGTTACTTCCACAAGTTCAATTTCGCTTGGTCCGAAGATTTTACCAAATCCACCAATGCGTTCTTCTGAATGACGAAGCAATAAACGTTTGAATGAATTTTGTCCGCCTGGTACGAATCCAAAATCTTCGCAAACTTTTGATTCTGTGTTATATACTTCAATATCGTAACCAAGAATTTCTTTGTATAAACCTTTGGCTTTTTCTATATCTGGAACGCCAATAACGGCACCAGCAGAAAGTCCAGTAATTTTTCCTTCATCTTTAAATTTGTAGGCATCAAGAATTACTTGGAAATAGTTGCCAAATGGGTCTTGTAACCAATAATATTTGTCGCCTTTTGGGTCGGTGCAAAAATCAGAAACCTTAGTTCCATCGGTTTTTGCTTTGAAAAAAGCTTGAGATTTTTCTAAATTGTCGGTGCGGATTTTTCCAGCGTAGATACCTAAATCACCTAATTGTATGTCAAACAATGGCTTAGTTGATTCATGCGATTTGTATTGCCAAATTTCAAAACCGCCGCCACCTTGCAAACTAATTGTTAAAATAGCGTGACGACGATGAGGAACGCCACCAGTGTAACGTAACATATATTTTGCTTCGGAGTCGTCGTCAAGAATTTTTACATCGGCACCGAAATTTTCGCGGTACCATTTCCAAGCAGCGTGAACATCAGTTACTCCGATGCCAAGTTGCTCCATTCCGTGTATGTAATAGTTGTTTCCCATTTATGTTGGATTTATTTTAGTTGCAATTTTATGAAATAGGCGAGGGAACTTTCTGTAAATCTGAACCATAATAAGTTCGCCTTTGCCCACTAACAATTCGTGTTTTTTCTTTGCCACGCCTTTCAAAATTCGCTCGGCACAAATGGTGGCATCCAAACCTTTTGCTTGTCCGGGATCCATTTCGCCGTGTGGCGTTCCGTCTTTCGTAAGTGCCGACAAAGAAATGTCGGTGTTGATTCGTCCCGGTGAAACAATCGTCACTGCAATGTTTTGGGAACGCATTTCTATGTCCAAAGCTTCGTAAAATCCGTAAATGGCGTGTTTTGCCGCACAGTAAGCGGAACGTTGCGGAAAACCGAAACAACCTGATATACTGCTTGTTACTACAATATGTCCGAATCCGTTTTGAATCATTTGCGGAAGAACCGCTTTGGTAATTATAATAGAACTGAAATAGTCGATTTCCATAATTTTCCTATCGTTTGCGATAGGCGTTTCTATGGTAAGTGAACGTTGGCTAATGCCACCATTGTTGACTAAAACGTCAATTCTGCCAAATAGTGCAATAGCTTCTTTTGATTTTGATTCAAGCGTTTCGGTTTGTTCCAAATCAAGTGGGAAAACTTCGCATTTTGCGCCGTTTTGTTTGCATTCCTTGGCAACAGATTCCAATTTTTCGATTCTGCGAGCCGATACAATGAGTGAAATACCTTCTATTTTAGAAAAAGCCAAAGCGATGTGTTTTCCTATACCGCTCGAAGCTCCAGTAATCCAGACAATTTTATTCTTGAAATATGTGGTTGTGTTGGACATTAATAGTTGTTATATAGTATTTCAAGGATTTTAGATTCTTTTTCCTTCATCAGATAGTCGGAATCAAAGCATCCGTTAAACATTAAGCAGAACGAAATCTTTTTTCCTGATTTTGTTTCCATATATCCAGCTAAATTTCTTACGCCAGACATAGAACCTGTTTTTGCGTGTACTTTCCCAATCAGATATGAAGGGAATGGAAAATTCCGTAACGTACCTGTCTTGCCAGATGTTGGAAGGCTTTTGTAGAATGCTGATGTTGTGCCGCCAACAGCTTGATATTCTTTTGCTAAAAATTCCGACATGTGGTTCGCGTTAGAAATGTCGGTGCGTGACAACCCGCTGCCGTCGAATAACGACAATCCTGTAGATTTTACACCGAGCGATTTAATGTATGCCATAACACTAACAGCTCCGTCTAGGAATGTTCCGTTTCCTGTTTTTGCGTGGGCAATATATTTTACAAGATGTTCGGCATAGTTGTTACTGCTATAATAATTCATAATACCAACAATGTATTGTAACTGAGGAGAATATATCTCCTTTAATACATTGACAGAGATACTCTTTTTGGAAATCTTGTACTGATGATTGTATTGTACTAATCCCTTTTTGAAGAAAGCCATGTGCAGTTCCATACCTAATACGTCTGGAGGCGATGGCATTGCACTGCGGACAACGTATTCGTTTCTATTTGGTGGGATATATCCCGTAATTTTTACCAATTGGTCATCAGCATTAGAATGTAACAATAGAGTTGTGTCGGCTGATTCGTCAGAATTAGTAATTGTTAATCCTTCATTTTCGGTGCTGTCGTTCATTGCGATAATTTCGCTGTTCTCACCAGTTTTTATGCTGATTTGAAAAATATTATCTTGGAATGATATGGGAAAAACACCAGCGGCGTAATCTCTTCCAAAATCATCGAATAGCCAGGTTGAAGGAATAGATTCTTTTTCATCCTTGTACATTGAACAGTCAATTATAACACTACCTTTAATTTTTGTAATTCCGGCGTTTAAAACCGCTTGAGTAATTGTATCAATGAAATGTTTTGTTGCAGGAAAAAATTTTGAAGCCATAGTAGGATCACCGCCACCAATAATGACAATGTCACCATTCAGTGTCCCATTTTTTTCAATTGTACCTGTATACCCTATGGTTGTTTTAAATTGAAAATCATCTCCAAAATATGAAAGTGCCGCAGCAGATGTGTATAGTTTTACAATGGAGGCTGGTGTCATTGATTTGTCACCATTGACATCGACAAGAATGTTGCTGGATTCTATATCCCGTACACTGACACTGACTTGTGCATGTTGGAATTCTTTCGTGTCAAAACAATAATTTTCTATTTCTTTTTGTGCTGATTTTTGGGCAAATGCCATGCTACTTGGTAATAGTAGTAGCGCACAAATCAAACGTACAATCCATTGCTTTTTCATAGGCTAAAAAGTGTATGATAAACTATATTCTACGCAATCTGCTTGAAACCCGTTAGTTTTGATAAACATACCCAATGCAAGTTTTTGTTTATCAAAAGAATTCCATATCGGGTAAAATTTAAATCCTGCTTTCGGGGCAAATAATCCTTTGTACCATAGTTTTTCCCAATCGCGGTCCATAAAGTAGTCACGGTAAAATTTGTCGATTACTTTTATACCGAGTTCTGTAACAAGGCCGAAGCGGTTGATAAGAAATTCGTGCCCAACGTGTGCAGTCCATACCGTAGCACCTAAATGTTGCAAATGTTCATAGTAATCGCTTAAATGTATAAATGTGTGGTAACTTTCGTAATATGCTGCCGAAACGCCAAATTGAACTTCATTGATTTTTGTCAGACGTTTTGACAATCCAACGTACAATTTGTATATGTTGTAGTTAGGTCCGTCAACCGGTTTGGTCGAATATGCCAATTCGTGTCTTCCAAGGGTAAATGCTATAGTCTTTTTCCACGTGTCGTCGAATTCTGTCGGTAAAGTGCGTTTCCTTGTCGTTTTGTTTGATAGAACTCCTGGAGTGTATATAACGCCAAGTTTTGCAGTGATATCGTTCAAACCATAATTAGGAATTGCTGTGTGACCATTGGAAAAATGTAATCCGGTAACGCCAGCTTCAATTTTGCATTCTGGAACAAATTCAAACCAGACACCCAATGAAAGTTCCGTTATATTGGTAAAATGGGAACCAATCAAAAGGTTGTCGGGATTGTCTATTTTGTCGTGTGGATTTGTAAACCAAGCAAAACCACTTCCCAGTTTTACGTTTAGTCCAATAGAATGTCCTTCAAAAAATGAATAGCGCCATGTTGGATAAAGTGCAAATACAGAACCCAATACATCAGTCTTGCCTAAATATCCATATAATCCTGAAATACCAACTTCGGGTTTCCTATACCAATTAAAGAAACTTCCGTCTTGTGTCCCAGTCTTCATCGTGGCTGATAGTTGAATATAATTGGAACCATTTTTACCTTCAATATCTTTGGCCTTTAAAACATTGCCGTGTAGGTAATCTAAAGAAAATTGCGGGTCTATGACTCCACCATCAGACTGTTCTTGCGCAAAGACAGATAGGGAAAGAAAAAATAATACGAAAGTGTAAACAACTCTTTTCACGTGAAATATATTTTTTGCTAATATAATGAAAAAAATGCTATGGTTTATGAAAGATTTCAACTGATTTTACACAATGTTACAAATAGTCTGGGAACCTCATTTTAAGGTAGTTTATGATAAATTCAACAGTTTGTTCTTCGCCTAATTTTGATACGTCAACAGATAGATTGTAAGTTGCCGAGTTTCCCCAAATCTTGTTTGAATAAAAATTGTAGTATGCTGCACGCTTCTTATCTTCCATGGCCATCTTTTCTATTGCTTCGTCTTTTGAAATATTCAAGCCATTGCAGATACGTTTAATTCGTTCTTGTTCGGATGAGTGGAGGAATATGCTGACGCAGTTTGGATTGTTCCTCAAAATGTAATCGGAGCAACGGCCAACTATGATACAGGATTTTTCCGCTGCTAATTTTTCTATGGCGTCGGCCTGCATTTTGAACAGCGAATCTGCTGAAAGTACGCTCCCTTGCTCTGCATTCGATATGTTGTTTTCGAACCATTGAATTGCTTTTTCAAATATGTTCATGGAGCGCTCGTCGTGAGTTTCAAAAAATTCCGGTGCTATGCCGTTTTCTTTAGCCGCCAAAATCATTAATTCTTTGTCGAAGTATTCGAAACCTAGACGTTGGGAAAGTGCCATACCTATGGAACGGCCGCCACTTCCGTATTGTCTTCCGATGCTGATGATAATGTTTTCCATAGCTCTTAATGTTCTATTCTGTTAATGTGAAAGGCTTGTCTTCTAATTTGTTGAATTTCTTCATTTCACGTTTGAGTAGGAAGAATGCCAAAATGGTTGACAATCCGTCGGAAATTGGCATTGAAATCCATACGCCAAGTGTGCCAAAATAATTTGGTAGAATGGCAAGTAATGGAATCAGAATCAACAATTGTCGCGAAGCCGATAACAATACTGCCATAGGTGCTTTACCGATGGATTGGAAGAAGTTTGACGCAACCATTTGAAATCCGACAACAGGGAATATGATTACCATTATTCTAAGTCCGACAATTGATTGTGATATTAATTCCGGTTCGTCAGTAAATATTTTCACCATCAATCCAGGCATACATTCGCCAACAATAAATGCGACTGTCATCACACTCGTGGCGAAAAGTATTGTGAGTCGTAAAACCTTTTTTACACGTGAATAAATTTGTGCTCCGTAATTAAATCCCGCGATTGGCTGCATTCCTTGGTTCAAACCCATTACAATGGTGGCGAAGAGCATGATTAACCTGTTCACAATACCGTATGCGCCGATTGCCATGTCGCCTCCGTATTTTGCTAATTGGTTGTTTATGAGAATAACTATGACGCACGAACATGAGTGTAGGGTGAACGGTGCCATACCTATGGAAAGTATGCCTCCAGTTATGCGTCTGTCAACTTTGAATGTGCCTCGTTTGAAGTGTAGGAAATTTTCTTTCTTACTTAAGTGGACCAACACGATAATTAAAGCAACTGTTTGCGCAGTGACTGTTGCCAATGCGGCTCCTCTAATTCCCCAATTGAAAACAAAGATGAATATAGGTGCCAAAACTGCATTTATAACTACTGTCAACAATGTGATACGCATTGCTTTTTGAGGGTACCCCGAAGCTCTAATTTCGTTGTTTAAACCAAGATACAAATGGGTTATTGGATTTCCGAGCAAAATGATTTGCATAAAGTCTCGGGCGTAGGGTATGGTTTCTTCGCTTGCACCAAACAAATCAAGAAGTTCGTCGATGAAATAAAGTCCGAAAAACATTAAGCTGAAACCCAGAATGACGTTCAGCGAAACAACGTTTCCTAAAACTTTTGTTGCCGAATCGTAATCTTGCTGTCCCATTTTGATTGACGTGAGCGTTGCTCCTCCAGCTCCGACCATAGCGCCAAATGCAGCCGAAAGGTTCATAATCGGCATCGTGATTGCAAGTCCGTCGAGTGCCAACGCACCAACGCCTCGTCCAATGAATATACTATCGATGATGTTGTAGATTGACGATGCCATCATCGCCAAAATTGCTGGTCCCGAATACGCAATAAGCAGGTTGCGTAAATTACCTCTTCCTAAAACAGCTGGTGATGCCATATTTTGTTATTTCTCAGGATTATAAGGCGTTACTTTTCTTGTAAACGAAGCCTTGTCGTATTCAATGATAAATGAAGCAGTGTTTACGGTAGAACCGTTTGGCGCAAAGAATATAAAATCATCGTGCAGACCGTCGGTGTTTGCAGTTGTCCGTAATTCAGTGATAAAATCCTCGCTTGTCGCAAATTTTTGGAAGAAAAATAATGTCTGGTCAAAACCTTGGAAACTGAATTTCGTTGGCTCCGTGTTGTATCTGTTTCTGTATGCTTTAATGAAAGCGTTCACGCGTGGTGAATAATAGTCGATTTCACCGCTGGTGATTAATTTGAAATTGAGGTCAAATAAAAAGTCCAATTCTAGATTTTCGTATAATTCCCATTGTGGCATACCCCATAATTCTATCATTCTTTTTCGGGACGATTGATATAATTTCGTCACGATATTGTTTGCAAAAGCTTGTTGCTTAGAAAGTACAATGACAACCGTTTGTGGCTTCTTTGACATAGCCTTGTCCAGTCCGGCTGCACCGGCCGAAGGGTAAAAAATTTCTTCAAATGATATTTGCTTGGAATCCAAGCGTGCTTTTTGCTCGCTAAAAGCTGCCTTGCATTGATTTGTGATTTTTTTCTCTAAACTTTCTGAATTGTACACTATGCAGACGTTGCAGTTTTCGTGATTTTGAATAATGTTGTCAACCATTGCCTTAAAACGATATTTCTGCGGAGTGTTCATTTGCACAACAAATGGATTCGTTGCATTTGTTTCTTCTGTTGAAAGAGGAAATATGATAGGAATAGAGTGACGTTTTGCAAATGCAGCTGCGGTAGGAAATGTTTTGGGAAATACTGGTCCGATAATGAGTTCGGTGGATGTTTTTATTTTCCCAATATTGGCAGACGCGGAATCATTGTTGGACTCTATTACATCTAGGTTGACTGATATTCCCATGCTTTTCAATGAATCCAGTGCAATGAGCATCCCTTCGTAATATTCAAGAAATTGATATGTAGGCTCGTAGATTTCTTTTGGCTTGTTTATTATTGCAGCATCTTCAGGGTTGCCTCCGTTTTTGTTTAGATAGAATGGCAATAGAAGTGTTGCGTTTATCTGTTGATGTTTGTACAATGCAGTATCGGTGTCCGTGGTTGGTTCAATTGGTTCTTTTTTGATTGTTTCAACAACGGTGTAATCTTGCGTCTTGTTGCCCGAGGTAAGGCTTTGCGCCGTTTCGTATGAGCAAGGAATAAATAATTGCTGTCCGATAGCAACAGGAGTATTGATAGACATTCCTGGATTTGCAGAATATATTTGTCCTGCGGATGTGCCATATATTCTGGCTAAACCATATATAGTCTCTCCTTGTTTTACGAAATGGACAATATACGGCTTGCCATCGATAACAGTGATTTGATTCGGTGTGTAGACTTCGCTCGAAGGCTCATCTTTTACAGGAATGCGGATGTTTTGCCCAATGTTCAATGCTTTTAAATTTCCGTTGCACATTTGGATTTCATCAATTGACACGTTGTAGAGTTTACTCAATCCGTAAAATGTCTCCTGTGGCTGAACGGTGTGTATGTAATATTTCCCAGAGGTGTCAGTTTCTATTACAGAACTTTTTTCTTGTGCATATATTACTGAATAACAAAATGTTATAAGAATTTGAATTAGAATTAGTCGTTTCATAGTCCCAAATTTAACAAGCAAACTTACAAAATACTAAAAACAAAGAGGAATTTATATCCCGTTCGTTATCACCAAGTTATTCACTTTTATATTTTTGTCCCTGCATAGTGCGTAATTTCTTATATTTTTTTACTTTTGCCAACGAATAAAAGGACATTGATATGGAACGCAAGGTTAGTATGATTAGTCGTCACCTTATAAGAATAAAGGTCTTACAAACATTGTATGCCTTTAGACGATCTGAAAATCCTGATGAAGGTGCATTTTCAAAAGAATTAAGCATCAGTTTGAGTAAGTCATACGAGCAGTATCTGATATTGTTGTCAATATTAGCGGACTTGCGCCGTTATGTCGAAAATCGTATTTCTTTAATTCAGGACAGGCAAATAAAAAATGATGCGGAATGGCAGCGTTTACAACGTTTTGCCGATAATCGTGTACTTCGTCAGTTGGACGACAATGCAACATTGCAGGCTTTGCTTGATGAGAAAAAAATACCGATGGTGTTGTACGATAACGCTTTCAGAAAAATCTACAATGATATCATTTCTCCGGAAACGGATTTTTACGAAGCATATATTCAAAGTGAAGACACGTACGAGGCTGATAAAAATTTTGTCCGTACTGTTCTCATGAATGTTATTGCTGAAACAGAATTGCTGTTCGAAACATTTGAAGACAATTCCGTGTTTTGGAATGATGATACGGACAATGTGATTGCTATGGTTGAGAAAACAATCCGTGATTTCTCGGAACAAAATCCTCAGGGTGGTGCAATATTACCGATGTTTGCCGATAATGAGACCCGTGATTTCGGTTTTACATTGTTCCATGAAACACTCGCAAAGTGGGACGACATACAGGCGCATATTGAAGCAAATCTGAAAAATTGGGATTTGTCGCGTATCGCAGAAATGGACATTATTGTCATGCAAATGGCCGTGACGGAAATGATGGTTTTTAAAGAAATCCCGCTTCCTGTTTCAATGAATGAATATATTGAACTTGCCAAATGGTACAGCACATCAAAAAGTGGAAATTTCGTGAATGGCGTGTTATATAAAGTTTCTGAGGAATTGAAAAATGAAGGGAAAATAAAGAAAGTTGGTCGTGGTTTAATAGAAAAAATATGAAAAGAATAGTTTTACTTTTTACAATAGCGTCTTCATTCTTGTGGTCATGTAACGGTGGCGCTTCAAAGCAGGAAACACAGCAGCAAACGGATACGATTACTTCAATCACGTTCGAACAAAAAAATTATGATTTTGGTCAAATTGTGAAAGGTGAGGTTGTGGAACATACATATACGTTTGAAAACACGGGTAAGGTAGATCTTATCATAGAAGAGGTTGATCCTTCTTGTGGCTGTACTACTCCTGATTGGACAAAAGAGCCTGTGAAACCAGGAGAAAAAGGTAAAATAAAAGTTAAGTTTGATACACAACACCAAAGTTTCGGAAATAAAACAAAACAGGTTAGTGTGTATTCCAATACCACTCCGTCACGTAATATATTGCAGTTTACTGCGCAAGTGGTGGAACAATAATGATATTTCGGTTGCAAATGTCATTTAGACATTTGTAATTTGGATGATTCGTGTAACTTTGTAAAAATTTTAAAAAAATAGATATGTTATTAGATTTATTATTACAGGCAGAACCTGCACAAGGTGGAGGAGCAGGAAGTTTGATTTTATTGGTCGGAATCATGGTGATTTTCTTCATATTTATGATTCGTCCACAAATGAAGAAACAAAAAGAGGAACAAAAATTCCGTGATGCTTTGCAAAAAGGTGATTCGGTTGTCACAATCGGTGGCATTTATGGTAAAATTGTCGAAATACGCGAAGATGGTACTGTACTGTTGAAAATAGACAAAGAAAACAATACAGTTGTTCGTATCAGTAAGGCAGCAATTGCTGGCGCAGGTGATAAAAATACAGCTCCAGCAGAGCAGAAATAAGCCACTGGTTACGAAATAAATATCATAAATTATTGAAAAGGTTGATGATTAATTCGTCAACCTTTTTTATTTTTACAATGTGAAACAAACGACTAAGAAATATAGTAAACGACAGATAATCTTTATGAGAGGGGTACAAAGATATATTCCTTTCATAATGTGTCTTGGCATTGCTGCAGTACTGTGGTTTACTCGTGAAATGGGCAAAACTTATGAAGAAAATTTGCAGATTCCAGTTCACTATGTCAACGTTCCAAAATCAGTTTCTTTGGTTTCGCAAGTGCCAACTACTTTGAATTATACAGTAGAAGGCACAGGTTGGGGATTGTTGAAACATTATATGTTCGATGATGACATCTCAATAGATGTTTCATCCATATTTGAGGAACATTTGTCTGCCGTAAGTACCAAAGATGTACGGGTTGTTGCTTCGTTGAGCGAACAGTTAAAAATATTGGACTCGTATCCAATAGATATTCCTTTCACTTTTGAGAAAATTCATTCTAAAAAAGTTCCAGTGCATGTTCCGTTGTCTATTACATTTGATCAGCAATATGAATTGACGGAAGCCCTTGTAATTAAACCTGATAGCGTGGAATTGTATGGCTCTAAATCCATGTTGGATACAATTCGTGTCGTTAATGCGAATTTGTTCGAAAAAAAGAGAGTTAGGGAATCATTTTCTGATTCTGTTGAACTGGTTCCGTTGCATAATGTACAGATGAGTGTGGAAAAAGTACACATTCAAGGTGCTGTAGAGAAGTTTACCGAACAGACGATAACGGTTCCAATAACATTGATAAATGTGCCTAAAAATGGTGTCGCAGTTGATTTAATGAGAGATAAAGTTGCTATTTCTTTCTTAGTCTGTTTGAGTAAGGCACAAACGTATTATCCGTCAGATTTTGAAGTAGTTGCAGATTTTCAGAAACAATCTATTGTTGGTCTCATACCGGTTGAAATAGTGCGTTATCCTGATTATGTTCGCATAGTACGACAAGATATTTCTTCAGTTGGCGTCATTGCCGATTTTATAGATGCAAATGATTAAGTATGTTGCTTTGACAGGAGGAATCGGTTGTGGCAAAAGCGTTGTGTCGCGTTTGTTCACTTCTTTGCTGGTCCCTGTGTATGATAGTGACAGTCGCGCAAAACGGTTGATGGAAACAAATCCAGTTATAATTTCATCATTACGGCAACTGTTTGGTGATGAGGTTTATAAAGACGGAGCGCTTCAAAAGAAATTTTTGGCAGATAAAATTTTTAATGATGCAGCACTTTGTAAAAAAGTAAATTCTATAGTGCATCCACAAGTTTGGTTGGATTTTAAGGCGTGGTCTGAAAAACAAGAAGCACCGGTGACCATTATGGAAACAGCTTTGTTGTACGAAAGTGACTTATATAAGCAATTTAACTTTGTCATTGCTGTAGTTGCCGATGAAGAAGTGAAAATTCAACGTGTTATGGAACGTGACGGCTGCAGCAGGGAGGATGTAAGGCGTCGTATGGAAAAACAATTGTCTGTGAAGATTGCGGAACAAAAAGCAGATTTTGTTATAAAAAATAATGATACCTTTGTCATTCCTCAAGTAATAGATGTATTAACTAAAATTAAAGGAAAATAATGGCTTGTCTCGGACGATTGTTGGGCGCAGGAATTGGCTTTGCTACAGGAGGTGTCATTGGCGCCTTGATAGGTGGGGCAATCGGTTCAATGTTCGATAATGTCGCAACTGGAAGACAGATAGGCGGTGGTGGACAGCGGCAGCAATCGTGGTCGCAGTCACGCCAGCAAATGTCGCAAAATGATTTTTATAGCTCGTTGTTAGTGCTGATTGCTGCGGTAATGAAAGCCGACGGGGTCGTAAAGAAATCGGAATTGGATTACGTTAAGCGCTATTTGTTGAATACATTTGGCGAAACGAAGGCTACGCAATTGCTTCACACTTTACGGGATATTTTACAGAAAGATATTCCTTTGCAACAAGTTTGTTTGGAAATCCGTCAAAATATGCAGTACGCATCACGTTTGGAATTACTGCACGTGCTGTACTATATTGCTCAGAGCGATGGAAATATCGATGATTCCGAGTTGGATGTGATTTCTACAATCGCAAATGGCTTGGGTATCTCGTATTCTGATGCACAATCTATAAAAGCAACCTTCTACGACGACTTGGATAGTGCATACCAAATGTTGGAGATAACTCCGTCGGCAACTGATGAAGAGGTTAAGAAGGCCTACAAGAAAATGGCTGTGAAATACCATCCTGATAAGGTGAGCCATTTGGGAGAAGATGTTCAAAAAACTGCAAATGAGAAGTTTAGAAAAATAAATGAAGCGTACGAAAAAATAAAAAAACAAAGAAATATTAAATAATTCACTCTAAATATTGGTTATATGTTAAAAGACATTTTATCGATTTCGGGACATGCAGGTTTGTATAAGCTTGTTGCTCAATCATCAAGAAGTATCATTGTTGAATCGTTGGAAACAAAACAACGCATTCCCGTGTATTTCACTTCAAAAGTGAGCGCATTGGAAGATATTGCTATTTATACTGAAGATGAGGAACTTCCACTTTCTCAGGTTTTTGAAAAAATCTATAAAATGGAAAATAAAGGTGAAACATCTGTATCTGCAAAATCTTCCAACGAAGATATAAAGGATTATTTTGGTGATATTCTTCCAAATTATGATAAGGAACGTGTATATGTTTCCGATATGAAAAAGGTTTTGACTTGGTACAATATCTTATTGAAACAGAATGTGTTGAAGTTTGAAGAAGAGAAAAAAGAAGTTGAAACTGAGAATAACTCCAAAAAAGCAGCAAAGGCAGAAACAAAATCTACAGAAGAAAAACCCAAAGCTAAAAAAACAACAAAGACTACGAAAAAGAATGAGTAGTATACTTGAACAAGCGAAGCAAAAACGAAAATTTCTTTCTGCCGATCTACAGATTGCATCGTGGGAAGATGTTCGGCCTTATTTTGAGCAATTAGTTTCGTTCAACATTGATTCTGCCGAAGCAATGAAGAAGTTCCTAGCCTATAGAAGTGAACTGGATGCTGCTTTGGAAGAAGATAGTTCGTGGCGGTACATAAAAATGACTTGCGATGCAACGAACGAGCAGTTGAGGGATTCTTTCAATGTTTTTGTAACTCAAATTGATCCAGAGATTCAGAAGTATTCAAATGTTTTGGATAAAAAATGTTTGAATAGTGAGTTTTTTCAACAGTTGGACGGCGATTACCGTATCATGAAGCGTGCGATGCAACAGCGCGAAGCTTTGTTCCGTGAAGAAAATGTGCCACTTATTGCTGATTTACAAACAATGGAGCAGGAATATGGCAACATTACATCTCAAATGACAATAGAGTACGAAGGAACAAAAACATTACAACAAGCGGCTGTTTATCTGAAAAAATCGGACAGAAATGTTCGCGAGAATGTTTTTTCGTTGATACAATCTCGTCGCAAACAAGACGAACAACGTTTGAATGATAATATGTCACAGATGATTCGAAAACGACATATTGTTGCTCAAAATGCAGGATTTGAAAATTTCAGGGACTACAAATTTAAAAGCCTCTGTCGTTTTGATTATACAAAGGATGACTGTTTCGCTTTTCATTCTGCTATTCAGAAGACTATACCGCCAATAATGGCGGCTTTACATAAAGAACGCAAACAAAAATTGGGACTTGATGTTCTTCGTCCGTGGGATATGGACGTGGATCCCGACAGTTTGCCTCCGCTGAAACCTTTTGAAACAATATCAGATTTTGTTAATAAGGCAATTGCTTGTTTCACGGAGATTAAACCATTTTATGGTGAGTGCTTAAAAAAACTGGCTGATAATGGTTATTGGGATTTGGAATCGCGCGTGGGAAAAGCTCCAGGTGGCTATAATAATCCATTGTACGAAAGTAATTTGCCATTCATCTTTATGAATGCGGCAGGAACGTTACATGATGTGGTTACCATTGTTCATGAAGGAGGCCACGCAATTCATTCCATAGTTTCGGCTGATTTGCCATTGGTGGATTTCAAGGATTTACCATCCGAAGTTGCCGAGTTGGCGTCAATGAGTATGGAGTTGATTTCCATGGAACATTGGCACACATTCTTTCCAAATCGGGAAGATTTTAAACGTGCTAAGAAAAGTCAGCTGGAAGATATTTTGTCAGTACTTCCGTGGATAGCCATTGTGGATAAATTCCAACATTGGTTGTACGAAAATCCTTCTCATACCATTTCTGAACGTGAACAGGCGTGGTTGACAATTTTGAATGAATTTGAAAGTGGGGAAGGCGCAGACTGGACAGGTTATGAGAAATTTCGTAAATGTTCTTGGCAAAAACAGCTTCATATCTTTGAAGTCCCGTTCTATTATATAGAATATGGTTTTGCACAGTTAGGTGCTATTGCTATGTGGAAACAATACAAGGAAAATCCTGCATCGGCATTGGAGCATTATGAAGCATTTATGAAATTAGGCTATACCAAGTCAATACCAGAAATATACAAAGCTGCTGGCATAGAATTCTCATTCTCGTATGAATATGTTAAGGATTTGGCAGATTTTGTGTGTTCAGAAATACAGAAACTATAATCCATAATGATAGAGTTTGCACAAAAACTAAACGATGCTCCTCTCGGGAAAACACATCTGTTTTCTGTTGGACAAGCTGGTTTCATTGTTAAAACACGTCTGGGGAAGTTCTTAGGAATAGACTTGTATTTATCGGATTGTGTTGAACGTTTGGAACACTCAATGGATGTGAAACGTTTGCTGCCTAAATTGTTGAATCCGTCTGAAATTACGTTCGATTATATTATCGCTACTCATTCGCACCGCGACCATTTTGATGAAGATTCCATGTCTGATTTGATACAGCCGAAGACGAAATTATTTGCTTCTATCACTTGCGAAAAGGAGGTTGAACAGTTGGGTATTTCAAAACAGAATTGCCGATTCGTTAAAGTGGGAGAGAGTTATGTTGATGATGACGTAGAGCTGCATTTTGTGTTTTGTGATCACGGAATTGGTGCTCCTGATGCATTTGGCGTTGTGCTTTGTACAGATGAAATTAGGCTGTTTTTTGCGGGAGATACGTGTATTCGCATGGATAAGGTTGATTATTTTAATCAATTTGGGCCGTTTGATTGTCTTGTCGCTCCTATAAATGGTGCGTGGGGAAATATGAACGAAGGAGATTGCGCACAGTTCGCACAAGCGATTCAAACAAAGGTGACTATACCTTGTCATTATGGAATGTTTCCTTCACATGGTGGTAATCCGGGACTGTTCACAACAATAATGGCAGAAACTTACCGCACCAATGCGTACTATATAATGACGCAAGGGGAACAATTAACGTTTTAATGATTATCAAAGGGAAAAAAGAGTTCAGTTAGTTTGGTAACTGAACTCTATATGTATTAAGCAATATTTGTGAAAACAGCCTGAACGTCGTCGTCTTCTTCCAACCTGTCAATTAGTTTATCGATATCGACAATTTGTTCTTCTGTGAATTCTTGAACATCGTTAGGAATACGTTGTAGTTCTGCTTTTAGCAACTCTACATTTGCACTTTCAAGTGCTTTAGCCATATTACCGAAATCTTTGTAGTCGGCATATAATATTGCAATGTTTTCTTCGTCATCGGATTCTATCGATTCCAAACCGGCATCAATAAGGTTCAATTCCAATTCTTCCAAATCAATAGTTTCAGTCTTTTTTATTTGAAAAACAGCTTTTCGTGAAAACATATATTCAAAAGAACCAGAAGGAGCAAGTGATCCGCCAAGTTTGTTGAAATATGATTTTACGTTCGCAACTGTTCTGGTTGTGTTGTCTGTTGCACATTCCACAACGATTAGCACTCCGTGAGGACCTTTACCTTCGTAAACAACTTCGGAATAGTTTTCTACGTCCTTGCTTGTTGCACGTTTTATGGCGGCGTCAATATTCGCTTTCGGCATGTTTTGTGCCTTGGCATTCATAATTACAGTACGTAGCTTAGAGTTCATTGAAGGATCTGGTCCACCTTCTTTTGCTGCGATAGTAATACTTTTTGCCAAACGAGGAAATACGCGTGACATGGTTCCCCATCTTTTTTCTTTTGCTGCACGTCTATATTCAAAGGCTCTTCCCATAAAAAATATTTTAATTATTCAACATCTTCGTCATCATCTTCGTCTTTATCAACTTCATCCAAGTCGGTAAACTCGATTTTGTCGACAGTATCGTCTTCTTCTTCCTCTTCTTCCTCTTCTATTCCTTCTGGTTTGTCCATCTTTTCAATGTCTCCGAGGTTAAGAATATCTTCGTCGCCCTTCATGTCGTCGTCAACGTCAGGATTGTCTATTTGAGATTCTATGAGTTTGTCAACGCGTACCATATAATATTTGTCATCTGTCTCGTATGGTAGGGCGAAACGTTCCATGCCAGTTTTGGGGTCTGTGTATGAAATTAAATATTCAATAAATCCGTTAGGATATGCGTCTAAGACTTTTTCTTGTAAATCTTTGTCTAACTTGTCAAAGTCTTTAATAACACGAGGTTTTGATTGCATAATTAGTAAATCTTAAATTTTCTGCCAAAAATATAAAATACTATTAAAAAACAAATGTTCTTGGGCTTTTTATCTATTAATATTTGAGATAATTTGCTGTGCAAGTGAATTTGCTTCTTCTAAAGAACTGCTTTCTGCATAAATTCTGATGATTGGTTCCGTGTTTGACTTACGTAAATGAACCCATCCGTTTGCAAAATCAATCTTAACTCCGTCAATTGTGTTGACTTTTTCGTTTTTATATGTTTCAGCAATGTTTTTCAATATTGCGTCGACATTTGTCTCAGGGGTTAATTGAATTTTGTTCTTAGATATAGTATAGTCGGGATATTGTTTGCGTACTTCGGAACATTTCTTTCCAGATTGAGCCAACAAACTCAGAAATAGTGCAATACCAACCAATGCATCGCGTCCGTAGTGAATTTCTGGGTAAATAACACCGCCATTTCCTTCACCACCAATTACCGCGTTGGTTTCTTTCATTTTGGTAACTACATTTACTTCGCCAACTGCAGCTGCATTGTACTCCTTTCCGTATTTCTTTGTCACGTCGGAAAGTGCGCGTGTCGATGATAAATTGCTGACAGTGTTACCTGCGGTATGTTGCAGTACGTAGTCGGCAACCGACACAAGTGTGTATTCTTCGCCAAACATGCTGCCGTCTTCGTTGATTATTGCAAGTCTGTCAACATCAGGATCAACCACAAATCCAACGTCAACCTTGTTGTTTTTTATGGAATTTGCTGTGTCAACCAAGTTTTCAGGAATTGGTTCTGGCGTATGGGCGAATTTTCCAGTTGCCTCGCAGTTTAATTGGAGCACGTTCTTTACTCCTAATTTTTCCAATAATTCTGGTAGTATTATGCCTCCAACAGAATTTACGCAGTCTATTGCAACGGTGAAGTTCGCTTTGCGGATTGCCTCTACATTTACAAGAGGTAACGCCAATACTTTTTCTATATGTTTAGTGTTGTAATTTTTTTCAACGATAGAACCGAGTGAGTCAATTTCGGCGTAGGTGAATTCGCTACGAGATGCTTTGTCCAACACATCTTTACCTTCTGCAGCATTTAAGAACTCGCCTTTGTTATTAAGAAGTTTTAAAGCATTCCATTGCTTTGGATTGTGACTTGCCGTAATAATAATACCACCATCGGCTTTTTCTTCTGTCACAGCAATTTCTGTCGTTGGGGTAGTTGCAAGTCCAATATTAACAACGTTGAAGCCCATGGCGACAAGAGTCTGCATTACAAGGCTGCTGACCATATTGCCGGATAGACGTGCGTCACGTCCGACAACTATCGTGTTTGAATCTTTATTTGTTTGTTCCTTTACCCATGAACCATAGGCGGAAGTGAATGCGATAATATCTACGGGAGTTAGGTTGTCGCCTGTCGCGCCACCGATTGTCCCTCGAATACCAGAAATAGATTTTATTAAACTCATTGTTTAGTCTTTTGCCGACAAAAATGGGAAATATTTTTTAACAACAAAGAATTTTGAAGTAAAAAATGAGCGAAAGGCGGGATTTTTTGAAGAATCCTATTGTAGGAAGAAGAATTCTATCAATTCTGACAAATCTTTACTTGACATATTGGAACCAGGACCAGCGTGTGGACCGTCATCAAAGAAAGAATTTATGGTATTTAATAATTCATCAAGATCAATGTAGTCGTTCCTGTCAATATCGCAGATTTTAAATTTCTTAGGGATTCGTTTATAGAATTGTTTACTTAATGTACTTCCATTTAGCAAGTCTGGATAATATTTATACAAATCTTCTTGTGATAATTTTTCTCCTTCTTTCATTCTGTTGCGTAAATCTTCTTGGGTAAGACCTTTACCTTTTTCGTCGTGGAAGAATGCACGTGTCATGATTTCTTCGTCTTGGAAGTTTGGAATACCATCATTGTCGTCGTCAAGTGGGCAACCATTTGCGAAAACTGTTACGCCTTTTGGAGTGTACGGACAGTCATCTTCTGTTTCGTCTATACCATCTTCATCTTCATCCCAGTAGAGTAGGTAGTATTCATTATCAATTGCATCGAATTTTTTCTTCTTAGTAACCTTGTCGAGATTGAACGTCAAACTGGTGTATGCGTATGAATATCCATCAGGAAGTTTGGAGCCTTTACGTGCTTCGGTAGAACCTTTGCTTGTGATATCATCCAACGTGTTTGTGGCAGAAATATGATATTGATACCCGAGGTTGATTTTTAATGATTTTGAAATGTTGTACGTCAGTCCCAATTCTATAGGAATTGTTGCGATGATAGGAGTGTAGTAATCTTTTTGGTCTGTGTTTTCTATCTGGAGCGATGTTTCATAATCGTAGTCGCGGTATACAATTTCTGAATTTGAAGCTGAATATTCGCTTTCGGCGCGGTTGCGGAATGTTCCATCGGACCAAAGATAGATTTGTTCTCCATTTGTGAACCAGTCACCGCGGGCTTCTGGGCGTTGTAGAATCGAGACTCCAAGGCTTGCGTATGGCGAAAGTATTCGACTCCTGTGAGCTATAAATTTTATGTTTGAAAAATCGTAGTGAATAAATGCACCGAACGAATTTACGTCCGTCTTGAAATCAAAAAATGTTTGAATTTCCGGATAATAGGCGTTACCACGCAATTCGCTTCGTAAGTAGCGAATTCCCAATTTGAAGGATGGTGCAATAGTCTGAAGCATTTCGAAATGAATCGCATTGCAGCCGACAGAAAAGTTGACGGGCTCATTGTTCATGACATCACCATGATAGGAAACAATACCCGTACCAAGAGTGAATATTGGTATTTTTAGGTTGCTTGTCAGCGGTGCTTTGTCTATCTGTAAAATTTTGTCAAGCGGCGTATAATCCACAGGCTTTTCTTGCGAAAGTGCCAGAAAAGGGGCGAAAAACAATATGAGAAAAAGAAATTTGTTTTTCATACCACAAACAAACTATAAACAAAGATATGTGCTTTTGGGCTAAAAACAAACTATTTAACCCATTTTTGATTCGTAAGCATAAGTGCTTCCTGTACGGTAATTCTTTGCTTGCCATTGTATGCAACTACGAATGCGCCTTTAATAGGGGTTTGCTCCCATACGCTGTTTCTATGGTTTCTTGCCTTGCTGTAAGTGTCAAAGCTGTTGATTGTGTATTTGTACCACGAATCAATTTTTTCCATAGTGATTTTTTCGTTTATGTTGCGTTTGGTGAAAAATGCTTGTTGATTTTTTAATGGAGTGTGGCAAGCTGCTACTTGAACTCGGTAGGTTACCTTGTTGTTCTTGCTGTTGCTTGCTTTGGCCACTTTTGTCTGTTCTTGTGTTCTGTTATTCTTGTTAGAAAGTGTATTTGTTGGTTTACTTTTTGCCGTACTTGTTGGTTGGCTTACTGTTTTGGCCGGTTTTGTGCTTGCGACAGTAGTAGCTTCATTTTCGCTCTTTTGTATCCAAGGTTTAATAGTTGTTGTTGTCGTCGTTACTGTTGTAACTTTTTCTGTTTTTGTTTGTGTGATTTCTTGCT
Source organism: uncultured Bacteroidales bacterium (assembly GCA_937892155.1). GTDB lineage: Bacteria > Bacteroidota > Bacteroidia > Bacteroidales > UBA1715 > UBA1715. The sequence goes on along the minus strand of CALAUG010000039.1, from coordinate 32,628 downwards.
CTTGCTCGTCAGCTATGGTTGTCATTGTTGGCTTAACAGTCTTAGGTGTCATTATATTGCTGATAAGTTCAGGAGTGTTGTCGCTTGTTACAACTTCGCTTTTTGTTGTTGTTTCTGTTGTTTGTGTGATTTCGTATTCGCGCTCTTTTTCGACTTTTGTGGCTGTAGGAGCAGGAATATTAATGTCATTTTGGAATTTTTCAACGTCTTTGCTTGTCGGTTGTTCAACGACATCTGTTTTTTCCACAGCAGGAATGTCGTCTATTGAAAAGTCATCATTTGCAACTTCAGCAACAACTTCTTTTACCTTTGGTTGATTTGTTGCATAAATTGTATTAACAATATCGGTATTTGCAAAGAAATCGGCCTGTTGGCTGTTGTATTTGTGTGATTCTATGTCTTTCAACACAGTTGATGACGTATATTTTCCAGCTGCGACTTTTTCTGCCTGAATAGGTTTGCTTTCGTTGTATGTTTCAGCAAAACGGCCAGTACTTTCGTCAATGCTAGAATTATTGTCAAGAATCATAAAACTTTTGGTGGCGCTGTTTTCAAATACAGAGAATGCGCCATTGATAATAAGGTCGTTGATGTCGTATCCCTTTTGTGCCTTTACTTTATAAATGACAGAAAATTCTTCGTCTGCAGGAGCTTCTGTCCACATATATCTTACGATGTTTTGAACGTTTGATACGGTTGATCCAGCGTTGTCTATAGGTTCAAAGTAAAAACCTTCAGGAAGCATTTCTTCGATTTTGCACATTGATTTGGAGTTCGACTGATCTATTCTAACCGATACAGTTGCTTCGTTGTTGTATATGCCTACAGTTCTGTAGCATGTTATATCGTTTGAGTTTAGATTTTGATTTGTTGTTGTATTTTCTGCTTGCGCAATTTGCAATTCGGTTGCATCGTCGGAAATTCTTACGGTTTTCGGAGTTAGTTCAGCAAAATGTTTTTCGTTGTCTTGTACATATCCGAATTTAGCAGTGAATGTAAATGAGTTTTTACTCTTTTCTGGTGCGATGATATTATAGGTAACAGTAAACGTGCTGGTTTTAGGAAGTTTGACCCAAAGAATTGTGACGGTGTTGTCCGTAAAAGAGAAGTTTGGATCGGATGAGGTTGCGCTAAATCCTTTAGGCAGAGTGTTTGTGTAGCGTCCGAATCCTTCAACGTTTCCTTTGTTGATGGTAACAGTTACAGGGACCGTTGCGCCAGCAGCGATTGTTTCCGGTATGTTGGAAGTGATTGTCACCACGTTGGCACGATACAAATTGAATGAACAAACAAAGAAGATTGCGGTTGCTGCCACCTTGAGCAAGCGTTTTGCATTTTTTGAAATTGCAGTAAACATAAGCATCCTAAAAAAATGTTAGCGGACAAAAATAGAACGATTTTTGTTAAATGCAAACAAAATGCAGAAAAATGTTGATAAACTTGTTAATAAAAAGTGAATAGCCCTGTTGATTTTTGAAAAATGTGTAGAAGATGCTTATTTCTATTGGTGCAGTGAAAATGCGTTATTAACAATTGCTAATAAGAATTAAAGTTGAAAATAAAAATGAAAAGTGGTAGTTGTTAATTTTTACTCTTTATTCTTTATTCTCGTTTCTTTTCTAACAATACCACATTTTCTACGTGTTGTGTGTGTGGAAACATATCAACGGAGCGTGATTTCTTTATATTGTAAGCAGTCGATAATAGTTGTAAGTCGCGTGCTTGTGTTGCTGGATTGCAACTTACATATACAATTCTTAGAGGCATTGCACGAAGAATTGTGTCAACTACGTCGTTGTGCATTCCTGCGCGTGGTGGGTCGGTGATTATTACGTCGGGTTTTCCGTGTTTGGCAATGAATTCGTCGTTCAAAATATCCTTCATGTCGCCTGCGTAAAACAGCGTATTATTAATATTATTGAAAGACGAATTGACTTTTGCATCTTCAATCGCTTCGGGAACGTACTCAATACCAATAACTTGTCTTGCTTTTTTTGCGACGAAGTTGGCGATGGTTCCTGTTCCAGTATAAAGGTCGTACACTAATTCGTTTCCTGTCAGTTGCGCAAATTCCCGTGCAATTTTATATAGTTCGTATGCTTGGGTGGAATTTGTTTGGTAGAATGATTTTGGACCAATTTTAAATTGAAGATCTTCCATTGTCTCTACAATGTAGTCTTGACCATAGTACGTTATAACCTCTTGATCGCCAATTGTGTCGTTTGCCTTTTGGTTTACAATGTATAGTAGTGAAGTTATTTGTGGAAAATTTGTGTGTACAGCCTCGAGAAGTGTGTTGATTTGTTCTTCGTTTTTCTCGTAAAAGACTATTATCACCATGCATTCTCCCGAAGTGGTTGTACGTATGATTAAATTTCTCAGCATTCCTGCATGGTTGCGTATGTCAAAAAACGTGTAATTGTGTTCAAATGCAAATTTTCTAATGAAGTTACGTATTTCATTACTTGGAGAATCTTGTAGAAGGCAATGTTCTATATCTACCACTTTGTCAAACAAGTGCGGTACGTGAAAGCCAACGGCGTTGGAATTTGTTATTTCCGTCTGGTTGTTTACTTCATCTTCGGTAATCCAGCGTTTGTTCGAAAAAGTAAATTCAAGTTTATTTCTATAGTATTTGGTTTTTGCCGATCCAAGAATAGGAAGATATTCTTCAACGTCAACGTGGCCAATACGCTGTAACTGGTCTTTTGCTTGCTTTTCCTTGTAAAATAATTGTTTTTCGTATGGTAGAATTTGCCATTTGCATCCGCCGCACGTCCCAAAATGTTCACAGAAAGCAGGCAATCTATCTGGACTTGGAGTAACAAGTTCTATAACACGCCCTTCGCAATAGTTTTTTCTTTTTTTTGTGATTTGAATGTTTACAACATCGCCAGGAATGACTCCTTCGACGAACACAACCATATCTTCGATTTTAGCAATTGCATTGCCTTCTGCTGCGACATCTGTAATTAATACATTGTCAATTCTTGGAAAGTTTTTTTTTCTGCTCACAATTATTGTTATTTTTGTCGCAAATTTGCGAAATAAACCAAAACGATGGATATAATTTTATACTTTGTTTTAGGAGCTGCTGTTGGAAGTTGGATTGCGGCAAGGAAAATAGGCAATAAAGCTATTTTTCTTGGTGGTTTTTGTGCTCTTGTTCCATCGGTTGATGCCGTTGTTTCATTGTTTTTGCCAACATCCCAGGCAATTTTTGTCAGTGGCGGATACACGCATTCCATTGTCTTTTGTGCACTGCTGGCACCTATAGTTGGATGGTTGTTCCATAAAATATGTAAATTCAATAGTTCCATAGTCCGTCTATCATTTTTGGCATTCTTCTGCATGATTTCTCATTGCGTGATAGATGTTTTGTCGATTTCGGGGGCTGGAATATTGGAGCCATTCAGTCATAAACGATATGCACTTCCTGTTTTGGCAGATATAGATTGGTTTTGCTTATGTGTGATGTCGGTGGTGTTCTTGTTGGCATATATCGTACGTGACGGGCGTCATAAATCAATGATATCGTGGTCTGGAATTTTTATTATGGCAATTTATATTTCATTCGCGTTTTTAAACAAATTGTCTGTTCAGTCGTTGTTTGAACAAAATCTGAAAGATCAGGATATTCGTTATTCGCGTGCGGAAGTGTTCCCTGTGTCGGGCTCTATGCTGATGTGGAATTGTGTGGCACAAGATAGGGACGGTTTCTGGATGTCATATCAATCTAATTTCAGTAAAAACAATTTTGAATTGAATTTGTTGCTTCGTAACGATTATTATCTGTTTGAACATGAATCAGTAACTGATATTAAGAATGTTGAGGCCTATACGAAAAATTATTATATAGTTGAGTCGAAGAGTGATAGCGTGGTGTTTATTCGTGATTTGCGTTATGCACGTGTAGGCTTGCGTTCGACAGATGAATTTAGAAATTCATTCGAGGTGAATTTCCTAAAGCAATCTGTGGAAATACAACAAAACAATCATTATTGGGTAGAATAGGTTACATCTTTTCTATTTGCCCATTCTCTACATTCCAAAATGTACGTGTCGCTTTCGAGGTGTCAAAAATGCTGTGTAGCAATATTTTGTCAGTGTCGGTAATAAATATTTGACCAAATTCCTGCTGTTCAACTAAATCAAAAATGTTTTTTGCCCGTTCTTTATCCAGTTTGTCAAATAAGTCATCCAATAATAGGATAGGCTTTTGTCCGTTTTTGAATTCTGTAATTAGTTGATATTGGGCAAATTTTACGGCTAAGAGGAATGATTTTTTCTGTCCTTGCGAACCAACATTCTTTATAGGATTCCCATTGAGTTTAAACAATAAATCATCTCTGTGGATGCCGACAGACGTATATGTTAAAAATTTATCACGTTGGTAGTTCTTGTCCAATAACGTTCTCATATCTCCGCAGTTCAATTGTGATTCGTAATCTATTGAACATTCTTCGGTGGACGAAATCATGGAATAGAATTTTCTCGTTTTTTCGGAAAGCTCAGAAACAGCCTGCTTTCTTACCATGTAAATAGAGGTACCTAATAGGGATAATTTCTCGTCTAGAATGGAAACGTAGGTTTCGTCGAAGCCTTGTTCCTGTTTTAACAACGAATTTCTTTGCTGTAGTAGTTTGTTATATTGCAACAAGTTGGAAAGATACTCATGGTTGTATAGGGAAATATACGCATCAATAAATTTCCTCCGTTCTTCGCTACCATCAACAATGAGTGAAATATCTGCAGGAGAAACAAATACTACGGGCAGTATGCCAATATGGTCGGCGAAACGTTCGTATTTTTTATCGTTACATTTAATAGTCTTCGACTTGTCGCTGCTATTGTATGCACACGCAATTTTTGTAATACTTCCGTTATTCTCGTATGTGCCTTGTAGCAAAAATGATGATTCGCCGTGTTTGACATTAAGCGCATCGTTGCTTAATAGGTTACTTTTACAAAAAGATAGATAATAAATCGCATCCAAAATGTTCGTTTTCCCCACGCCGTTTCTTCCAACAATACAGTTGACATTCTCGTTGCACTCAAAAGAAAGTTCGTCTATGTTGCGATAGTGAAATATGGATAGGTTCGTGAGTTTCATATTAGTTATCCCAAAGTTTTAGTGGTTTCTTGTTGAGTGTATATAGATGCAAATCTGATGCTAATTCGGTGTTGCTGAATATGGCTGCTGCTTCTTGCTGATGACCGTCAAGGTTTTTGTATCGGGCGGAAAAATGTCCTATAATTAATTTCTGAGCGTGAGCCATTTGTGCGCATTTTGCAGCCTGACTTGCCGTTGAATGGAATGTCTGCTCCGCTAAATCTTTATAATTTTCTAAAAATGTCGCCTCATGGTACATTATCTTGACGTTTTGAATATAGCTCGCTATTTCGGGTTTGAACATCGTGTCGGCAATGTATGCGTACGAAAATGCTGCTGGAGGATCGGTTGTTATTTCCTCGTTTGGAATAATAGTACCGTCTTCCAGTGTGAGATTTGCTCCTTGTTTAATGTTTTTTATGTCTTCAATACCGATGTTGTATTGTTTTATTGCTTCTTTTTTTATGTTTCGTTCTTTGTCGTTTTCAACAAAATAGAATCCCCAACAGTCGATTCTGTGGGAAAGATAGATAGAGTATATTTTGTAGTTTTTCTTTTCTTCTATACATGCACAGGGTTTCTTGGTCAATTCTTTGAAAAATACAGGAAATTTGAGCATCTGTTCCTCGGCTTTGAATTGGAAACGAACTAATTCTTCCAACCCTTTTGGACCATATATTACCAAAGGGGTTTTGCGTCCTGTTAGGTTGAGTGATGCCAATAGTCCAAAAATGCCATAATAGTGGTCTCCGTGAAGATGGGAAATAAAGATTGTGTTTATGTTCTCAAATGGAACTTTTGCCCGACGCAGTTGAATTTGTGTACCCTCGCCACAATCCAATAAAAAATACTTTCCTAAAACGTGGAGGATTTGCGCCGATGGAAAGCGTACGGAATTTGGAGTTGCAGAACTACAACCTAAAATTGTTAACGAATAGTCTTCCATTAATTATTTTGTAGAAATTCTTCTGCTTTTTCTTTGGTAGACTGTATGTTGAGAACCGAATCAAGTTGCGAAATGCTGATGAGTCGTCCAACAGGCTCTTGGAGCCCACATACGACAAAACAACCACCGGCATTTTTACATAAACGGTTCGCGACTAGAATGGCACTCAAACCAGAAGAATCGCAATACACACATTTTGAGAGGTCCAAAACCAAATTCTTTTCTCTGTTACCTACTAATTGAACAAAATCGGATTTTAACGATGTTGCAATTTGTATGTCCAAACGTTCCGAAAGTATTTCAATCAATGTATATGTTGATTTTTTTGTAATAGTTCTAACTTCCATAGTCTTTCAGTTTGAACGTAAAGGTAGAATTTCATTCTGAAAATTCCAAAGCTAATTGCTGTAATTCGTGTCAAAATTTATGGAAATCTCGTAACCTGGCAATATTGTTAGAACTTTTTGAATGATTTCATCTTTGAGCGCGTCTTTGTCTTTTATGGTAAAATCTGTGAGCACGTCAAACGAACAATATTGCATGTCGTTATCAATAAAAATTCCGTGTGTCCCGAGTACACCATTGTGTTGCATTGCAAAATCGTTGATTATTCTACGTTCTTCATTGTGTTTCTCATCAATTGCGTATATGCCAACAGTTAGAAATACGTGGAATTTTTCTATGATGGATAGTTGGATTTTCTTCGTCAGTTTGTGAATTTCTTCGGCACTCATCGTCGCTGGAATCTCAATATGTATTGACCCCATTGCTTTGTCTGGACCATAGTTATGCAAAACTAAGTCGTATGCGCCGTTTACGCCGTCGATTCCTTTTACAAGTGCTTTTATTTCTTTGGTAATTTCGCTGTCAGGGCGTTTGCCTATTACATTGCTCACGGAATCCAAAAGCATTTCAACACCGGCTTTGCAGATGAAAACAGAGATGATTGTGCCTAAAATTCCATCTATCGAAATACCGAAAAATATTGTGATGAGTGCTCCAACCAACGTCGATGCAGATATGATTGCGTCGAAGCTTGCATCTGCACCCGAAGCAATAAGAGCATCGGAATTGTATTTTTCACCTTGTGATTTTACGTATTTTCCTAAAAATACCTTTACGATAATAGCAACCGAAACGATAATGAGCGAGAGTACGTTGTAATCGGGAATTTCGTGTGTGAATATTTTTTTTACCGACTCAACAAGAGAGGTGATACCGGCTGTTAAAATGATTGCTGCGATAAGAATTGCGGTGAAATATTCAATTCTTCCGTGGCCGAATGGGTGGTCGTCGTCGGGTTGGCGTTTTGCTAATTTAATACCGATAATTGTTATTATGGAAGAAAGCGCATCTGTAAGGTTGTTTACTGCGTCAAGTACGATGGCTATAGAACCGGAAATTAAGCCGACAAGTGCTTTGAATCCTGCAAGAAATGCATTTGTGATAATTCCTACAATACTTGTTTTTGTAATCTGTTTTTCGCGTTGAATAACTTCCATGTCTGTTTGATTTAATGGAGCAAAAGTAAGAAAAGTTAAGAGTTAAAAATTAAAAATAAAGAGTTTTGTTGTTGACTTCTGAAAATGAAAGAGTAGACAAAACAATCAAAGGTATGGCTTTGTCGAAATCTTAATAATCATGTTTTTGCTGATGTTCACCAACTTGTTAAAAGAAAATACCACCCAAAATACCTGATACACAAAGTACCCATATTGGATTCACTTTGAAGAAGTAGAGGGTTACGAATGATGCTACAAAAATGATGGCAGTAACGAGGTATTCTCCAAAATCATAGTTCAAAAAAGTGTCGTCGTTGATAAGTAACAGCGCGGCTGCTAAAATTAATCCTGCAAGTACAGGCCGCAGACCAGAAAAAATGGATTTTACAAAACGATTCTCTTTGTTTTTCATCAAAAATTGAATGACAAAATACATAAGAATCAGAGAGGGTAGGCACAAAAAAAATGTTGCGACTGCCGCACCAAAAAAACCTGCCACATTGTATCCAACGTATGTCGCTGTGTTAATTGAGATAGGACCTGGGGTCATTTGTGATATGGCGATAATGTCGGAAAATTCTTTCGTCGTCAGCCACGAAAAATGTTCTACACATTCAAACTGAATCATCGAAAGCATGGCGTATCCGCCGCCGAATCCCAGCAGTCCGATTTTGAAAAATACATATATCAGTTGCAGGATGGTCATTGCTTATTAATTTTTTTGTAAGAATAGAATTCGAACAATAGGGCGCAGATGCAAGCGATTACTACAATTGAGATGGGCGAAACTTTGAACCACCATATCGCGAATGCCGCAGCAAATGGAATCCACACGATTTTCCACGTTGCGTGTAGATTTTTAATGAGGCGTACGGCAGGAACCAGCACCATGGCGATTACGCATGGACGAACGCCCTTGAAAATACTTTCGATAATTTCGTTGTCTTTGAAAGTTGCAAAAAATATTGCAATGAGTAGAATTGCAATGAACGATGGCAAGGCCGCTCCAAAAGCCGCACATAAAGCCCCACGTTTCCCTCGTAGTTTATATCCGACGTATAAGGCGGTATTTATGGCAAAAACGCCTGGAAGTGTTTGAACCAATGCGATTAAATCCCAAAATTCATCTTTGTCAATGTATTTCCGCTTGGTGACAATGATCATTTCTACCATAGAAAGCATTGCGTATCCGCCACCTAATGTAAAAGCTCCGATTTGGGCGAAAATTAAAAATATGTCTTTGAGACGAATCATAGCACTGCAAAAATAGTTACAAAATAATTTTTATTGTTGCATTTCTAAAAAAAAAACGGTTATTTCGCAGTGGGGTTGGAAGGAAAGAAGTATTAATTATAACTGCTTGATTAGCAATTTTTTGAACTGAATTTTTAGTTTTGAAAATTGTACGATTGATGCGAAAAATTTGTTTGTATGCAGTTCGAATTAACCAAAGATTTTATTCAGCATTTGAAATTCCTTATCGAGATTCAAGATACGGAAAAAATACTTGCGTGTTTTGCTGATGCCCACCCTGCCGACATTGCCGATGTTCTTGAACAGCTGACTAACGAAGAGGCAAATTATGTGTTCTCGCAATTTCAACCAAATATGGAGGCGAGTATTTTGGTTGAGTTGGAGGAAGAACAGTTGGACAGCTTTCTGGAAGTTATACCTGCGGAAATTATTGCAACAGATCTTATAGAAAAGATGGATTCCGACGATGCTGCCGATATTTTGCAGACATTGCCGGAGCGCATTAAGACTGAGGTCCTTGCAAAAATGTCCGATAAGGAACAGGCAAGTGATATCGCCGATTTGTTGGATTACGACGAAAATACAGCCGGTGGTTTGATGGCTACCGAGTTGATTCGTGTGAATAAAAACTGGAACGTTGAAAACTGCATACTTGAATTGCGTAAGCAATCTGATGAGGTTGGAAGTATGCTGAACGTGTACGTCGTAGACGATGACGATGTGCTAGTCGGCATTTTACCAATTGCACGTTTGGTTCTTGCAGGTGATAGTGCGATTATAGGCGATATTTACGAAGAAAATGTGATGTCTGTCCCGACGAATATGTCTTCGGAAGATGTTGCGAACTTCATGGAAAAATACGACTTGATGGTCGTTCCGGTTGTCGATTCTTTGCATCGTCTGAAAGGTCGTATTACGATTGACGACGTTGTTGATGTCATTCGCGAAGAGGCAGAGAAGGACTATCAGATGCAGGCTGGTTTGACGCAGGATGTCGATGAAAATGACGGCATATTTCGTCAGACAATGGCTCGTTTGCCATGGTTGTTCATAGGACTACTCGGAGGAATTTTGAGTTCGCGGGTTATTGGTATTTTTGAAGGCGATATTGCACGAAATGCCAGCCTGACATTGTTTTTGCCGTTGCTTGCTGCTATGGGTGGAAATGTTGGAGTACAGTCTTCATCTATTATGGTACAAAGTATTGCTAGCGGTAATTTGAAACTGACATCCGTTTGGATGAAATTGTTGCGCGAATTTTTAGGTGGCTTGTTGATAGGAATTATTTGTTCTATCATTTTGTTCCTCTATAATTGGTTGTCTGGTAGTGAATTAGAACTTACGTTTGTCGTAAGTTTTTCTTTGTTCTGTATCATTCTGTTTGCTTCTTTGTTTGGAACATTTGTACCTCTCATATTGGAAAGATGTAAAGTTGATCCAGCTATTGCAACGGGGCCTTTTGTTACGACGACGAATGATATTGTCTGCTGTCTTCTGTATTTCTCAATAGCAAGAATGTTACTGATATAAATGAAAAGAGTTTGTTACATAGTGCTGATGCTTTGTTTGATGTTCTCTTCGTGCTCAAAGACGAAGTATTTGCAAAAACATTCAACTAAGGCGCATATTGAATTTAAAGAAGGTGAACACAATTTCGGTCAAGTTATTTTTGGCCATCCCGCAGAATGGAATTTTGAATTTGTAAACACGGGGGCGGATACTTTGCGCATCACGGAAGTTCAGTCAACGTGCGGATGTACGGTCCCACAGTGGCCGAAAGATAAAATTGCTCCAAATGAGAAAGGTGCAATAAAAGTTGTGTACGATTCTCAACGAAGTGGCATCTTTCAAAAGGCTGTGACAGTATTTTCCAATGCGGATAATAGTGCATTGGTGTTGGTTGTTACGGGCGAGGTTACGCCAAATCCACACAAAATCATTATAGGTGGAAAATCTGCTACGCAAACCCCTGGTACCGATACAATTCAATACAAATCAAAGATGGATTTTGAGGTAGGTCCTGATGTTCAAATTATGGAGGAATAGTCATGCCACGAGTTTCAGATAGAGGATTATTGATGCCGGCTTCACCAATTAGACGTTTGGTACAGTACGCCGACGAGGCTAAACAACGTGGAGTAGAGGTACTTCATTTAAACATTGGACAACCAGATTTGTTGACACCGGAATTGGCAGAAAAGGCAATGCATGCCTATACGGGAAATTATATTCCATATTCTCACTCGGCAGGAAATATTTCGTTGCGTAATAAATTGGCCAATTATTATAAAAGTATAGGTATAGATATTTCTTGCGACGATATACTGATTACTACTGGTGGTTCCGAAGCAATCTGTTTCGCATATTATAGCATTTTGAATTATGCCGATGAAGTGATAGTTCCAGAACCGTATTATGCTAATTATTACGGATTTACGACAGAAACTGGTGCAAGGATGATTCCTGTGAAGTCATCGATAGATACGAATTTCTCACTGCCGTCAATAGATGATTTTGAGGATGCGCTTACGCCACAGACTAAGGCTGTAATGCTTTGTAATCCAAATAATCCAACTGGACACGTATATACGCAAAAGGAATTGTCGCATATTCGTAATTTGGTCCGCAAATATGATTTGTTCTTGATTTGCGATGAAGTGTACCGCGATTTCTGTTACGATAGCGAACATTATTCAGTGATGAATTTAAAAGGAATAGAAGAAAATACCATATTGATTGATTCATTTTCTAAACGATATAATGTTTGTGGAATACGAATAGGTGCATTGATTACAAGAAATAAAGATGTGATTGCAACAGCAATGAAATTTGCTCAAGCTCGTTTGAGTCCACCATCTATGGGACAATTGATTGCAGAATCGTTGTTGGATACTCCTGCAGAATTTTTGAAAAAATCAGCAGAAGAATACAAGGCACGCCGCGATTATATTATTCCTGCTTTGAATCAGATAAAAGGTGTTCGTACGCCTATGCCAGATGGTGCATTTTATTCTATGGTTGAATTGCCTGTTGACGATGTTGATAAGTTCTGCCGCTGGTTGCTTGAAGAATTCGAATATGAAGGAGCAACTGTTATGCTTGCTCCAGGAACAGGATTCTATACAGGAAAAAAATTAGGTGTACATGAAGTACGTATTGCCTATATTTTGGAAATGGATAAATTGAAAAAAGCTGTGACTTGTCTTAAAAAAGCATTGAGTGTATATCCAGGCCGTACGGTAGAACAAGACTGATATGAAAAGTGTATTGTTTATTATAAATCCACACTCCGGAAGGAATCGTAATAAAAATATCGAGACCGTTGCGGAAGAACTGCTGCCTAAAGATTCTTTTTCGGTTGATTTTATGTACACACGCTATGCCGGTCATGCCTTGGAATTGTCGCGTATTGGCGTGGAAAAGAAATACGATGTTATTGTTGCTGTCGGTGGCGATGGAACTATTCACGAAGTTGCTCAATCGGTTATTCATTCCGAATCTGCTATGGCAATAATTCCTATGGGGTCGGGAAATGGATTCGCCCGTTTCTTTGGTATTCCTTCGAATGTACGCCGTGCTATTAAAATTATTGCCAGTGGCAAAGAGGAACGCATAGACACGGTGCTTTGCAATAATGAATATTTCGTGAATGTTGCAGGTTTTGGCTTCGATGCAGAAATAGGACACATGTTCGATAAAAACTGTTCGGAGGAACGTGGAGGATTGAATTACGTTAAGATTGTTCTTGAAGAATATAGAAACTATCCATTGCAGACGTGCCGTTTCAAAATCAATGGCGAAGAAGTGGAAAAATCATTCTTTATGGCCACTGTAGCCAATTCAAACCAATGGGGATTGAATGCCAAAGTAGCTCCCGAAGCCGATATAACCGACGGAAAATTTGAATTGGTTTTGGTAAAGGAAATGCCTGTGTTTGATGTCATTCCAGCAACGATTCGTTTGTTTATCAATCAGTTTAACAATTCACGCCACGTAGAAACCTTGCATTTGGAAGAATTTACTATAGAAAATACAAAACCTCGTCTGCTTCATTTTGACGGCGAGCCACGTATGATAGCAAACGACATCACCTTTACGATTCAAAAAAAATCACTTCGTTGTATAGTGCCAAATAAAAAACGTTAATGGAAAATCTCCCGCAGGATCCGTTTATGCTGATGAGTTTCATCAATATGAAACTTCGCGATCAATATGCCAATTTGGATGCTTTGTGCGACGATTTGGAGATAGACAAATCGGCATTGAAGGAAAAATTATCAGTCGTAGGGTTCGAATACAACGAGGAAACCAATAAGTTTTGGTAGGATAGGGTTGTTAGGTTTTGAATTCTCGCTCTTGAAAATGTTCCCCGATATTGATGGATTAGCGTCTATCCCTCGTCTTCTTATTTTAAACCAGAATTGTTGGAAAATGACGAATATATAGACATTTGCGAATTACAACTAATTTGCGGCTTATTCACGAAAATTGTTGATAACTTATTCAATTCTTTACCATAAAAACGCAAAAGTCTACCAGCACTTTTTCGTATTTTCGCTTGCATTTCCTATAAAAGGGAATGTAAAATATGTAAGTAGTTGAAATATAGATTAAAACTAAAAAATAATGGCAGAAGAAAATAACAGTGCATACACTGGTGACAGCATTCAGGTGTTGGAAGGTCTGGAAGCAGTACGAAAAAGACCTGCAATGTACATTGGTGACATTGGAGAAAGAGGACTTCATCATTTGGTATACGAAGTTGTAGACAACTCTATCGACGAGGCGTTGGCGGGCTATTGTACAAATGTGGAGGTTTTTATCAACGAGGATAATTCCATAACAGTCCGCGATAATGGTCGTGGTATTCCTGTTGACTGGCACAAAAAAGAAAATAAATCTGCACTTGAAGTTGTAATGACGGTGCTTCACGCTGGTGGTAAATTTGATAAATCATCGTACAAAGTTTCTGGTGGTCTCCATGGTGTGGGTGTGTCTTGTGTGAATGCGCTTTCTACCAAATGTGTCGTAACAGTTTGCCGCGATGGTAAAATATTCCGCCAAGAATATTCTAAAGGTAAGCCTCTTACTGCGGTAGAAGAAATTGGAACTACGGACAAAACGGGAACTGAAGTCGCTTTCTGGCCTGATGGTTCAATCTTCTCAACCACGACATATCAATTCTATATCCTAGAAAACCGTTTGCGCGAGTTGGCATATTTGAACAAAGGTGTTCGTTTGCAGTTGACGGATAAACGTGCTCTTGATGCGGAAGGTAATCAAAAATCGTTGACTTTCTATTCGGAGGAAGGTTTGAAGGAATTTGCAAAATATCTTGACGAATCCCGTGAAACATTGTTCGAAGAGGGTATGTATATTGACACGGAAAAGAATGGTATTCCTGTGGAAATAGCATTGCGTTACAATACGTCATATACGGAAAATGTTCACTCGTACGTAAATAACATCAATACGATTGAAGGTGGTACGCACTTGGAAGGTTTCCGTCGTGGTTTGACACGTTCTTTGAAAAAATATGCTGATGGTCTTGGCGTTCTCGAAAAACAAAAAATAGAAATAAACGGTGAAGATTTCCGTGAAGGTTTAACAGCTGTTGTTTCTGTAAAGGTGCAGGAACCATTGTTCGAAGGACAGACCAAAACAAAGCTTGGTAACTCCGAAGTTTCAAGCGCTGTTGACCAGGCTGTGAGCGAAATGCTTGAATATTATTTGGAAGAACATCCAAAAGATGCAAAAATTATTGTTGACAAAGTGTTGTTGGCTGCCCGTGCCCGTATTGCTGCCCGTAAAGCCCGCGATGTTCAACGTAAGACTGCAATGACAGGTGGTGGACTTCCTGGTAAATTGGCCGATTGTTCCGACAGAAATCCGGAAAAATGCGAATTGTTCCTTGTCGAGGGAGATTCTGCTGGTGGTTCTGCAAAACAAGGCCGTGATCGTCACTTCCAAGCTATTCTGCCATTGAGAGGTAAGATTTTGAATGTTGAAAAAGCCATGCTTCACAGAATTTACGAAAGTGAAGAAATCAACAATATTATGAAAGCTCTTGGTGTAACAATCGGTAACGATGAAGATAGCAAGGCAGTAAATATTGAAAAAATCCGTTATCACAAGATTATTATCATGTGTGATGCCGATGTCGATGGTAGCCACATTGAAACATTGGTGATGACGTTATTCTTCCGTTACATGAAAGAGGTTATAGAAAACGGATATTTGTACGTTGCTTGCCCTCCTTTGTATATGGTAAAATCAAAATCAAAGAAAAACGAACAACGTTATTGCTGGACAGAAGAACAACGTATTGCTGCAATTGAGGAATTCAGTGCTGGTAAGGATGTTGACAAAGCTGTTACAGTTCAACGTTACAAAGGTCTTGGTGAAATGAACCCTGAACAATTGTGGGAAACGACAATGTGTCCAGAAAATAGAACATTACGTCAGGTTACTATCGAAAGTAGCGCTGCTGCCGATGCCGCAATCGCTATGTTGATGGGCGATGATGTTCCACCTCGCCGTCAGTTCATCGAAGAAAATGCTAAGTTCGCTAATATTGATGCATAAATAATCACAAATACTAATCAAAATTACTACTATGGAATTTATAGTTTCGTCATCGGATTTATTGAATCAGTTAAATACAGTTAAGTCGGTAATCAATTCAAAAAATGCATTACCAATTTTGGACGATTTTTTGTTCACTTTATCTGACAAAAAATTGAAAATCGAAGCGACAGATTTGGAAACAAGATTAGAAACGACCATGACGTTGGAAAATGCCAATGGTGGTGGTGTATTCGCTGTTCCAGCAAAGAAACTGACAGATATGTTGAACTTGTTTGCCGACGAACCTCTGACGTTCAAAGTGAATTTGGATACTTACGAAATTCAGTTTGTGTCTGCAAGTGGTGAATATAAACTTTCTGGTGAAAGCGGAGAAGATTTTCCTCATTTTATTCCACTTGAAGAATCAAAGAAAGCCTCTTTCTCTATCTCATCTGAATATTTCCAACGTGCTTTGTCAAAAACTGTATTCGCTTCGTCTGACGATGATCCTCGTCCAATTATGAACGGTATATTGATTGAACTGACAAACGAACACTTACGTTTGGTTGCAACCGATTCTCATAAATTGGCTCGTTACACAAGAACAGACATCAAGGTTGATACTCCTGCATCGTTTGTATTTCCTAAAAAACCTGCTAATTTGTTGAAAGGTATTCTTGCAAAAGAAAGCAACGATGTTGTTGTTGAGTTCGATGACAAACAGGTTGTAGTCAATATGGCATCATATATTATGAGTTGTAGAATGATTGACGGAAAATATCCAAACTATTCTGCTGCTATTCCAAAAGACAATCCAAACAAGTTGATAGTTAACAAAGATGATTTCTATAGAAAACTGCGCCGTGTGTCATTTTTCTCTGATTCCGAAAGTAATATGGTGAAATTGGCAATGACGGGTTCTTCTTTGGTTATCAACGCACAGGATTTGAATACAAAAACATCTGCAAAAGAATCTATGAGCTGTCAGTTCGAAGGCGATAGCGAGGATATGCAGATTGGTTTCAAATCAAAATTCCTGTTGACTATTTTGGATAATATCAATAGCGAGGATGTTTGTATGGAAATGTCCGATCCATCACGTGCAGGATTGATTAGTCCAATTGACAAAGATGATGAGAACGAAGATGTTCTTATGCTGTTGATGCCAATGATGTTATAATTTTTAGAATTTGCAATGTGGAGCGGTTGAAAAACCGCTCTTTTTTTATTCGTAACTATGAAATTAAACCTAACACGTCCAATCGTATTTTTTGATTTGGAAACAACTGGCGTTAATCCCGTGACAGATAGAATTGTAGAAATTTCAATTTTAAAAGTACAGCCCAACGGCAACGAAGATGCTATGACGCGTCGTGTTAACCCAGAAATGCATATACCAGAGACTGCTACAGCCGTACATCATATTACAGATGAAGATGTTGCAGCGGAACCAACATTTAAAGAAATTGCAGGTGATATAGCCCGTTTAATTGACGATAGTGATATTGCAGGCTATAATTCAAATAAATTTGATGTTCCTTTGTTGGCCGAAGAATTTTCTCGTGCTGGTGTTCAATTCGATTGGTCTAAACGTAAAATGGTCGATGTACACGTGTTGTATTTGAAAAAAGAACCTCGTACTCTTTCTGCTGCTTATAAGTTCTATTGCGAAAAGGATTTGGAAGGTGCACACGCAGCCGATGCGGATACGATGGCAACTTACGAGGTTTTACAGGCTCAATTAGATAAATATCCTGACATTCAGAATACAGTTGACTTTTTAAGTGATTTTACGCATCAGACAAACAATGTCGATTTCGCAGGAAGAATTATTTACAACGATAAGAAACAGGAAATTTTCAATTTTGGAAAATACAAGGGACAGCTGGTAGTTGATGTGTTCCGTCGTGACCCTAGTTATTATTCGTGGATGATGAACGGCGAATTTGCACAAAATACAAAAGATGTGATTACCCGTATTAAGTTGAATTCATTTGGTAAATAATGAAAATTCTTGCATTGGAATACGGACATTCTGTTGAGTCGCTTGACGAGTCTATGGCTTGCTATCCGGATTCAACTTTGCTTCGTAACAATGACGATTTTTACGTTCCGAATTTTTCAAAGCAAATAGTTGCCTATATTGGTATCTATCTACAGTTCAATAAAATAGGGAAATGTATTGAACCCCGTTTTGCAAACCGTTATTATAGTGAGATTGGTTGCGCTATAAAGTTTATGGCTGCCGATGTTATCGAACGTAATAGGCAATATGGTACTGCAACGGATATCGCCTGCGGTTTTGACTCATCGTTGGCAATCAGTAATGAGAAAATTAATTGCGGAATAACCAGTTTTGCTGCAAAATTCAACGGACAACTAATAAATGTTGATGTGAAAATTATTGATAACATTCCAGAGATACTTGCTACAGCTACAAAATATTTCACGGTTAAAATCGGTGATTTGTTTTTCCTCCCATTGACCCACGTATCTGTGCCTGTTTCTATAGGCGATGTGTTTGATTTGTCGTTGAATGATAAACAATTATTGACGTGCTCAATAAAGTAATAGATTAACTAGTTGTTTATCATATTCAATTTTTTATATATTTGCCTTGTAAACAAAAAAAATATTGCCTATAGGATATATCTACTTTTCAAAAGATTATTATTAATTAATACTCTACGGTATGAAAAGTATGTTATCCGACCAAGAATTGGTCATGATGTTCGCAAAAGGCGACAACAAGGCAATGGATGAAATAATCAATCGCTATCATAGACGTGTTTATCTGTATCTTCGACATTTGGTGAAAAATCAGATGCTTGCGGAAGATTTGTGTCAGGAAACGTTTGTGAAAATAATAAATTCAATAAAAAGGGACGGATACCACGATGACGGACGTTTCGTGTCGTGGATTATGAGAATCGCCCATAATCTTGCAATAGATCATTTCAGAAAGGAAGTGAAACTGCCGACTACATCGAACGAAACAGGGACAGTTGATTTGTTCAATAACGCGAAGTTCTCCGATGAAAATGTAGAAACCTGTTTGCAAAAGAATCAAATTTCAAAGGATTTGAAAAGTCTCATTTATTTACTTCCAGATGAACAGAAAACGACAGTCTTGATGCGTTTGAAAATGGACATGAGCTTTAAGGAAATAGCAGACATACAAGGTATAAGTATAAATACGGCGTTGGGAAGAATGAGGTATGCTGTATTGAACCTACGCAAAATGATTGATGAAAGAAATCTGTCAATGACGGTGCAATAGTGTCACTCCTTATAACGCCACGCCGAATCTTGTGTTAAAAGTTTCCGGTATTGTAGTGATGGCGAAGGTAGAAATTCGCCAAGATGTAGTTTTGCCCATTTTTCGTCTACTGCTTGTGTGGTTGCTTCGTCAGTAGTAACGGGCGTTGGCCAGTCTCGTAGTTGTTCTTGTTCTACTTTTGAACTACCATCAATTATTAGGCAACTATGCGAGTTTGTTTTTTCAACAATGCAATCGTGTGCCGGATGATAGTTGTTGAGTACATTCCACAATATTGCTTTCTTGTCGTTTGAATCTAATTTGTCGTCATACAATATTATGTGAGAAATATTGTTGTCGGCTGCATAGATTTTTTTTGCTTTTTCAATTTTTTCTTCTTGACAACAGTTTTCAATAGGAACAAAGATTAGTTTCCCTTGTTGCTTTTTTGTTTTTCTCGTCGCATCTATTGCCAATTTACTGCCGAATCCGATTCTCGGTCCCGAATGGTCAAGAACGTCAAGTGGACCATTCATAATTATGGTATCTTCGCTTGGATTGACATTCTGCTCAATTGCCAGAAAAATATCTTCGCGGTTTTGTATATTGCACGAATCGTCCACAATGATGAGCGTTTTGTTGCTTGACATTTGTCCGGCTCCCCAAAATGCATTTATTATTTTTTGTACTTGTCCGTCGTATTGCTTCCTGATTTGTGCAATAACCAAATTATGGGAAACGCCTTCAAAAGGCATTATGTAATTAATCAATTCAGGGCAGAACAATAATTTTATTGGAGCAAGAAAAATACGTTCACTTGCTTTGCCCAGCCAGGCATCTTCCATAGGTGGAATACCAACGACAGTTGTTGGGTAAACTGCTTGTCTTCTGTGAGTTATGCACGTAACGTGAAATTTAGGATAATAGTCTGGTAATGAATAAAATCCAGTGTGGTCTCCGAACGGACCTTCTAAAAACAAGTCTTCGGTTGGGTCAACATATCCTTCCAGAACAAAATCAGCATCGGCAGGGACTTCCAAATCGTTGGTGATACATTTTACCAAACGAACGGCTTTTTTTCTTAAAAATCCTGTTAATAGTTGTTCGTCAATATTCTCTGGAAGTGGGGCAGTTGCTGAAAATATGTTGGCAGGATCACCTCCAAGAGCCACACTGACGGGCATTCGTTTCCCTAATTTTTTATATGCTTCGTAATGATTGTGTCCCGTCTTGTTGATGTGCCAGTGCATTCCTGTCGTTGCCTTGTCTATGACTTGCATACGGTACATTCCCATATTTCTGCTGCCAGTTTCTGGATGTTGCGTAATAACCATTGGAAACGTAATATATTTTCCTCCGTCGTGTTTCCAGCATTGCAAAATAGGAAGTTTGAATAAGTCAACATCGTGTTCAACAACTTCTTGACATTCTGCTTTTTTTATATGCTTGGGCAGCCACGAATTAAGTTCAGATAGCAGTGGTAGCATTGAAAGCTTGTCGCTTAAGTTTTTCTTTTGGCTGGTGGCTTGTTTGAAAATTGCCTCAATACGTTGGGTATGCTCATCTAAATTGTTGCAATTAAGGGCAAGACAAATTCGCTTCTCGCTTCCAAATGCGTTGATTAACAAAGGATATTGTGTGCCGTTGTTGACAAACAGCATTGCTTTGTTTTGGCTTCCTGGAGCTTTAGAAATCCTATCGGTTATTTCGGTAATTTCCAATTCGGTACTTACGTATTCATCAATTACAATGAGTTCCTGCTCACTTTGTAATTTTTGAATGAAATCTGATAGGTTGTTGAAAGCCATATAAAACAAAAAAGAGACGATGCCGAAACATCGTCTCAATAACTATATTCTACAATTATTTTACTTCAACCTTTGCAAGTGCTTCGTCAAGTGTCATTCCTGCAAAATCTTGTGCTCCAAATAAACGGCCGCTTTTCTTGTCGTTTACAAAAGCACCCAATACAATACCTGGAATTACAGAATCTGGATCGTTTGGTGCATTTGGTCCACCAAGGTCAGTACGGCACCATCCTGGATCTGTAAGACTAATAATGACGTCGGTTCCATCAACTGTACCTGCCAAATCCGTCGTTACTTTATCCAAAGCGGCTTTACTTGCAGAATAACCTGCTTGTTGAGGTTCGTTACGTATGCCGCTTGTTGTATTGATGATTCTTCCGAATCCGCGTTCAATCATTGGGGGAAGAAATGCGTAGCAAAGCATCATTGGTGCAATGGTGTTGATAAGAAAACTTTGAGTGTAATCTTCCACTGGTGTCTTGAAATATTCTGTTCTATACGCTATTTGTACAGCAGCATCGTTGAACAAAATATCAATTTGAGTTCCTTTTGCATTGATTTCCGCAATCATTCTTGAAACTTCTTCTGGTTTTGATAATTCTGCAGCAACGCAGTATGCTTCAACACCAAGTGCTTTGACTTCTTCTAAAACTTTTTTTGTGTGTTCTAAATTTCTGCTGTGCAATACGAGATTACAACCTTGCGCAGCCATAAATTTTGTAATTCTGTAACCGATACCACGGTTCGCTCCTGTAATAAGAGCCCATTTTCCTTTAACTTCAGTTTTCATTTTTGATTAAATTCATTGTTTACAAAGGTAAAATATTGTTTGAAATACTCCAATTTCACCCTAAAATAAGTCTATTATTCTTCTGTATCCCCTAAAATCCATTCTATGCTATAATGGTCTTTAAAGTTTTTTGCAGTATCACTTTCAATCAAATCAGATGAAATTGAAAATACCGTATCGCTAAGCGCGCATTGTTTTGTTAAATATGATTGCAGTAAGGCATTGCGCCAGGTCATATCTTTTTGAATACTTTCTTTCATGTCGTTCTCGTACAATAGTGTCGCTTTCTGTTGTATAGAGAGCTTTTTGTTGCTTTTTAGTCCTCTTTGTACCATTGCTTTATCTGCAAATGCAGCTAATTCAGGCGATTTGTCGGAAATGTTTGTGTATGTGTCCCGAATGATTAAATCGTCTGCATTGTCTTCTGTTATTGAATTGGTAGAATCTTGTATAGCCATGTTTTTCTTTAATTCAATGAGGCAGTAATCGGTAATTGCTTTGGAATAGAGAACGTGTTGTGACAAACGAACTTTTAATTCTGGTTTAGCCTGTTGCAAAGCACCAATTCGGGCAAATTTTGCGTATTCCATATCGCTGAATTCGTTTGCAGTAGCGGTGAATTCAACTTTGTCAAATTCGTCTCCACCCATGTTTAATGCTTTGAATGGTGATGCAGCGACTTTCACCAGCAATGTTCCTAAAGTTTTTAAGATGATTTTCCCGTACGAGAAGTCAGGAGAATTGATATTTCCTGAAACAGGGAGGTCTAAATCGACTTTCCCATTCTTGTCTGTCAGCACGTATATACCAACTTTGAGAGGAATGTTGTATTCTGCTTTGACGTTTTTGTCTTTGTCACCAATTTTCGGATTGTAAATGTTGATTTTGTTCGTACCGTGAAGATTGTTGTTCACAATAATATTCTGACTTTGAATGGAAATATGTCCATCGGTGATTGGATTTCCAAACATTGCCAATGAATAAGGAGAAAATGGACTTATTTCAAGATTGTTGAGATTTACTGTAATGTTTTGATTTGAAATATCCTCCATGCTGCCTATCCATTTTACTTTTAACCTTCCGCTGTTTTGCAACGTGGCGGTTAAAGAAATGTTGTTGCGCTTTGCCATATCGAAATTGCTTGCGGCAATGTCAATGTCGTTGACGACATAATTGAATGTCTGTGGCAGTGTATGGTCAATATAGTTTACCTCTGCTTCTTGTATGTGCAAATCATTAATTGCAATATTTAAAGGTTTCTCATCTTCGCTTGCAATCTCGACAGTATCAGTTTGTAGTGACGTTGTATCTTCTTTGAATAGCATCGTGAAATTGTCAGAATTATCTTTAAATACTTCGTAATATGACTTCAAACCATTTACGTGCAGCATATTCAATTCAATATAATTTTGAATCATATCAATTTGATTGATTGTTGTTTCTGCTTCCGAAAAAGCGAGCAATTCTTTGTCTTGTGAATCAATAAGTTTAAAGTCGGCGATAGTCAATGTGCCGTTCGCATCGAAATCCATAACGTGGTCGGTTGAGCCTTTCAAATTCAATTTCGTGTTGAATGTACCCGAAATGTCTTTTACATTGAGCGATTGTTGCAAATATGGCAAAATAGGTGCGAGTTTAAAGTTTTCTATGTCCAGCCATAAATCGTAGAGGGCTTTCTCTGTGTCGTATTTGACATTTGTATGTAGTTTGCCTCCATTGAGAAAATCGAGTTGTAAACCCATATCAGCTTGCAAGTCAGATAAATCTATACCAGGAATTATGATGGAAATATCTTTCAAATCCCATTCGCTTCCAACTCCTTTGTCTTGGTAACAGACATAGCTGTGGTCCAAGTGAATATCGTTGATAATTACGTCCCAGTCTGATTCTGTCGTGTCTTCAACTTCTGTTGTGTCGGAGAAAAAGTCTATGATGTCGTTAAAATTAAAATAATCTTCGTTTTGTACGATGCGTATGTTTGCGTCGGAAAGTAGTACGTGTTCAACTTCAACTTTGCTGCCGAGTAGGCCGAGCATGTTAAGGTTTACATCCAACAGGTTGAAAGATACAAACGGTGTTGTTTCGTCTGCTTCAAACAAGGTGAAATCATCAACTTTTACACGCCCGGAAAAAATATTCACCGATAGGTTTTCCATTGTCGCTTTTCGACCGATTAAGTCTTTAGAATGTTTTTGAATATACCATTCCGCTATTGGGGAAATTGCAAAGGTGATGATTGCAATAAGTGCAACGAGCGTTGAGCCAATAATTATGATAGTCTTTTTCATATTAAACCTTTAGAATTTTTTCGGAGACAAAGCAAAGGTAAAAAATGTTAGCATCAAAGTTTTAACTTATCAATTGATTTTCGAATTAAATTCTATCTTTGCAGAAAAATAATTTAATCATGGCAGAAGCACAAGACATTAAAGCAATTAAAGCGGAAAAACTGAAAGCATTGCAGTTGACGCTCGACAAAATCGACAAGTCGTATGGTAAAGGTGCCATAATGAAACTTGGTGATCACGCAGCAGAAAATCTTCCTTGTATTTCGTCGGGTTCGATAGGACTTGATGTTGCACTGGGAATAGGTGGATATCCACGTGGCCGTGTGATTGAAATTTACGGACCAGAATCGTCTGGTAAAACAACATTGGCAATTCATGCAATTGCCGAGGCTCAAAAGAAAGGTGGTTTGGCTGCATTTATTGATGCTGAACATGCATTTGACCGTTTCTACGCCGAAAATTTGGGCGTGGATGTTGCGAATCTTTACATTTCACAGCCTGATAATGGGGAACAGGCTTTGGAAATCGCAGATCAGCTGATTCGTTCGGGGGCAATCGACATTATTGTTATAGACTCTGTTGCGGCACTTACGCCAAAGGCGGAAATAGAAGGCGACATGGGCGATTCAAAAATGGGGCTGCACGCTCGTTTGATGTCTCAGGCATTAAGAAAATTAACAAGTGTAATCTCGCAGACAAATACAACGGTAATCTTTATTAACCAGTTACGTGATAAGTTGGGAGTGATGTTCGGTAATCCAGAAACAACAACGGGTGGTAATGCATTGAAATATTATGCATCCGTTCGTCTGGATGTTCGCCGTGTCGGACAAATTAAAGACGGCGACAACGTGATTGGTAATAGAACGCGCGTTAAAGTTGTAAAAAATAAGGTTGCGCCTCCATTCCGTCAGACAGAATTCGATATTATGTTCGGCGAAGGTGTTTCAAAAATCGGCGAAATTGTTGATATGGGCGTGGAACTTAACATTGTTAAAAAAAGCGGTTCATGGTTTAGTTATGGTGAAACAAAATTAGCTCAAGGACGCGATGCCGTAAAAGCATTGTTGCGCGACAATGTAGAACTTTGCGAAGAAATAGAATCAAAAATTAAGGAAGTTTTGCTGAAAGCATAACATAGTTTTGAAAGGTATTACATCTCGCTGTTTTTTGTTAACGCTACTTTGTGTAATTCCTTTCCGTAATGGACAGGCGGTTCTGTCCCTAAAATAGTGAGTATGGAATTATACGAAGAAGGTGGTCTGCTTTCAAATGAAATTTTGCAGGCCATAAGAGAGATTGGCTTTGAAAAACCAACTGAAATTCAACAAGAAGCAATTCCGTTTTTGTTGACGGAAACACGCGATTTAATCGGTTTGGCACAAACAGGTACGGGAAAAACGGCAGCTTTCGGCTTGCCGTTGATTTCCCAACTTGACTACGAACAAAACTATCCACAGGCATTAGTCATTTGTCCTACACGTGAATTGTGTCTTCAAATTGAACGCGATTTAACGAATTACGGGAAATATCTTCCGTTACAGACTGTTGCCGTTTATGGTGGTGCCGATATTGTCCGTCAGATTAAGAAAATTCAAGCTGGCGTACATATTGTTGTTGCAACGCCAGGACGATTGACCGATATAATTAATCGCAAGAAGGTTGATTTGTCGCACGTAAGAACGTTAGTCCTTGACGAGGCTGATGAAATGCTTGATATGGGCTTTCAAGAAGATTTGGATGCTATTCTGGAGCAGACACCTGCAGAAAAACGTACACTGCTGTTCTCGGCTACAATGCCAAATGAAGTTCGTCGTATCGCTTCAAATTATATGAAAGATCCGTTCGAAATAACTATTGGTACGAAAAATTCCGGTGCCGTGACTGTTTCGCATCAGGCTTATATAGTCAGTTCAAAAAATCGCTATCTCGCATTGAAACGCTTGGCTGATTTCTATCCCGACATATATGGAATAGTATTTTGCCGTACCCGTGAGGAAACGAAAGAGGTGGCAGACAAATTGATGAGCGATGGTTACAATGCCGATGCGCTCCATGGCGATTTGTCGCAGGCACAACGCGATTATGTGATGAAAAAATTCCGTAACAAGAATTTGAATATGTTGGTAGCAACCGATGTCGCTGCCCGTGGTCTTGATGTCCATGATTTGACTCATGTAATCAATTATTCAATTCCTGACGACTTGGAAACATACACGCATCGAAGTGGACGTACTGGTCGTGCAGGAAAGGAAGGTATTTCAATCTTGATTGCCAATTTGCGTGAAAAAGGAAAATTAAAACGCATAGAGCAAATCATTAAAAAAACAATAGAAATAAAAAAAGTTCCTGGTGGTCAGGAAATCTGCGCGATTCAGTTGCAAGATTTAATTCGCAAGGTTTTGGCTTCCGAAGTAAACGAAGAAAAAATTGATGGCTTGTTGGCTCCAATTCTTCCGCAATTCGAAGGTATGACAACCGAAGAAATCGTAAAACGTTTCGTGTCGTTTGAGGTTAATAGAATCCTTGAATATTACGATAATGCGGTTGATATCAATCTTGATTACGAAAAAGAAACGGAACGCCGCAAAGATTTGGAAAATCGCAACCGCGAACGTAATGAACGCCGTCGCGACAGAGATAGAGACGGAGAACGCCGTGACAGACGTGACCGCAGAGATCGTGGTGAACGTTCACGCGACCGTCGCGACAGAGACGAGAGAAGTGAAAGAAGAGGTGGACGTGGCGAAAGAACTGGCAACTACACCCGCTTCTTTATGAATATTGGTAAAAAAGAACAATTAGACCAAGGAAAATTGCTGAAATTGTTGAACGAACACGCCAACGATCGTGATATTCATTATGGTGCAATCGACATTATGCGCTCGTTCTCATTCTTCGAGGTTGAATCGCAATATACTGACAAGATTTTGAAAAGTCTGGAAAATGCGAAATACGAAGGAATGCCGGTTTCTGTACAGGTTGCCCAAGCTCCAAAAGCTCCTGAAAATGTAGAGGGAGCGAGAAAGAACGACGATTTTAGAGGCTCGCGCAGAGGTGGCGATTCACGGAGAGATAGAGAATTTGGAAAAAGCCGACGCAGCGGTGAACGTCGTTTCGATAGAGATAGAGGAAATCATAAGGGAAGAAGAAAATAACAACGTGTATGTAAAAATTGTATTTTCGCACAAAATTTTTTAGAAACATGTTTGTTGAGGTGATAGATACGACATTGCGTGATGGTGAACAAACCAATGGCGTGGCATTTACAGAAAAAGAAAAACTTTCAATAGCAAAACATTTATTGACGGAAGTAAATGTCAACCGCATTGAAATTGCTTCTGCTCGTGTGTCGAAAGGTGAGTTTGAATGCGCTTCAAAAATTATCGAATGGGCAAAGGATGCAAATTGTCTCGACAAAATTGAAATTTTAGGCTTTCTCGATAACCATATTTCTATTGATTGGATAAATAAGGCAGGAGGCACGTGTATAAACTTGTTGTGCAAAGGCTCCTTGCGACAATTGGAAGGACAACTTGGTAAAACTCCAGAGGAACACATAGCCGACATAAAAGAAAATATATCATACGCAGAAAGTCTTGGAATCAGCGTGAATGTCTATTTGGAAGATTGGTCTAACGGCATGCGCTACTCGCAGGATTACGTATTCTATATGTTGGATAGTTTGTCGAAAACGTCTATAAAACGTTTTATGCTTCCCGATACGCTCGGAATTTTGTATCCAAAAGAAACGTACAAATATTGTAAGCAGATTCGTGAAAAATATCCTGATTTGCATTTCGATTTTCACGGACACAATGATTATGGTTTAGCTGTTGCCAATTCCACGGCTGCTGTTACTGCTGGATTTAACGGAATTCATACATCGGTAAACGGACTTGGCGAACGTGCGGGAAACACGGCGTTGTCGACTATTGTTCCATGTATTCACGACCATTTGAAACTGGAAACAACAGTAAAAGAAATCTATCTGAATAAGATAAGCAAAATTGTAGAAACAATTTCGGGAGTACGTGTTGCTTCGAATATGCCGATAATTGGCGAAAACGTTTTTACGCAGACGGCTGGTGTTCACGCAGATGGCGACAAAAAAGGCAATTTGTATTGCAACGATTTGATGCCGGAACGATTCGGACGCGTGAGAAAATATGCGTTGGGAAAAACTTCGGGAAAAGCGAACATCGAGAAAAATCTTCAGGAACTCGGATTGGAACTCGACCCAGAAATGAAGAAGCTGATTACCGCACGTGTTGTGGAGCTTGGCGATAGAAAAGAATCAATTACAACGGAAGATTTGTATTACATAGCCCGTGAGGTTATGGAAAACAAAAAAATCGAGCAGAAAGTTGTGATAGAAAATTATTACGTATGTAATGTGCTTGGTTTGAAACCAGTAGCAACAATTTCATTGAAAATCGGCGACAAACGTTTTGAAGAAACTTCGGCAGGCGACGGACAATACAATGCGTTGATGAAAGCTCTACATAAAATTTACGATAAACGTAAAGTCGAAATTCCAAAGTTGGAAGACTATGTGGTGACAATCCCACCCGGTGGAAAAACCGATGCGTTGGTAGAAACTGTTATCACCTGGAATGACGGAACACGTTCATTCAAAACACGAGGTCTTGATCCCGACCAAACCACAGCAGCAATCAAAGCAACATTAAAAATGTTGAATATAATTGAGTTGTAGAGGGGTGTTAGTTTTTGTACCAATCCCAACTTTCTAATTCTTTTTTCCTGCCTTCTGATTACAGAAATACGAAAACTTTATTCTATCTTTGCTGTGTAAAAAACATTTTGAAACGTGTGTTCTGTTAAAAAAAATATCATTTTCCGTGGTAATTATTTGGATTTTCCAAATACTTGTATAAACACACACACACACACACACACACACACACACACACACACACACACACACAATATATGTAGTGTAACCCTTATTATTTTTGAATTATGTAGCGACTTCTGGCGAGAGCTGGGAGGTCGCTTTTTTGTTTAATGCTAAATTAATACAAATAATTATGAAACATTTCTTTAAAACAATTGCCATGTTCTGCCTAGGTGCATGTACGATGGCATCGTGTGGTGACGAGGAAACACCGACAAAACAAGAGAATCCTAAGTTGGAGGTATCTAAAAGTGAATTAGGATTTTCAAAGAATGCGGAGTCAAAAGTGGTAACCATAACAACAAACAGTACTTGGTATGTTGAAAACAATTCCGACTGGATCAGCATTTCTCCAATGGGTGGAAAGGGTAACGGTGCGATTACTGTTTCTGTATCCCAAAACGCAAGCGGTCAATCTCGTGAATCGTATTTCTCAGTTGCAATAGATTCCGATTCAAAAGTTATTGCGGTTTCGCAATCTGCAACGGATACTCCTGCAGAGGAGAATAATGGAGAAGAGACTGGAGGCAATAACGGAGAACAAGGCAATGTTACGATAGAAAATGGAGCAATACAAGCAGCATTCTCTATTTCAGCGACAGAACAAGTATATTTTAGCCAAGGCAACTTACAATATCAGGCAAGCACAAAGACATGGCGTTTTGCAGAACACCAATATGATATGATAGGTGATACAAATAAAAACATTTCTTCTACGTATAGCGATTATATAGATTTGTTCGGTTGGGGAACGAGTGGTTGGAATAGCGGAGCCAATGCGTACCAACCATATTCAACAAGTACGGATTATGGAGATTATTATCCAGGTGGTTCATACACTAATAATTTAACTGGCAGTTATGCCAATGCAGACTGGGGTGTGTACAACAAGATAAGCAACGGTGGAAACACCGCAGGACAATGGAGAACACTAACGTATGAAGAGTGGGAATATCTATTGAACACAAGAACCGATGCAAGTGCGTTGAAAGGTTCCGCAACAGTAAATGGTGTAACGGGAATGATATTGTTGCCGGACAACTGGACAACGCCAGAGGGTATTACATTCATGAATGGAATGAATGGTTTTAACAGCAATACATACACCACAAGTGACTGGGCAAAGATGGAAGCTAACGGTGCTGTTTTTCTTCCTGCTGCGGGCTACCGTTACGGTTCGGATGTTTACAACGTGGGTTCCGACGGGGGCTACTGGTCTTCGTCTGCGTACTACAACAGCAACGCCTACTACCTGTACTTCGATGGCGGCAGTGCCTACATGGACAACAACGGCCGCTACGACGGTCGGTCTGTGCGCCTTGTGCGGGGGGTAAATTAAGAGTTAAGAAGTAAGAATTAAGAGTTAAGAAGTAAGAATTAAGAGTTAAGAGATAAGAAATAAGAGATAAGGGATAAGGGATAAGAGTTGGAGGGTGTATCCCCCTAACAAACACAGACGCAGAATTCCAATAGGGGTTCTGCGTTTTTTATGGATGGAAGCCAATAGATTACGTGCATTTCTTTTGTCGCAGTAAGAAATAAATAAAGAAAACATTCGTATCTTTGCAGGCGTTAAAACCACTAATTATAGTCATGTTTAAGAAACCCTATACAAAGGAAATTCGTGCCTCATTGTACAAGTATTTTCTCTATTGCATTGTTTACTGGAAACATCATGGTTTTTCCATACAAACGGGAGGATATCTTGTAACTCAAAGAAAAAGAATACGAGAATCCCGAAAAAGTAAAAATGAGAAGGCGAAATATGCGAAAGAACACGAGATGTGTTTGGTACTCAAAACACATGGATACAAAGTAGAACACTTATCCGACAAAAAAATTGAGGGTTCATACGATATAACTATAAATGGTATTCCCGCTGATTTAAAAAGAATGCAGGGCTGTACCAATATTGAGAAAAAAGCAAAACATTCTATCAAAAAGCAAGGTACCCGTTGTATTGTCTTTCAGTTTGATAACTGGAATGAAAATTTTCGTGCAGAAATTAACAACATACAACGAAAAGGTATTCATGGATATTATTTTCTCACAAAAGATACAAGTCTTTTACATGAGTATTAAAAAACAACCCCAATCGTGTTCTGATTGGGGGACCTGTACGGGTTGCAATTGCAACACCGCCACTTTTTTACAAAGATAAAATAAAATCTTCGTTTGTCAAGAAAATACATGTTTTTCTTTGTCCTTTTGGCATGGAAATGAAGCGTATTATTAACCATTCATTTTGTGCAACCCTTACAGGGTTGAATTATCGAGAATTGTACATCTTCTATTGATATGAAAGCCCGCTGGGCTTTTAAACAAATTTTTAATCACTAAAAACTAATCACTATTTTACTATCTTTGCCGTACCCCAAATAACGAATCAAAAGAAGTGAATATGGAAAAGCAGTCGGCAAGAACAGGAGAAATTATTCTCTACAATGTAAATGAGAAAATCAGTCTAAAAGTTCATTTTGAACGAGAAACAGTGTGGCTATCGGTTAATCAAATGGTTTTGTTGTTTGATAGAGAAGAATCAAATATTCGGCGACATATCATCAATGTTTTTACCGAAGGTGAACTTGATAAAAATATTAACGTGCAAATTATGCACGTTAATGGAATAAAGAAACCAGTCCCATACTATTCTTTAGATGTGATTATATCCGTTGGATACCGAGTAAAAAGTTTGCGAGGAACTATGTTCAGGCAGTGGGCAAATAGGGTATTAAAAGAATATGTTATGAAAAGTGCCATTGAGAATCAGCGGATTTTAGACTTGGAAAAAAGAATGGAAACACGATTCCACGCACATGAAACTATTTTATCGCAACATACCGAGCAGATAGAATTTTTTGTAAAACACGCACTTCCACCGCAGGAAGGAATTTTTTACAATGGACAAATTTTTGATGCCTACAAATTTGCTAACGATTTAACTCGTTCTGCAAACATACGAATCATATTGATAGACAACTATATAGATGATACGGTTCTTACTATGTTTGACAAACGAAAAGAACAAGTTAAAGCTACAATCTATACCGCTCAAATTTCAAAACAATTGCAGTTGGATATTGCAAAACATAACGAACAATATCGTCCCATTGATGTACAAATTTTCCGTCAATCGCACGACCGATTTCTCATAGTTGACGATGTTGTTTACCTAATTGGCGCCAGTTTGAAGGATTTAGGCAAGAAAATGTTTGCATTCAGCAAATTGGAAATTTGCGCTGGAGAATTTATCAATCAATTGCAAATCAGCCAAGGAGAGAAGAGTTAAGAGTAAAGACGTCGATTCATCGCGTCTCTGGTTCATAGAATAATGTCATTATTGAAACCGTCTTTCCGAACGGAGCGCAGTGCAGTGAAGAATCTGTCCCCATAAACAGAATGTTGCAAAGAATAATCATCATGATAATGTTAAGAGACCCTTCGCTATCGCTCAGGGTGACGGCTTCGTTGGAGAACAGACCAACTGACTTCTATTGATATGAAATCCCGCTGTTTTTTAACGTGGAATATTTCTCACTAATCACTAATCACTAATCACTATTTTACTATCTTTGCCGTACCCCAAATAACGAATCAAAAGAAGTGAATATGGAAAAGCAGTCGGCAAGTACAGGAGAAATAATTCTCTACAATGTAAATGAGAAAATCAGTTTAGAAGTCCATTTGGAGCAAGAATCAGTGTGGCTTTCGCAAAGCCAGATGGCAGAGTTGTATGGTTGTTCTTCGGACAACATTAGTTTGCATCTAAAGAATATTTATAAAGAAGGTGAACTGGAACAAAATCGAACCTCCGAGTTTTTCTCGGTAGTTCGACAAGAAGGGAATAGAAAGGTTTCACGACAAATATTATATTATAATTTGGATGCAATATTGTCTGTTGGCTACCGTGTTTCTTCTAAAAATGCAACACTTTTTCGACAATGGGCAACCAAGACATTAAAAGAATTTCTTCTTCGTGGCTATGCTATAAATTATCGCATTGAACACCTTGAGAAAACAGTAGCACAACATTCCGAACAGATAGAATTTTTTGTAAAACACGCACTTCCGCCACAGGAAGGAATCTTTTACAACGGACAAATTTTCGATGCCTACAAATTTGCAAATGATTTAATTCGTTCTGCAAACCGAAGAATCATATTGATAGACAATTATATAGACG
>CALAUG010000038.1 GCA_937892155.1 uncultured Bacteroidales bacterium | reverse complement strand
TCTACAAGATTCGTCTGAATGAATCATACTTCGTGGTTCGAGCGAAGAAGAACTTGCAGTACAAGTGTACGACATGGAAACGCAGATTGCCCGAGAATGTACTTGCTGACTCCGTCATTGAACTCACGGATGCGAACACCCGGAAGAAGTATCCTGAGAGGCTGCGGCTTGTGAGATTTCACGATGACGAGCAAGACAGAGACTTCGCTTTCTTGACGAATGCATTTCATCTTACTGCCCTCGAGATTGCCAATCTCTACAAGAATCGCTGGCAGATAGAGCTGTTCTTCAAGTGGCTCAAGCAGCACCTCAAGATTAAGAAATTCTGGGGTACGACAGAGAATGCCGTCAGAATACAGATTAGCTCGGCAATCATAACTTACTGCCTTGTTGCCATCGTTCAGCACGACATGCAACTGAAACGGTCAACCTATGAGGCCCTGCGGATTTTGAGTATCTCGCTCACAGATAAGACCCCATTGAAGGATCTCTTCGAAAAGACTAATTTCAACGATGTCAAAGAACTCGATTATCCCCTCTTCGAGGGACTATTTGACTAAATTTAACTCCGTCCCGATTTTAACGGGACACTAATGAGTAAGATATTTATCAATTAAAGAAAATTCCTCCTTAACGGATGCCACTTCATCCTGCGATAACGGGATCTCATTATTTTTGACGATAGTCACACCACTCCCTTTTACCAAGTCATCAAATGCAGCATCAGACAAAGATGGGTAAAAACGCAAACGCACATCATTCAAAGTATCCTCGCTGAACTGAGAAGACCCAACTATCGCTTTCGTCCTTTCCCCTAGAACATCATGGGGATAAATCAGCTTCGATTCATTGAACAATTTATGGATAATCATAGAGCAACTCGTGTCATGCCTAAACACAATCCCATGAGCCAGTTTATTAAAGTTCTGGCATCGTCCCATCTCCATCACATATCCGAGCTGCATCACTGGCCTCAAAGCAGGTTGAATCCCAACGGGATGAAATTTAGGGGATAATGGATTACTATTGTGATAGATATAGAATACTCCGGTACAATCCACATTATCCTGTTTATAGATCTCCTCACCTTGTGTACAAGCAAAATAAGCAGCCACCCACTTATCTGTAGTCAAATCCAGATATTCTGTTGCAATACCATAATGCTGCGCCAACGCCATATCATCCACTTTCAGTGGATTGTGGGATTCCTTGCCACTTTTGAATGTTGTAATAAAGCCACAATGGAACTGCTGTACAGATGGGTAAAACCTCAAACTTGATGATAGTTCACAAGTCTTCAGCCTTTCTACAAACACCTTATATTTGTCCATTCCGGGCCTTCTCAATGATGGCTGGCAATTTCTATAGAAAACAGTCTGACCTCTGTAGTAACGGTTCTTCACATGGCAACGGGGATAATAAACCAACTCGCCCTCCTTATTTTGCAGTTGATCGATATCATACCAATCCTCGTGCATAGGCATTGTACGGCCAAATTGTCCTTCATCATAAATCAAAGCATATTTCTCCTCATCATAGCTCACTGCCTCTAATACCTCAAGCAAGTTGGGAAGTTTTGTCTTGTCATTCAGTGACTGATGACCATATAGTTTCAACAAGAGAGAGTTCCTATGCTTTCTGCCTTCTTATTGAATAATCTGCATCCCACTGAATCTATTGCACAATATCTTTCAACGATTATTTTATATTGCGCTTGCCTAATATTTCGCACAAAGGTTGCTGTATTCAGCCTACCTAATTCAGAATACAAATGTTCTGCCTTCCAGAACATAGAGAGAGATAAAGCAGGAAATTTCAGCTGACATATGATTGCCATCATAAAATTGTCATTAGCATAGTCTATTGCCTGATCAAACTGATTGTGATGGCCTAACTCCTCAGCAAGTAACCAAAGCACGAAATAAACATCTTCTTCCAAATGATAGAAACAGAGTGTCTCCATGACATCTATCATACATAGACCGGCCTCCTCTATTCTATCCAGATTCAATCGTAGCGCAGCTCTATTGAAAGAATACTGAATTAATAACCGTGGAGGAGCATCCGTCCCATAACACATACAGCGGCCGTCCGTACCGACCTCCTCTATCATCACCAAGTCCAACTCCTCGGCCTTTTCCAAATCATGCTTTTCAAGCAGAGATGCAAAGTCATCGCACTCTTTCATGAAATGCTGTGTATCAACGTGCTTGGGCTCCATTATTATGTTATTCTCCTATTGTTACGGATAACTGTGAAAGTATTATCTTCATTTTCCCTTATATATCCGTGCTTCTTCAGTACTTCTTTATAACACAATGCATAATGTTTGGCTGCATATTGGTCTCCAATTTTACAAGGGCTGGCCTGAATCAAGTTCAAAACTTCTTTCATCATTTCTTCAGGCAAAACATTACCAAAAAAGACTTTATGTAATTCCAAGAATTTTTCCGGAAGTTTCATCGATTTAACCGAGGATCGGATAACGCTGGCCGTTACACCATTAAATATCTCAACTGGAATAGCTGATATCTCCTCCCTTTTTAATCCGTCATTTAGAGAGTCCGGAATCAAACTAAATCCCATACCGTAGCGGACATCGACCGCTGGCATAGACGAAGAGGATTTCAAATGGTTGGATATCACTTTGTGATAAGACTAAACGGAAATATTGAACAAGGCCGCCCAATTGAAGTGATTGGAGCTCATTGTGTGGGGCATAATAGAAACTCCATCGGCATCTGCTACATAGGAGGACTTGATAAAGTTGGGAACCCCAAGGATACAAGAACCGAAAAGCAGAGAAAATCCATGAATGACCTTATAAACCAACTTCTATCGGAGTATCCGAAAGCATCTTTGCATGTTCACAATGAGTATGCCAACAAAGCCTGCCCCTGCTTCAGCATAGATGAACTCTAAGCATATACCATAGAAGGGGTCAAGCCGTTGGCTCCTTCTATTCTATTGCACCAAACATCAAGTCCATATCAGACTTTAATATTGGCATTTCCAACGCTGCTAGATTCCTATCTTTAACATCTATACGATTCAATAAATGAATTACAGTATCGTAGGTCAAAGGATAGGAGAATTTCTTTTCCATAACCTTCTCTAAAATTTTGCTTCTTTTTGTTCTAAAAAGACGTTTTGCTAATTCGTGGTTTTCAGAAAGCAAGTCGATAACCTCTTGTGAAAGACCTTTATCTTTAAAACGCAACCTCATCTTGTTTCTCAACATAGAACTCCATTCTTTCTTTTTGTACTGGGAATAGGATATTCTATCAAACAATGTCAACATAGACCACTCACTACTTTCCAACGTCGCATATATCCCATTGAGCAAACGGGATTCTTCCAAATAATTTTCCCAATCTTTTTTACATTTATATCTTAAGTCATGCTCAACCTCATGCCATCCTTCAGAAAGAATTGTTCGTATTTGAACTTCATAAGTATCATCAATTAAATCAGGAAAATCGCTACTCGATATTACGACACGCATATCTTTTTTCAGTGAGTCAGGGACGCGCATAACCAAATTAAGCCGTTTCGGACAAAATTTATCCACTTCAAGCTCATCAACCGATTCACTATCAAAATTTGGTTGGTTTTTTAAATACTCATGAATTAGTTCAACATCATCAGTAAAATAAAGAGTAATACGTAAAGCCAACAAATCTTGCATCTTTTTATTTTCTGATCTGTATGAGTCAGCCTTCAATTCAAGTTTGTTCTTAATCGATGTATCAGATTTAGCTCTATAAAATATGTGGTACATAATACCGCACTTGTTTAACAAGGATTCCAACTCTGAAACTATCTCTTTTAATATTTTATCCGCTGCACTCATTACTGTATAGTTTTATGAAAATAACTGATGCCTTTCCTTGTGATATATGAATTATTGCCATCTACCAGCAATAGCCCCTTTTTCTTTAATAAATAAAACATTGAGAAAACGGAATCTAAATCAAAGCTTTCAAAATCTTTTCTAATAGCGGAGACGTGACGCATTTTTGGGGATTTTCCGTCAACCTTAAAATATTTGTTCAGTATTTGTAGTTCCAACTTAACATCTTCTGAAGAATCATTAATTCTAACAATATCAGCCTCAAAAGATGTAATGAATCCAGAATTATAATCATCACAACCATAACAGTGTATCTGCTGTGGCTCAATACTTCCCTCTGTATTAATCACCTCGCAATCGATAAAGCGACATCCAGTAAATGTTACATTAGAGAATGCCCTCGGATCAAATTTACAGTTTGAAAAAGTGTCATCCACAAAAGACACGTCCGTAAATCTACAATCACTGCCGGAAAATATCACCTTATCAAAGGCATACGAATTTATCCCCTCATATTCATAATTGCTTAATATTCTCCCTTTTAATACGCTATCTGTTGATAAAGCCAACGATAAAGACATAGAATCTTTCATGACAGACAGAATGCCCCACAACTTTTGCTTGTCCGTATTTGATGAGTATTTGAATGAAGAAACAGCAAGTTCCAACAAGTAATCAGGTAAAGGATTTAATTTACTTAAATATTCTATTCCGTCATCTATTATCCCTTTACCAAACAGATATCCAAAAACAAATTCATTAACAAATGTGATGAAATCTTTATTCCCTATTCTATCCAGCAGAGCATGATTTGTAAGAGTATCCGCTAACTCGTCAAGAGTCTGCTTTGTTGTCATAGACTCCTTATAATATGTCAAATCCTCTTTATTATATTCTATTATCAACTCCTTGACAAAATCTCGACTTTCGCCCATGATATCAAAATCAGCAAAAGCTTTTGTCAGATTCTGATAGATTACCATCTGATCCTCCCATCTGATATTGATATTCTGTCTTATTTTCTCTCTTTCCAATAGAAACTTAAAGAAACTTTCTGTAAGAGTTTCAGGGAAGTTCATCAATTCCTCGAACTCTTCACTATTTATATTTCTTAAATATGTCAAAAGTACCGGATTTGAAATACTGTCAAATGGAATATTATGCCTAGTAATCTCGTTATACCTCTCATAAGATAACCATTCTTTTATATCCGGCTTATCTAGTTGAAATCTCACAATGTCAAAGCAGCCATTATATGAATCCACCCACGACTCAAATTCTGCACCAGCAAAAATAGCTGTCCTGCGAGAAGTAAGAACGACTTTAGACTCACCTGTCAACAAGTCTCCTATAGTAGAAAGCATTGTTTCAACTTGCTCAAACTCATTTAACTGTTCTGCTTTTCCTGGGTCAATATCCTTTGAAAGTAATTCATCAAATCCATCAATTATTAATGGGATTCTTCCTTTCTTAATATTGTAGATAACCAAGTCTTGCTTCGCAGTTGTTTCTTTTTCTTTATCTATCTCCGACCATAGTATATATTTGAATTGCTTAGCATCTCTATTCCTAGACAATTCTGTAAATATCGGCTTTTGATAGTCTTTTTTTTCAATAAATGATTTATAAACCTCATAAGCTGTACATGTCTTTCCAAAACCAGCAGCT
Organism: uncultured Bacteroidales bacterium; assembly: GCA_937892155.1. Classification (GTDB taxonomy): domain Bacteria; phylum Bacteroidota; class Bacteroidia; order Bacteroidales; family UBA1715; genus UBA1715. Next base: position 8,407 of record CALAUG010000038.1, on the reverse strand, counting down.
GCTTCCACAATTATCAAACGCGCACCTTTGCGATTGATTTCATGTTTTATTGCAGATATAATATCAGTATTTCCACGTACAGAATCATTTGTTTGCTCACAACAAATTGAATACGGCATACTGATATACTTGTAATTTATGTTTGGATTACAGTAGTGTTTTACTTGATTTGCAGCATATTCTGAGTAACGTCTTGTAATATCAAATTCTGTGGTCTTAATATTAAAGAAGCCACTGAATAAATATAATTCTGCTTCTTCAATAGTTTTGAACTCCTGTTTCTTCGCATGATATCCCAACTTGGAATATTGTGCAAGAATTGCATCTACATCACTATTATCAGAAACAATGACCTCTGCACCATGGTACATTCCCTGGTTTAATACATATACAGCGTATGAAGATTGATGTTCTTTTACTTCATACCCATATATTCGGAAAAGTTCATCTAGTTGTTTAATATCCATACTCTTATTCTTTTTATAAAGCCCGATGGAGCAAAACTATGTTCGCTGCGATTTATTCTTGATGTCAATGAGAAACTACAAAGAAAAAGTTATTAATATCCATAGACTTCTTGTGGCTGTCAATCCATGCAACAATATTATTTGCGAATGACTCAAATAGTCCTTCTGCTTTATCCCTATCAGTTGGCACTATGTGAATTCCGGATAATGATTTGAAATAGTCATCTACTACTTTATAAAGAGTGCTCTCAATATGTTTTAGACTTTTCTTTTGTGTTTTAAACCTATTATCGATAGGAAATGACAAATATAAGACACATAGCTTCACAAATGCAGTTAATGACCATTCAGTTATTTTGCCATTTGTCCTAAAGCCGTTCCGTTCCAGTATATTAAGGTATTGTTGCCCTGAATCTTCAATTTGTTCATAAAATTCGACTGATGGATAACCCATTGATAGATAATCCTTGTAAAATAATACATGTTCAGATTGGTTTATGAAATCTTCGCAAAATTTCTTATCAAATAGGATGCAAAACCTTTTATTATCTAACATTATGGAGTTATCGCCAAGAATGAGAGACGTTTTAATGTGTAACAGCTCATGTGCAATTTCCGGACAACTTGGATTATGTTTGTAATACACTTCAGCCGAGATGGGTTTTCCTACTCCATTTTCTTTATGAATTTTTGATGCGCTGTATTCCTTCTCCCAAGATGTGAATATAACAGGTATTGTTTTTTCGATTTCATCTATAAGAGACCGAATATTTTCATCTGTAGGTATGTTCGATGTTGCATCTTTAGCAGTCATATTAAATTACAATTTATAAGCCGGCGAGAGACGCGCTTTGCGCGACACTCGCGGGCGGTCCTTCACGCCCCTTGCAGTCTCTGGCGGAGCCAGAGTCTGCAAAGGGCCTATACCTTACATCCTTACGCTCCAGCGCCATTGTTAAAATGTTAACTTGTTAAACGTCAACTTTCCGTCTCCCCCCACAATGCTCCTCCATATCCCTCATATTCGCCACCTCTAAGAACTGCTCCCTCTTCCATCCCTCTAACGTTCCGTCATTTATCTTCTTGCGAGTGTATTTCACACGAGACAACAGATTCGTATGCTTGTTCGGAAAGTGATGGTGCTCTTCGATGTAAACTTTGAGTAACCCAAAGTTGTGATTCCAGCTTTCTTCGTGAGTCATACTTTCATTATGTCTTCCTCCCCCAACGCCTCATACCTCCCATCCTTGCACTCCAGTATCACTGTTCCCTCTTCCCCGGCATCCTATCCACCAACTGCTCAAACACCAGCGGCCAAGCCTGCAATGGGTCAAACTCGACCTCCGGACTGAGTAGGGGCTGAACGTCCTCCAGAAACTCCTCATCCTGCATCTTCAACTCCATATTCTGCACAAACTCCTTGTACGATGGCGCACGTTCTGCCACAAACTCGATATACTTGCGGTAACACTCCAATATCTTCTCCGCATCCAGCTCGCGTGTGCTCAACGCCAGATACAAGTCGAACAGGTCGCGTCCCTTCTTCCTTTGATAAAGCGCACGAAGTTTCGTGCCCACCAATTCCTCCAAGTGATAAGTCGTCAGCTGAGCCTCACCCGTAAACCAGCCGCTCTCCACACGGAACGGCACCTCCTGCAGCCCCATCACATTGAAATGCTCCATACAATTTATCTCCACCTTCAGGCGAATCTGCTGCACAGGCGGAATCTCCGAATCCATCTTGAACAGCAGCTTGTTGCTATGCCGCTTCTGCTGGGTCGAGCGGTTCGGCAACCATTCCAGCACCTCCCCCAACCTGAACATAATCGGCTTGATAGGCCCCGGCTTAATCTGCACAAGGTCGATATCCTCACTATACCTTGCCTGCGGCTGCAGGAACAACTTATGCAGAGCCGTACCTCCACGGAACGCCAGATTTTCCCGCAGGAAATCATCACTGAAAATACTCACAAGGGCTCTACAGATAATCAAATCCTGCTCCACCATCAGCATATCCTTCCAGGGCGCAAACTCGTGCCACTCATTTATGTACAATTCCGGAATCATATCTCATCAATCTCAAGTTCGTAATTCACAACAACCTTCCAACGCTCATCCATCGGCATATCATCCGAAACGGGCAAAGACTGCTTCAAAGGAATCTTCCTTGCAGTCTTATCCATACGCTTCATCAAAGCAAACAAAGCATCAGCCTGCCCGTGCTCCTCAATCAAATCCAGAATATGCCCCAGCCTCTGAACCGTCGCCACACTGAAATAACCCAACAAAGGCAACCTGCTGTCATCCCACTTAGTCTGTTCGCACAATTCAACCAAAAGTTCAGCGGCACGGCTCAACCCGCCCACCTTCCTGTAATCAGCCACCACATCCAAAGCTGTCAGTTCAGCCCCTGCCACATTCATATAGCCCGATTGCGTCTTCACCTGGCGGATAAAAGCAGACGGCAGATTCTGTCTCATAGTAAACTCCAGACGGCTCTCATTCTTCACCCCAGAGCGTAAGGGACCGCCCGTCACAACAGCCTGAAACACCATTGCAACCTGATGCGAAGCCCCATTCAATGCTGCCGATGTCAGATGCGACACATAATAATCTCGTCCCAGAAACTTCATCAGACTGTCAAAATAAAACGAAGGCGGCACAACCCCCTTAAGCCTGTACTCCGTAGGCACAGTCACATAGAAATTCTGCCAGGGCGACACAATCACGCCCCGTGCCTCCAGTCTCTGCAGACTTTTGTTAACACTGGACTCCTTGATGGGCAAACACAGATCCAGAACATCCTTCTTTGTAAACATATAATGCCCGCGAATCATCTGTCCTTCCACCCATTGAGATATGTCCACTACATTAAAACTATTCTTCATTTCTACAATCCACTTGCAGAATAATACACTTTATGTACATTTTTGCAATTCCGCTGCAAAGTTACCACATTCCTCCGACCCGAAAGCCAATACTGAGAAAAATCTTTACACTTTAACGATTCTTAACCTCGCTAGTTTTCGTTATCGTCATCGTCATCGTCATCGTTGGTTTTACCACATGACTCCAAGCCAACCTCACCATCCGGGGAAGGAATGCTTCTGATGCTACCAGGTTGCGTTTCCACATGTTGGCTCTGAGTCTTCGGAGTTTGAAGAGGAAGCCGGAGCCTTTCTCATCGAAGGTAGGATGGAGTATATCCTCCAGCACCCGCTGCTCCAGCTCCAAGTCTCTATCAAGTGATGGGAACTTCTCTGCTTCAATGCCGAGGTAGTCAATACTTATGGCATTCATACAGGTGAAGAATTTAAGGAGCCCGAGTCTTGACAGCCAATCCGTCACGAACGGCCAGTCTATCTCCTTCCACTGTTTATCTACGAACAATGCCCAATCAAGTAAATGGCGAAGAGTGATGTGGCTACCAGCGAAATGTGCGGCAGCGTGAACATATCGTCCTCCATCCGCCCACTCTTACCCGTGCACCGGTTCACAATGTCGTAATGATTCTCCACCATCTGCCCCTTCCAGTTGAACACCGAATGGTGATGATGGCTGTAGTCAATCGCAATGCCCCTCTGCCTGATGATTTCGTCACCCCTCTTCCAAGCAGGCACCCGCTCACAGTCGTTGGTTGGTGAGCTTGTCGTGCCATCGTTATCGTTGGCAAGATACACATCAATATCCCCCGTAGGCCTATGTGAAGGATCTGGATAATTCAATGAAAGACCATAACCTTTCAGTATCATTGTTTCTATTCCGGCTTCGGAATAAACCTTGGCTAAAGATGCGATATCATCCACATACTTCTTGAGGTCATCCTCCGAACGAATCACCTCCCCGAACCACTCATATTTAAGGTCTTCCAGTTCTGGGGAATCCAAAGCCAACTCCATCTCTGGATGTTGCCCGCATAACTTCTGCAATCCATTCACCGCAATAGCCGCCACGCCCTGCTCGAAAGACAAATCTATCAGATTCCGCCAATTGACATCAGCAGACAAACTGCATTCCTCCTTGTTGCCCAAGGCTAAACGCAATAGTTGAAAAAGAGTGTTTGTGGAAGAGTCTTTCATTTCGATATTTTCATCACATAACAATTAGTTTTATTCCTGACGAACCCCAATTTCTGGTATAGTGCATTGGCAACTTCCCTCTTTGGGTTACTCGTCAGATGGATGCAATCGACATTCATTCTGGCAGCTTCTTCAAGCAGATGCTCCATCAGTTTTTGCCCCAGGCCTTTGCCCCTCATCTTTGACGATACCACTACCGATTCAATTGTGGCGTCCGTGCTGAATGGCTGATGGAAGATGCACAAGCTGGCGCAGGCGACTATTCTGCCCTCTTCCCGGATGACGTACAGGTGGCTGTTCGGGTCGGCAAGCATACAGTCTAAAGATTCGCGAGTGAAGACGATGTTGCCGGAAAGTTCATGCATCAGGACTGCAAGGTCGGTGAAGTCGGAAGAGGTATATGAAAGGATTTCGTGCATAATATTCTTGTTTCTAATCACTTCATTACTTGTATTTTTCTTTCTATCTCCCTATGAATATCGCCATTTAATATAATGTATAGCTGTATCTTGCTCAGCTCCTCCAATTTAGTATTCAGCAATTCCAAGTTTCTAGTCTTATCTTCAACACTTAGACCATCTGCACTATCTGGGATTGTCTCAAGAAAGGCCTGGATCTTCTTAAGTTTTTCATACATTTTATACTCGTTACCCAGTCTATTATCAATCTTTTCTTGCACATTCCCTTGATTTGAAAACTCTATAGGTTTCTTATTATTCGCCAAATATATCGGTATAAAATTTTTCGCAACAGATGCCCCCTTAATATTTTTCGATGCACAGCTATCAATAAACTTAATTAATTCGTCAACAGAACCAAAGATCTGCTCCCAAAATGGTTCGCAAGCAACACTGTTATATTCATCATTTATAGGAGACATCCCAAGCCTAACAAAATGTGTAATATACCATTTTGGATGTTTTGCAATATATATTTTGTAAGCAGATGCACATTCTTTATCAAGAATTATCCTTCTAGACTCGGGAATCATACTTTCTGCGCAATCATACAGCCAAGACAATTTCTTTTGTTCATCGTTTTGTTTGCTTACATAACCCAGAAAAGTTGATTTTAAAACAGGCCAAATATCTCCATCTTTAATCAATTCATCACTATCCAACATTCTTCCTGTAATATAACTCGTATGTATACTTCGCAACATTATATATTCCGGGTCTATGTTTTTGTTTAAAACAATCTTTAAAAGAGTCATTTTATACTTTTCTAAATTCAAATTATATTTTCTATCATAACCTTCTAAATTAGATAGATATATTAAGCGAAAAAATAGCCAATATGCCATAGAATTCGGATGCTTGATAGCAACAAAAGTAACTACTTCTGCAAACCGGATAAAGCTACTACTATCATTGAATTCATCCATATTGAAACTAGCTAAGTAATCAACAATGTCTTTAGCACTATCTTCTTTTTTGAGCCATATATCTATTTTATTATACACTTTACTTATTTCTTCATTAAATATCACCTTCATATCTCCGATACGCAATGAAGAATAAATTCTATTGACAAAATAGTTATCAAAACTTTGAGCTTCTCTTATATGGCGAAAATGATTCCCTACTTGATCTTTATCTTTCGGGAACAGACTTCCTAAAAGAGCCCGAACTTTCTCATCCGCTTTCAAGTTTTCATCTAAGTAATAAATACTACTATCTGCAAATAAACTCCCTTGATGAATATATTCTTTCTTATATAACTTTTTGTATTCCTCAAAATATCTATACTTTAATATGCTCACTAATAGAAATTCTTCAACATTGACATCTCCTTTCACTGGCTTATAATCTAAAAGAACTTGATTGATATATCTTTTAGCATCACGCATTGTGGGAACATTCTCCTTGAACATAGGAGCCTTTCCCATAATTGCATTTTTTATCTGTTCTTTTTCTGATTTTTCGGCATTCAATTTTTCAGAAAGCATGTCAACAATATAGTGTGCGATATAAGAATATGGTCTTGACGGTATTGAGAATTCAAGATTAAAGAACTTGTCCACGAAACAAGCGTCTTCTGTATTATTTGTTTCTCCCAAACTCTTATTGACTTGCGCTTTATCATATGCTGTTAGAAAAACAAGGTTATTGAAAGCCGCATTACTATCAATCAATTTAAGAACCTCCATAATTTCATCCTTCGAGAGTCTATCAAAGTCATCAATTAACACAACGACCTTCTTTTTAATGGAAGCAAATGATTGTTTTATTCGTTCCTTTAAGTCAGTTTTGTCCAAGATAGAGTATAAGTTCGCAAATTTCTCTACGACACCTCTATTGTCAATCAGTTTAAGAGCCGACATATAATCCTTGATAATATTTGAACAGCGACTGTCATATTTAGCAAGCGTGCAAGCGATTTGATTGAAAAATTCTTCTTGAATAGATTGAAAAGACTTGCAATCACGAGGATTGAACAAAACAAATTCAAACTCTTTTTTATGATTCACCTCCAACTGTTCAATTATTAGGTTCATGAAAGAGGTTTTCCCTGTACCCCATGGAGATGTAATCGCCAAACTCCATGTCTTTCTCTTTTCTGCGGTGCAAATGTATTGCGCAATCTTTCCTGCTTCTTCTTTCAACTCAAAGATATCATCTGTTTCAGATTCTATCGGCCAATCATTCAGCAAAGACTCAAATTCAGAATCCTCAACACTAAAATCATCCTTCTTTGGATGAAGATTGTAAATACAAACCCCTTTGTTTATTAAGCCTGCAATTATGTAAAACAATCCTAACGTATTCAGGATATCTACATATGATATGCAACCCATCCATTCAACATACTCGTATTTTCCAGACCAACGATATATTGAACTTATGATTACGACAACTGATAGAAACCACAAAATCCGAGAATCAAAACGATAACATTCTTTCAATCTCTTAGTTAACATGCATAATAGAAACAGAGCAGAGATTGTTGTTACCGCCCATATATATACATCGGACTTGAATAAGGCTAATATTGGTATAATGTTTTCGTCATACCAATCAATGAAATATCCTCTGTATTCGGTAAATACAAATGCTATGATAAGAGAAAGCAAAAGATAACACACGTTTGTCTTTGATACAATGTATTTCAAATGCTTCAAGAATATATTAATACACCTTTTATCTTTTTCGGCTTTCATCTTTGACTGTATCTATAATAATATCGTATCTGTATTAGTGGCCACTCCGTCATTTCAATTTTGGAATATTGTTAAAATGTCAACCTGTTAGCACAACTTTTCTTCATTAATAAATCCAGGAATCCCCAATTCCCTATTTCCCTAATTCACCTTGCGTTCCAACTTTCTTCGTGGGTCATACTTTCAAAATATCTTCATAGGCCAACGCCTCATACCTCCCGTCCTTGCACTCCAGTATCACTGTTCCGAATTCCCGGCATTCAGTGTTGTGCCAGCGGCCAACCTCAACACTGAAACCCATTATATTAGAGCAAGGAGCAGCCACGAATGATTCAAACAACTTCCCAGCTTCATCATAGAAGTTCTGCCTGATTTTCCCTCGCAACACAACAACAATTGGTTGGTGAGCTTGTCGAACCACCGTTGAGCCTCTATGCCTGTGAATCGGGAGTATGGTTCCGGGCTCCATTGCGTTAAGAATCCTCTGGGAGTTGTCCTCGGGAGTAGTTCTCAAGTCATACGCCTGCCGAAGGCGAGGGTTGGCCTTCGCTTGGGAGGAAAGGGTGTCAAGAAGTGCGGAATCTATCTTCATTGTTAAAATGTTAACTTGTTAACCGTCAACTTTCCTAAATTCCCCGAAAGTGTCCCTACTTCCCTTCTTTCATCAGCACCCACCGTCCTGCATTCTTTTCGCCATCGTA
>CALAUG010000037.1 GCA_937892155.1 uncultured Bacteroidales bacterium | reverse complement strand
CCATCGCCGTCATGTTCATCCTCAGCGGATGGCTGTTCAACGCGGTGCTGTGAAAGTTAAAATCTTTTATGTCCACTTTTTGAGGCTGGTACAAAGCGTCCCTACATCGAAATTTTATGCACTACTTTCCGTAATAAACCGCTTCGTACCATTTCACCCAATCAAGCAGTTCGGGATACTTCTTTGAGGCATTTATCAAGTCCGATGATTTGAAGCTGCTGAACTTTGGAGAGTCTTTCACCAACTTGCGATATTGGTTCATCGAGTCATCTAGATAGCAATTGTCAGGATGAGTAACGACAGAGAAGCTTACAAACTTATATGGATTTATTGCTGTCCGATAAAACTTTTTTAGAGTAAAAAAACAAGGGCTGATTTCTGTTTGGAGAGTCAGCCCTTTGTGTTATTTTTGCTGTGTTACAAAATTAAAAATAACATGGGCAAAAGTACACATTTTTTCGGACAGCAATATTTTTTAATAGCTAAATTCAAGTAATAAATGCAACTTTTTTGTTAATATTTTCAGTTAAGTAACGGTAAAAAAATAACTTGGTAAAATTCACGACCTTTTGACGAGATAATTCCACTTGGGTAGAGCGTCCATCGGGATAATTCGTCTCCTGCGTTCTCCTGACTTTTACAACTAATTTTCCCAACTTCTGTAACTGTTTATAAATCAGTTATATACAAAATAACATTGGGTGACGCACGGTGAATTTTGCGTCACCTTTGCCCGCAGAAAGAAGAACCGCAGCGGCACAGCTGGTGTGGCTGCCGAACGGCAAAACCTACTCCCAAACCCTCTTCACAACCACTCAGCAGAATCCATCAAGCCGCTGCTGGATATTCTTAAAATAGGCGACGGCGAATAGGGTGCCGCATTGTCAAAGTTAGGATGTATTCATCACAAAAACGTGTAAAAGCTATAAATATTCGTCATAAAAACGTGCAAATTTCATAAATATTCGTCATAAAAACGTGTTTATTTTTGCGTATATCATTGATTTTTTATATCTTTGCAGCATAAATAATACTTACGTATATGAGGCGTACTATTTATAATCAACTTTTGACATGGAAAAACACTCCCGATGGACTGCGAAAACCACTTATTCTTGAAGGCGCACGCCAAACTGGAAAAACTTGGTTAGCTCGCGAATTAGGTCTGAACGAATTTGAGAATTTTGTAGAAATCAATTTTGAACGAATAGAAGAAGCACGCACGTTGTTCGAAAACAATTTTGATCTGCAACGGATGTTGTTGGCTATTCAAGCTATTACAGGTAAACAAGTTATTCCCGGGAAAACGCTATTATTCTTTGATGAAATTCAATTTGCACGCAGAGGATTGCTTTCATTAAAGTATTTTTACGAGGATATGCCTTCCTTGCATATTGTAGCAGCAGGTTCGTTGTTGGGAGTTTTAGACCATAAAGATGATTCTTTTCCTGTTGGGAAAGTGTCTTTCTTGCGAGTTTATCCTCTGTCCTTTAGTGAATTTTTATGCGCCATACATCGAGAAGGTCTGGCACAATTGATTGCAAGTAAAGACTATACTGCTATAGACGCTTTCGCCTCGTTATTAACGGATTTATTACGGCAATATTACTTTGTCGGAGGTATGCCGGAAGTAGTTAAAACCTTTGCTGAACAACAGAATTACGAAAAAGTACGCGCTGTGCAGCAAGAAATTTTAAAGTCTTATCGAAACGATTTTTCTAAACATCCGCCTAAAGAAATTGTTAAGCGCATGGCATTGTTATGGGATTCTGTTCCCGCCCAGTTAGCCAAAGAAAATAAAAAGTTTGTTTATAATGCTGTCAAACAAGGAGCACGAGCTCGCGATTTTGAAACAGCTATTCAATGGCTGTGTGATGCCGGACTAACCTATAAAATCTCACGTGTGCGATGTGGGCAACTTCCTCTAAAAGGTTTTGAAGATATAAATTCCTTCAAATTATATCTATTAGATATTGGATTAATGGGAGCAATGTCAGGACTAAGTGCTACTACCATAACTCAAGGAAATGATTTATTTCTCCAGTATAAAGGTGCTTTAACCGAACAATTTGTTTTGCAAGAAATGCAGACACTGAATTCGCTGGAGATTCACTATTGGACACCTGATGAGAGTATTGCGGAAATGGATTTTGTCATTCAAAAAGAGGAACAAATCATTCCTATTGAAGTAAAAGCGGAACGGCATCTAAAAGCCAAATCCATAGCCATATATATACAACAAAATCACCCTAAAAACGTCATTCGAACATCTTTATCTCCATACCATCTAAGTGAGCATATTACGGATATACCTTTATATGCTTTCTATTCTATTTTCTAATTTCGTTCGTATGGTCAATGGGAATCAGTAACCGATTTATTTTGCGGTTGATGACGGAATTAACTGAAAGATTGACGGAAAGACAGAAGAACAAAAATTAAATATTTTAACGCCAATTGAATATTTTTTGTCGTAACTTTGAACAGTTAGTAACGGTAAAAAAATAACTTGGTAAAATTCACGACCTTTTGACGAGATAATTCCACTTGGGTAGAGCGTCCATCGGGATGATTCGTCTCCTGCGTTCTCTTTCGTAAGATTCGTCAATCGGTCTTTGTCTGTCATAAGTTTTTGTATTGATGTCAACATATACGGTCAGTCCTTTCGATGTGGTTGTTTCAGCGGCCCGTCTTGCAGCATCTTCAATGGAAAGAAGCTGAGTTCCGCTCCAGCTGCGGGTTATCTGCGAGAAGAGCCTGTGCTCAAGGGACTTGGAATGACCGATACCCGGATGACACTCTCGTCCTGAGGCAATCCGGCAGTTCTCGGCCCGATGACGAGGTTGAAAGTCTCGAACCATTCGGGATGACTGTCCAAAAGAGTTGTGAGTACCGCTGGAGGAGCTTTCGTAATCATTTAAAATACCGTCGAATAGTATTTAAAGTTACGAAAATTTCTCCAGTTTTGCAAATATATCTAATTAATAATCAAATATTTAACTATAAATTTTGGTGCCGTTTCGAGCCTCTGATTAAGGTGTTCGATGATGGTGTTTTGTATCGTTACAAATCATCTTCGGTTGACTCAAAACTTTATCAAGTTATTTTTTTTTATGTTCAACAAAAAAAAACTATGGACATATCAAAAAAAACTATAACTTTGCAAAATGAATAATTTAAAAAATCGGAAAAGAAAATTAAGAATGCAATTACTATTCGCACATAATGCACTTGCAAATGATTGAGCAGCGGTCGTGGTCGAGCAATTCGATCGCTCCGTTGTCTGTTGTGAGTGCGTGTGGATAAGAAAAGAAGATACAAGACTTGGAGCGGAAGCACGTCCCAAGTCTTTTTTTATGCAACAGCCTAAGAAAAACGAGTAAATAACCCTGTAAATTTTATAATCAAAATTGATTCAGTTAAAAAGTAAATATTGTGTAACACGTCAAAAAAACGCGATACAGCAGCAGTCGAAGCATTATTCGATAGTAAATCCAAGTGCGGGCTAAAGGTGGAACGCCCCATGCTCGAATAACTCAGAAATGAAGGCTTGGACACTACGTATGTTCAAGCCTTTTTTTATGCGATAAAAATACAAACATTTAAAATTCAGGTATTATGGTGACAGAAAAACGAAAAAAACAGCAAGTACACATGCAATTAGAATTTGCAGAAACACAAAAAGGAATCTGTGAAAAATATGTGGGAAAATAGAATGAACGTTGCTCCCAAAGATGAAAAAATCAGATGTTTGAAATCAGGTGAATAACGGTTTTATACGTCAAGCCATCAATTTAAAAATTAACAACTATTAAAAATGAAGCATTATGAAAACATTAGATGATATTTTACCTCAAGTAGCGGGACAAAAATGCGCCAATAATCTAATATTGGGAATGAGTATCTTAAATAACACATATCTTTACAGCTCATTCAATAAAAGTTGCAAGAACCTAAGTCCGCAGAGTTTTATTATGGAGGATGCCCCATTTGTCGTTGATGAGATAAAAATTGACAAAACACAGAAATTGGATTATCGCTATTATTCTGATCACTATATAAAAACAGGTAGATGGTCTGAAGAGCAAGATACGGTATTTACCGTGACTACTATTTTGTATTATCTTTTTGCCGGACATTTGCCGTGGCATATTGACGACAATATCAAAAACGAGTCTAGGGCAAAACAAAGGCATGCTGTTTTCAATGCCCGCCAAAACGAGAAACTTAATTATACAAATCAACTTCCCTCTTTTATCCAACCGGTAATAGAATGTGGAATAACGAATCTACACTCCAAAACAAAGTTAAATGATTTGTTGATTCTATATTGTAGCTATTTGCAGGATGAAATTCGGAGCTCTGGCATGGCTGAGTGGATGCCAGAATTGGATGATAGATTTAAATTAGATGATGTCTGCAAAACGATATTAGAGTCCCTGACTGATTGTTGTCAAGATGAAGAGGATAATAAAAATCAAAATTCAGGTAACAGGCAAACTTATAACAACGGGAATCCTGCTATGAACATCTCTTCAAATCAATTTAATACGAACGAAAATCAAGTTAATACTAATACGAATTTTTCGTTTGAAGAACAAAAGTCATTATACTCTCGTTGTGGCGTGTTGGAGACATTCCAATTTAAACATGGAGACGGCACGAATGGACTGAATAAAGTAGCAGGAATGGAGTACCTAAAAGAGAGCATGCGTAACGAAGTTCTTTTTCCATTATTGCATCCTGAACTCTCTCATAAATACAAACTTCATATGACCAATGGTATGTTACTCTATGGTCCTCCTGGCTGTGGTAAAACTTTTTTCGCTGAACATTTTGCCAATGAAGGAGCCATGTCCTATTGTTTGATTAAAGCTTCTGAAATCAGTAGTTCATATATACACGGTACGCAGATGTTAATTCAACAACTGTTTGACCAGGCTAAGCGCAACTCTCCGTGTGTTCTATGTTTTGACGAAATTGATGCGATGTGTCCCACACGTAGAGATTATGATATAAAAGTTGCAGCGGAAACGAACACATTCTTATCTGAACTCAACAACTTAGCTGATAGCGGAATTTTTGTTATAGGAACAACTAACCGGCCAGACATAATAGATTCTGCCGTGCTACGCACCGGACGTTTTGATAAAAAAGTATATGTACCAGCTCCTGATGCAAAGGCTCGCGAAGCCATTTTTGATATTGAATTGCGTGACCGTCCGTTGACCTCAGATGTAAATTGTCAAGAATTAGGTCAAAAAGCGGAAAATTTTACTGCCAGCGACATAAGTGCCGTGGTTAATTATGCTGCAATGGGAGCTGCTCGCAAAGAGGAACTTATTAGTCAAGCAGTATTGCTCCGCCATATCGCAAACACTTCACCTTCGCTGTCTGAAGAAATCAGACATGAGTATGAACTCTTACATAATAAAATGGAAACTCGCAACTCGCATAAACACAATCGCATTGGTTTCTATTAAAATGACACTTTTTGTTGCTTCTACCAGCTGCTAAAAAAACATATTTTTTATAACAAAAATAACGCCTTATAGGAAAAATTGATAATAAAAAAATAAAAGATATTTATGCATTCTATATGAAGGCTGCTGATGATATGTTTTGTATTCTTAAAGAATTGGATAATAAAAAAAGTAACTATTCTCCAACATACGATGAGCGAATCAATGCCTTTGACAAACTAAGTCATAAGGCAAATAAATTCAGAGCATACTTCCCAAAACTTAAAGCATGGTACGAACAAGATTTATATTTACGTGTTTCATTGGTAGGCGAAGCGCTTTGCAATTACTACTTGCAGCAAGACGAAGACATAGACTTCCGTGAGCCATTCTTCTTGCGGGCTAAGGCTCTACATAAAGAGATGATCGGTTATATCCCTAATATTAGAAGTAAAAAGAATATTTTGTGGGATTGTTTTATCAATCTTAGCCTACTTTTAAGCCGTGAGTTAGACAAAATGGAAGAAGATGAAGAATCGGCTAAATATTACGAGTGTATTTCGAAATATGGTCCGTATGGGAATGACGATAATAACCGCCGGTGGGTAGAGATTGCAATGTTGGAACAATATTACTGGGTACATGCCCGCAAAGATGTCTTTGCGACCAAGAAAACGTGTCTCCGTCATATTGAAAGGACTGAGCAAATACTGTCTGTTCATAGGTCTTTATTAAGGAAAATACGAAAGGAAAGTAACGAAAAATCATGTAGTTGGATTGAAGTGGAAATCTTATGGATACTTGAAGGTCTTGCCCAGTGGGCTGAGTTACATAATCCGCGTGTTTCGTACTTATACGAATTATGGCGGATATGTAAAAAAGATGAAATTATTCGTACCTATACGAAAGAACATATTGCAGGTTATTTAGTTGAGATTCCGCATGAAAAATTAGATGTGAAGCATGCCAAACAAAGAATTAAGGTGTTAAAAGAATTGTCGAAATATTTTGATTAGAAGATGGAAACCGAATGTTTACATTTTGACCCCAATGCAATAGCCGCCAATGCTATCGGGGATGTTCATGGTCGGGATGACTGGAAAGAGGTCATTATTGATGGCGCCCGAAACGTGTTTGTCGGTGATATTTTTGATCCGTATCAAAACATATCTTTCGAAGATTGTAAAAATACTTTTCTTGAGATTATTGATTATAAGAAGCAACATCCGGAAACTGTCTTGTTGTACGCAGACCATGAACTGCACTATCTTTTGTACGATAAAAGAGGGGAAATCTACAGTCGTTTTGATTCCGTGCATGCAACAGAGATACAGGATCTTCTTTATGAAAATGAGGATTTTTTTAATGGAGTTGCTTATGCGGTAGGGAACCACTTAATTACCCATGCCGGGGTTAGCCGACAATGGTGGGGAAGGTATTTTGGACCATATAGAGATGAAGCGCCAAACGAGATAGCCAATCAAATCAATAATTTGTGGGAAATAAACAAAAAAGCATTTATGGTTCGTCCTAATGGTGTCTTTGATTGTGGGAATTTTGAAGGTCCATCACAAAGCCCCATTTGGCTGCGTTCATATATCTTCGAAAAAGCTGGAGTTAATCTGTTTGAAGGCACAAATTATTGGCAAGTATTTGGTCATACGCAAGTGCCCTATGTGGTAGATTCTCCAAAAGGATTTACCAATGTGGATTGCCTAGGAAACAAAGCGATAGGCAAGCCTGTACAAAGTTATCAAATTATCCAACAAAATAAAATTTAATCATTATGAAAGCAAACATTTCTATTCTAGGCATTGGTAACGGAGGTCGCAATGTCGTAAAGCAATTAGCTAAACAAAATCCGGAAATCAAATCCTTTCTTTATACAAAGGGAGATTCAGAGGAAAACATTAGTAAGGCTCTTGAAGATGGTAACGTGTTAATCTTAGTGGCAGGATTAGGCGGTCATACAGGCTCCACCATGATTATTGATGTTGTTAAAAAAGCGACGAAGAAAGGGATTAGAACCGTCGCCGTAGTTACTACTCCATTTGCTTTTGAGGGGCAAATACGAATGGATAAGGCAACACAAGCGTGTTCCGAACTACGAAAATTGGTTGATGAGCTCCATATCTGCGATAATGATATTTTGAAAACTAAATATACAGAGCTCAACCTTCTCAATGCCTTCAACAAATCCGACGAAGAGGTAATAAATAATATACAATTTATTTTAACATATTATGGTTCGCCTGAGGAAACTGAAACGCGTATTATAAAATGCCCACATTGTGGTCATAAAAGAAGAGTCCTCTTTTTCAAAGACTTTTGGTCGAAGGAGGGGCTTACCTTTTGGTCTGATGACCATATGGAAGCGAATGATTGGTTCGAACCAACGTTTACACAACAATGTCCAAAATGTGGGAAGTTTTTCACACGTAAGCCGCAAGGTAGATTAACTATTGTAAACAAACCATGTGCAGAGAAAGCAATTTTATCTTATCCGCAATTGAAAGCTGCCGTTAAAGAATTGAGAGGAGTGTCTTACTCTGAACAGTGGGCAAGTGCGGAATTTTGGATAGCATTCAATGCTTTTTACAAAGATACTGATGAAATTCCAGAAGGAGAGCAAGAATTTAATCGGAGCAATATGCAATGGCTACTTGATTTCTATCAATCAAACTCTCCTCTACGTTTATCATCTACAGAATTTGAACTAAATCGTTTGCTTGGTAATCGAGATGCTTGTGAACGTATATTGGAAATTACACTTGAGGAATATATTCAGCAGCAGAAAGAATTTAGAAAACTTAGAGGTCGTCCTTGGTATGATGATAAAGAGATGTGGACGCGTCGCTATAATAAGATAATGGATGAACTGAATGCATCCCTTGATCTGCCATTAAAACCATATAAAAGACGAGATTAACTTAAAAAACTGTAAAAAAATGATTTTTTTTGTTAATAAATTTGTGTATGTCAAAAAAATGTAACTTTGCAGCACAATAGAAATCATATTTAAAATTTAAACCGATGTGTCGATGGGATATAACTGACAACACTATTATGCACAAAAATGAGAAATGCAGCGAAGTCGTATTTTTAGATGGTAGTCAGATTGGCTCTTCGTTGTGCGAGCCGCAATGTGAAGACAATAGTTGGCGTTGTGATTCTTGTCGCGATAATGAGTGTGACTCTTGTTGCGATAATGAGTGTGACTCTTGTTGCGATAATGAGTGAGCATTGTGCAAACAATTAAATATTTTTGATAAAAGAAAAATTAAAGTCATAAATTCGCAATGGATAAGTTGATTGACACATTACATCTACTGTGTGATGCTGCGATAATATCTGGGTACGAGAAAACCTCAGATAATATAGTTGTAAGATTATTGGAGGAAGTTGGCGTTGTTCCTATCGTGGATACTATCGGAAATGTCATATTCAAGAAAGAAGGAACTGGGAATAAAACTTTAATGGTAGTTGCTCACTATGACGAAGTAGGATTCACAATTAAGTATATTGATGATGATGGGTATGTATATTTATCTCCAGTAGGAGGTGTAGATGCGTCTATCTTACCTGGTCAAAGAGTAGTTGTATATCATGAGAATAATTTAATTTTTGGTGTTATAGGAGCCCAGCCCATACATATGAAAAACCTCAATAAGAATAGTGGCAATAAATCCATTGAGATTAGCGATTTATGGGTCGATATAGGAGTCTGTGGAAAGAAAAACATAAGAGAACAAATTGCCATTGGCGATCCTGTTTCTTATGCTCCAAATTTTTCTGAACAAGGCAATGGTGTGGTGTATTCTAAGAGTTTAGACAACAGAGCAGGGGTCGCCGTTCTGCTTTCTCTATTTGAAAAGATAAACGATAGAAGAATATCTAATTATAAAAGCATCTATTTTGTGGCATCTTCGCAAGAAGAACTCGGTTTACGGGGAGCACAAGTAGCAGGATATAATATCAATCCTGATATATGTATTGCGATAGATGCAACTCATGCTACTGACTATCCGTCAGTTAATAATAGAAAATATGGAGATATTCGACTTGGTCGGGGAGCAGTGATTCCTTTTGGCTCTAATTTTGATGTTTCGTTACAACGTCGGCTAAAGGAAATTGCTGATATGCATGTTGTAGCATATCAATTGGACTCTATCCCTTGCAATTCAGGGACAGATGTTGCTGAGATTCAGATTCTTAAGGGGGGATGTCTGTCTGGCCTTGTAAGTATTCCCTGCAGATATATGCATACTCCAACAGAGATTATTTCTATAGATGATATAGATTCTGCTGTTGACATACTATCAAATTTTATTTGTTCGTAAGTTTATTTTAGGTTATGGAATTAAGAGAGGATTTACATATTCTTGAATATAATGGTTCGGGTTTTATTTATTCACCATTGCGTCGTGCTCTTTTTTTTGCCGACGATGAATCCGTTGCGATAGCTAAACGCTATATCAATGGCACAACAAAAGATGAGGATAAAAACTCTCAGGTGTGGAATCATATTCTGCGATTGGAATCAATAGATGTTACTCTGCCTCAAAAACGAAAAATAGAGAAGGGAAATAATGTAGTTGTAATTCCTACACAGTTATGTAATTTTGGTTGTACTTATTGTTATGCTCAAGAAGCACATCTTTATAATTCCGTTATGCCAAAAGAAACATTGCAGATTGTGTTGGATTTTGTATTACAAAGCAAAAAAAGAAAAAAAAACATATCCTTTATAGGAGGGGGAGAACCTTTAACTGCTTGGGAACTAATAAAATGGGCTGTAGAATATTTGGAGCAAAACAAGCACTCCAACGATATTCTAAATATTGGTATTACAACAAATGCTTCTTTATTCACGGATGAAATATTTAAGTTCGTTAAAGAACATAATATTCACATAGGCGTATCTTTTGAAATCTTATCAGACATACAAGATTCTCAGCGTCCTTTTCATGGAGGGAAAGGTACATTTGAAATAGTAAATGGCAATATAAAAAAACTTATTCAATATGGAATTCCTTACGGCATTCGTTCGACAATAACAAAACTTAATGTTAATCGTATGTCTGAAATGGTTGAATTTGTTGCAGAACACTATCCTAATATTAGGAAATTACATTTAGAACAAGTTACAGATTCTTCCGAGGATGATCAAGCATTTTACAACGCATATATAGATAATTTCTACAAGGCAAAACAAGTGGGGAGAAAATACAATATCAATGTTTATAATTCGATTTCAAAATCGATTTATCAAATTCGAGATTGTTTTTGCGGAGGAGAATTTTGTGTTTCACCTACCGGTAGTTTAGTTGCTTGTCATAGAGTATCAGCCGAACACGAGAAAGCATTCGCGCTATTTAATTATGGCAAAGTAAATGAGTCTTCGTGCGTTTTTGATGAAAATGCGGAAAAGAATTATATGGACTTTTCTAAGATGAAGAGGCCGGAGTGCGCGCAATGCTTTGCTAAGTGGCATTGCGCAGGCATCTGCCCTATGGAAAGAACAGAATTGTCTCCTCAACAAATATTAGCCAAATGTGATTTTGTCAAAAAAATTGTAACACGAGAACTATATGATTCCCTTATTGCAAAATTAGATTATAATGAAAATAAGTAAAAACTAAACGTTAGAACCGATGTGCCGATGGGGTATAACTGGCAATGTCGCTATGCCAAAAAATAATACTTGCAGCGAAATCGTATTTTTGAATGCATCACTTTACGATGTATCTATGTGTGATTGTCCCGATCCCGGTACGGGAGCGGATGATTGTGATTGTGAAGACCAATAACCGAAACAAATTGATGAAAGGAGGTGTGTAAAATGCTAAATCAAGGAATGTCTCAGATGGGAGCTAATGTGAATGCGTGGCTTGCAATGAATTACGAGCATATGGAAGCATCCACAGTTAATGCACCTGCATGTTGGTATGATGGAACTGATGGTACGTGTTCCGCATAACTAATCATCGCGCGTTAGCAGAACCCGATCAATGAGTTCTGCTAACGTTATTTATTTTAATATGTAGACTTATGTACAGCCGTCATTTATTCATAAAAACAAACCAATCATGCAACTTAAATTGTGTATATTGCTATGAACGAAACAAGAATCAAAATGTTTTCGAAGTAGAGCAAGTTTTAAATAAGGTATTAAATATTTTAAAAGAGCCTACCGCACATGGGACTAAGATAAAACTCATTGGCGGAGAGCCATTCTTGGTGTTTGACAAAATTCGCTTTTTTTGTGAACAAATTTGGAATGAGCATTTAGAAGAAAACGTACATTTTCAAATTACCACAAACGGAACTCTTGTGCATGGTGAGATTCAAGAATGGTTAAAATCGCACAATAAAGATATTGATTGTAAGTTGAGCTTAGATGGAAATAGAGTTTCACAGGATATCAATCGTCCGCATTCTTTCGATCTTATAGATATACCTTTTTTTGCAGAAACATGGGACAATTGTACTGTAAATATGGTGATAACCCCTCAAACTTTGCCTTTTTATGCTGATAATGTAATTTTTCTTCATGGATGTGGATTGAAAAACATTGTTCCCATATTTGCAGTTCTTACTAATTGGAAAGAGAAAAACCTCCAGCAAACCTACTATGAACAATTAACACTTTTGGCAGAATATTATATTAAAAATCCGCAGGTACATCGTTGCCATACGTTAAATCTACATTTAGATAGATTACTTACTAAGTGTGATTGTATCTTGTGTGATATCGGTAAAAAAATTATCTACGACATCGATACTAATAAATATTATCCATGTCATTTGTTTTTCCCGTCTGTGTGCGGAGAAAACAGACCGCAAAATATGGATTTATTAGACTTTTCCAGTAGATCTAAGATTGAACATTCTCCTTGTAAAACATGCCGTTTTATAAATCTATGTCACACCTGCTATGCTGCTAATTATATAGAACGAGGAGATGTGGGAGAAAGGGATATGTCTATATGTGATTATCGGAAAATTGATTTTCTAATAAATGCGAAATTAGAATATCATAGAATAATAACATCTAGAAGCATTTCAAATACAGATTATCTCATTATGAAAGCAATTAGTGAGGTACAAAATGATTTAGAACTAATAGAACAGAATTATATTGCCCAATGAGTAACAGGATTAGTATAATATTTATGATTACAGAAAAGTGTAATTGTAATTGCTTTTTCTGTAGTAGAAATAATTTATCAAAATTATATCATGAGCCGACATATCATGATTGTTGTAAGGCATTTGATATTTTATCAGAGGCGTATCCTCATTCTAAATTAGTGCTTTCAGGAGGGGAACCAACCATTACTAAGAACTTTTTTCCTATATTAGACTATGTGTCTAATAAATTTGAAAAAATCGAAATCCAAACAAATGGAACATTTGATAGGGATGTTACAGATAAATTAATCAAGTATTTAAGCAAGAATGTTTTTATACAATTTTCTATAGATGGGACGGAAGATATTCATGACGAGATAAGGGGAAAAGGCACTTTCAAGAAGGTTGTGGCGAATATTGGATACTTACAGAACTATCATTCTCACTTATCTATTTCATCAACTGTCACGCCAGCGAATATGGATAACGTTCTTTCACTTTCGGAATATTTGAATGGTTTGCGATTCCGTCGTCTTACCGTATCATATGTTCAACCTCTTAATCCTCTATCCGAAAAAATAATATCAGCAGCAACGTGGAATAATTTTGTAGATCAACTTCTCATCAGATGCTTTTATCGTGTTGATGTGAGTAAATTATATGCTTTTGATTTAATGGACAAATTCCTTGAAAGTGGCAAAACATGGCACGGCATAGTTAATTGTGGTAGAGGTGTTTCACATTTTTACGTTTCACCGACTTTTGATATACTGCCTTGTACGTGCACTGACCAAAGTATAGGAAATTTATTGGCAGATGATATACTTGACATTAAGAATAGACTCATGGAAAAAGAAAGGATCCATATTCACTCTGATTCCATATGTAATAATTGCAAATATCTTCCTATTTGTAATGGAGGATGCCCCGGTTTATCATTAAAAGTATTCCACACAGATAACATGGGTGACATTCGGTGTCCCCGAGTATATGAGTTTGCATCTTCTAATGGTTATATTACTCAAGAAAATATTTTATGATAGACATTCATTACTCATATCCATTACTACAAGATCCCACTATAGAAGCTCATAAAGATAATTATTTTGAGACGGGTTCTTTGTGTATTAATCATTATAAAGATTGCTATGGTCTGCCTTATAAGGCTCTTGCCAAAGAAGATATAAATTATGTCGGTGGCGGATTAAAGATTTCTGATGATCTCAATATTGGAACTATCTATGACTTTAAGTTCGATGAGGGTGAAAAGGTTGATCAAGATATTATATTTATTGGTCACATTTCTAGTGTTTGCTGGGGGCACACTATAACAGACTCTATCGGTCGACTTTGGTGGATAGTAACTGAAATAAAGAAAAAATATAATCATCTTCCGATATATTATATTAGCGAAACGCATTTGGATGGTAATTATTTGGAATTTATCAAGTTGATAGGCATTCCTTTGACTCAATTCTACCGTATTAGTAAAATTACTCTTTTCCGTTCCGTTTATATACCCGACACTTGTTTTGATAATCATCGTATCTCTTTGAGGTATACCAAGGAATACGTTTCTCTTATTGATCATATATGTCGCCAAGGTTCTAATAATTTTTCCCCAAGAAAAATATTTTTGATGAGAGAGAACTCATTACGTCAGATTTGTAGCAGTCGTTTAAGTCAAATAATAATTGATTCAGGATACCATCTCATCTTTCCCGAGAAGTTATCTGTTCCTGACCAGATATCTCTTTTCCAAAATGCAGAATCTATCGTATCAGAAGAAAGTAGTCTTTCTCATAATTTTATCTTTTGCAGAGAAGGGACAAAAGTAGTTATTCTTAGAAAAGCTAATACCGTTAATATATATCAAGCTTTAATTAATCAGTTACGTCACTTAGATGTCGTATACATTGATTGCCATCTAAGCATCTGCGTCAATCAGCGGCATAGGGGGCCCTTCTTTCTTTATGCTAACGACAATTTATGTTCATATTTCAATTATATGACTCCGGACTTCCCTTATGATGAATTCGCATCGTACATAGAGGATGCATGCGGGAAAAATATATGGAATAATATTTATCATATTGACTCATGCTATAGGGAAATTATTGAAAATTTGATAACACACTAACTAATTACATTAGGTATTGTGTTGCTCTCGTAAAAGTAGACACGGAAGGGTAGGAAATGAATGAAAGACGTATC
>CALAUG010000036.1 GCA_937892155.1 uncultured Bacteroidales bacterium | reverse complement strand
TTAAATTCTTCTTTTGTTATATATTCCAAGTCACAAGCCACGTCCATCTGACTCAGCACTTCCATCAGACTGCCGTAACTGATTTCCAGAAAATGGACTTTCTCCTTGTTTGAACCCCGTCCACTACCTTCTGCAATGTTCGATGTTATTGAAATGACAGCCCTTCTCAGCTGATCACACATCGCATATTGTTCCTCCTTCGGAAACTTATTCAAAAGGCGGTAAACCTCCTTAACGAGTTTCTTGCCCTCCTTATAAACCTCCAGCTCCCTAAGAAGCCGTTTTGATTTCTTACAATGATAATTATATTGTATGTCATTTTGATGCGATTTGCATATCTTTCCGGCATCTTTTCCTCGTTTCACTCCTCGAATAGTCCACTATTCTTCGTCGCAAAACAAGAAAAATCTGCTCGAAAATATAATGCAAATCCCTATCGAACAAATCAAAACAGCTTCTAAATGTATTCTGTTTCATAACTCTAACCACTAACCTCTAACCTAAATCCCGGAGTTCTTCCTCGAGCAGCCGAATCCTTGCCTTTAACTCTTCGACAGAAGGCAGTTGCTCCTGAAGTCTTTTCACTTGAACATTGTCGTATGATGCTACGCCCATAGGGGTTGTTATTCCGTTGAATGCATATTGTACTTCGGTTTCGTCCTTGTTGCTGCATATCAGAAGTCCGATGGTCGGATTCTGTGATGGAGTCTTAATCAGGTCGTCAACTGCATTTACATAGAAGTTCAGCTTCCCTGCGAACTCCGGTTGGAACGGTACAGCCTTGAGTTCGACAACTACATAGCAGTTGAGCGGAATATGGAAGAAGAGCATATCAAGCTTCCGGGTCTTGCCGGCGATGATAAGCTGTTTTTGTCTGCCCATATATGCGAAGCCTGTTCCGAGTTCCAACAGGAAGCGCGTGAGCTGCTTTTCAAGTTCGGTTTCGAGCGCTTCTTCTTTGTATCCCTCCTCCAACGAAATGAAACCGAAGTCGTATGTGTCTTTGGTGATAGCCTGCGCCAGTTCGCTTTGAGGAGACGGTAGTTTGTCGGCAAAATTGGAGATTGCTTTACCGGAGTTATGGTAAAGTTTTGCTTTGATGCAATTTGAAAGAGTATTTCTGCTCCATCCGCCCTCAATTGTCTTCTTGATGTAGAACAGAGCCTCATCCAATGACTGGCAATGCTCGATAATTTCAATGTGGTGACCCCATGGAACAAATCCGAACACATGTGGGAAATCCAATTCTCGCACAGGCTGTGCGAGAATCATAGACAACTGATTTTCTGGCATTTGTAATTCTCGCACAAGTTGTGCGAGTTTTTCTGGATTAGCTTTTGATGAGTAAAACAGAAACCATTGTTTCATACGCCATAAATTGGCGGCACTGAATCCTTTGGTCTCGGGAAAGGCGTTTTGTAGATCAAGGCTGAGCTGCTCTACAACACCGGCTCCCCATTGCTCTTCGGCCTTGCGAGTCACAAGATCCCTTCCCAACTGCCAGTTGAAAAGCAGTTGCTCGGCATTTACCTTAACTGCCGCCTTGATCTGAGCACTACGGTAGCGTAACTTAATCTCATTAAGCCACTGAGCGTAATCGCTGTCAATCTGCACATCGTGAATTTTCACGACTCTTTTATCATTATTGTTGTTATTTCCGTTTTTCATACCGCAAAATTTCTCTACCTTATCTGGAAGTTGGGTATAAAATGTACGCATGCGTACACAATGTTTCAATGATGCCACACAAATCCGAGAACAAATCTGCGGAAATAGTCATTATGCCAGTTGTTATCTTATTTTCTTCCATATTACGAATTAAACGACAAATACCCTCTTATCATACTCAAACTTCTTTGTCCAGCTGATGTTGTTGCTGCCGTGAACCTGTGCCCCAAGGAATCCGATGGGGCGATTGACCAATGCTATATAAACTTTCTGTGAAGTTGTCATATCTGGAAGTGTTTCATTATCGTATCGTAAGTATTCTGCACGGTATAGTTCTCTAAGAAGAACTTGTATCCGTTTTCGCCCATCTGGCGGATGTCGGAGGCGAGCATCTTGTCAACGGCTGCTGTGAAAGCCTCAACGGAGTTGCTCGGGCACCAGAAGCCGTAGCCGTTGGCTTCGGCAATTGTGCCGGTGTCGCAATTCGGGTCGGTGCAGGCGATGATGGGCTTGTGCTGAGTGAGGCAGCTGAGCAGTCGGCTCGGGTAGTTCGGGATGGTGAAGCGGTAGTCGAGGAATATCAGCCCCACATCGCACGAACGCGCCAGAGTGTCGTAATCCTCCTTCGGCAACCGCTTCATCACCGTGATGTTTGGCTTATAGCTGAGAGCTGAGAGCTGAGAGTCTTTCCCGTTCTCACCCCCATCCTCTAAACCATAAGCTCTAAGCTTTAAGCTCTCAAACCATTTATGAAGAAGCGGATAATACGTCCCGTCCCCCACAATCAGGAAATGGCAATCCTCCCGCGAACGGTTGGCATCCAGACACTTGATAAGGAACGGAATCCCCTGCGGCTGCCCAAGATTCCCCCCATAGAAGAACACCGGCTTATCCACCGGCAACCCATACTTCTGACGAATGGCAACAAAGTTTTCGTTATCGTTTTCGTTCTCTAAGCTCTCAGCCCTAAGCTCTAAGCTCTTTGCCGGAACGGCAAAAGTATTCGGACACACCTCCACCTTCCCGGGATCGACCTCAGGATTATGCTCAATTACGTATTTCACATTCGCCGGACTCATACATCCTATCCAGTCGCTGATGCGGTAGAGCTCCTTCTCCTTCCTTCGGAACGACCGATACAGCAAATACTTCACCAACCTCACCGGCCACTTCTCTAAGCTATAAGCTCTAAGCTCTAAGCTATCAACGAGCATCCCCAAATCCACTGCATTCTGCGGAAAGATATCCTTCAGCAGCAGATAGGTCATTGCCTCGGGATTCAGGCATTTCACATACTTTATCGCCCCAACGAGTGTGATTGGAGGAGTGGCGTATGCTATGATGTCGAACTTCACCCCACGGAAATACCTCCTGATGGCACGCTTGAACAGCAGCTCAATCGACACCTGCCCCAGGCCCTTCTCCACCACATTCGCACGAGTCACATTCAGCGTCCGTACACCCAGAATCCTGATGCCGTCCTGCTCCTTCAGACTCGTGGGCAATCCCATTCTCCGCTCCCTTGGCGAGACCACATAGACATTGTGTCCCTCATCGCGGAACTTCCTCAAAAAATCCGTATGCACGCCCCCTGCATTGATGTCCGTCACAGGGGACATTGTAAGGTAAAGTAGGTTCATATTGTTGTCAAATTCTGTATATTCAGTTCGGTATTATTGTTAAATTGTTAATTGTTAAGCGTTAACTTTCCTCCTTCATCCTGTATGCTCCTTCGACCTGCTGTCCATCAGTTCCAAAAACAGCCTTGTCTTCTCCTCGTCCAGAGCGCCAGCCTTTATCCTCTTTCTCTGATATTTTGCCCACGAAAGCAATCCTCTATTCTCCACCTTCTTTTTGTCTGGCAGATGATGATGCTCATCAATGTATGCTTTGAGCAACTCAAAGTTCTGATTCCAACCTTCTTCGCGGGTCATAAATTTCCTAATTTCCTAAATTCCTAAGTTCCATCATTCCTTCAACTTCCTTAATATCTCCTCAACCGTAAATGAAGTCTTGAGGACTGTCGTCATCGAATGACCAAGATTCTTCAGGCTGTCGCCCAAGATATATACTGTATCGTCGATTATCAAGAATCTATCGTGTTCCTTCTGCGGAAGCTGGACTTTATTGATGGCAGGATACTGTCGGTTATGCTTTTCCAAATCCGTATCGAAAGCCTCATTGAAGCGGGTGTATATGGTACATTCCACATTGGACTGTCGCTTCGAGAGCAACGTCAGTGTACGTTCATCACAATAGTTGTCAATCAGGATTATCCTGTTCTTAGCCTCCCTCACAAGAGCCGCAACATATTCCCAAGCGTCAAACACACATCCTGTGGAGAAAATCCGATCTTCTGGCTGCCGATGCATATCCACCAGAAACTCCACCTGCTGCTTCTGTTCACTCAATTGCTGCTGGATATCCATGAAACGCTCATCCGTACGCTCTTGAAGAGCAATAAGCTGGCGATTGATGGAATAGCCACGAAGCAGATGCTCTTTAAGAACTTTAGTCGCCCATATTCTGAACATTGTGCCTCGTTGCGACTTAACCCTATAACCTACAGAAATGATAACGTCAAGGCTATAGATTTTGGTCGGTTTATATTTCGACAGAGTATTATGCAAAATTTGCATATTACTATCCTCCATCAGTTCACCTTCATCAAAAACATTCCTGATGTGGCGAGCTATATTTGACTGATCCTTTTGGAATAATTCAGCCATTTGCGCCTGCGTAAGCCATACAGTCTCCATATCAGAATCCAGACGAACCTCTATTCTGACATTATCATCGGGCTGGTAGAGAACTATCTCCCCAGCAGTCCCTTCCGTTTTCTCTACTTTGTCGTTCATAGTCTAAATTTCAATTATGCGAAAATACAACTAATTCCTAAATTCCTAATTTCCTGGTTTCCTAAATTCTTCCTCCTTCCCCCACAATGCTCCTTCGACCTACTATCCATCAGCTCCAGAAACAGTCTCGTCTTTTCTTCATCCAGAGCACCAGCCTTGATGCGCTTTCTTTGAAATTTCGCCCACGAGAGCAAGCCTCTGTTCTCCACCTTCTTTTTATCTGGAAGATGATGATGCTCCTCAATGTAGGCTTTGAGCAACTCAAAGTTCTGATTCCAACTATCTTCGTGGGTCATAAACTTCCTAAATTCCTCACCTCTTTACGCACCCCAGAATATACTCTGGATTAATCTCAGTGCGGATGATTGTGGTCAGTCCGCGACCCATATCCTTGACAGAACTGCCCAATAGCCATACGTCATCATCCACAATCAGATAGCGGTCGTGAACCGAATGTGGCAACTGCACACGCTGGACTGGCTCGTACTGGGAATTGTGCTTCGCAAAATCAAGTTCCGCCTTCTCGCTATATCTCGTATATACCGTAGCCCCAACGCCAGCAGAGCGTTTGTCAAGCAGCAACAGAGTACGGTCATCAATGAAATTGTCAATAAGGATAACCCTCTTCTTTGCAGTCCGCACCAGATCCGAAAGATACGAATATGCATCCCAAACGCATCCCGTGGGGATGACCAGCTCAGACGGCTGCTGATTAGTCTTGATGTAGAAGTCGATGTTCTCCTGCTGACTGTCCAATCGATCCTCAATCTTCAGCAGGCGGTCATCTACATACCGCTGGAGTGCTACCATCTGACGGTTGATGCTATAGCCCTGGAGGAGGTATTGCTTCAGAACAGCATTTGCCCACTGGCGGAAAAGGATACCACGACGAGTATTAACCCTGTATCCCACAGAAATAATCACATCAAGATTGTAAAACTCAATCTTACGTCGAACAGAACGAGACCCTTCCTTTTGAACTAGTTCCAAAATGGAACTTGTTGACTCACGAACCAGTTCTTCTGTATCATAGATATTCTTGAGATGTTTTGTGATTGCCTGACGATTCGTTCCAAACAGCTGCCCCATCTGCTGTTGAGTCAACCATACTGTGTCAGCATCCACACGCACCTCAAGTCTGGTCTTCTCATCCGGCTGGTAGAGAACTATCTCCCCTGCCGTTCCTTCCGTTTTCTCTACTTTGTCGTTCATAGTCTAAACTTCAATTATGCGAAAATACAACTAATTCCTTAACTTCCTAAATTCCTAATTTCCATACACCATACATTTTCAACCTTTATCGGTTACTTAAGTTACTTTGGTTACTCTAAGCTATAAGCTATAAGCCTCAAATCCCCTTCTTCACGAATTACGTACAGATGGCTGTTGCTGTCAGCCAGCATCCGCTCCAAGGATTTCCTTGTAAAGATGATGCTACTGGATAGTTCTTGCATCAAGTCTAAAAGGTCGTTGAAGTCGGAGTCGGTATATGTAAGGAGTTCGTGCATTGTTAGAGGAAAGTTTATTTCATTCACACTTTCTTTTTGGAATTAGTTCGGAATAACTGCTTGGGAGTTAGCAGTCCTGGGAAGAAGTCTTGATTCAAGAAAGCCAGCACTTGTTTGCATTGCTTTTTATCTTGAGGTAGTACAATCTGTCCTGTATTATAAACATTCTCTGGAATGCCAACTCTTTTTGCAGCATCCTTAAACTTCTTTGTTTCTGGCTTTATCTTATCCAATATGCCAGATCTCTTCAATGCTGTTATCTGTTTCTTCATAATGGAATCAGAGTTATCTTTCAGCCATTGTATATCTGAATTGAAAAGAGGTTCTCCAAATATTTCATCCATATCTTGTTCAGATGCTTCTGAGAAAAAGCTGGTTAGGTCAAATACCTTTCCTGCCTGTACAAAGTTTTTGAAATATAGTTTTCCTTCTTTATGTATCGCATGAACTGCATTGTCTATGATAAAGACATTTGATTCCTGAATCGTTGTAAATGTATTATTATTGCTCCATACTGCGATTTTCTTCCTATTCAGCAGATTCCTTTTGTCGAAATTCTGGAAATAGTACGTCTGTGACGCTTCATCATAAATAAAGATGACTTTGATCTCTGTAATTTCGTTATTACGATCTAATTCATTGTAAACATTAGTATTATTGGGTATGTCATTGAACTCTGCCGCCAACGCCATATCTACAAAAGACGTTGTATCCTCTTGTGGTGTATAACCAATCTCAAAAGGCTCAAAATTCATATCATGAAAATACTCATCATAATGAGAAGTAAACAGTGCTTTCACATCTGCCTCAACAGCTTGTTCCAAAGGTATCCTACGAATTTGAATATTGTCACTTCTTAGCAACGCAAAAAAATGTATCATAATGCTTAAACTTCTACGTAAATGTCATTAAACTCTATAACATGATGGCAACTATCACCTTTCCGGATTTTCTTTTTGGTTAAAATCCTATGATTCATATTGTCTGACGACACGACCTTATACTCTTTGTAGCCCAGAATAGACATTGTGAGATTAGAACAGCCTGTTTTAAATGAAATTACCTCATAAATCAACAGGAAAGCCAACACGAAGATCAATTGTAATGAATCTTTTTCTGTCATCAGAGTAGCAAATACAGGCATAATGGTAAAGATGCTGCTTACATTAATAATAGAGACTCTTTCAGTGGCAGAAGCCTGAATAGTTTGTGTCGGAGCATTTCGCTTTATTCCATTGATAATACACCAGCATATCACTAACTCAACAATAAAACACAATAATGGCCAATGCAAAGAAAATATGTCATAGCATCCGTTTACAAACTCGTGTAGTGATGTCGGCATATAAACAGTCAATTCAGGCCAATGACAATACACTTGCTTAATCCAAAGGAAAAAGAAAACTACTGCAATATTTGTTTGGGTATATACCAATTTAGGAAGCCATCCAACCATAATCTCTATTTTTATATCTTCCGAAGTGCTACCGTTCTACATTCCCATCCTCCATCAACCTACGTTCAACATCCATAACCTTGCCCAATAGATATTGACCATACTCATCGTCAAGCCTAATCTTATCACACCCATAGTTGAGGGCTCCGAGGTTCATACCGCCATTATAGGTTACAGGTTTATTATAAGTTTCAGCATAATGATTGGCATAGCCAGTCACCCAAAGGTCAGTTTCAGACCATTTACAGTTGGAGAGTTTTGGCGTTAGGTTCTCCGATTCTACATACCATGGCCAACGAGGGTCACCATCTTCATCCCACATTGGCTCACTTGTCACCTTGTAAACACCAATAATTTTCCTTCCTCCTACAGCGTATGCTATCAGTATGTCTCCAACGGATACCGACGATGGCCGCTTCTTGGAGAAGTACATATAGGATTCTCCTTCCGTCGAAAAATCACCTTCATAGATAGGATTGCCTGATACGCCAATTGGCTTTATGAAAACCTTTGTTCCTTTGGATAAGCGATACGGATGCAGAATATCATCTATATCTAACGCCTCCGATGGTTCGTTCTTCACTCCTTCAGGGAATTTCTTCTCGGCACGTTCCTTTATCTCGTCAAGCATATTGCTTGTCAGTCGGTCAGGAGCATCCTCCAGCACTTGCTGCTCTATGCCCTCCAATAACTTTTCATCTTCAATCAGACAACCCCATTCATGATTAGCCACCATTCCGTTGTGAGTCAGGTTTGCCGAAGTGATAATACCGGAAAAAGGATGTCCATTTTTCTTGAAGATGTAAATTTTACCATGCAGATGATTGTCTGCTCGCAACTCCCATTGTACATTGATGCGGTTCATCTCGTCACGAAACGAAATCAGAGCGTCAATTTTTCTTGCCACCTCTTCTGTTTTGAGGGAGGTTACAAATACAACCCTTCGAATATCACAACAAGAAACAATCGTATTCGCAAAGTCTGCGAAATCTGAATAGCAGAACGGACTGACCATCACGACCTCTTCAGCCTTTCGACAAAAAGAGACGAACACTTCTCCGTGATTTGTAGTGGTTGAATTTGAAAGAATTTTCATAAGCAGTTGAATCAAAGTGTCCGGAAAATCTTATTATTTTTTTCTACCATGCTTTCAACAGCCCTTTTCTGTTCTGCCATTTGGCGTGTTGTATAAACGCGGACTTCACTATGAATTTGGACATGCACGTGGTTGACTGCTGAAACTGTCTGTACGGATTTTGTCTTTCGTATAGTTATTTTCATTGTTATTTCGTCGTTTTGGATTTAAGTTCAAGTAGATAACTTTCAAGGAGCATTCTGCTCTCAAAGTAACTGAATATCTGTCGATATTGTTTGATGTTTGACCGCTTAAAAGCAGTTTTTGTCTTAGAGGTCATACATACAATCATATTAATGTCACTGCCACGAAATATAGGTAAGCATATAGCCGAGCATATATTACAACCTGTAGGATGATAAAAATTCTTATCCTTACTCGCTTCTTCTGCCACACAAATCGTTCTTGAACTCAATGCCTTTTTTGCCAGTGAATTTCCTTTTGACAATTCTGAAATCGAAGTAGTCGGCTGCTCATCGCCACATACGACAAGATAGTCTTTCAATTTCCCATCTCTACAAGTAATTACTGCCCCTTTTATGTCTGACACCCCACAATAATCCGAAAGTATGTTACACAATCCAGAGCATAGGTCTTCGATTTGCAATATTGGCTGAGTTATGTTCGAAAAAATTGCTCCGCCACTTGTATGTTTACCTATCTCCTTAAAGAATCTCTTCTTTTTTATATCCACGCTGTGCTGAATATACGCCAGTAATTTATTGTATAGTTGTGCAACCCGTTCATTTGCATTCAGGTCTGAAATTTCTACCCAGATAATAAAAATAACTGGCATGACAACGCAAATAGTGATGATAATAATCACTTGATATAACGGGCGATACAAAAAGGGGAAAGTATCAATAGGGAACACTCCCTTAAACCACGTTTTTGCTGTCTGTTGCGTACAAATAACGCCCATTGTTGCTGGCAACAATGTTGTAATTAGAACGATTGCCGTTTTCTTTATAACATGTTTAAATTTCGGCGATATCATATCTAATAATTCCACTATCTTCTTTATAGATATGTTAACTTGTTAACCGTTAACTTTCTTAACCTTCATCCTCCCTGCCCATGCTCCTACGGTCTTGGTGGATATCCAAGCCAACAGGCAGGTGACTGCCAGTACCAACACGAAGAGCCAGGGGTTATGGAACAGACCGAAGGTCATAAGGGCGTTCACGACTGTCATGTGGTAGATGTAGATGCCGTAGGATATATCTGTCTTGATGTTGAGTTTCGGGAAGCTGTAAGCAAAGCCGACAAGTCCAAGGAAGAGCAGAAGGGTTCCGAATATCGAATACGAAGCCTGAATATCCCAGTGAAGCAGGTAGTTCTTCAATAGCAAAGCAACCACAAACACCCACCAGTATTTCTTCAGGAATGGTATCATCACATCCTTCTTCTCTGCCACCAGTGCAGCACATAGGAACATCCAGAGATACGGAATCAATGTCTGACCGAACAGTTTTCCGACTATCTCAGGAAGAGAACTTCTGATAGTAGGTGTCGCCAAGCTCAATCCTAAGCTACCAAGAATAGCCACTACCCACACCCACAATTTCTTCCCGTGCAACCACTTGTAGAAGAAGTACGCAAAGATATAGAACTGTATCAGCACGCATATCGTCCATAGAGAACCATTCGGACAACCGCATCCATATCCTCTAAGGCAGTCGGGAGTCCAGAACTGGAATATAGTGCTCTGGGTGATGGCGAACAACCCGAATTGCGGCCAGTTGATAGGTTCGTGATATAGCGCCAACAGCACAACCAGTTCCACCAGAACGGCAAGCCAAAGCTCAGGATAGATACGCCAGAACCTTTTCTTCAGGTACTCACAATAACTGTGAGACCTTCCCACTGACCACCATATCAAGAATCCGCTCATCGTGAAGAATATTGGAACTCCACTGAAAAATCTTATAAACTCGTTAAACACCGGTATGGAACCTATCTCCAAATGAGCCAAGGTGTGTCCATACAGCACTTCGATTGCCGCCAAAAGGCGAATCGTATTGAGGCAGTCTCTATTTTGCCCCCCCCGATAACTATTTTATAATCAAGCATATACATTCATACTATTTCAAATTCAACCATTGACAAACGACAAGATAGACGATTCCCATTGCCTATTTTCCGCCTTGACATCATTCAAGAAACGCTTGCAATTTGAATCATATCGGCTCATATCAATATTCTCGAGATAGCACTTAATATCCGATGATAGCGTATCTACACTCTCTACTGCTAATCCCAGACCATAGTGCTCGACCAATTTGGCCTGGAATGTGCCTTTTCTCACAAGGATGGGCTTGCGAAGAATAGCAGACAAATATAAACGATTGGTAAGCAGGCTGTCACTATTGATATCGTGATTCATATATGAATTAATCATATCATATTGTTCCACGATGCTCTGCTCATCCTTTTTGTGGTATCTGCCAGCAAAGGTAACTCGTTCGGAATTATGGTCTCGACAATGTGATTCGAGACTTGGCACACTGTTGCCACTCCCGACAAAATACATCTCAAGATGCTTGTCTGTCTGTATGGCATCAATCACAGCCGCATTCGCCTCAGTATCTCTAATCTGACCGATAGTCAGCAATTTGGTTACCTGAGAAGATTCATGTTTCCCTCTTTCTTTCTCTATTTTATCGCAAAGCCCATACTCAATCATCTCAAACGATGTGTTATGACAAACAATATACTTGTCTGACTCTGGCAGCCATCTCTTGAAACCAGCCGAGGATATTACGGTATATGCAGAATTATCGATCACAGATTTCAACAGCCTATTGCATAACGGTATCCGCAGCAAAGGCGTATAATCCCTGATATCCAACACATATTGCCCGAAATAATTCTTTTTCAAAAACCGACTCAAAAATATTCCTTTCTGTGCGGTAAACACTATTACTTTGCCATATCCATTCTTCCGAATCACACGTTTGGCAAACTTTGCCTGTTCCAACATCATCAGGAACTTCTTCCATCCAGGGGCTGTACCGTCATACACCTTGCCGAATCCGATTACATTTTCTCCAACAACATCAACTGCCATCTGTGATTTCTGGCAAAGCACGTCAAAGGGAACAGAATTCTGTTTTAGCAGTTCGATGTACGGCAGTACGTAAGGTGCTTTTTCAAGTTCCGCTCCACAAAGGATAAGTACCTTCTTGCCATTAAAATCCCTTTTCATGCTGCAAGCCCCCATCCGTTATACGAGAAGGCCTTGCAACTGTTATCGCAAAGGATTCTACCAAAAATTAAACCTAATTCATACCCCCCCCCGTTATCTATTTGTTTATCAATCAAATACACACTATGTACAGCAAATTTATTAACCACACTCTCCCACTTTTCGTAATCTTGCACAAATTGATAAAGCAGGTCGTGTGCATTCTCCGAGAAGTCTTTATATTCATCGGATTGCAAATACTCTTTCAATTTCACATCGAGATTTTCGCAATTTTCCAAAGATAATCCGACCCCATACTTTGCAGCATAATCGCCCTGAACGGTGTCCGCTGTTGTAATCATCGGCTTATGGTAAATCAGTGAATTATAGAACCGATTGGAGATTGCAGTGTCGTGTGATGGTCTCCGAGGATAAAAGATGTTCAGGAAAGCGCAGCCATTGATATAATCCTTCTCTTTCTCTTTCGGATAATATCCTTCGAAGTATACATTCTTAGCCTGCATCTCTTCTGCATGTTGTTTCAGAACTTCAGCAGAAGGGCCTTTCCCGACAAATCGGACAGTAAATCCATCTTTATTTGCCAGTGCATCAATTACCTGTGAATTTGACTCATAATCTCTGATTCCACCTATGGTGAGAACGTCAATGCCTTTCTGAGTGCCAAGTGTTTGTTCTCCACAATCAAGAGCCTTTCTTACTAGATTGATATCGAAATTATGCGATAGGATATAGTCAAAGCCCTTTGGAAGATACTTAATGAAACCTGGTGAAGAAACTACGTTTGCGAAACTGTTCTTCAGTACTCTCTGGAATGGTTTTTTGAATATGGCTTTTTGCTCGATAGACAGATCTCTATAATCAAAGATATATCTCTTGCCGTAACTTCCCGACAAGAAACGGTTCAAAAAGATTGCCGTTGCTATTGAGAAAATGACTACTCCATCATAGTCGTTACGGCTTAAAGTATCCTTTACAAATGAAGAATACCTCAAGCTTGCCCAAAACTTTGCGAGAGGATTTTTATGCTTCAAGGCACAAGTGAATTGAATAGCATCCTCTTCAATTGCATCACGATTCCAGGAAATGATATCGTAATCAATCCCATTCTTTTCAAAAACCGTTGTATATATCTTTATGTAAGGGCAGAACCAGACGTTATTGCCCACGATGATTGCGACTTTCATAATTTAGTATCATTAATAATTCCCGTATCTGTCGGGAGTCTCGCCTTTGAGGGCTTTGGCTATGCGTCCGCAGGCTTTGCCGTCTCCATAAGGGTTGACAGCGTGGGACATCTTGTCGTAATATGCCTTGTCTTCAAGAAGACGGCTCACTTCGCTCACGATGAGGTCGTGGTCTGTACCCACGAGTTTGACTGTTCCTGCACTGAGGGCTTCGGGACGCTCGGTAGTGTTGCGCATCACGAGAACGGGCTTGCCAAGACCTGGGGCTTCTTCCTGAATTCCGCCAGAGTCGGTGAGTACGACCGTAGATTTCTCCATCAGATAGACGAAATCAAGGTACTGGAGAGGCTCGATGAAGAAGAAGTTAGGATGTGTGAGGTCTTCGCCAAAAACTTCGTGGATAGGTTTGCGGACATTTGGATTCAAATGCATAGGATAGACGAAGTCAACCTCCGGATATTTCTCGCTGAGGTCTTTCATAGCTGTCACCATACGGATGAAGCCGTCTCCGAAGTTTTCGCGCCTGTGGCCGGTGATAAGGACGAGCTTGCGCTTGTTGTCCATACGCTTTACATCATAGCCTGCATCAAGCAGCACCTTGTCCTGCTCTGCTGCAAGAGCTTTGTCGCTCTGGAGCTTATCAACTACCATGTGAAGGGCATCGATAACAGTATTGCCAGTAACATAGATATTACCGTGAGTTTTCTCCTCCTGAAGGTTCTTCTCGGAAAGAGGAGTTGGCGAGAAGTTGTAGGTAGCGATGCGTCCCGTGACCTGACGGTTCATCTCCTCCGGCCAAGGGCTGTAGAGGTTATGTGTTCTCAAACCAGCCTCAACGTGACCAACTGGTATCTGTGCATAGAATGCTGCCAAAGCACCTGCTGTAGAGGTGGTTGTATCACCATGAACAAGTACTACATCTGGGCGGCACTCTTTGAAAACGTCACGAAGTCCAGTCAGAACACGAGCTGTCACATCCGTAAGGTCCTGACCTTGCTTCATGATGTTCAAATCATAGTCAGGCTTTACATCGAAAATCTTCAGTACCTGATCAAGCATCTCTCGATGCTGTCCCGTTA
The DNA here is from genome assembly GCA_937892155.1 of uncultured Bacteroidales bacterium. Classification (GTDB taxonomy): domain Bacteria; phylum Bacteroidota; class Bacteroidia; order Bacteroidales; family UBA1715; genus UBA1715. The sequence continues at coordinate 2,263 of CALAUG010000036.1, read as the reverse complement.
CGCACACTATCGTCTCAAAATCCTCGGGGTGCTTCTGCAGCTCCTTCACGAGCGGGCACATCTTGATGGCCTCAGGCCTTGTGCCGAATACCAGCATTATTTTTTTCATTGTTGTATTATGATTATCAATATGTCATATTTGTTAAAATGTTAACTTGTTAAATCCTCCCAACCAATCCCTTCAACGCCTCCATAATCCGTTCACTATTCTCAATCTTCCCCTTTCGTTCATTCTCTTTCATTTCCCAATAGTCTAACATTACTCCAATCTCACCTTGAGAATAGCCCAAATCCTTGCACATATCTTCTACATTCAATTTATCGGTGTGCTCTTTCAGCCAGTTCTCTATCTTCCGCAACGATCTCGGCACGTTTATTACAGCAGGATTCTCAGAATTGAACCACAGCGGGATGTCTCCGGATTCATTTGCCCCACTGAACGGCAGCGGCTGCATCTTGCTCAAGGTTTTCTGCTGACACCTGCCGATATTCCAGATGCTTCTTCCATTGTTCCAAGACATATCAAGAATCTGCCTCTTCACCATCCAGAATTCAATAAAGTTCAAATCTCCTGTTTTCTCCAGTTCGGTGCCGTCATTCAAATCTTCAAGCGGAAGGTTGTGCGCCTTTATGAAACTCTTGGCTGCAGAAAGACTTGTATAGAAATTAATAAAATACCTGCCCATCAATGCCTGATAGGGTTTGGTTTTTTCGTATGTCCCGTAAATACCGAGAGCTTCGTCCCTTGTGTCATCAGCCACATACAAGCTGTATGCACAATGTCCGAGTTTGGAGTTTTTCAGTATGATATCCTCTTTTTTCAAGGCAAGGCAACTGTCGAGAACTCGCCTCAATTTCTCCTGATGATGCCCATCCAGCACCATACCCATTTCTCCTACCGCCATACGCCACACAACAGACATCCAGAAGAGATATGGGATTTGAGGAGGATAGTCCTTACAGCCCTTCAATATCTCCGCATACCAATCCTCCAGTACGCTGAAACGTTTTTCACATTCTGAGCAGAAGATATGGTCAATCGTCAATGCGTTGGTCTTTTTGTTCTCCTCGTCCAGTTCCTCATCCGACAAACTATGCCCAAGAAGCTGTTTTATGGTATCATCATACACCTGATGACCGAAATACCTGTCTCTTTTCCCTTCACCAAGAGAATTGACCGCCACAGTGACCTTATCTCGCTCACGACTGCCATCGTAAGAAAACACATCGGCAATCAGAAGATGTGGGACCATGTGTGAACCGGTCTTGTCAGCCTTCTTCCGTCTGCATAATGCGCAAGTGCATTCAGCATCCCTGACTACCGGCTTATAATCGCCTATTATTCCCTTTTGATTGAACTGGTAAGTCTTGTTAACAACGCGGAAGACAAGCTCCTTAATCGGTTCCCAATCTTCCTTGTTCCAGTGCTTCACATGTTCTGTATCCTCATGGAATCTGTTCATAAACTGAGTGAAGCGGATAGAAATATCTATCGGATCTCCTCTGAGAATATGCAAATCCAGTACAGCCTCAAGAACTTGATACTGGAGGAGAGCGAGTTCGGGTGTATAATCCTTCTCATCGGTCACATTGAAATCACGCTGATGAACCTCACACATCTCCCAGACCGCCTTCTTTGCAAGCTGGCGGTCGCCACTATCCAAAGCCTTACGAGCTTCGGCGATGGAAGATATGAGGGTTGTGAGGGTGGGCATGATGGGTAGATATGTTGTGAGAATTATTATATTATTTCCACAGACGTTCTTCTAACTGGAGCCATATTCCGATAAACATGCATCCCAGTCGTGTCATTCCTCTCCACAAGATATTGTTTTTGTAGCATGTAATCCAATATGTTTTCAGCGTATGATTTATTCATTCCCATAATGGTATTGAGAAGTGCACTAACCCACTCGTCTTTGGAATAAAGTTTCTTTTCCTCTACAATGCCAACGCCATCCGGTCCATAGATTTTTATATCGTCAGTCACTCTCGGCATTATATCAAATATATAATCCACCAAAGCGCCAGCAACAACCTGGTCGGCAATATTTTCCGGGCACCCGTCTTCTATAACGATTTGCCTTAAGGCATTGAAAATTTTTGGACCGTTGACGTTTCTAAGATACCTTTCTATTGTATCAAAATAATGACTTGGATGTGTCATAAGAAGTATGAATTATTGTTTAATATTATCAAGAACCGGCCTCAACTCTTCCTGAGTGTAAGTAACAGGCACAGGATTGGAATCGTAAGTTACGTA
>CALAUG010000035.1 GCA_937892155.1 uncultured Bacteroidales bacterium | reverse complement strand
TGATAGACCAATCAGAATTGGGACTGAACCCAAGAAAGTTGACTCCTGTTGAAGCAGGTCGTCTTCAAGGTTATAACATTGAAGGGAATGGTTGGGAAAATTCTGAAACCAAATCAACGGTTCATGAACAGACGCCATTTAATATTGTGGTTTCAAAAAAGGAAGCCTATCACCAGTTCGGCAACAGCGTTGCTGTTCCTGTGATAAAAAGATTAGCACAAGAAATTATAAAACAACTGATTAACAAATAATATGCTTGAAGATTTAAATCTACTTGAGAAGCCGTTAATTGAAAAGATAAATCGTTTTAACGTGCTAAATTGCGAACTACCTGAACATTTCACTAGTAGTGTGAAATGTATATTTAAGGATACTATAGAGTATGGACGATATTGTTCTTGCATAACCTCTTCAAGCGGACTAAGAATTTTCATAAGCAACAACTGGTTTTATATTGCAGCAATTCTTGCCCCTCTTTACAAGCCCTTGTTTGAATATAAAAGTCTTATAGACGAAATCGTACCAGCAGATATCCTAAAAAACAAAAATGAGGATATTATAATACAAAACATTAATAATTCTAAGTTTTCAAACGAAGAAAAAGAATTGTTAATCAAATTTGCAACAGACTACAATTGGTGGAATGGAGGAAATGGTAAGTCTGGAAAATCTTTAGACAGAGGGGATTGGCATAATTCTGCAATTCTCGCTTTAGCAAAAGTGGTAAACGTTTCACAATCGTACATTTGTGTACTTTGGGAATTTTTAGGACAAAAGCCTGATTATGTCAAACTTTTGGATGACAAAATCAATTTTTACATAGAAAATGGAGACCCTCTAAAAGTCAAGGAAACGAGAAACACAAACGCGGGTACTTTGCTTCCTCTCCAGCAAGTCTTCTACGGTGCGCCAGGCACAGGAAAATCACACAAAGTGAAAGAAGAGACAGAGGCTCTGCCAAAGAGCGATGTCTTCCGCACTACTTTCCACCCAGATTCTGATTATTCAACCTTTGTGGGCTGTTACAAGCCCAAGATGGTGAAAGCGCCTATTAGAGATGGAAGCGGACACGAAATAACCTCGGCATGTGAAGATGAGAAGAAGCGCATTGCATACGAGTACGAACCGCAGGCATTCCTGAAAGCCTACGTCCGTGCCTACGAAACCAACGAGCCTGTTTTCCTTGTCATCGAAGAAATCAACCGCGGTAACTGCGCCCAAATCTTTGGCGATATGTTCCAATTGCTGGATAGAAATGAAAACGGCGAATCGGATTATGCCATCAAACCCGAAACGGCCATCCAGGAATTTCTCAACGAAAAGCTGGAAGATTGTGACATTGAGGATGAAGCCATCAAATCGGGTGAAGAGATGCGTCTGCCTGCAAACCTCCACATCTGGGCCACTATGAACACCTCCGACCAAAGCCTGTTTCCCATCGACTCTGCCTTCAAGCGAAGATGGGATTGGAAATATATGCCAATCAACACACAAAAAGAATTATGGAGTATCAAGGTAAACGGGACTGAATACAGTTGGAGCAATTTCTTAGAAAAAGTCAACGCAGAAATAGATTCTGTAACCCACAGCGAAGACAAGAAACTTGGCTTTTATTTCTGCAAAGCTGAAAATGGTGTCATTTCTGCCGAACGTTTTGTGAGCAAAGTGCTGTTCTATATTTGGAACGATGTGTTTAAAGATTACGGATTTGAAAAAGATATCTTCAACGACACCGAGGGCAAACTGAGTTTCGGAAAATTCTATCAAGAAAATGGAGAGATTCGGAAAGACAAGGTAGCGCTGTTCTTGAAGAATTTGGGTGTGGATGAACACACAAGCACATCCGAAAAGCCTGGCGATGCAGAAGAGGAAAATGCTGAAAACAATTAGCGTATGACGAAAAAACAGGAAATCCAACTTTTTGAAGAGAAAAAAGTCCGCACCGTTTGGGACGGCGAGCAAGAGAAATGGTATTTTTCCATAGTTGACATTGTTGCCGTTTTAACCGATAGCATTGATCCACAGGTGTATTGGAGAAAATTAAAGCAGCGTCTGAAACAAGAAGGAAATGAAACCGTGACAAATTGTCACGGTTTGAAAATGGTTGCCGCTGATGGCAAGATGCGCCTTACAGACGTGGCAGATCAAGAACAGATGTTCCGCCTCATCCAGTCCATTCCATCACCCAAGGCAGAACCGTTCAAAATCTGGATGGCGCAGGTTGCCTCGCAACGTCTCGACCAGATGCAGGATCCGGAATTGAATATAAATCAAGCTATTGTCGATTATAAACGATTGGGGTATAGCGACAAATGGATAAACAACCGCATCAAAGGCATCGAGGTCAGGAAAGAACTGACTGACGAATGGGAACGCGCCGGCGTACAGTCTGGGCAGCAGTTTGCTTCTCTGACCGACATTATCACCAAGGAATGGAGCGGTATGACCACTCGTCAATACAAGCAGCACAAAGGTCTGAAAAAGGAAAATCTCCGCGACAACATGAGCAATGTGGAACTTGCCTTGAATATGCTGGCGGAGGCTTCGACAACGGAAATATCCAAACAGAAAAATCCACAAGGTTTTCTTGAAAGTGCGAAAGTTGCCA
>CALAUG010000034.1 GCA_937892155.1 uncultured Bacteroidales bacterium | reverse complement strand
ATTAAGGACGTTCCTGGTGGTAACTATGTTGTAGAAGATAACGAGATAGAATTCACAATCAACAAAGCACCGATTACGGTAACGACTCCAATAGTGGGTGATAAAACGTATGATGGTACCACAACTGGTGCAATTGACGGTGACATTGAATTTACAGGTGTTCAAAACGGCGAAGGTACAAGCGTGATAAACGTAACAGCCGTTGCTGAATTTGAAGATGCAACCGCAGGTGACGACAAGGAAGTAACAATAACTTATACACTTGAAGGTACAGGAGCAAGCAACTATGTTCTTGTGAATGCTTCAGATGTTACTTCAGCTGATATCAATCCTAAGGAAGTAACAATCAACTGGGGTACAACAACATTTGAATATGACGGTGAGTCTAAAGAGGTAACTGCTTCTATCGGCGACGTTGTAGAAGGTGATAATTGTACAATTTCATTAACTGGCAATGTTGAAACAGAAGTTGGTAGCTATACAGCTATACCTTCGTTAACAGGCGACGATGCTGCTAATTACGTTCTTCCTGCTGATCCAAATAAATCGTGGTCAATTTCTATGGATGTTCTTCACAAAGAAGAACAAACTATTACGTTAACGGAAGCTGGCAGCGAAGTAACCGACGAAACATATACGTACGATGGTACTGAAAAGAAACCAACTGTTGTTGTGAAAGATGACAAGGGAAATATCGTTCCTGATAGCGAATATACGGTAACGTATAAAGAAAATACAGATGCGGGAACTGCTACAGTAACTATTACGAACAAGGAAGGTGGTAACTACACTGTTGAAGAAAATAGTGTAACATACAAAATCAATCCTGCTGTAATCACAGTAACTGAAGCAACAGTAACTGAGAAAACATACGATGGAACCGATGAAGCCGAAGTAACTGTCTCAGCATTTACAGGTAAGGTTGGCTCTGACGATGTTACAGTAACTGCAACAGGAACATTCGAAGATGCAAATGCAGGTACTGATAAGGACGTAGATGTAGAATACACTTTGTCGGGTGATCGTGCTTCAAACTACGTACTTGTAGTAGATACCGATACAAAACAAGGAACTATCGACCAGAAAGAGGTTACCTTAGACTGGAGCGACGTTCTTGAATTTGAATACGATGGCGAATCTCATGGCGTAACTGTAGAAGTTATAGGTCTTGTAGGTGACGATGAGTGCGAAGCGACAGTTACAAACAATACTGGCGTAGATGCTCAATCATATACAGCAGAAGTAACAGCATTGAGCAACGACAATTACAAATTGCCAGCAGTTACTACTCAGGACTGGGAAATCACTCCACAAGATTTGGATGCAACAGACTTTACAGTAAGCGGTGGCTCTGACGAAGCAACATACGATGGTACTCCAAAACCAATAGTATTCACATCTGAGCCAGAATTAACTGAAGGTACCGACTACGAAGTATATTATAAAGTAGATGATACATGGACAACAGATGCTCCAACAAATGCTGGCGAATACGAAGTTAAGATTGACATCATCAATCCTGATTACAAGGATGAGGATATTGAAGGCTTCACATTGACAATCAATCCTGCTGTTATTACAGTTGATGGCCTTTCTGCTACTGATAAGGAATACGACGGAACAAAAACAGCCGACGCTTCTATCACATCATTTACTGGTGTTCAAAATAGCGAAGGTACAAGTGTAATCAATGTCGTTGTTACAAAGGCAGAATTTAAAGATGCCAATGCTGGTGATGACAGAACAGTAGGTGTAACTTACGCTCTTGAAGGTACAGGCGCAAGCAACTACGTTCTTGTAAACACTACCAGTGAAACAACAGCTACAATAACTCCTAAAGAAGTTACTTTCGACTGGGGTACAACAACATTTGAATATAATGGTTCCGACCAAACAGTAACTGCAACAGTAACAAATGCAGTAGGTTCAGATGTTGTAACGGTAACGACATATACAGATAATAAGAAAGCTGATGCTGGTGACTACACTGCCGAAGCAACAGGTTTAAGCAATACAAACTACGTATTGCCAGCCGATGCAACTCAAGCATGGTCAATCACTAAGAAAGAAGTTGACGCTGATGATTATGAAATTTCTATCAGTCCAACAAACACTGAATACGACGGCACAGAGAAAAAGCCTGAAATTACTATTACCATCGGTGATAAGACTATTCCTGCAAGCGAATACATTATAGAATACACAGATAATGTTGACGCAGGAACAGCAACTGTTACTATCAAGGATGCTGAAGGTGGTAACTACACATTAGATACAAAATCTGGTAATTTCACAATTACTCCACGTGCAATTACGTTGAAATCTGCAAGCGAGGTATTCTCATACGATGCACTTGAACACAAGAAAGAAGTTGTAGAAATTTCTTCTGGTTCTCTTGCAGGTACTGATAAATTCGCATACAGCGACTTTACAGTTGTTAAAGCATTAACTACTGGTACCGACAATGAATTTACGGTAACTGCTACGTCAGGAAAATTAACCAACTACGATATCACGTATATCTATGGTAAATTGATTGTCAACCCAGTTGAATTAAATGCAGACGTAGAACTTTCTCAATACGAATTTGTTTACGATGCAACTGCTAAGGAACCAACCGTAACGGTTTACGATCCAGAAGGCAACGTAATTCCTTCTACTGAATATTCAGTTGTGTACGAAGACAATATTAACGCTGGTACTGCTACTGCAACAGTTAAAATCGTTCCAAGTGCAGAAACTGGTTACATATTCGGTGATATCACTGAGAAATTTGAAATCAAACAACGTGAAGTTGCCTTAGTTTGGAGTACTCCAACAGAATTTACATACGACGGTACTCAAAAATCTGTTACTGCAAGTGTTGACCCAACATCATTGGTAAGCACCGATGAATGTACAGTTACTGTAACCGACAACGAAGCTACTGCAGTAAATTCTTATACAGCTAAAGCAATTTCGTTGAGCAATAACAACTACAAGTTGCCAGAAAATACAACTCAAGTTTGGAAGATTAATAGTAAGGTTGTAAGCACCGAAGATCAACAAGTTGAGTTGAGCGAAAATGGTAGTGTTATCGATGACAATACATATACATACGGTGGTGACGAAAAGAAACCAACTGTTGTTGTGAAAGATGAAAATGGTGATATTGTTCCTCCAGAAGAATATACGGTAACGTATGAAGAAAACACAGATGCTGGAACTGCTAAAGTTATCATCACAGATAAAGAAGGTGGCAACTATACAGTAGAAACGAACGAAATACCATTCGTAATCAATCAAAAAGAAGTTGTTCTTGACTGGAGCGACGACACCGATTTCGAATACAATGGCGAAACTCAAGGTATCACAGTCGAAGTTAAAGGTCTTGTAGGTGACGATGTGTGCGAACCAACAGTTACTAACAATCAGGGTACAGATGCAGGTAACTACACTGCTGAAGTAACTGCATTGAGCAACGACAACTACAAGTTGCCAAGCACTCCAACTCAAGACTGGACAATCACCCCTATGGATTTGAGCGAAGCTAACTTCACAGTAAAAGACAACACCGACAGTACAACGTACAACGGCAAACCTCAGGATATTGTATTCACAACAGAACCTGAATTAACCGAAGGTGATGACTACGTGGTATATTACAAAGTTGATGATACTTGGACAACAGAAGCTCCAACAAATGCTGGTGAATACGAAGTTAAGATAGACATCATCAATCCTAACTATAAGGACGAAGACATTACAGGCTTCACATTGGTTATCGAACCTAAGGAAGTTACTTTGAGCCTTGACGAGAACTTATTCCAATACGATGCTGCAGAACATTCAGTAAATGTAGTTGTTGGTGGTATCGAAGAGGGTGATGTATGTAATCCAACAGTAACTGGTACAACAGCTGCAACAAATGTTGACAAATACGATGTAACAGTAACTGGTTTGGATAACGACAACTATAAGTTGCCAGAAGAAGCAACATTGTCTTGGAAAATTGCCGACGATATTATCGCTAAAGATGATCAACAAGTAACATTGTTCGACGAGAACGATGAAGAAGTTGACAACACAACATATACGTATGGTAACGATGAAAAGAAACCTACGGTAGTTGTAAAAGATAAGAATGGCAATGTCATTCCTGAATCAGAGTACACGGTAACATACGAAGACAATGTTGATGCAGGAACTGCCAAGGTAATCATTAAAGATGTTGATGGTGGAAACTACACAATTGAGGATAACGAAATTGAATTCACAATCAATAAGAAAGAAATCGCCCTTGATTGGTCTAATGAAACTGAATTCACTTACGACGGAACAGAAAAGACAGTTACTGTTACTACCGACGATATCGTTTCTGGTGACGATTGTAAGTTGGTTGTAACTGGAAATACTGGAACTGATGTTGATGATTACACTGCAACAGTTTCTCTTGAAGGTGATTCAAAAGACAATTACAAACTTCCTGATAATACGACTCAGGACTGGACAATTAAATCTAAGGATTTAACAGTAGATAACTTCGAAGTTTCTAACGACAGCGACGATGTAATCTACAACGGCAATCCACAACCAATTCAGTTCACAACTGATCCTGAATTGACTGAAGGTACCGACTATGTAGTTTACTACAAAGAAAAAGGTTCCGATACGTGGACAACTGACGTTCCAACCAATGCAGGTGAGTACGATGTTAAGATAGAAGTAATTAGTCCTAACTATACAAATGGTTCTATCGAAGGCTATACTTTGACAATCGAACCAAAAGAACTTGTTCTTGATTGGGACGATGAAACAGAATTCGTTTACAATGGCAAAGCTGATACAGTTAATGTCGTAATCTCTGGAATTATTGACGGTGACGATTGTAAAGCTGTTGTTAGCGGTAATACGGGTACGGCTGTTGACAACTATACTGCTTCGGTTACTCTTGAGGGAGACGATAAGGAAAATTACAAACTTCCTTCTAACTCAACTCAGGACTGGGCAATTGTCAAGAATACAGAAACACCTTCTGTTGTATTGACAGAAGATGGCGATGCTGTAGTTGATGATACCTACACATACGACGGTACTGCCAAAGAACCTAAGATTGAATTGAAAGATAAAGATGGCAATGTTATTCCTGAATCAGAATATGTGGTTATTTATGAGGATAATACTGATGCCGGAACTGCAATCGTAAAAATCATACCATCTGATGGTTCTTCATACGATTTCGATGAAATAATAGTTCCATTCTCAATCAACAAGGCTGATCAGGATGCTCCAGAAGTAACTGCAACAGGCACATCTGCTCCAGGTGAAAAAGACGGCAAGATTAATGGTCTTGAAACTACAATGGAAATCAGCACCGATGGTGGCACAACATGGACAAAGGTTGACGATCCTGAAATTGCAGACATAATCAATTGGATAATCAGCGGCGGTGATCCTGACGTTATGGATGCAGACTGCAACCTTCCAGCTGGTGACTACCAAGTTCGCTATGCTGAGGATGAAAACCACAACGCTTCACCTGCAACAACAGTTACAGTTGAAGAAGGAACAGGATATCTTGATATGGTTGACAAAGACAGCTTTGAAGTTGAAGCCGACGGCTACTGCCCTGAAACTGATGGCGAGGTTAACTTCCAGGTAATCAAGGGTAACCCAACATCATTCCGCGCAGTGATTGTCGGAGTTGACACGATAAATGTTGCCGATGCAATATACCAGAGCTTGGAAGAAAACGGTAAGTTCACGGTTTACATTCCATTCTGCGACGCAGGTTCTTACAAGATTAATGTTCAGTTCCGTAACGATGCTGGTGCAGAATCACCGGTATACACATTCGACATTGACGTTAACTTGTCTAAGAAATACATCACGAACATTTGGGACGATGTTGTTTCAATCATCGACAAGGTTGATTTGAATCAGCCAGAAAATATGGAACACCGTTTCAAAGCATACCAATGGTACCGCGACGGTGAAGAAATTCCTGGCGCAACAATGCCATACTACAACGAAATAGGCGGTCTTCAGGGTGTTTACTTCGTAGATGTTGAAACTCTTGATGGTAGAATGTTACGTACTTGCTCACAGGAATGGCACTTAATCTACAGCAGCATCACTGCTAAGATTTATCCAAATCCTGTTGAAACAACAGGTACGATAGAATTGTCAGAGGACAACGGAAATGTACACAGCCTTGAAATCACTGATGTATATGGTAAGATTGTTCTGAATACGACATTCACAGGCGCAAGCTACGAAGTTGATATGCAGGGAATGATACCTGGCAACTATGTAGCCGTAGTCGATGGAATAACAGTTAAGATAATAAAGAAATAGGAGCCGTAAGGACGGCGGATTTCCGCCGCCCTTTTTTACAGAGAATAACGATACGAAATGAAAAAGATATTACTGGTTGTAAGTTTTGTAATGGCGTGCGCAGCCTTGAATGCGCAGGACGTAGTATTTAAACGCTATATCAATAACTTCGATTTTGCATTGGGAGGCGGTATGCACTCTGTGCAGTTCGATCCGGAAGGAGGCGGCGACCACCACATGCGTGCTGGTGGAACATTCAATATGCAATACCGCTATGCAGGTTGGGACCGTTTTAGCGTCGGAATTGGTCTTGGTTTTACAAATTATAGTGCAAAATCAAGCTACGACTGGATGCAGGACACAGTTGCTTTCGTTGACCCTGAAAATGGAGAGTCTTACACATTCAAAACAACATTCCATAATTGGAATGAAGTCCAACGTACCATTAATATGGAAGTGCCTATTGCTGGTTACTACCGCTATCCATTAAACGAACTATGGGGAATGGTGTTTGGCCTTGGTGTGAAACTCGACGTACCTTTTTCGAAACACTATGTAACGAAGAACGAACAGTCTGATGGCGAAATGGTACGCTCTGGAGAATTTCCAAGTACCAATGTGGAATATAGCGAACTTCCACAACATGGTTTCTACGATACGGAAGAATACGACGGACGTGCCAAGATGAAAGGTGCTGGCGTGTCTATGTTCGGCGAAATCGGTGCTTCCCGTCCTTTGAAGAACAATCGTTCGTTATATTTAGGTGCATACTTCAGCCATAGTTTGATGAATTCCCTAAAGAGTTGCGACAACCATCTGTACAATCCTGAGACGAAGGAATATAGCGGTGTCGTATCATCTAATCTTGTTGACAAAACGCATCTTATGGCATTTGGAGTCAAAGTAGGTATGAGTTGGGGATGGCCAGAAGAAATACTTCCATCTATCGATACTCTTGCAGAACGTCTGCTTGCTGAACAGCGCGAAGCAGAACGCTTGGCTGCAGAACAGGCAGAAGCCGAAAGACTTGCAGCAGAACAAAAAGCTGAAGAGGAACGTATAGCCGCAGAAAAAGCTGAGGCTGAACGTCTTGCTGCAGAACAGGCAGAAGCTGAAAGACTTGCTGCTCTCAAGGCTGAGGAAGAAAGACTTGCTGCCGAAAAGGCTGCCGAAGAAGAAGCAACGAAAAAGGCAGAGGAAGCTGTTGAATGGATTAACAAACATATTGTTGTAAACTTTGAACTTGGTAAGGCTATCATCAACTCAACGCCTGAAATTGAGGCTAACATTCAGTTCTTGATTGGATTCCTGCAGAAGTATCCTGACAGAATCTTGTTAATCAAGGGACACACTTGCGACCTTGGTAATCCAGCAAATAACATTAAGTTGAGTAAGTCGAGAGCCGAAGCAATGAAGAAGATTTTGGTTGATAAGGGCTGCGATCCATCTCATATCGAAACAAAAGGTATGGGTTCATCAGAACCGTTGGTACCAAATACCTGCGAGGAAAATAGAAAGAAGAACCGCCGTATCGAAATCAAAATCGAGCATATCCTGAAGGAATAATTCACAGTAGTGGTATTAATATCTAAAAGTAGGGGCGTATGCAATACGCCCCTACTTTTTTTATACACAATTTAAAATGAGACTAAAACTTGGAGATTGGTAGTTTCAACGGACAAACTAATCTTAATCCATCGGAAATTTTACTCCCCATTCACCACGTAGTCTATCCATCTGCTGCATAATTGCAAGTGTTTCAGAATGTGGCATCATTGGAGATTCTAATAGTCCTTCTTCTAAGCAACGTTTGCATTCCAACACTTCATATTCATACCCGTTTATCATTGTGTCGGGACGGTGTATTTGTTTCACCAATGCGTAGTTTCTCCAAACTTCTATCAGTTCTGGACAATTAACATTATCAATTCGAATATACCCTTCTGTACCGCTGATTATTCCCTGTCTGTCGTTTAATGTAAGTGCTCCAGCCTGCAAATTTGCCATTTTGCCGTCAGCATAACTGAGCGATATGCTTTCCATCATATCTACGCCTGTGTCGGAAAGATGGCAATTGGTGACTGTTTTTACAATGTCGGAACCAAAATACATACGGGCAAAATTGAGAACGTACACTCCAAGGTCAAGCAGTGCGCCACCACAGAGTTCTGGACGGATAATCCGCTCTTTGTCTTCCATATAGTAGCAGAGAGTTGCCGTTAGTACGCGTGGTTCACCGATAATCCCGCTTTGCAAAAGCTCTGTAATTGTCTGCGACATTGGCATAAATCTCGTCCAAATTGCTTCCACAAGTAACACGTTATGTTTATGTGCTAATTCTATGAGGGCTTGTGCCTCACGCGCATTCGCTGTAAACGCTTTTTCCACTAATACAGCTTTCCCGTGTTCGATGGCCAGACGTGCATGTCGAAAATGATGAGAGTGAGGCGTCGCCACATATACTAAGTCAACATCATTGTCCGCAACAAGCATGTCATAATTTCCATAGAATTTTGTAATGCCGTATGTCGTAGCAAACTCTTTTGCCTTTTCTTCGCTTCGTGATGCAATGGCTATAATTTCTACATCAGCAAGAGGAGCAACTGCCTGGGCTATTTTATGGGCAATCCAACCAGCACCTATGATACCAATTCGTAATGTTTTCATTTGAAATGCAATATAACATGTAAATATAATTATGAATCGGAAATCAAGAGACAGAATTTAGAATAAATAATCCAAAACGAAAGTTCAACCAACATTGAAAACTAATTCTCAATTGTCAATTTTTCATGTTAAATACTTGTTGATAAAATAAATAGTTGTATTTTTGGAGCGGACTTTCATTGGATAAAAGTGAAAAATTTTAAACCGGTATGTAACTTTTATAGAAAGATGGGAGTCTTATATGTATATTTTGCAAAATAGTATGACTATGAAAAGATTACGTAAAATCTCGTTAGTGGTTACTGCGCTCGCAGTAAGTTTAGGGGTTTCAGCTCAAAAAGAACTTGTTATTTCTGGTGGTTCCTCCGTATCGTCAATGGTATGTGCGAACAACTATGTGTTTGTAACTGGTTCCAACAAGGTTCAAGCTGGTACAGGTACATTAGGTGTAGGAAGTTCTGCGTCTTATGTGGATAAGTGGACCAAGGTTGAATTTCCGAGCAATATGATGATCCAGCAGGTAAACTCTGGTTCTGGTCAGTCGTTTATTGCGTTGGCCTGCGATAATACAGTGTGGTGCTGGGGTGACAATGAGTCAGGACAGTGTGGTACAGGTACAACAGGAGGTATAGTCACTTCACCTCAGAAGGTTGTTGCCGGATGTCTTGCAGGTACCGCTTATGATTGTGGCGGATATCTTTGTAATGTGGATGTAGTATATGCTGGTAATGCTAACTCATTTGCTATCTTGGGTGATGGTCCTTACAAAGGCTTCCTTGTTGCTTGGGGTGGTAATATGGCGGCTTATAGCTCAAGTTTGGGCGTTGGTGACGATATAACAAAACATGGGTCACCAATGTGGTGCGTCGATTTGAAAAAACAAAAAATGGGATCTGGCGCGACGTCCGAGGGCGTTACGTTAGGAAAAGTAGTTCAGATATTCTCCGGTGACGATGCTACTATGGCTCTTGATGAATATGGTCACGTATGGACTTGCGGTGGCGTTCAAAAACAAAATGGTTTAGGTCGTCTAGCAAATGGTGGATATGCAGGAACTAGCAATAATGGTTCAAGTAATGCTTTCGGTTTGGTATATGTAGCAGCTAATCAACCATTGTCAAACATTACTATGATTGCAGCTGGTGATGTTTCGTACTATTGCCTCGATGCCGATGGATATATTTGGTCATGGGGTGATTCATGGAACTCTTCGTGTGGTCAAGGTCCTAATAAAAACTCTTTCAGTCCTCAACGTGTTGTGAAAGGTAATACGTTGGATGACGATAATGATGGTACATATTTGTTGGCTAAATCTGTCGGTGGTGGACAGTCGTCTGGTATGGCAGTATCTATTAGTGGACGTCCTGTAACGTGGGGTGCTAACCCTGGTCAAGGAAGTTCAGCAACTGCTGATGTTCCAGGATATGTTAAAAACCAAGGTTCAACAATCCACGATGACGTTATTTTGATTAATAAAGGTGATAACTGGGGATTCTACGGTCGTGCCGATGGTTCTATGTATGCGTGGGGATTAAACGATAATGGACAGTTGGGTATCGGAAGTACGACGTATCAGTCAAGTGCTGTGAAAATTAATCCTCCTACACAGTGTGACGCATTTAAGGATCCAAAACCAGAAGCAACCATCACACCAAAATCTATGAAGGTGTGTGCATCTGCATTTGATGGTGTGACGTTGGATTGTGGTATGGTGTTCGCTACTAATATGCAACCAAATTATAAAATTACATGGTACAAAGATGGTACACAGGTATCGACAGGTACTGGAGCAAACTACGAATACAAAACACCGAATGGTGCAAGTGGTATAGGAAAATACAGTGTAAAAATTGAATATGTAGGTACACGTTCTGGTTGTGAGGTATATTTACCATCGGAAGACGAAATTGAAATTTCTGCTTACACACAGGAATTTACTCCAGAAGGGTATTACTGTGGTGATGAGGCAACGGTGAAAGTTACTCCTTCAGGAAATACAGCAGTATATTCTTGGTGGCAAACTAAAGCTGCTGCTTCATTGTTGGCACAATCAGTAGGTAGTGAATCAATAAAAGTAGATGTTTCAGATATTGCTGCTAATAGCGATGGCTCAAAAACTATTTATGTATCTGAAACTTCTCCAACAAGTGGTGGTTTCTTGACAAGTTCAACAACGAAATCTGGTGGAGATAACTTCTCTAGTGGCTTAAGCGGGTTGAGCGTTTCTTCTGGTGCGGCATCTTTCTGTACTGGTTTTGAGGTCAAACAACCATTAACAATAACATCGGTGTCTTATTTCGCAAATACTTTGTTCCAAGGTTGGCAAGGTACAAGTTATGCAAATGACAGTATTACTGGCGTTGCCAATGTAGAGATTGCGATTGTAGGTTCCGACCAAAATAATAATGGTGCATTTATTGCATCTTCTTCTAAGGTATTTGGAAAATTCACTGGTACGTTCGAAAGAACTATCCACGTTAATTCAAGTGGTAATGCAACAGATGCAAGTGCTCAGGTTAAAGAGGCAACTTGTACAGGTAGTGTTACTTTGGAACCAGGTGTTTATTTCTTGGCTTTAGCTAAAGTTACAACGAATGGAAAATTCCAGGAATTTAAACTTGCTCGTGAGGGTGGCTCAAATATTGCAACAACAATGAAAGATAATATTGATGGTACATATTTGCAGGCTACTGGTTTGGTTTCTTATAACAACCCTTCACAAGGTCCTGGTTTGTTCCATAATATTAAATTTGGTGGTGCTCAAGGTTTCTGCGATGTTATAGCAGTGTCTTTAAAACAGGATTGTCCTTGCGATGAACCAGAAGATGTAGTAATCAATTGTGAAGATTACTCATTCTATGATGATGAAACTGCTACGGCTGTCATTTGCGAAAATTCAACAACACCATTAACGTTGACAACTGATAGTTGGTCTAGTTCAACAACTAAGTTTGAATACATTTGGTATAAGGATGGAACGGTAACTAAGGCTGCAACAACTGGTGCAACATCTGCAAGTTATGCAGTTTCTGACCCAGGTGTATATAAAATATTGGTTCGTGATAAAGCTGAACCTAATGCGGTAGCTTGTCAAAAAACAGCGGAAGTAACATTGAAAGTAAATCCAACACCGGAAGTAACAGTTTCTGGCGGTGGCGAGATCTGCTTTGGCGAGACGCTGGCAACTCCGG
>CALAUG010000033.1 GCA_937892155.1 uncultured Bacteroidales bacterium | reverse complement strand
CCGTTCACGGTTGCAGAACCTTTCAACGCACTTGCATCGGTTCTTTCACTCAACAGATAGTTCCACTCTACATACGTGAGTGTTCTCCATTGACCTGCGGTGTTTCCACCATTGCTTATCTTGTTATACACACCCCAGTCTGCATTGGCATAACTGCCTGTTAGGTTGTTGCTGGCCGAACAGTAATCCTCATCATTAGTACTTGTTGAATATGGCTGGTATGCGTTCACACCGCTGTTCCAACCACTCGTTCCCCAGCCGAACAAGTCTATCCAACCACTATACGTAGAAGAAATGTTTGAGTTGTTGTCGCCAATTATATCGTACTGGTTTTCGGCAAAACGCCACGTATTTGTACTTGCTTGGTATTGTAAGTTTCCTTGCGAGAAATACACTTGTTTGTCGGCTGAAATAGAGAATTTACCATCTATTGCTCCTTCAGGTAAATTTAATTGTTCGTCAAGTTGTTGGATTTTAGCAGTCAACTCGGCAAGCAACGCATCAACATCGGATTTTTTGTAGTAATCACTTAAATCCTCAGTCTTTGCATAATCAGTTAATTCTGATTTTTCTGCATACTCGCTCATGTCAACATCTGCATTTCCTGCTTTTTCTGCATACAAAGCATACGGCACGCTCAACAATGGTGTTGTACCAACTATTGCGCTTGCTCCACTGCCAAGGTTGGCTGTTGTTTGCAGATAGTAGTTACCTGCACTCCAATCTATGCCTGCAAATGTACCTTTGGTTGCAGTGCCTTCACCTATAACAAGCGTTGCCACGCCGTTGGCATTGGTGGTAACGGTTTGCGTTTCGGTGTAAACCGCCGTGTTCGAGCCGTTCAGCACGCTAATTTCTATGGAAATACTTTGGTTGGTTACCAACTCGTTGGCACTGTTGCGTGCCATTGCTAATACGGACATCACCACCATTGCGAAAAATAAAAATATACGTTTCATTGTTTGTTAGTTTTAAGTTATCAGTTGTCAGGAGCCAGTTATCCTCCTTGTCTTAATTTTTAATTCTTAACTCCTAACTCTTAACTCTTAATTCTTAACTCTTAATTCTTAACTCTTAACTCTTACCTCTTATCTCTTATCTCTTAACTATCTAAAAAACGTTACTTCTTTTTCCGTCACATTGTGGCATAAATCCTCCAAAACAATCTTCAACGTGTGTTGTTTTCCTTTTTCAATCTGTTTATCGTCGAACCAAAGGAATACAGCACCCGATTTTCCATCAAAGTCCAAAATGCTCCATTTTCCATCAATATAGGCGTTATACTTTGCTACGCCCGAATAATTGTCCGCCATTTTAAACAGAATATATTGTTTCGACGTCATATCCGCACCGTCTTCCATTGTCAGCTTAATTGTCGGGGCAACAGTATCAACCACTACTGCGAACTTACCACCAGATTTTATCGACGCATGTGCGCATCCATTATTGTCAAATTTAGTCATTATAGGCGTCTTTTTTCCACAATTTTCAATGATAGCCTTGCCTTGTAATTTCTCCGGCAGCGAATATGGAATGACGATTTCAGCAGCTTTCTTAAACATTACCTGATCCGTAACTATCTGATATTGTTTCGAATAATAGCGGTTCTTTAAATTTGAAGAATCAACCTTTACATTAAATGTGAAATCAGAGAAAAATGTCTTCGGTAATGCCTTAAATTGAAAATCATTATAGGTGAACAAAAAGGTATCAGCACTATTAAAGGTCTCCTTAGGCTTAATCGTATTAACATCTAGTGTATCAATAAATTGTTGTTTTAAATAAACTGTTACTTCAGCAGCATTTCCTTTGAAATCTGTCGCACGGATTTTGCATTGGGCCAGTTCGTCTGTAGTTGTCCGATACGACCCGTTTCCCTGCAGTTTAGTATATATTTCCAAGTCATTGTTCTTTTCAACCCACATCCGTTCAAAATAACGTTTCGTGGCAAGACGTTCCTCATAATCTATCAGACTATTAATGTCGGATGACGTATTAAAATCTATCTCATCTAGTGTACGGGAATAGAGCGTTTGATTATTACACGTTAATGTCGTAGTATAAAAGCCATATATATTCGACATTTCCGGCATGTAATCATATCCCTGAACGCCAAAGCCAATATTTCCCCACACGGTCACAGGTGCATTCAGCACGTATACGCCATTGCCCTTCGATACGACGTCGAAGACCTGTTTTTTCTGCTTGTGATTGACAAAGCTGTTACTATCAAGAGGATACACAGCAACGCGCATGATTTTCGGTGCCACATTATCCTTGAAATCGTAAAAATGCATTGGATTCAATGCGTGTTGATTTTCGGTCTTACGTACTTCAAAGTGTAAATGAGGTCCACCAGAGCCGCCCGTATTTCCAGACAAAGCAATCTGTTGACCTTGCGAAACCGGTAGTTTACCAGCCTCTATAGGTATATCAAATTGATTCACTTTCTTTTCGTATTGATATGCCTTAACAACAGAGTCAATAAATGGTTGAAATGCTTTTAAATGGGCGTAAACCGACGTATATCCGCTTGGATGGGTTACGTACAACACATGTCCATAGCCCCAAGCAGAAATCTGAATACGTGATACATATCCTGTATCTATGGCACGTACAATTTTTCCTTCCACTTTATCTGTTTTCATATCGACTCCCGAATGAAAATGATTCGGACGCAATTCGCCAAAATTTGCGGACAAATAGACCGGACGAAGGTCCATCGGAAATTTAAAATTTTGTGAAGTAGAACTTAAAGTAAAAAACGCAAACAAAGTAAGCACCAACAATTTACGCATATACTTTAAGTTTAAAAAAGCACGTGTCATATCAATATAAAATGATTTGATAAAGTAACATCAAACAAGTTAACAACACAAATCAAGATATAAACGAATTACAAACAATTACCTATATGCAGATTTATACCACCCAAGTGAGGGATTGATACAATTTAATTTAGTACTTTTGGACAAATTTTTCACAATGAACGACTTCAAGAAACTCTACAAATACTTATCGCGTTATAACAAGAACCTCGTTCTAGTTTTTTTCTTTAATTTATTTGGAGCAATCTTTTCATTTGGTATGATTGCCGCCATCATACCATTCCTGAACGTATTGTTCGACAACACACAGCAAGTACACGAGTTGCCAGAAACGTTCGTAATGAACAAAGATACGCTGTTGCTCTACTGCAACTACTATCTCACATTGGTGATTGAGCGATGGGACAAGTCTGTTGCTCTTGTTTTCATCTGCTTGTTTTTGATTGCAGTTACCTTCCTAAAAGATTTATTTGAATACTTAGGGAAATACTTTAATATACCTATCGTAAATGGCGTTCCAAGAGATATTTACAACATTGCATACCGCAAAATTTTAGACTTGCCTGTTTTCTTTTTTACAAATGAAAGGAAGGGCGACATTATGTCGAGAATGTCATCAGACATCACTATTGTCCGCACGAGCATGAACTCGTTTATTGATTTGATTAAAAATCCACTGTACGTATTGGTATATTTCATCGGTATCGTCATCATCAGTTACAAAATGACGTTGATAGTGCTGATTCTCTTACCATTTATGGGAGTTGTGACGGGGAAAATAGGGAAAAGCCTAAAGAAGTCGACCAACCGCACGCAGCAACTGCAAGGCGACATTTTGGTTTATCTCGACGAAACGCTTTCCGGATTGAAGATTGTGAAAATCTTTAATGGAGTTAAACAAATGAGAGCGAAATTTGAATCACGAAGCGATGCGCACTACCGCGAAATGAACCGTGCCAACCGCAAAAGCAATCTGGCACACCCTCTCACCGACTTTCTTATTGTGATAATTCTTTCCGTTGCAGTTTATTTCGGTGGCACACTGGTACTTGCCGAAGACGGCGGCTTGTCGGCCGAAGCTTTCATTGCTTTCGTACTTGCATTTACCCAAATCGCCAGCCCTGCAAAATCATTTACCGCTGCGTTCTATAACATCAAACAAGGTGCCGCAGGTATTGATAGAATTGAAAAAATTATCAATGCCGACGCAAAAATTGAAGAAATTCCAAATCCGAAACCGATAGAATCATTTTCTGATTCAATTGAATTTCAAAACGTTACATTCTCTTACAATTCAGAAAGAACTATTCTGAACAATGTTTCGTTCTCCATACCGAAAGGTTCGTCTGTCGCCCTAGTCGGTCAGTCTGGTTCTGGAAAGACAACCATTGCCAACTTAATACCGCGTTTTTACGGATCACAGGAAGGAAAAATACTTATTGATGGCATTCCGATTAACGAATACAAATTAAGCGATTTACGCAAGCTTATTGGCATTGTAACACAGGAATCTCTTCTATTCAACGACACCGTTTTCAACAACATTGCCTTCGGTATTGACAATCCAGATAAGGAAAAAGTAATAGAAGCAGCGAAATTAGCCAATGCGCACGATTTCATTATGAGTATGGAAGAAGGTTACGACACCAACATAGGCGATCAGGGTGGCAAACTTTCTGGCGGCCAACGCCAACGTCTCTGCATTGCACGTGCCATTATGAAAAATCCAGAAATTCTAATACTGGACGAAGCAACATCTGCACTTGATACAGAATCTGAACGATTAGTTCAAGAAGCATTGTCTAACTTAATGAAAGACAGAACTTCCCTTGTTATTGCCCACCGCCTTTCAACCATCAAAAATTCCGACAACATCATCGTGATGAACGAAGGCAGAATTGTTGAATCTGGCAAACACGAAGAGTTAATCACTCTCAATGGAGCGTACAAACGACTACACGATTTGCAATTGATTTAAATTAGTTCAAATATTTGATACCGACGCCTATTGCAATCTGTCCGAGTCAACATTATTTTGTTTGGATGACGACCAATAATTGGGTGAATTTCTTATTTTTGCCTCTGGTAATTATTTTCAACCAATGAAGAGATTTTTTACATTCGTACTTCTCTCTATTTCTATCATTTTCAATGCACTAGCACAAGATATTGCAATCACTGTGAGTGCGCCGAAAATTGTAGAGGAAGGCACATTATTCCACGTCCGCTACTCTATTAATACCGATCCAGGCAATATGTTTACGGTTGAAACTTGCAACGAAATCCAAGCGTCGGGACGACCACAAACAGGCTCGAGCAGTAGCATCAGTATCGTTAACGGAAATATTTCAAAAACATATACGTATACAGAAACACGCCAATTCCGTGCCACGGCAAAAGGAACGTTTCCACTTCCTGTGGCAAGCGTGAAAATTGACGGCAAAACGTATAAAAGTCAAAGTCAAACTATAGAAGTCGTTGACAATGCCACGGCTGCCAATGCTGCCGCACAGACACAACAGCAAATGCGTCAGCAAAACAGTAATGGTTCGCAGTCATACCCAAAGGATCCTAAACCTGAAAATGCCAGCAGAGATTTGTTTGCACGCGTGTTGGTAAACAAAACATCGGCATACATCGGCGAACCAATTCTTGCCACAATCAAAGTGTTCACTACCGAACAAAACCTACAAGGGATAAACGACCACACACTCCCCGATTTCAATGGATTCTATAAACGTATTTTGGAACAACCACAAACGCTTGAATATAAACAAGAGACAATCGACGGAAAAATATATTACACAATTCTATTCCAACGTTTGGTGATTTATCCACAAAAAGACGGAAAATTAACAATTTCGCCATTTAAACTTGACTGTAATGCCGTTACGGGATACACTTCCGGCGGTTGGTTCGGTTTTCCACAACGACAAATTGAACGGAAAATCATAGAAAGCAAAAACGTAGTAATCAATGTAAAACCCTTCCCTGCTGGCAAGTCTGCTGACTTTTCGGGTGCCGTGGGAAAATTCTCAATGGAAGCCAAAACCGATGTCACAACCATTCCTGCGAACGAAGCATTTTCATTGAAAGTCATTGTGAAAGGCGAAGGAAATTTCTCGTTGATGACAAAACCAAACATTACATTCCCACAAGATTTTGAAGTGTACGATCCCAAAGTCATTGATAATTTTACAGCCACATCAACAGGAGACAAAGGTTCCAAGACATTCGAATATGTAATTCTTCCACGACGAGAAGGAAACTTTACTATTCCTGCAATTAACTTGCAGTACTTCGATATTAATACAAAAACATATAAAACGCTCTCAACAGAACCTATTGCAATTACGGTAACGAAAGGTACTGGCAATGCACCTGTTGTGTCAAATTATACAACGGCGGCAACGAAAGAAGACGTACAATTCGGCAACGATATTCATTTTATTAAGACTGGTAATCTGCACATTGCAAAAACAGGAACATATTTCTTCCGTTCGACTGCATTCTGGATTATTGCCCTACTCTGTTTCGTTGCGACAATAACATTCATTCTCGTAAAACGCAAACAAATAGAACTTCGTAACGATGTTTCTGGAATGAAACAGCGCGGAGCAAACAAAGAATCAAAAAGACGTTTGAAAACGGCACGAAAATATTTGGAAAGTAACGAAGACACATTGTTTTACGAAGAAGTAGCCAAGGCATTGTGGGGGTTTGTTGCTGACAAATTCACAATAGACCAAGTTGATTTAACCACAGACAAAATCAAGGAGAAGCTGTTAGAACGTAAAATCAGCGAAGAATCAACAGACAAATTGATTCAAATTCTGCAACGCTGCGAATTCGCCCGTTTTGCCCCTTCTGCCGATAATAAAGGCAAAGAGGAATTATTTGAAGAAGCGAGCGATATAATTCAGGAATTAAATAAATAAAGGTTATTTACCCCTCCCACGTAAAAGACGAATTAATGAAAAAATTCAACCTTTTACCACCACAAATTGGGTAAGCATTTTTTTTATTATATTGTTGTGGAGCTGCGGAGATTCGAACTCCGGTCCGGACAAGTACCGAAAATGCTTTCTACATGTTTATTCCGCTCTTGATTGTCGGGATGCAACTGAGAACGAACGCCCTATCGCAACCGTATCTTGAATAAATCTCGGAACAACTCACAAGCATTGCTGTTCCTATTCCTTAATTACAGCACCCCGGACTCAGACGACTAAGGACGTGCCTTCTGCGGGATGTCTCGCCGCTATTCCTTGAATAGCGTAAAGCCGAAATCTACTATACTTCGATTAGGCAGCAAGAGCAAAGTTTTCTTCGCCAGTTATTGTTTTGGAGTGTGGTTGTACGGGACAAACCCCATGGCCCGACATGCTTACATTCCCTGTAAACTCCCCGTCAATTCCAGTCAACCCCAAGAAATGTGGGACAAACATACGAAAAATAATTCTGAATTCAGAATTAATAATCAATTGTTCAATGAAAGAGGAAACTTTTGTTCAATCGTGATGATACGGCAAATCGTTGATAATGGTAAAAGCACGATACAACTGCTCCACCGCAAAAACTCGTATCATCTGGTGCGAAAAAGTCATTTTTGAAAAAGAAATTTTTTGAGGTACTGCAGCATACACATCCTGGGAAAAGCCATACGGACCGCCAATGATAAAACACAAATCACGTGAATTATCTTTATTTGATTCTATAATTTGTGCGAATTGCCGTGACGTATATTCTTTTCCATTCTCATCCAACAGAAAGCACGACGCATTTTGAGGCAATTTGGCAAGTATAGCTGTACCTTCTTTTTTCTTTATTTCTTCAAAACTCGTCTTACTTGAAGATTTACATTCGGGAATTTCAACTATGGAAAACTGACAATAGTGTTTCAAACGCTCCGCGTAAACCTGTATGCCGTCGGACAAATACGATGCATTGGTTTTTGCAACCCAGATAAGAGTAATTTTCATTATTCTTTATGTCCAGCAAATGAATACGACAATCCTACCATGAAATTAAAACGCTGTGTTGGATAGTCCAGATAGCGTTCATTATTTATGCCGCAGATATTGTTGAGATCAAGGAAAATATCCAAAACACTATTATAATGATAGTTTGTTTCCACGCAAAAATCAAAAATTGAACGGTTTAAGACATCACCGTCACCATGACTTTCAGCCTGATACAACATATAATATACTTTCGGCTCAACTGTCAATTTGGTCTTATTTGAAGTTGGATGTATGATAGTGAAACGAGGCGACAAAGAAAGATCTACAACCGGCTTATACCAAGGTTTCGACAGTTCCTTTGGCTGCCATAAATAGTAATTAACATCGAGCGAGCAGTTTGCTTTTCGGAACAAAAAGCCCATATCGCCATGCAGTTTCATGCACGAAGCGTCATCATATTCAACGGTATAGACAGTATTCATTTCGTCCAAGGTTGACATTTTTGAAGGAATTGTTGTTCTTTGTGCTCTCCAAAAATACATATCCCGATAAGCGTCAACAGAGAATTGGGCATTATAGGTTATCAATTTTTGAATACGTCCATTCACACCTACCTCAAAACCCATAACATTGACAGTTGGACGAATCATCATGTTGTCGGCTGTATATGGATTAATTGTCAACATATCCTTCATTGAATTATGGGAAACACGCGCTCCGTAAAAATTAAGATATGGAATCATTTTCAACTTCGGTAATGTATATGCAAAAGCTATATCCGGGAAAATTTTAAAAGCATTTTCTCCTCCAAATATAGGAGACGCATTTACACCAACAGTCAAGTCCCAAGCGTATGCGCCAACCTTAACATACGGAGCAATTATTCCTACACCCTGTATTTTTGACAAAGAAGAATCAATAGGTTGAAAGTTAAGAGCGCTCAACTGTATATCAGCATTAAAGCCTGCAGTAAAACGGTCAAAAATCTTTTCCATATTACCAGAGAGACCAATTAAATTCTCCATGTTTTTAGGATTGACATAGGTCAAATCATAATCAACATCTGCCCCATATCGTACATCATCTTCATCTTCTACATTAGCAACAATGCCAACATTTCCAGCAACTCCGAAAACATTCCGACGAACATCCTTTTTTTCGACATATTCCAAAGAATCGTAATAATCCGTATTGAGACCATAGCGCAAAACACTTCTGTATTGTGGCTGAAGAGAGGCAGAAAGAGTAAATTTATCGTAAAAACGTTTTAAGTATAATTTCACATAATCGGTAGAAAATCCAGCAGGAATTTTTTCATCGTTGTACAATTTGACTTTTCCTGCGGAACCATAATGATACAACTCAACGCCAGCCTGTTTCAAACGGGAACGTTCCGTAGTATATCGGAAAGCGAACAAACTATTCCAATAATTTCCAAGCCCCGCAACTATCTCACCTTTGTACAACTCCTGCAATTTATCACCTTTTACGCTTACAGCTTTCAAAGGAATAATATGATAATCAGTACTTAACGGAGACGTTTTTACGTCATATTTCAAATTAACTTCCAGATTTAAAGTATCGTACACCTTAGGATTCACAGAAATCCTGCTTGCGTCGGAAATTTGTGGTTTATACTCCGAATATACTTGTATGGTCTTTTTCAACTCAGTTTGATCTTCGTCCGTCTGAGCGAACAAAGCCATAGGAGCAAAAGCCAAAAGAACCGTAATAAATTGTTTCATAACACCCTATTTTTATGCACGTGAAACCTTCAACGCACAATGATGACAATACAAATTTATTGTTTTTCCAGAGTTTGTTTCAGATAGGAATGTAAAGTTATTAACCAGTTATTAGAGATTAGAGATTCTAAACTAGGGGCAAAAAAAAAGGACTCCGAAGAGTCCTTTTTAATATCTGAAGATTAACAATTATTTTTTGTTAACTGTTTCAGAAAGAGCTTTACCAGCTTTGAATTGAGCTACTTTCTTAGCTGCAATCTTGATTGCTTTACCAGTTTGTGGGTTACGACCTGTTCTTGCGCTTCTTTTAGAAGTTTTGAATGTACCGAAACCAATCAATTGCACTGGTTCGTCTTTTTTCAAAGATGCAGAAACTGCTTTTACAAATGCGTTAACTGCTTTTTCTGAATCAACTTTTGTCAATCCTGATTCTGCAGCGATAGCTGCTACTAGTTCTTGTTTGTTCATAATTATAAAATTTAAGTAAAAAAATTATTTTATTTATTTTCTATTCAACTCCAACTGTTACAAAGTTACACTATTTTTTGATATCAACAACTAATTACTAAAAAAAATCACAGATTTTCTGCTATTTCTTCTTTTTTTTTCAATTATAGAGTATCATATTTAGCTTTTGCTGCTTTTGATTTATCCATCTGCCCCAATTGAGCATACAACTGCATTAAATTGAAGTATGCATTTCTTTGTAAATTTTTATCAGTTGTATTAGCAGCACTGATTTCAAAACAATCACAGGCCTGTTTCAATTGTTTTTTACCTTCATCAACTTTTGCCTGATATCCTTTTTTGCCATACAACTTATCAGCTTCACGCATTGTTGCATTTGCCTTTGAAGCTACTATGCGTCCAAGGTTAAAGTTTGCATTTGGTTCGTTTGCATTTACCGAAATTGCTTTGTTGTAGTTTTCAACAGCAACATCTTCCTTACCCATTGTTTCATTCAAATACCCCAAGTTAAACAAATATGCAGTGTTATTTGGATCTTTCTCAATTGCCTTTTGTAAATATTCAGTTGCTTTTTCCAATTGATTAGTCTTTATGTACATATCAATTAACTGGTTCAAATAATCACTGATTTTTGGTTCATTAGGAAATTCATTTAACACCTTTAACAATGTATTTACTGCACTTGTTGTATCTTTTTTCATCAACTGACAGTAGTATATATTTGCATACATATCGGTAGATGGTGCAAACTCATTAATAGAATTATAGAATGAAATTGCCTGATCGTAATTCTCGGCAGCCTTATTGATTTCTCCACAGTTTTTCAGGACTGCAGCACGAATACTATCGGCTTCGCCAGTCAAACCTGTTTTAATAATATCACCAGCCTTATTGTAATATACAGCGGCACCTTTATAATCTTGTGAGTAATAATAAAACAATGCTTCTTTTTGATACAAATCAGAAATGGTTTTCAACTGATTTGCAATCAATTGTGTTTTCTTTCCATCTGCATTGTATTCATTTGCTTTGATGTACGATTCTGCAGCAACATCCAACGCTGCAGTATGTGTTGGGAAGAATATATCTTTTGCACGTTCTGTTCTTGCATAACGTACAACCTTACCACCAACTACATAAAAATCAACACGGTCGAATGAGTGAACAGTCGTATCGCCGATAGTCCTTGTACTTTTTGGACTACCACCTTTGATTGTTACCAAATCACCCTCAGTAGTACCATAATATACATTATCAATTTTATCAAACGTGAAAACTTGGAGGTATTTACGTCCACGTTCTGTCCACGTATTGATTTTTGCTGCTTTCTTAGGATTTGCTATATCGGCATCGGCTTTTTTCGCTTCACCCTCAACTATTGCCCAAGTCATAACAAATTCATCAGTCTGACTGAAAGCAATATTTCCAAAAAATAATGCGATTAACGCAAGAATTGCTGTCTTTTTCATATGTATCAATTTTATTATTCGTTAGTTTCTATATTATTTATTTCTCCTTGATTATCAGTTTGTTCTGACTGCGAATCATCTCCATTTCCTTCTTGATTTTCCGCATTCGCAGCATCTTTCATTGCCTGACGATCTTCTGGGTCAACATGTACGGTAGAAATTGCCGCAATAGAATCTTTCGGACGCAAGTTAATCAATTTTACACCTTGTGCAACACGTCCCATTACGCGCAACGGAGCAACTTCCATACGGATAGTCAAGCCCGATTTGTTCATAATCATCAAATCATCGTCGTCGTCAACAGCTTCGAATGCTACCAACTTACCTGTTTTTTCCGTAATGTTGATTGTCTTAACACCCTTACCGCCACGGTTCGTCACACGATAATCATCTATACTAGAACGTTTTCCGTAACCTTTATCCGATACGACCAAGATTTCTTTGCTTGTATCAGCAGGAGCGCAAATCAAACCGATAACCTTCTCTCCTTCTGGCACTGTCATACCTTTCACACCAGAAGCTGTACGTCCCATTGGACGGAATTTATCTTCTGGGAATCGGATTGCTTTACCAGACTGAATTGCCATCATAATTTCGCAACGACCGTCAGTCAAACAAGCATCAAGTAAATTATCGCCTTCGCGGATAGAAAGCGCGATGATACCGTTCTGACGTGGACGAGAGTATGCTTCAAGAGTTGTTTTCTTGATAATACCATTTTCCGTACAAAGAACTACGAAATGATTCTTCAAATAATCTTCGTCAGTCAAATTGTTTACAGTTACGTAAGCCTTAACCTTATCGTCGTTCGAAATATTCAAGATATTTTGAATTGCACGTCCTTTCGAAACTTTCGTTCCCTCTGGAATATCGTAAACCTTCTGCCAGAAACACTTACCTTGTTCCGTAAATATCAACAAAGTTGCGTGCATATTCGAAATGTACAAATGTTCAATATAATCCGTGTCACGCGTATCGCCACCACGAGAGCCAACTCCGCCACGATTTTGAAGTTTGTATTCTGTCAATGGAGTTCTCTTAATGTAACCAAGATGAGAAATTGCAATCACAACATCCTCATCGGCATAGAAATCTTCAGGATTGAATTCTTCAGCAGCACGAACGATGTCAGTTTTTCTTTCATCGCCGTATTTAGCCTTGATTTCCAAAAGTTCGTCCTTAACAATCTGCATCTGCATATCGTAGTTTGCCAATACTTCTTTGTAGTACGCAATCTTTCTCTCCAATTCTTCGTATTCGGCATGAAGCTGATCCATCTGCAAGCCAGTCAACTGACGCAAACGCATTTCGACGATTGCATTAGCCTGTTCTTCATCCAACTCGAATCGTTTCATCAAATTTTCGCGAGCTTCACCAACATTTTTAGAAGCACGAATAATATGAACAACTTCGTCGATGTTATCGCAGGCAATGATAAGCCCTTCCAAAATATGTGCACGCTTTTCTGCCTCTTTCAAATCGAATTTTGTACGACGAACAACAACATCGTGGCGATGTTCCGTAAATACGGAAATCATCTCCTTCAAATTCATCGTTTTTGGACGACCGTCAACCAACGCAACGTTATTTACGCTGAATGAAGATTGCAAATACGTGTATTTGAACAATTTATTAAGTACGATATTAGGAACAGCATCTTTCTTCAACGTGTACACAATACGCATACCTTCCTTATCCGATTCGTCGTTTACTTCGGTAATGCCTTCGATTTTCTTTTCGTTGATTAAGTCTGCCGTTCTTTTAATCAATTCCGCTTTATTGACAGCAAATGGAATTTCGTCAACCACAATCAAGTCGCGGTTACCTTCCGTTTCGAAACGAGCTTTTGCGCGAATCACGATTCTGCCCTGTCCCGTTTCGTATGCATCAAGCACTCCCTGATACCCATAAATAGTTCCTCCCGTTGGGAAATCAGGTGCTTTGATTATAGCTGCCAATTCTGGAATTGTAATATCATTATTATCTATGTATGCTACGATTGCGTCAACAGAATCGCCAAGATTGTGAGGCGCCATATTTGTAGCCATACCTACGGCAATACCCGAACAACCATTTACCAACAACATAGGAATTTTGGTCGGCAATACTGTTGGTTCCTTGAATTCTTCGGAGAAGTTTGGTTGCATATCAACCGTGTCCTTGTCCAAATCAGCAAGAGTTTCCATTGCGATTTTCGTCAGACGGGCTTCGGTATAACGCATAGCAGCCGGCGAGTCACCGTCGATGGAGCCAAAGTTACCTTGACCATCAACCATTGGATAACGCATATTCCAAGGCTGAGCCAAGTGCACCAACGTACCATATATAGATGAATCACCGTGCGGGTGGTACTTTCCCATTACATCACCGACGATTCTGGCTGATTTTTTATA
This sequence comes from uncultured Bacteroidales bacterium, assembly GCA_937892155.1. Classification (GTDB taxonomy): domain Bacteria; phylum Bacteroidota; class Bacteroidia; order Bacteroidales; family UBA1715; genus UBA1715. The sequence continues at coordinate 22,538 of CALAUG010000033.1, read as the reverse complement.
AGGCTGACCAGGAACATTTCCCATTTCCCCCATACCGAACAACACTCTTCTGTGAACCGGTTTCATACCGTCACGGGCATCCGGCAAAGCTCTCGACACAATAACGGACATTGAATAGTCAATGTACGCCGATTTCATTTCCTTTTCGATATCAAATCGAATGATTCTTTCGTCACTTGATTTTTCTACTTCCTCTGACATTTTGTATTAATTTGTAGAAGGCATTTTTGCCTATTTAACATTTATAGCAAAGAACCCAAAAATTCGCCAATTTTCATTGCTGTTCACTGTGGTTTTTATCAACATTTTTTTGTTAATAAATAAACCGCCGTGTAATTTGCTGAATATTATCACATAACATACCAAAACGTTTTTTCAAAGTACATATTGTTTCTTTGATTTTGGTGATTTTGATATATTTACCAAAATTTATTATGTATGGATTATTCCGAAAAGTTACAGGAAATTTTAAGAAACAGCCGGGAAGAAGCAATCCGGTTAGGAACGAAATTTCTCAGCATAGATCATTTTTGTTTAGGATTATTCCGTGAAAATCAATGTCTTGCGACAGATATATTAACAGAACTTGGCTGCGATATCTCCGTGATAAAAACTGCGATAGAGAAAGAATTGCTTTCTCCCACTCCTATTGATCCCAGCGAAACACATTCTATTCCAATATTGAACGACGCACAAAATATGCTCAATATTGCAAAATTTGAAGCCATCAACGTATTTGCACCAGAAATAGACTCCGAACACTTACTATTGGCCATTCTACGGACAGACACATCAATCTGTGCAAATAAAATGCGCCAGCAGGGAGTTACATACGATGCAGTAAAACGAGCTGTTTTAAAAAAGTACAATCTCAATCAGGATACAAAGGAAATGAACGATTTTCTTAGTAATTCTGACAGGAACCAAACGGATCCGCTAGATGACAATGCACATGAGATCAGTGCTTCCGCTTTTGCACAGCCACGTTATCCACAACACCCTCAACAAGAGACAAAACAAACAAATGGCAAGGACACTCCTATGCTTGAAAAATACGGGAAGGATCTTACCAAAGCGGCGCAAGAAGGCAAACTGGACATAGTTGTCGGGCGTGAAACTGAAATAGAACGCTTAGCACAGATACTGAGCAGACGTAAGAAAAACAATCCTGTACTAATTGGTGAACCTGGAGTCGGAAAATCCGCAATTGTTGAAGGTTTAGCAATCAAAATCGTGAAACACGAGGTGTCGCATACTCTGTTCAACAAACGGGTTGTCAGCATAGACATGGCATCTATGGTTGCAGGCACAAAATATCGTGGACAATTTGAAGAACGAATACGAAATTTAATCCAAGAATTGTCGCAAAACAAATCTATCATTTTGTTTATAGACGAAATCCACACCATTGTAGGTGCTGGGAACAGCAGTGGTTCACTGGACGCTGCAAATATTCTTAAACCAGCCTTGACACGTGGCGACATTCAATGTATTGGAGCAACCACAATAGACGAATACCGCAAAAACATTGAAAAAGATGGTGCTTTGGAACGTCGTTTTCAAAAAGTATTAATTGAACAACCGACGGTCGAAGAGACCATCAATATTTTGAATAAAATCAAAGTTCATTACGAAAATTACCATAACGTAAGCTACACCGACAGCGCGATAAAAGCCTGTGTAAACCTTACGCAACGATATGTTTCTGACCGAAGTCAGCCAGACAAGGCTATTGACGCAATGGATGAAGCTGGTTCACACATACACATCCAAAATGTGGTAACTCCGCAGGAAATTATAGATAAAGAAAAAGAAATAGAAGCAATCAAGAAACAAATTGCAGACGTAGTTAAGCGACAGGAATTTGAGATTGCTTCGGAACTTCGTGACAGACGGATTCAGCTCAAAAAAGAAGTTGAAATTGCACAAAAAGAATGGCAAAAAACCTTGGAAGAAAACCGTATGCCTGTCACCGAAGACGTTGTTGCCGAAGTTATTGCAATGATGACAGGAGTTCCAGTTAAACGTATTGCGCAGGAAGAAGGTTCACGCCTACTGCAAATGTACAACGAGCTCAAAGGTTCTATTATTGGACAAGATGAGGCGCTTAAACAAGTTGTAAAAGCAATTCAACGTAACCGGGCTGGACTGAAAGATCCAAACAAACCTATCGGCACATTTGTATTCCTTGGTCCTACTGGTGTTGGAAAGACTGAATTGGCAAAAGTATTGGCTGAATATTTGTTTGATTCAAGAGATGCGTTAATACGCATAGACATGAGCGAATATATGGAAAAATTCTCCGTATCCCGTCTTGTCGGAGCTCCTCCTGGATACGTCGGCTACGAAGAAGGCGGACAATTGACGGAAAAAGTTCGGAGAAAACCATACTCTGTCGTACTGTTGGATGAAATTGAAAAAGCAAATCCTGATGTATTCAACATCCTGTTGCAGGTACTCGACGAAGGACATCTGACCGATAGCTATGGTAGAAAAGTAAGTTTCAAGAACACTATCATCATCATGACTTCAAACGTCGGCAGCCGCGCACTGACGGAATTCGGAGGCAATGTTGGATTCAGTGCCAAAAGTGTTGACGAACGTCAGGCAGAATATGCAAAATCAATAACAGACAAGGAATTGAAGAAAACGTTTTCTCCCGAATTCCTCAACCGTATTGACGATGTGATTCAATTTAATACGCTTACGAAAGAGGATATACACAAAATCATAGACATTGAATTAAAAGATATTTACAAACGTACCGACAACCTTGACATTATTCTCCAACTGACACCAGCAATGAAAGATTTCATTGTTGACAAAGGCTACGACCAGAAAAACGGCGCAAGACCTTTGAAACGAGCAATACAGAAATATTTGGAAGATCCTCTGTCGGAATACATTTTGTCACATCCAACAACTGGTGTCACATTATGTATTGATGTTGAAAATAACGAAGTGAAAATCAATACCGTAACTAAAGATGAATAAAATTTGCAATGTAGCGTCCGAAATCCAGCTTGCTCCCATTGAAACGGAAGTATACATTAACGATTTCGTTCCTAACTGCAAAGATATTGCAGAGATTACAAGTCCCAATGGAATTGAGATTTGGCAGAACAAAGCTGCCGCAAAATTGAAACTCATTATTACCGATAATGATTCTGTTTTACCAGTAAGCAATATCAATTTACACTACACCGACGGTTCGGTTGAATCATTGGTGTTGATAAAATCTAAGAAAGTCAAACATACGGTAAAATTCTACCCTAACAATTACGTACATTCCGTACAGATTGCAGGTGACTTTAACAGTTGGAACCCAGAAGGTTACAATTTTTCATTTATTGATAATTGTTGGCAATACACGCTTGAAATTGAACCTGGAAATTATTCATACCAACTTATAGTGGATGGAAATTGGATAAAAGATCCACTTAACAACGAAGTTCTTGAGAATGGTTACGGTGGGTACAATTCATTACTGCGCGTTCCATTTCCAAACAAAGCCAACGCAATGGCTTTAACGACGGTACAAACCTTAGGGAACAACATCATTTTGTCTGCAACAGATTCTATTACAGGATTTTTAGCATTGTGGCAAAATACCATTCTTAACGACACCAACACATTTCGTCAGAAAAACCGTTTAGTAATAACGATTCCTAATGAAGCGCGACATCTTAAACGGAGTTACATTAGAGTTTACGGCTATAATTCCGAATCAATGGCGAATGATTTACTCATTCCACTTGAAAATGGAACAGTTGTTCAAGATTCATCATGTCTGAGCCGTGATGACAAAGAAACACAGGTCATCTATTTCGCACTGATAGACCGTTTTCATAATGGAAACAGCAAAAACGTCAAACCGCTTACTTTTGAACAAGTTCATCCAAAGTTAAACTTCTATGGCGGAGACATTGCCGGCATTAAAGAAAAAATAGATGACGGATATTTTAATCATTTAGGAATCAATACAATATGGATATCTCCTGTTGTAAAAAACCCCAATGAGCCAGTAGAGAAAAACGGAAGGAAATCTGCAGGTTATCATGGATATTGGCCATTAAAATCCACAGAAATAGACGAACATTTTGGTAATGAGCAAGACTTACACGAATTAGTACAAAGTGCTCACAATCACGGTATAAATATCATTTTGGATTATGTTGCAAACCACGTATACAAAGACAACCCTATCATTACCGAGCATCCAAACTGGTGTACGCAGCTCCTTCTTCCTGATGGTTCAAAGAATATCGGACGTTGGGAAGACCAACGGTTTACAACGTGGTTTGAAGAATTTTTGCCAACACTTGACTTCAGCAAACCAGCTGTCATAGATAAAATGACTGACATTGCTGTAGAATGGATAGAAAAATACGACCTTGACGGATTCAGACACGATGCAACCAAACATATTCAAACTGATTTTTGGCGCAAACTGACCAAAAAACTCAAAGAACGAATAGTTATTCCAAAACAAAAACGACTCTTTCAAATTGGAGAGACTTTTGGTGGACGCGAAATGCTTAGAAGTTATGTAAATTCAGGAATACACGATTCTCAGTTTTCGTTCAATTTATACTACGAAACACGTTCCGCATTTTTGTACGAAGATGTACATTTTGAGAAATTAAGCATTTGTTTACAACAAGAACTTCAATTCTTTGGTAGTCACCACCTTATGGGAAATATTTCTGGCAATCAAGACTTACCTCGTTTTATTTCCTATGCGGGCGAAGATTTGTGGACGAATCAAAACGCCGAATATGAAGGTTGGAACCGTCACATTACCGTAAAAAATCCAATTGGTTATAAAAAATTAGCTATGTTACTCGCATTCAATGCGACCATACCGGGCCTCCCTGTTATTTACTATGGAGATGAAATCGGTATTCCTGGCGGCGGCGACCCGGATAACCGACGGCCAATGTATTTCACAGGATTGAACCAATTTGAAACTGAAAATCTTGCTACCACGCAAAAACTCGGACAACTTCGCAGTACGTTTCTTCCTATGATATATGGCGATTTCCAATTCATGCAAATTGAAAAACAAATACTGGTATATCGAAGACGATATTTTGAGGAATTTGCATACGTTATATTCAACAAAACAAAAACAACTCAAACAATAGAAATACAATTAGATACGCCAACCGACTACACGGAATTGTTATCATTTACTCAATGTAAATATTATCTCCGCAATCAACAATTGTTTGTAGAAGTTCCATCGCTCAGTTTTGAAATCATCTACCGTAAAAAACCTGCAAAAGCAGAACAGTCAACCATTATAGGCAAATATGAAGAATTCCTCAATTAAAATTGCAATTCTTTTGTTTTTTCTTCCCTTTGCTTCGTTCTCTCAAGGCAAATACGGACTGCATTATGGAATAATTTTGGGCTGGTATGCTGCGGGAAATTCCGAGTCGCAGATGTACAACTGCAGCACAAGCACAGACGTAAATCTTTCGCAAATTTTAAATAATACAACCAATTATTCAAAGTTGCAGGAATATTACAACGACGATTTCACATTGTACGAACTGCCACAAAACATTAAATACAAACCAACCATAAGTGTTGGTGGAACCCTACAATTGAGCAACGAAGACGAAACATTTGGAATCTTTCTACATGCATCCTACTTGAGTCCGAGCATAAAAAACAGTAATTTTTCCATCAAACTCCTTTCAAAATCAACGAATTATTCCGACAATGTGATAGAACAAGGTGTGATTTCGGCAAAAGAGAACCGCTTTAATTTTTCATTAGGAATCCACAAATTATTTCGAAACGACTGGACCTGCAAGCCATACATAGAAGCTGCCATAGAAGGAACGTTCCTTGAAATGAAGTCGCACGAGATATCCATTGGAAACCTTACCCAAAGCGTTTTATATTATTCCCAAAGTGATGCGAATACCAACTATTCAAGATTTGGATATGGTGTTTCGCTTTCAGCAGGATTGAAGATTCCACTGGTCAAGACACATTCCGTTTTCATCGGCGGGTCTCTTACCGCAATGCACTTTGGTATAACCGACGACACATTCTCCTATGCCAAGGCTATCAACTGTTACATTTGGCTATAAGAAAGGTTAAGATATAAAGGATTACACTTCATCTTTTTTTATGCATTGTGCACTGTATATTTTGCATTTATTTTTGTAACTTCGCTTGGTTTTCAAACAAAGATAAAAACATACTCTATGGACAATAATTCAGCTTTGAACGGCAATTCCCACGTTGACATTATGGAATTAAACAGCCGCATCCAACAAGAAAGTGCATTTGTAGATTTGATTTCGCACGAAATGCAGAAAGTTATTGTTGGTCAGAAAGATTTGATTGAAGGTTTGTTAATTGGCTTGCTCTCCAACGGAAACATTCTTCTTGAAGGTGTTCCTGGATTAGCAAAAACATTGGCAATCAATACATTAGCAAAAACAATCGCTGCATCGTTCAGTCGTATTCAGTTCACCCCTGACTTACTTCCTGCCGATTTGTTGGGAACAATGATTTACAGTCAGAAAAACGAAGATTTCGTTGTGAAAAAGGGTCCAATTTTCGCCAACTTTATCTTGGCCGACGAAATCAACCGTGCGCCGTCAAAAGTACAGAGTGCTTTGCTCGAAGCCATGCAGGAACGTCAGGTTACAATTGGCCCCAACACATACAAATTGGAAGAACCATTCCTTGTTATGGCAACACAAAACCCAATTGAGCAAGAAGGAACCTACCCGCTTCCAGAAGCGCAAGTTGACCGTTTTATGTTGAAAATCGTGGTCGGTTATCCGAAAAAAGAAGAGGAACAAACAATTATTCGTCAAAATTTGCAGAAAATTTTCCCTGTCGCAAATCAAGTAATTTCGACAGATGCAATCATCAAAGCACGCGAAATTGTTTCCGAAGTATATATGGACGAAAAAATCGAGAAATACATTGTTGACATTGTATTTGCAACTCGTTTCCCTGAACAATACAAATTGGAAGATTTAAAGCCATTAATCAGCTTTGGCTGCTCTCCACGTGCTGGAATTTGTTTGGCAAAAGCAGCGAAAGCATACGCATTCATCAAACGTCGCGGCTACGTGATTCCAGAAGATATCCGTGCAGTTTGCCACTCGGTTCTTCGACACAGAATCGGTTTGACATACGAAGCAGAAGCCGAAAATGTTTCTACCGAAGACATTATCACTAAGATTGTCAATGCAGTAGATGTTCCATAACGAAACAACATTAAATAAAATAATTAATCACAAATCAATCATGACTGAAAAATTAAAAATTGTATCACTCTTTACTGGAGCTGGGGGGCTTGACAAAGGGTTTGAAAATGCAGGATTTTCTACGATATGGGCAAATGAATTTGATAAAAACATTTGGGCTACATTTGAAAAAAATTTCCCTAATACACCATTAGATAAACGTAGTATTACTGATATAAAACCAGATGAAATCCCTGATTGTGATGGAATAATTGGCGGTCCGCCATGCCAAAGTTGGAGTGAAGCTGGTGCGGGTTTAGGAATAAAAGACAAAAGAGGTCAATTATTTTGGGATTACATTAGAATTTTAAAAGAAAAACAACCTAAATTTTTTGTTGTCGAAAATGTTTCTGGAATTCTGCATCCAAAACATTCAGAAGCATTTAAAAGTTTTTTAACACAATTTAAAGAATGTGGATATAATATCTCTTTAAAATTAGTAGATGCAAACGATTACAATGTTCCAGAAACAAGATTAAGGGTAATAATTGTAGGAATTAGAAAAGATTTAAAGAAAACATTTGAATTTCCAACTCCTCAAGATTATAAACCAACTTTAAAAGATGCTATTGGAGATTTATGTCAGGCAATACCGGCAAAGGAGCACAACAAGACTAATGGCAATTGTTTAAAAGTTCCAAATCATGAATATATGACTGGTGGCTTTTCTACTATTTTTATGTCAAGGAATAGAGTAAGAGCATGGAATGAGCCATCTTTTACAATACAAGCAGGAGGACGGCACGCTCCAATTCATCCACAAGCACCAAAAATGAAGTTTATCTCACAAAATGTAAGAATATTTGAGCCTGGTCATGAAGACGAATATAGAAGGTTGTCGGTAAGGGAATGTGCAAGAATTCAAACTTTCCCTGATGATTTTATTTTTATTTATACAGATATTGCAGACGGCTATAAAATGATTGGTAATGCAGTACCTGTCAATTTAGCCCAAGCAATAGCTAAACAAATTAAATTAATTCTAGAACAATAATGGCAACAACAATAAATTCCACGATAAAAGGAAAAGCATATGAATATGCTTGTGTTCTCGCTTTAACCGAAATTGTTTCAAAATATAGAAACATTGAAATTGAAAAAAACGACAGCCTAGAAATCGCAAAAACTAAATACAAACAGATTACTACACAAGAACGAAAAGAGATGTTATTATCTGCAAATGCAGGTATAATTTCCATAATAAAAATGGAACCTAAAATTATAGAAGACGGGAATGATAAATTGTTGATTTCATTACAACCTGATAGTGTCGCAACAAAACTTGGAGATGTACGAGACGTATTAATTATACGTCGTTCTATTAAGTGGGAAATAGGTATTTCTGTCAAACATAACCATAGTGCTTTAAAACATTCCCGCTTGTCAGCACAATTAGATTTCGGACAAGTTTGGACGAATACACCATGTTCAAAAAAATATTTTAACGAAATAAAGCCAATTTTTGACAACCTAGTTGTCCTAAAAACAAAAGGGAAAAAATGGAGTTCCATAATTCATAAAGAAGACAGTGTTTACGTTCCATTATTGAACGCCTTTAAAAATGAATTCTTAAGATTAAACAAAAAAGAAGATATTACTAATAAACTTGTAAAATATCTAATTGGTAGCAATGGTCGAGATTATTATAAACTTCAACATACTAACAAACATATTACAAGAGTAATTCCTTTCAATTTATATGGAACTCTAAATCAATCGAGTACAAACAAAAGACCTACAATTAAAATACCGAAAATAAGTTTACCTAATAAAATTTTGGATTTTAATTTTAAAGATAACTCAAAAACTACCCTAATCCTAACAATGAATAATGCGTGGTCTATTTCATTCCGTATACATAATGCAAGTACTATAGTAGAACCAAGTCTTAAATTTGACATTCAAATATTTGGGAGTCCAGATTCTTTGTTTTATATTGATGCTGCGTGGTAAAATTTAAACTATGGAAGCAAGCGAATTACTAAAAAAAGTCCGTAAGATTGAGATCAAGACGCGTGGTCTTTCCAACAATATTTTTGCTGGAGAGTATCACAGTTCGTTCAAAGGTCATGGTATGGCTTTTAGCGAAGTTCGCGAATATCACTATGGTGATGCAATCCGTGATATTGATTGGAACGTAACCGCCCGATTGAACAAACCATACGTTAAGGTTTTTGAAGAAGAACGTGAACTTACCGTAATGTTACTCATAGATTTAAGTGCGTCACAAGGTATTGGTTCACGTACCAGAATCAAACGTGAAATGATTACGGAACTGGCTGCAACATTGTCGTTTTCGGCAATACAAAACAACGATAAAATTGGCGTTTTGCTATTTTCCGACAAAATTGAAAAATTCATTATGCCACAAAAAGGACGCAAACATATTCTCCGTATTATCCGCGAATTACTTGAATTTGAACCAGAAAGCAAAGGAACCGACATTCCGTTAGCATTGGAATATTTCACAAATATGATTAAACGCCATTGCACAGCGTTCCTCATCTCCGATTTTAACGACAAGCATCCATTGAAAGATGCGCTTTCCATAGCAAACAAAAAGCACGATTTAGTTGCCATACGCGTGTACGATCAATTGGAATCAAAACTGCCAAATATTGGTCTTGTACGCATTGCCGACTCGGAAACTGGTCGTGAACAATGGCTTGACACCAGCAGCAAAGCAACACGACAGGCATTCGAAGAAAACCATATGAATCGTATGCTCGACTTGGAAGACGCATTTACAAAATCCGGCGTGGAACACGTACACATCAAAAGCGATGAAGATTACGTAAAACCACTGATGACATTATTCAAAAAACGATAGAAATGAAGCACACTCGATATATCACATTGATTTGCGGCTTACTGCTTTGCGGACACACATTTGGTGCAGACGTTACCATTGAAGCCGTTCCCGACACAAATAAGATGTTGATTGGAGAGCAACAAAACATTTCACTTTCAATTGAATACAAAGCAGACAAAACGCTTATCCTTCCTCAATTCAGTAAAGAATTGTCACACAACATTTTATTTGTTGACGGATTCACATTTGACACAACAAAAGCAAACGACAAGGAATTCAGGAAAATAGAGACAAAAATGCCGATAACCTGTTTCGACGCAGGAGAATACTCGTTTGAAATTGGCCCGTTTTTGTACGGCAACGACACGATTTGGTCTTCACCAGTACAATTATCGGTTCAAACGGTAGTTTTGGATTCTACGGACGTTATAAAGCCAATTAAACCAATCCGTGTCCCAGAGTATTCTTTTAAAGATTATCTGCCAAAGATTTTAACCATCGTTGGAATTGTATTACTACTTGCTCTACTGGGTTTTGGCGGATGGTATTTATGGAAGAAGAAAAAATCTGTTATTCTTCCTAAAAAAGCTGTCAAGAAAGAAAAAGCAGATATTAAAGCGTTACGAGAACTCGAAGAACTTAAATCACTCAACCTCTGCGAAAAAGATGAGTTCAAAAACTATTACACGGAATTGACTGACATTCTTCGTGCATATTTTGGCGAAGTACTCGACATTGACACATTTGAAAAAACTTCAGACGAAATCATTCAGGAAGTTATTTCAACAGGAAAGCTACCATTGTCGGTAATTCAAAACTTGCAAATAATACTGAAAGAAGCCGATTATGTGAAATTTGCAAAACATAAACCAACAATAGAAACAAGCAACTTACATTATGGTTTATCGCTATTTTGCGTAAATGAAAGTAAACATTTAGTTAACCAAACGGAAGAAACTATAAATCAATGATTGAAGCATTAAAAAATATCAGATTTTTCACTTTCGAAAACCCGGAATACTTCTGGTTGTTTTTACTGCTGATTCCTATCATTGCTTGGTATATTTGGAAGCACACCAACCTATTTGCCCACATACGTACCGCATCGTTACAAGACATCGAAGACATTCCAGCCTCGCCCAAACGTTTTCTGATACATTTTCCATTTGTATTCAGACTATTGGCTCTATCGTTTTTAATCGTGGCACTTTGTCGTCCTGTTTCCGTTGATACGTATTCAGATTCAACAACTTACGGCGTTGATATTGTTCTTTCCATGGACGTATCGACAAGTATGCTCGCTATGGATTTGAAACCGGACAGAATGGAAGCTGCCAAAGATGTTGCTGCAAACTTCATAAACAATCGTCCGTACGACAGAATGGGATTAGTTGTTTTTGCTTCCGAATGCTTTACGCAATGTCCGCTTACAACCGACCACGTTACGCTTCTCAACCTTTTGAACGACCTTGAATGCGGAATGGTTACCGACGGAACTGCAATCGGCATGGGATTGGCATTGGCAGTCAACCGTTTGCGCGACAGCAAAGCTATCAGCAAAGTCATCGTTCTTCTTACCGATGGAGACAACAACAGCGGCGATATTGATCCGATTACTGCCGCCGAACTTGCAACTAAATTTGGTATTAGAGTTTACACCATCGGCGTTGGTAAAAAAGGCGATGTTCCGTATCCTACGCCATACGGAACGCAAATGGTTCAGAACAGTTTTGACGAATCCACGCTGATGAAAATTGCAAAAATGACCAACGGCCAATATTTCCGTGCAACAAACAAAAACGAACTCGTAAAAATCTATAACACAATTGATTCGCTCGAAAAGACAAAAATCGAAGATTATAAATTCACACAGAAAAAAGAAGAATTCGCTCCATTTGCCCTATTGGCAATATTGATGCTCGGCATAGAATTTTTGTTGTCACAAACTATTTGTAAACGATTCCCATAATGAACGAAAGTAACTTCAGATTTGCATATCCCGATCACTTATACGCTTTAATTGGCGTAGCAGTCTGTATTGTCATTTTTGTTCTGTACAGAATTTACACAAAAAGACAGCTCAACAAATTGGCAGACAAGGAATTATTGTCAGTTATCCTACCCGATTATTCTCCGTTCCGTAAGAATTTGAAATTCATTTTGCTTGCATTTGCAGCCATCTTTTTGATTATTGCCTGGGCACAGCCACAATACGGCGTAAAAAAACAAAACGTAAAGAAAAAAGGTGTTGAAATAGCCATTGCCCTCGATGTTTCAAACAGTATGCTTGCCGAAGACATTAAGCCAAACCGTATTGAGAAAGCGAAATTTTCAATTCAAAGAATAATCAACAAACTGGAACAGAATAAGATAAGTATCATAACATTTGCCGGCGAAGCGTATATTCAACTACCGATGACAACCGATGTAGGCGCATCAAAATTATTCCTACAAAACATCAATACGAATAGCATCGACAAACAAGGAACAGCAATTGGCGCTGCGATTTCGAAATGTATGCGTTCGTTTTCCGGAAACGACAAAACTGCCAAAACCATCATCATAATCAGTGATGGAGAAAACCACGAAGATGACGCAGTTGGAATGGCGCAACAAGCCAAAGAAAAAGGCGTCGTAATCCACACAGTTGGTATGGGAACGACATCAGGAGTGCCAATTCCGATAAGAAATCAATATGGACAGACAAATTTTATGATGGATAGAAACGGAAGTCCAGTCACGACAAAACTTAACGAGCAAATGTTGCAAGAAATTGCCGCAGCGGGCGGTGGCGTGTACTCCCGCGAAGACTTTTCCCCTATCCTTAAAGCACTTGACGAACTTGAAAAAACAGACTTTGAATCACAGGAATTCAATGTTTACAACGAACGTTTCCAGATATTTTTAATTCTTGGACTTATCTGCTTGGTTCTGGAATTCTGCATACTCGACAGAAAAAATAAATTCCTGAAAAACATTGACATTTTGAACATTAAGATTGATTAGAGATTTCAGTTTACTGTTGTCAAAAGTCAGGAACAAGGTGATAAAATTTTATTCATAACATCCCTATCGCATAACTTTAAACCTTAACTCTTGGTTCACTTAACCACTATGTTATATTTTTCTTTAAATTTGCTCAAAAATTAAGACTATGAGTGGAATAATCGCAATTGTCGGCCGACCAAATGTGGGAAAATCGACACTTTTTAATAGATTGATTGAAGAAAAACAAGCCATTATTGACTCCAAAAGTGGCGTTACACGTGATAGAAATTATGGTGAAGGTGTTTGGAACGGACGCGAATTTACCGTTATCGACACTGGCGGTGTGACAGTCAAATCTGAAGACGTTTTCGAGGAAGAAATCCGCAAACAAGTTGTTTTGGCAATGAACGAGGCCGATGTCATTATTTTTATGGTTGACGTAAAAACCGGCATCACCGACTTGGATTCAAACGTAGCCGATATGCTTCGTCGTACAAACAAACCTTACGTGTTGGTTGTAAACAAAGTAGATGATGGTAAATATCTTTATGATGCTACGGAATTCTATTCTCTTGGGTTAGGAGATTATTTCACTATTTCATCTGCAAATGGTAGCGGCACAGGTGATTTGCTTGACGCTGTGATTGCGAAATTGCCACCAGAAAAGCCAAAGGTAGAAGACAAAGAAGAAGATATAATTCCGCACATTGCCGTTGTTGGACGTCCGAATGTGGGGAAATCGTCATTCATCAACGCACTTATTGGCGAAGATCAACATATAGTAACTCCAGTTGCTGGTACTACAAGAGATTCAATCGGAACCCGTTTCAATAAATTTGGTTACGATTATTATTTCATTGATACGGCTGGGTTACGCAAGAAAGAAAAAGTAAACGAAGATCTTGAATTTTACTCTGTTCTTCGCTCCATTCGCGCATTGGAACAAGCCGATGTATGCGTACTTATGATTGATGCACAAGATGGCATTGAATCACAAGATATGAATATCTTACGTTTGATTGTGAAGAACAATAAAGGCGTAGTTATTTGTATTAACAAATGGGATTTGATTGACAAATCAACCAATACCGCAAAAGAATTTGAAGATGCGATTCGTCAAAAAATTGCTCCTTTTACCGATGTTCCAATCATCTTTACTTCGGTAATTGAAAAGCAACGTATTCAAAAGATTTTGGAGAAAATACGCGAAGTATATGAAAACCGTAAACGACGCATACAAACAGCACGTTTGAACGAAATTATGCTCGAAGCAATCGACAGATTCTCGCCACCAGCCGTCAAAGGTAAAAACATAAAAATCAAATATGTAACTCAACTACCTACTCCATATCCAGCATTCGTTTTCTTTGGTAGCAACTCTAAATATGTGAAAGACGCTTACAAACGCTATTTGGAAAATCAATTGAGAAAGAATTTCAACTTTAACGGCAGCACCGTGAGAGTGTATGTGAGGGATAAATAGAACACGAAAAATTCCGTTTTACGTATTTATAGTATTTTATATTAAAAGGTGTAAATCAACGATTTACACCTTTTTTATTTTATGAAGTTTTATAAACAAATATACTTAATCATAAATAAAAACTATTATATTTGTACCATATTAGTACCACAACAATATTTTTAATAAATGTTTACAAAAAGCAAAATAACAAACTATATATCAATATATTATATAAAACTATGAATATAGAAAAATTCTGTGCATATTGTGGCAAAACTTTTATAGCCCACCGAGTTAATACAAGATGTTGTAGTGAAAATTGTTCAGTAAAATTTATTTACAAAAAAAAGAAAAATGAACAAGAGCAACTCCACCAACAGAAAATAGCAAAAGAATTTAAAGAGAAAGAATTCTTTACTGTAAGTGAAGTATGTAAACTCTATAATATATCCCGAACTGCATTATACCGCCAAATAAGACTTGGTAAAATTAAGGTATTAACTTCTGGAAAAATCATTCGCATTTGCCGAACTGAATTAGAAAAAAAGGTTTCCCCTATTGAACAACTATCATTAGCAGAGGACAAAACAGAACTGAACACGCCTAAAGCATATTTCTTTGACGAAAGAGATTGTTATACTATGCAAGAAGTTTGCAGTAAATACAAATTCGATTTCAAAGTTGTTAAAAAAGCAGTTGACAGCAATAGTATCCCAACTTGTAAAAGAGGATTTCATGTATTTGTACCTCGTATAGAAATCGACAAAATATTCAATCCAACCAACAAATTAAATTAAACACACACCATGAAAAAGCAATTCACCAAGACGAAAGTTTCTGTAAAACTTAGAAAAAACGATTTCAAAGACGAATGGTATCTTTATATTGAAGCATATCCAGTGTACGACATACAAAAACATAAAATGATTCGGGTCCGTGAATATTTAAAACGAACCATCACCTCTCCTATTTGGGACAAAAAGAACATTGCAAGAACCGATTCAAACGGCAAAAAGTCATTTCAACCCAAAAGAGACTCATCTGGTATAATACAATGTAAATACGAAAAAGATCAACAAGCCTGTATCTATGCAGATGGTATAAAAAACATTCGTCAACACGAATATGACAATCAAGATTTGTATAGCGATGCCGACATTAGACAACGTGAACAAAATCAAAAATTAGAAACTGACTTCATTGACTTCTTTCGAGAAATCATCAAAAGAAAAAGTATTTCAAACTCCGAAACTTCTGCCTTCCATTGGAAAAGAAGTTTAGAAATATTCATAGATTTTATAAAGAGAGACTCTATTCCCTGTAAAGACATAAACGTTGAATTAATAAAAGATTTCCGTTTCTATCTTGAAACACAAGAAGCGAGCAAAGACCAATACGGACACACAAAAAAAATGTCAGACAACACAAAATCAACTTATTTTTCTTTATTCAAATCCGCATTAAGCCAAGCTTTCGACAACGGATATTTCACAACCAACATTGTCGCTTTTGTCGATGGATTTAAAAAACCAGAAACAAGACGTGAATACCTAACAATAGATGAATTAAACAAACTTGCCCATACACCTTGTAAGTCTGAAGACACAAAACGTGCAGCGTTGTTTTCTGCTTTAACAGGACTAAGACACTGCGACCTTTATAAACTAATGTGGAAAGAAATTGTTGAATCTAATGATAATGTCCAACTCCACTTTGAACAAAAGAAAACAAAAGGAATTGAGTATATGCCTATTTCCATACAAGCTCGAAGTATTTGTGGTGAACGAAAAAAGGACTATGAATTAGTTTTTCCTGGTCTTTCTACGGCTGGACATGCTAGCGAATGTATAAAAAACTGGTTAAAAGATGCTGGTATTACAAGAAACATCACATTTCATTGTTTTCGACACACATTTGCAACACTACAACTTGCCAACGGAACTGATTTATATACCATCAGTAAAATGTTAGGTCATAGAGATATTACCACAACGCAAATTTACACACACATTGTTGACCAGAAAAAAGAAAAAGCCGCAAATTCTATTACACTTAATTTGTGATAATAAAAATTTCAAAAAAAAATTACAGAAATTTTTTATTGTTATTTAGAATAGTTTATGATTATTTATTCAAAAAACTACAGATTGTACATTCTGTGGGCTTTGTAAGGATTTTAACATTTGCATATTTAAAAAAAACAAAGCATTTTTGCACCCGTTTTAGGATAAAACTATACCACATAGTCTTGTCCGCAATTATAAACTAA
Source organism: uncultured Bacteroidales bacterium (assembly GCA_937892155.1). Lineage (GTDB taxonomy): Bacteria > Bacteroidota > Bacteroidia > Bacteroidales > UBA1715 > UBA1715. The sequence continues at coordinate 5,721 of CALAUG010000033.1, read as the reverse complement.
AATAATTAAACATGACAGAAACAAAATTTAGTTTTGACGCAATTCCTCAACTTATGTATGAAATGCGTTCACAAATTCTTGAACTTAAAACAATGGTTACAAACCTTAGTCTTCAACAAGAGTCTACTCAAACCGCCAAAGAATTTTCTGAATCTTGGCTCACTGTAGATGATTTATGCAAATACTTGCCTGAACATCCTACGAAACAAACCATATACAATTGGATTGCACAAAAAGAAATTCCATATTATAAAAAGAACAGACGTATTCGTTTTCTAAAATCCGAAGTAGAACAATGGCTTCTTGATGATAAAAAGAAATCTTTCTCGGAAATCCAATTCGATGCTAACGATTATATAAAAAAACACCCTTTAAAACTATAGTTCAATGGACAATCAACCCTTTGTTTGTCCTTTCGCTAAAACAACTAAGTTATCCGATAATTGGATTGACAATCAGGATGTAACAACGCAACTTCATATTTCATTGCGGACACTACAGGAATTACGCACTCGTGGCGTGATTCCTTATACAAAACTTGGTAATAAAATCTATTACAAACGACAGGACATTGAAGATGTATTAAACTCAAATTTTCAAAAACCACATGGAAGGAAGTAGATTCTCTTTTTTCAAATCTCCAATCAACAACACCCATCCGTATTCCGAAGTCACTCTTGTCGACATTTACAATTACATCAAGGGTGATTCTGCTGCGCAGAACACAAAAAATCTGCGTAAAATCACCGACAAGAAACAGGCACAGAAATTCAAATGTTACAATTTCGATTATTGTACGTTCTCAGGCGTTTTCTCCGAACGTAAAGACAAACACCTTGTCGAACACTCAAATCTTCTCTGCATTGACTTTGATGGGCTGTATTCGTATGAATGTGATACGGCACGGAACGAACAAAACGCAATGTCCGTTGAACTACTCCGATACAAGTTGTTGCAAGACGAATACTTTGAAACAATGCTACTCTTTCGTAGTCCTTCCGGCAACGGCCTAAAATGGGTTATTCCCATCGAAGTTCGCGACACGAAATCCGCTTTCTACGCAAGCCATCTGGATTACTTTCAAGCAGTGGAAAAATATATTCGGCAAACCTACCGAATACAAATCGACGCATCTGGAAAAGATGTGTCACGAGCATGCTACCTACCACACGACCAATCCGTTTTTATCAATCCGCATTTGTTAGAACCATGAAAAGACCTTTCTACCCTCAACAATGGAAGAACGACGATATTCCCAACGCCATTGAAGAACTTACCTCTCGTATAGAACAGGCAGCCGTCGATATTGCGCCGACTTATAACGAATGGCTGCAACTTGGATTTGCTTTGGTTGATGCCCTTGGCGAAAACGGACGTCCGTTCTTTCAACGGTTAAGCCGTTTCTACCACAATTACACCGAAAAGGAAACCAACGAGCAGTATTCTCGGTGTCTTTCCTCAAATAGAGAGGGAATCACCATCAGAACACTTTTCTTTCTCGCTAAAAAAGCGGGAATTAACATTCTTCTGTCAAGAACGCCAAAATTGCTAACCGACATTATTGGAATTATTGACAATTTTGGAGATTTACAGAAAAAAGAGACTCCCAAATCTCCAATTTCTTCAAAATCTCCAATATTTCCCCCTTTAACGATTGGCAAAGAAGAACCTATGCCAACGTTCTCCAACCTCATCAAAGACAATCTTCCGCATCTGCTTTCCCAAATTGTCGGCAAAGCCAAGTCCGACGAAGATGCCGATTTGCTCATTCTTGGCTCTATCACCGTCTTTTCTGCGTGTCTGCCAAACATCTATGGCGTGTACAACAAACGCGATGTTTATCCAAACCTATTCGTTTTTATCACTGCACAGGCATCAGCAGGAAAAGGACGGTTGTCGCTCTGTCGTAAGTTGGTCGAACCTATTCAGAAACACTTGCGTGAAGCCAATAAAGTTGAATACGAGGACTATAAACGCAAACAGGCGGAATATGTCGCCAATCGAAAAAATCACGACTACGAACAGCCCGAAGAACCACCCTTGCGTACATTGTTTATGCCTGCCAATAGTAGTGCCACATCGGTGTACAAGGTTCTCAACGACAACGACGGCATTGGTCTAATGTTTGAAACCGAAGGTGACACGCTTGCGAATACGTTCAATTCCGATTTCGGAAATTTCTCCGACGGACTTCGCAAGGCGTTCCACCACGAGCCAATTTCCTACAATCGTCGTAAGGAAAACGAATTTGTGGAACTCGACAAACCAAAATTTTCGGTCTTGCTTTCTGGCACTCCACGCCAAATAACAAACCTCATCCCTGATGCCGAAAATGGTTTGTTCAGCCGTTTTTTATTCTACTATATGAATATCCGAATGGAGTGGGACGATGTGTTTTCCGATGATGATGATTGCACCGACGACAGTTCTTTTGAATTATTGGGACACAAATTTGAGGAATACTACAATTCCCTAAAGGCAATGAAGCCGATGCGTTTCTGTTTCACCGAACCTCAACGAAAGGAATTCAATGAGTTCTTCAAGGATATTCAGCAAAACTATGCGTCAATTCTTGGTTTGGACATTCTTGGCTCCATCCGTCGTCTGGGAATCATCACGTTCCGTATTGCTATGATTTTATCAACGCTACGAATGTGCGACACTGGCAATTACTGTACTCCGATTGTTTGTTCCGATGCCGACTTTCGTTCGGCCATTACAATGGCAAAAATACTTCTACGGCACACCGAAAAAGTGTTCTGCTCGCTTCCTGGCAATGACAAGAAAGATGGCAACCAAGATTGTTCTGGTCAGGAATCCACACGAATCAAACAGATTTTCTTAGATAATCTTCCCACAAACTTCGACCGTAAGCAGTTCCAAGAAATAGCCCAGTCGCTAAACATTCCCGAAACCACAGCCGACCGTTTTGTTAAAAATTGGTGTCAAATCGGAACTCTCATTCACACCTCACATGGACGATATGGGAGACCTATATCGTTTTAATCAATTTAGCTTGTCTGTAAGTGTTGGTTGAATAGTAAGCGAGGGGTATTTATAGTTTCCAGAACGTTATTAACGTAATAAATTATTGACACATAAATTTTTAAGCAAAAAACATTTGTTTCATTGCTAATAATTACTTGTGATATTTTGTTTAACATACCGAAAAAAAATTTTTTTTGCTGAAAAAAAAGATTATGACAACATTAGTAGGTATTTTAAACAAAAGAGCTGCTGTAATAGCGGCAGATAGTGCGGTAACGTTTTTTAACCAAACAAAAGAAATAAAAACTTATAATTCAGCAAATAAAATATTTAGATTGTCTGAATATCATCCAGTTGGTATTATGATATATAATAATGCTGAATTTATGGGAACACCTTGGGATATTATTATAAAATTATATCGCAAACAATTGGGCAAAAAAAATTTTAATACATTAAAAGATTTTGTTTTTGATTTTAAATTGTTTTTGTACAACAAGAATTTCTTTTGTGACGATAATCAACAACATGAGTTTTTAAATGAAGTGATAAAGTGTCTTTATTACGATTTAATAACATATTGTGAGAAACTCCTCGTAAAAAATAATTCCTTTACCAGCAGTATTCCTGATTCTGTGTTGGTTCAAGCAATGAAAAATCAGCTAGAAACATTAAATGAATATTATGAAAAGAATTTTGCAACAAGTCAAGAATTTGTTTCCTATAAATATGAATCGTTTACATCATATGTAGACAATTCATCATTCTCTTTATTTATAAAAGATTCTTTATTATTAGATCAAGAAATTAAGAATCTGTTTTTCAAATATATCTATAATGTTTTTATACGAGAGCAACTTACAAATAACTATACAGGACTTGTATTTGTGGGTTATGGAGAGCAAGATATTTTTCCAAAAATAGTCTCTTTTGACGTTACTGTAGGATTTGATAATAGATTGTGTTGTAAGATTAATTCACCGGAAGATTGGGAAATCTCTCATCGTAATAAAGCATTAATTTTGCCCTTTGCCCAAACTCAAACAATTCAGACAATCATAGAAGGAATTGATCCGAATTTTAGAAAAAATTTAGAAATGGTAACAGATAAAGCCATAGATATAAATCAGAAAAAGCTACTTACCGAAATCCAGAAAAAAATATCAGAAGGACTATCATTTACATACTTCAATACATCAAATGATGAACAAATAAGAAATATTGTGCAACAAGTGGTTGAACGGGAGTCAAACAACCTAAAATTAGATGAATTTAAAAATAGTTTACTTCAATATTGGAAACAAAATCTTAATCTCTATATACAAGATAAACATCTAACTGGACTTTACGATAGTTTAGAAGGTATGTCTTATGACGAAATAGCAAAATTAGCGGAGAGTTTTATAAATCTAACAAATCTTAAAAAGAAGATGACATCCTCAATGGAAGATGTAGGAGGTCCAATTGATGTCGCGATAATTAGCAAAGATGAAGGTTTTATTTGGATAAAACAAAAACATTATTTTGATGAAAATTTGAATCCTCATTTTTTTAGAAAATACAATCATTAGAAAAATTTAGAGGGAAAAAAGAAAAGGAACGGCATAAAAACCGTTCCTTGTTTCTTGAAATGCTGTCAGCCGTTGCTTCAGGCAGCCTGCTTCGTAAGAGTAATGACCTCGTCTCCGCTGGTAAGGATCAGCTTGTTATCCTCAAACGCAACGGTATATGTATTGGAATTGGATATACCGAGAACCGTTGTGCTGATCGTAAGAACATCCTCCTCAATGGTATAGGTCATTTCAACGCCTAAGCTTGTGGTAGGAGTGGACATGGTGCCTTTTCCCTCTTCATTGAATGTGAAGGTATATTTTGCTTCACCGATCAAAAGATCCTTGGTTCCTTCCCATGTGCCGATGATCGCTTTCGCGGGCTTAACGCCGCAGGCGGCAAAAGCGCAAACAACAAGAGTAAGAATGAGAACTGTGCTGACGATTTTTTTCATAATACTACCTCTCTTTTTTCTTGGGTATCTTTGATTATATACGGAAAAACCCGGAAAATCAATATGTATTTCCATGTTCTTTCATAAACTTCATAAGTTCAATTAAAAAATCAGAAATTGTATTAAAATCTTTTGTATACGTTCCTTCTGTTAAATCATCCAAACCTTTTTTTCCATGACAAATATTATTTCTAAATACATAACAGAGCTGTAATGCATTCTTTATTGCAAGTTTTTTATTTTCTTCAATACTTTTTTGTATAATTAGTAACTTACTTTTATATCCGCTTGTATCACCCCAAGGTCCACCGTCAATAATTAAGTTTCCGCTTTTAATATCAAATCCACTGTATTCGTTCTTTAAGTTGGCTTTAAGCTTTATAATAGCCCCGTCTAAAACTTTGTTGCTTACACTGTCGTTAAAACTTGATAAAACGTCTATAATCTGCTCAAATTCTTTAACCGTCATAAAAGTTGAAGTAAATCTGTAAGTATCAACTATGGATATTCCACCGCCGTTTCCACGGTTTGTATAAAGGGGAACACCCGCTAATTCCAAACTTTCTATGTATCTATAAATCGTCCTTTGGCTGACTTCGTATTTATCTGCAAGATATCCTGCAAGATATGCTGTCTGGAAATCTACAGCCTCTTTGCAGTTAAATGGCTCGATTGATTCCATAAGAACATCTGGCATTTTTGTTGAGCCGTCTACTGGAATATCGCTG